>AP018180.1:8061685-8352649 GCA_002368155.1 Nostoc carneum NIES-2107
ACCTTGACTGGGCATAGCAGTGCGGTCTATAGCGTCGCCTTCAGTCCTGATGGGCAAAAGTTGGCTTCTGGCAGTGATGACAACACCATCAAAATCTGGAATATTACCACAGGAAAAGCCATCACCACCTTGACTGGACATAGCAGTTCGGTCTATAGCGTCGCCTTCAGTCCTGATGGGCAAAAGTTGGCTTCTGGCAGTAGTGACAACACGATAATTTTATGGGATTTAAATTTCGATGATTTATTACGCAGTGCTTGTAACTTGCTAAATTATTACCTAATTGGCCACCCAGAGGTTTTGGCGGATTTGTCAACTTGCCAAACTCCATCTCGCAAGGAGAAAGCGGCTTCTGTGCTGGTTATCCAAGGTGAGAAGCTAGCCCAAAATAATGAGATTAATGCCGCTATTGATAAGTTCGACAAAGCACAGCAATGGGATAAAAGTTTAAAATTTGACCCCCAGAAGAAAGCACAAGAGTTTGCCAATAAAGGCAAGTAATTTGTAATTCGTAGTTCGTGATTCGTAATTACGAAAGGTGTTATGTGGGAAGAGTTGGGCTTTCACTACAGCAATTTCAAGGTGCGATCGCAATTACAGCCTCATGCAAAAAGTGCGATCGCTGTTCCACAACAGCAATTGACAGCAGATTACAAGTTGGTGAGGTACAGATAATTTTAAGGGCATGGCAGTGCCATGCCCCTACCCGCATAGGTCATTTACGTGAAATATGCTGTAAAAGTGCGATCGCAATAACAATTAATCCATTTTTGTGTAGCAATTTCAGGGTTCCTGGAATCAACTGCAGGGTTCCCGTAATCAACTTCAGGGTTAACGTTTCCGTGTTTCGCGTACCCAGAATCAACTGCAGGGTTCCCAGAATCAACTTCAGGGTTAACGTTTCCGTGTTTCACGTACCCAGAATCAACTTCAGGGTTCCCGTAATCAACATCAGGGTTAACGTTTCCGTGTTTTGCGTACCCAGAATCAACTTCAGGGTTCTTGCAATTACCTTCAATGTTAATGTTTAAGTGTTTTCCTCAGACGTAAAAAAAATGTAGAGACTGTGGAACAATCTCTACATGGTATAGGGTTGCACGAGTAAACTTGTTTTACCGAAATGCTAAAGTGCGATGCCTCAAATATAGTGCTTCTGGTTTAAATGCAATACAAGATTATATCGTCCCTTGTAGGGGCATGGCAGTGCCTTGCCCTCCGGAATGTATTCCACTCAACCGATAACCGCTATATCTAACAAACTTGTCCCCGCAAAGCTTCGGTATCGATGGGTTTAATCAAGTAAAGTAGTAATAAATTCCAAACAATAGCCGTCACAAAGGGGATTTTCCGAATTAATTTCACAAATTTCGGCTGAGAACTGCGGTCAATTTCCACCAATTTTAAATTGTAATCCGAGCAGCGATGCAAACGCGAGAAAAACTTGGGATGTTCGGTATTTAACATCACGGGAAAAGCACGGCCAGCAGTTTCATTAGTTTCACAAACAACTTGGCGGTCAAATTCTCTGGCATCAAGCCCTAATGAATGATAAAATCCTGCCCGTTCGTGAACTGTTAAAGTGTGGGTAGCAAATACCGATAACAAGAAAAAGCGACTCCACAATCTAGATTTCCAGGTTTTCCACAATTGGGGTTGAGAGCGTAATAAAGCTTTGAATATATCCCCGTGACGGTTTTCATCCTGACACCAGCTTTCAAAGTAGCGGAAAATTGGATAAAACTGGTTTTCTGGGTGTTTTTGCAAATGGCGATAAATAATAATGTAACGCCAATAGCCAATTTTTTCTGATAGATAAACTGTGTAAATTACCCACTCAATCGGGAAAAAGGTATAAGTGCGTCTTTTAGTAATATCAGCCAAATCCAGCGATAATTTAAAATCGCCCATAGCTTTATTCAAAAATCCCGCATGACGCGCTTCATCACGCGCCATCAAATTAAACATTTCCGACAACAGAGGATTGCGATTTTTCAGCTTGCGCGAAAGTTCTTTAAACAGCAAAAATCCAGAGAACTCAGAAATGCAAGAACGTTCTAAATACTCAATAAACGACTGGCGTGCTTCTGATTCAATATGTTCCCAAGACTGTGCAAACGCCTCATCCCTAACAAAATGGTGACGATTGTAATCTGCCCGCATTTCTGCTAGCATCGCCTGCAACTCCGTGTCCTGAGCAGAGAGATCCAGACTAGCCGCTTTTTCAAAATCTGTAGTGTAAAACCGGGGAGTCAATACGGTTTCTTTGCTTGGTGCTTTAATTCCCTGCTTTGGTTCTTTAGGTGCAGACTGGGATAAGGTATTAACCATGAGTTCTCCGGTAGTTAGCTTAACAATCACATAACTATCAAGTTATGATAAGTGTAATTGTTTGACTAGCCCCGGGGGTAAAAGATTTACAATCCTTTATTTGGGGATTGGGGATTGGGGATTGGGGACTGGGGACTAGGGAGGCAGAGGGGCAGGGGGCAGGGAGTAGGGGGGAAATTCTTAATTCCAATTACCAATTACCAATTACCCATTACCAATTACCCAATGCCCAATGCCCCATGCCCAATGCCCCATGCCCAATGCCCCATGCCCCATGCCCCATTCCATTTGTTAAGTTTTTCAACTGACCTGTAATAAAATAACTCAATAACTATAAAGTAATTTTAGAAAGTAATCAGGCTTACTAAGAGTTGAAGAGAGATTCAGTATGGGTCGTCATTCAGACAATCGTTCTCAGGAAACCAAAAATCACACAGTAGTGCTAACACCTGCTGTCAATGCAGCAAACGTACCACCCGCAGATTCACGCCAACGGGTGAAGCAGTTTATGCAAAACATCCAAGATGAAATTTGCAGCGGCTTAGAACAACTGGATGGCGAAGCCACATTTCGTGAAGACCGGTGGGAACGCAAAGCTGGTGGTGAAGGACGTACTCGTGTGATTCGGGAAGGGCGAGTGTTTGAACAAGGTGGTGTCAACTTTTCGGAAGTTTGGGGCGATACCTTACCTCCCTCAATTTTGACTCAACGCCCAGAAGCAGCCGGACATCAGTTTTTTGCCACTGGAACCTCGATGGTGCTGCATCCTCGCAATCCTTATGTACCAACGGTACACCTCAACTATCGTTACTTTGAAGCAGGCCCAATTTGGTGGTTTGGCGGCGGTGCAGATTTAACACCTTACTATCCCTTTGCAGAGGATGCGATTCATTTTCACCAAACTTTAAAAGCTGCTTGCGATCCGCACCATCCAGAGTATTATCCAGCCTTCAAACTCTGGTGTGATGAATACTTCCACTTACGTCATCGCCAAGAACAAAGAGGGATTGGTGGTATATTCTTTGACTATCAAGATGGCAGTGGTAACCTGTATGTGACTTCTAAGACAGACACTCCAGCCGCACTTTACAGTCAGCAAGTAGGAAAAGTTACACGTAATTGGGAAGATTTATTTGCCTTTGTGCAAAGCTGCGGTAAAGCATTTTTACCTGCTTATTTGCCAATTGTAAACCGACGACAAGACACTGAATATAGCGATCGCCAACGTCAATTCCAACTATACCGTCGCGGTCGTTACGTAGAATTTAACTTGGTATACGACAGAGGAACAGTTTTCGGACTACAAACCGATGGTAGAGCCGAATCTATATTGATGTCCCTACCACCACTCACACGCTGGGAATACTGCTACCAGCCAGAACCCGGTTCACCAGAAGCACAACTCACCGAAATCTTTCTACAACCTCAAGATTGGGCAAGTAAAACTGTTAGGTAAAGTGTAACTGAAAAGGCAGAGGCCAGGGGAGAAAGAAAAATATTTCCCCAAAAAAGCAAAATGCCAGTTGCGTAATATCAATCCTCTGCAATATATCAACAGATTGCAAGTAGGTGAGCATAGATAATTGTAAGGGCATGGCATTGCCATGCCCCTACCCACGTACCTTATTTACCTGAAATACGCTGGATCAAAAAATTTATACTGGCAAACCTCAATCAAATCGGACTTTTTAAATTACGAATTTATATAAGTCTTAATCTTCTCTTCATAGGCATTTATTATGAGCAGCCATTTAGATATGCGCTTGCGAGAAGGTACTAAACATTCTCACACAAGTGCAGAAAATACCGCGTTTATGAAATGCTTTCTCCAAGGAATTGTAGAAAAGAGCTTTTTTAGTAAATTCCTAGCGAATCTCTACTTCATTTACAGCGCTTTAGAAGCAGAATTAAAACGCCATCAGTACCATCCACTTGTGGGTTTAATGTACTTCCCAGAACTGAATCGTCAAGCAAATTTAGAGAAAGATTTAGCTTACTATTACGGTGAGAACTGGCGGAAGCTGATAGCTCCTTCTAGGGCTACTCAAGAATATGTTGATTGCATTCATGAAGTAGCAAATACCCAACCAGAGTTGTTGATTGCCCATTCCTATACCCGCTATTTGGGAGATTTATCAGGTGGGCAAGCATTGAGAAAAATTGCTCGTTCAGCAATGGATTTACCTACGGTTCAGGGTACTGCTATGTATGAATTTGACCAAATTCCTACCCCTGAAACTAAGCGGATATTTAAAGAGCAATACCGTCAAGCGTTAAATTCCTTGCCTGTAGATGAGTCAATGATTCTCAAAATTGTAGACGAAGCCAACCATGCTTTTACTTTAAATGCAAATCTCGTTCATGAGCTAGAAGCAGATGTGAAAGCAGTAGTTGGTGAGCATATTTTCGATTTAATTACTCGCCAAGATAGAGTTGGTAGTACAGAACATACTCATCGTAGTGAGGTAGTACTGGATTACAGTATTTAGGCATTTGTCATTGGGTAATGGGTAATGGGTAATTGGTAATTGGTAATTGGGGTTTGTCATTCGTCATTTGTCATTTGCTGTTTGTTAAGCTAATCGTCATTCATTTTTCCGGGATGAGTCGCTTGTGGTCAGCGGTTCAGCCTTGGGGTTATGCAACTTAAATGCTCATTAGCTTATTCCCCAATCCCCAGTCCCCAGCCCCCAATCCCCAGTCCCCAGTCCCCTATATTTTGTGGTTGAGGAAAGTATTCGTGAGATTGAATTTACAAAATTTGCCGGAGAAAGACCAACCTTTGCGTCTTGATTGGCTAAGTGTGCTATTTTTTGGAGCTATTCATGCATTGGCTTTTTTGGCTCCCTGGTTTTTTTCTTGGTCTGCTGTAGGCGTTGCTCTGTTCCTACACTGGCTGTTTGGTAGTATTGGAGTTTGCTTAGGCTATCACCGACTTTTAAGCCATCGCAGCTTTAAAGTGCCGAGATTTTTAGAGTATGCGATCGCAATTTTGGGTGCCCTATCATTACAAGGCGGCCCTATCTTTTGGGCGGCTGGACACCGTTTGCACCATGCTCATACTGAAGACGAAGAAAAAGATCCATACTCCGCCCGCAAAGGTTTCTGGTGGAGTCATATGATGTGGATTTTTTATCCCCGTGCAGAGTTCTTCAATTATGACTACTACCAGCGATTTGCACCCGATTTAGTACGAGATCAGTTTTATCGCTGGCTAAATCGCAACTTTTTATTACTACAACTCCCAGTGGCATTGTTGCTGTATGCACTGGGTGGTTGGTCTTTTGTCGTGTATGGCGTATTTGTTAGAGCCGTTGTTCTCTGGCATACAACCTGGCTGATTAACTCAGTCACCCATATGTGGGGATACCGCACCTTTGAAATCAACGATAACTCCCGTAATCTCTGGTGGGCAGCTATTCTCACCTACGGCGAGGGATGGCACAACAATCATCATGCATATCCCCATGTCGTTAAGTGTGGCTGGCGCTGGTGGGAAATTGACATCACTTGGTGGGCAATTTGGTGCTTAAAAACAGTTGGTTTAGCGAAAGATTTGAATATGCCACCTGTTCAGGCTGTGAAATCGTGAGGTTGGGGACTGGGGATTGGGGACTGGGGACAAGGAAATAAATTCCCATTACCAATTACCAATTACCAATTACCAATTACCAAACTTTACCTATCAAGGTGAGGATTTAAACTTGACCCACTTTTGCCAGTAAAAATCCACAAGAGCGATCGCCCGCAATCTCGCAAGACTCGCTGCAGTGATTCTGCTCGGTATAATTTTGAAGGTACTGCGATTGGGGTGACTGTAATTCCCTGGCTACCTAAAACAATAGTTGCGATCGCTCTGGCTCGCCTCATGTGATAATCCGATGTAACCAGATAAAGATGCTGTAACTTCTGGCGAGCAAAATCTCCGACTAGTGTCGTGAAATTAGTTACTGTATCTGTAGCGCGACCATCTAACCGCAAGCGTTGATCAGGAACCCCAAATTGTGCAAAAATCTGGCGATTATAATCTAGACCAGATTCAAAATCAGAAACCCAAATATCTAAATTCTGGTGAACCTGCCAAAATTTAGCTGCAAATTCCATGCGTTCTGGATTACCTCCCAGGACAAAAATTGCCTGTGGTATGGGAGCTTGGTAAGAAGCGATCGCTATCCTAGCAGGAATGATAGTTATCCAGACAGCTAAAACTGTAGCCCAGAATACCAGTAGGTAGCGTTTAAAATGCTTGCGTTGCATAACTAAAGTGAGAGCGATCGCCTGTTCTTGTACTATTCTGTAAGTTGCGATCGCATTTCAGCCAGTATTTACGTAAATTCCTCCTCTTTGGAATCAGCAAATTTACAGAAATTTGCCTGATAAAATCAATAAATGAGAAAATAGGATGGATAAGTAAACAAAATCCATGCCCAGAAAGATTCGGGAGTTAAAAGCTCAAATTGCACGTGAAGGATTTGTTTATCTGCCCAAGCGTAGAAAAGGAAGCCATGAACGCTGGCGACATCCTTTGCTCAGAAAGACACTGACAATTCCAGGTAAAGATGGAGATGATGTACCGCTTTATTTAGAGAAGCAGTTAGCACGATTATTAGCTGAACTGGAAGAGTTAAGAGAGGATGAGGATTTATGAGTCGATACAGCATGATTATTCAATGGTCTGATGAAGATCAGCTTTTTCTAGTAACAATCCCAGAGTTTGCTGATCGCGTGATCATGCCTTGTACTCACGGCAAAACTCGGGAGGAAGCAATTCGTAACGGCGAGGAAGTAATAGAAATGTACTTGGAAGGTTGGCAAGCTGAAGGTGAGTCTATTCCTGAACCTAGCACGCTTCAAATTGCTTGATTATTATTCTCAAACTCTATTTAGCTGTTATTTTTAACCAGTACTAACTCTAAACTTCTTTGCCAGTCTGGTAATACCAATCCAAAATTATCTGATAATTTTTGACTATCTAATAGAGAATAAGCTGGTCTAGTGGCTGGTGTGGGATATTCTTGGGAGGGAATTGCAATCAACCTTTGCAGTTTGCGATCGCTTTTTTTGTCCTCAAGTTCAAAAATTGCTTTGGCAAATCCATACCAGCTAGTCTTACCACTTGCAGTTAAATGATATATTCCACCTTTAGCTGCTAAAAATTCAGATATATTTTGTGAAGCTTGGGAAATAATTTGGGCTGTAGCTTCAGCAATCATGCGACTCCAAGTAGGCGCGCCAATTTGGTCATCTACAACTCGAATTTCTTCCCGTTCTTGAGCTAGCCTTAACATCGTCAGTAAAAAATTCTTTCCGCGTAGGCTATAAACCCAACTTGTGCGTAAAATTAAATGCGGTACGTCAACAGATGCGATCGCCTGTTCGCCTGCTAGTTTTGTTTTACCGTAGATATTTTGGGGATTTGGTTGGTCTTGCTCAGTATATGCAGTAGTTTTATTGCCATCAAATACATAATCTGTGGAATATTGAATTACAGCTGCACCTATTCGCTTTGCTTCTTCAGCGATGATACCTGGTGCAATCCCATTAATCGCCATTGCTAAATCTGGTTCTGATTCTGCTTTATCTACTGCTGTGTAAGCCGCCGGATTGATAATTAAATCAGGTTTTATCTCTCTAATGATGGGGCGAATCGTTTCAGGTTGGGCTAAATCTATTTGTAAACTGGGATGACTGGCGCTACGTTCTACAACTATGACTTCACCTAAAGTCATGAGGGTGCGTTGCAATTCCCAACCGACTTGTCCAGTTACCCCCGTCAATAAGATTCTCATGCATATACCTCTGCGTCTCGAAACAGCTTACCAGCTTTATCTTTAGCCGATAAGATTGGCTCATCTGCAATTGGCCAGGCGATCGCTAAATCAGGGTCATTCCACAAAATAGTGCGTTCATGTTGCGGCGCATAATATTCTGTAGTTTTATACAAAAATTCTGCATATTCAGAAAGTACTAAAAAGCCGTGAGCAAAACCTGGTGGTATCCAAAGCAGACGTTTATTTTCTGCTGTTAAATCTGTACCAACCCATTGACCAAAAGTTTTAGAGCTTTTTCTTAAATCTACTGCTACATCAAATACCTCACCTACAACTACTCGCACCAATTTACCTTGAGGCTGCTGAATTTGATAATGCAAACCACGCAAAATATTTTTGCCAGAACGAGAATGATTGTCTTGGACAAAATGCTGATTAATTCCTACTTTTTCTCGCCAAACTTTCTCGTTATAGCTTTCATAAAAAAAACCGCGCTCATCTCCAAATATTTGCGGCTCTATGACTAGTAAATCAGGAATTTCCGTCTTGGTAATTTGCATTATCGTTACCTCAGTTAACCAGAAAATTTATTGAAAGATAAAGGCGTATAGTATGAAGCAACAGGTATAGTATCATCTAATTGGTCTAATTTATTTTGCTGCTCCATAGTGAGATAAATTTGGTCATTTTCTAAAATTGACATCAAGTAACGACCATAACTACTCTTCGCCATCGGTTCAGCTAAATGGCGCAGTTGGTTTGAGTCAATATATCCTTTAAGATAAGCAATTTCTTCAATACAAGCTATTTTTAAACCTTGCCTTTCTTCTAGTGTTTGGATAAAATTGCCAGCCTGATGTAGTGATTCATGAGTTCCCGTATCTAACCAAGCATATCCACGCCCCAAAAGTTCTACGTGCAGTTTACCTTGCTGCAAATACACTGTATTCAAATCAGTAATTTCTAATTCATTACGCGGAGAAGGCTTGAGATTAGACGCGATTTCTCCTACTTGAGAATCATAAAAATATATCCCTGGAACAGCATATTTAGACTTGGGACTTAAGGGTTTTTCTTCGATACTAATTGCTCTGCCATTTGCATCAAATTCAATTACTCCATATTGTCTAGGGTCTTTTACTTGATAACCAAATACTAATCCCCCTTCCTGCAGATTAGCAGCCCTAGCCAAGACTTCTGTTAACCCATGACCATAAAAAATGTTATCACCTAAAATTAAACATACTGGCTCGTTAGCAATAAAATCTTTGCCTAAAATAAAAGCTTGGGCTAATCCTTCGGGACGAGGTTGTTCAACATAGCTAAACTGCAAACCCCACTGGCTACCATCTTTTAAAATTTTCTCAAATAATGGTAAATCATTAGGTGTAGAAATAATTAAAATCTCGCGAATCCCTGCCAGCATTAATACAGATAAGGGATAGTAAATCATGGGCTTATCGTACACCGGCATCAGTTGTTTACTAACAGCATAAGTTAGAGGATAAAGACGTGTACCAGAGCCACCTGCTAAGATAATACCTTTCATAAGAATTTTAGATTTTAGATTTTGGATTTTGGATTTTAGGGTTTAAATTTTAGTTTTATCATCCAGCCTCACTACCTCACACTTTTTGTATTGAGTAAGTCGGTAATTGCACCAAAATACGTTACGCAACGTAAATATTCTGAAAACTCTTACCAATGACAAAGCGCAAAGTCTGAGCGGAGGTTTCCTCCGATCGGAACTTTGTAAGAATGACAAATAAATAATGACAGTCCTGAATAGTTATCTTTCATTTCGCCGATCTACTTATAATTTTCTATTTTCATAGTTTTGTTTTAACCAGTTTTGGTAATCACCAGAACGCACTTGATTTACCCAATCAGAATTATTGAGATACCATTGAACTGTTTTTAGTAAACCACTGTCAAAGTTTTCTTGAGGTTGCCAACCTAAATCACGGCTGATTTTACTACAATCAATTGCATATCTCCGGTCATGACCAGGACGGTCTTTAACAAAAGTAATTAAAGAAGAATAATGAAAGTTAGATTTGGGAGCTAACTCATCCAAAATTGCACAAATTTTTTCTACAACTGTTAAGTTAGTTTGTTCATTTAAACCACCAATATTATAAGTTTCGCCAACTTTACTTTGTTGCAACACAAGATAAATAGCTTCACAGTGATCTATCACATAAAGCCAATCACGAACATTTTGACCATCTCCATATATAGGGAGTGGTTTACTATCTAAAGCATTCAATATAGTTAAAGGAATCAGTTTTTCTGGGAACTGACGCGGCCCGTAATTATTTGAGCAATTAGTGGTTAAAGTTGGGAGTCCATAGGTGTGATAATAAGCCCGCACAAAATGGTCAGATGCAGCTTTCGATGCAGCATAAGGGCTATTAGGTGCATAGGGAGTATCTTCCCTAAAAGCTGGATCTTCGGGTTGGAGAGAGCCGTATACTTCATCTGTAGAGACGTGCAAAAATCGAAATTGCTGTTGTTTTATTGATGAAAGTTTTTGCCAGTACAGTCTACTCGCTTCTAATAATTGAAACGTCCCCACTACATTAGTCTGGATAAAGTCTTGAGGACTAAGGATTGAGCGATCAACATGACTTTCTGCTGCAAAATTAATAATTGCATCTGGTTGATATTGTTCTAAAACGTAACTGACTAACTCGACATTGCCAATATCACCTTGAATAAAATGATAGTTAGGATTACTTGCTATTGCTGCTAAAGTTTGGAGATTACTAGCGTAAGTTAATTTATCTAAATTAACTACATTAGCCCATTGTGACTTGATTGCTTGGAGAATAAAATTCGCTCCAATAAATCCGGCTCCTCCGGTGACTAATAAAGTAGGCATAATTGTAAAAAATATTTATGTCATCAATATTGTAATAATTCGAGTCAGATGTATAGGTTGAGTACTAAGTGCTGAGTCCTGAGTTAGGAGTGGAAAACCGCAGTCAGCAAGAGGAAATCAGAAATGTGAAAATTTATATTGCACAGTTTTTTAACTGAGAACTCAGGACTTCTCACTCAGCACTATTGATGTGATTTGCAGTTTATCTGTGGATCACAAAGCTTGTAAAATTTCTTCATCCACAGAAAAATCAATTTCTGCTTTGTCTCGCCCAGATGCTAGATAATCATTTTCCAATGAATCATTTAGCCCAGAAATCAAATCATATTCAGGTTTCCAACCTAATTCACTCTGAGCCTTATTTACCGAGGCAAAAAAATGTTGTCCCCGCATAGGAAAAGCTTTGCGCTTACCAAAATCAAACTTTTTCGGGTCGTAATGGACAATTTTGACTGCATCAGGTGATTTACCAGCCGCTTGTGCACAAGCACGGGCTAAACCATCAAAAGTAACAAAGCGATCGCCTGATACATTGTAAATTTGCCCTATGGCCTGCTGATTACCCACAATTTGAGTCATAGCCCTTGCTAAATCCTTTACGTGACCTAGCTGGGTAATATACAAGCCATTTCCCGGAATGGGAATAGGGCGATCGCGGACAATTCTGTCAAAAAACCAGCTTTCTAAGTCGTTATAGTTACGCGGCCCATAAATATAGGTGGGGCGAATCGAGGTAAAGGGTATTCCTAATTCAGCTAAGTAAGCTTCTGTTTCATGCTTACCCCGATGACGGCTTTTGGGATCTACAGTATCGCCTTCCACATGAGGCATTTGGTCAGATTTGAGATATACTCCAGCAGAACTCATATACACAAAATGTTGTACACGGCCTTGAAAAATTTCTGCCAATGGTTGAGTATCAGCAAGTTCCCGCCCATTATTGTCAAAAATGACATCAAAATTTTCCTGTGATAACTTCGCCTTTAACTGCGTAGCGTCAGTGCGATCGCCTATAATTTGTCCTACTCCCTGTAAAGACGGTGCAGGACGATTACCACGATTGAACAGCACCACCTCATGTCCTTGTTCTACTAGCAGTTGGGTGAGATAGATACCAATGAACCGAGTACCACCTATAATCAAAATCCGCATGAATTCCCCTCTTAGCTCTTTTAATAATGCAGGGGCTAGCTAGGAGCTAGAGGCTGGTTAGAGGCTAGAGGCTAATATAAAACTCATCTTTAATATGTTAGTTAGTCCCCAGTCCCCAGTCCCCAGTCCCCAGTCCCCAGTCCCTATTTGAGGTTATCAGGTTACAGTATCGCTCTGGAACCTGTTTTTGGAGAATCGCGTCTTCGACTTCATCTGGATCGCTTTCTCTTCCTTCATCCCAAGGAAAAACCTTTTGGTTAATCTGACTAATCTACCTCAGTATTTTCCACTTATTCACGTTAGCTGTGCCCTTAAAATATGCTCTGATTCATGAATGGCTGACACCTAAAGCCACTGGCGGTTCAGAATTAGTTGTAAAAGCAATTCTGGAGCATATAGATGCGGATTTATATGCGCTAATCAATTTTGAATCTACAAATCCTGAAAGTTATTTATACCAACGTCAGATTGGCACAACTTTTCTGCAAAACTTTCCCTATGCCCGCAATGGTGTACAAAAATATCTACCTTTGTTACCGTTGGCTATTGAACAATTAGATTTGCGGCAATATGACGTAATTCTATCTTCATCCCACGCTGTAGCCAAAGGAGTAATTACTGCTCCTGACCAATTACATATTTGTTATTGCCATAGCCCCATGCGTTATGCTTGGGACTTGACTTTTGATTATCTACAACAGAGCAAAGTCGGGAATGGTCTAGCTGGATGGCTAACACGATATTTACTACATCGTTTGCGCCAGTGGGATGTATTGTCAGCTAATCGCGTTGATTATTTTATTGCTAATTCACAGCATACAGCTCGGCGAATTTGGCGCTGCTATCGGCGAACATCAACTGTGATTTATCCGCCAGTTAATGTAGAAGAATTACCATTTGTAGCTGACAAAGAAGATTTTTATCTAATAGTTTCCCGTTTAGTGAGTTACAAGCAAGTATCCTTAATTGTCAAAGCTTTTAATCAGCTAAAAAAACCATTGGTAGTAATTGGTACAGGCCCGCAAATGAAATATCTTCGCCAGATAGCAAATTCTAATATTCAAATACTAGGATGGCAACCGAATGATGTAGTAACAAAATATATGGCAAAAGCCAAGGCATTTGTGTATGCCGCTTGTGAAGATTTTGGTATTGCCTTAGTTGAGGCACAAGCTTGTGGGACTCCAGTTATTGCCTACGGTGCTGGAGGAGCGCTAGAAACTGTCAGAGATATTGGTTCCTGGAACGATACAGGCACAGGTATCTTCTTTAACGAACAAACAGAAGCTGCTTTAATAACAGCAGTAGAAAAGTTTGAAATATACCAGGGTAAATTTAATCCTGAGTATTTGCGAACACATGCTAGTAAATTTTCTCGGCGGGTTTTTGGCGATCGCTATCTAGATTTTGTAGATCGATGCAGCAAAAAAACGCCTTCATGGGAGTGATGGTCAGGATTTTTTGAATTGTTTTGTACGCTTTTGGAAATTTAAACCCAGAAGCACCTACTTTTAGCTTTAAGATTGGGACTATGTGTGGTGTGGATTGTTAAGGAGTATGATGACTGCCCAGAGCTCACTCCTCTCCGGCAAGCGAGGCCTACGGCAAGATGCTAATGCGTCTGCTCGTACTTTCTCAAAACGTGGTCAACAGAAAAAGACTCCTAGGTTAAAACCTAAAGGTTTGTCTTTTCAAGGTTTAAACGGAGAGTTTGCCAAGCGACTGTTTGACATTGTGTTTTCATTGTTGGTTTTGATTTTATTTTTCCCGGTTTACTTAATCTTGGCCTTACTGATCGCTTTGAGTTCAGAAGGCCCGATTTTTTATGTCCAGGAAAGGGTTGGTAAAAACTACAAACCCTTTAATTGTATTAAGTTCCGCACTATGGTGAGCAATGCCGATGAAATGCTCGTACAAATGATGGAGACATCCCCCCAGATGCGGCAAGAATTTGAGAACAGTTTTAAGCTCAAGCAAGACCCCCGCATTACAAAAATTGGGCGGTTTTTGCGAATTACTAGCTTAGATGAATTTCCCCAATTCTGGAATGTATTAAAAGGGGATATGAGTGTTGTTGGGCCGCGACCCTTAGTAGCGGAAGAACTTCCTAAATACGGTTGTCATATCGATCAGATTTTAACTATCCGACCGGGAATCACTGGGTTATGGCAAGTCTCTGGGCGCAATGACATTCCTTATCCAAGGCGAGTCCAAATAGACTTACACTATGTAAAATTTAGAAATTTTTGGCTCGACCTCTGGATAATTTTGAAAACAGTTGATGTCGTCATTATGCCCAAAAATAACGGGGCTTACTGAAACGATACTTAAGAGTTTATTCTGTGGGGCACCTTCTGCCCCCAGAGGAAATTTACTTATATTTAATAAAATTCTCCTTTATATAAAGTTTTGGTAAAGATTTTTCGCAACTTTAGACACAAAAGTAAAAATTTTCAGCCTTAATTAGTAAAATTACTTAACAAATAGAATAAATAAGTACATATATTTATACACAAGTTTACGTGCTAAATCAGAATTTAGTAGTTTCCCATTAGGCAATTTAGCAATTACCTGCTAGCTTGTATCAGTTAGGCTGTAACTCTTTTACTCAAAATATACAAAGGAATCCCTAAGCATGACGCAGCAGAAAAGAGCATTGATTACCGGTATTACTGGTCAAGATGGTTCATATCTGAGTGAGTTTTTGCTAGAGCAAGGTTACGAGGTGCATGGTATTATTCGCCGGACTTCTACCTTTAACACAGACCGCATTGATCACATTTACGAAGACCCTCACAAAGAAGGGGTGCGGTTGTTTCTTCACTATGGTGATTTGACAGATGGGACGACTCTACGCCGAATTTTAGAAGAAGTACAGCCAGTAGAAATCTATAACCTCGGCGCTCAATCTCATGTCAGAGTCAGCTTTGATTCACCAGAATATACAGTAGATGCAGTAGGCATGGGAACACTACGTTTGTTGGAAGCCATTCGGGATTACCAACAGCGTACTGGAATTGAGGTGCGCTTTTACCAAGCTGGTTCTTCAGAAATGTATGGTTTAGTACAAGCTGTACCCCAAAGCGAGACAACACCTTTTTATCCTCGTAGTCCCTATGCTTGCGCTAAAGTTTATGCCCACTGGCAAACAGTAAATTACCGTGAATCTTACTCTTTGTTTGCTTGTAATGGCATACTTTTTAACCACGAATCACCTCGACGGGGCGAAACTTTTGTAACTCGTAAGATTACCAGAGCAGTTGCTCAAATTGTTGCAGGTAAACAGAAAAAAATTTATATGGGTAACCTTGATGCCAAGCGGGATTGGGGCTACGCAAAAGATTATGTAAAAGCCATGTGGCTAATGTTGCAACAAGAGCAACCAGATGATTATGTAATTGCTACTGGTGAAACCCACTCAGTACGTGAATTTTTAGAACTAGCATTTAATTATGTGAATCTCCGCTGGGAAGATTATGTAGAGTTTGATGAGCGCTATCTTCGTCCGGCGGAAGTAGAGTTATTAATTGGTGATGCTACCAAAGCAAGGCAAAAGTTAGGTTGGACACCATCGGTTACTTTTGAGGGACTTGTAGCATTAATGGTAGAAGCAGATCTCCAAGCATTAGGTATCACTTCTCCCAATGGCAATGGTTCGTCAGTACCGCATGATATTGCGACTGTTCGTCAACAATTGGGTGCGCTCCACTTTTGATTTCAACTGTCGCTGAGGATAAAAATATGGCTGCCTTAGAATTAAAAAACAAACGGATTCTCGTCACTGGTGGGTCGGGTTTCCTAGGTCGTCAGGTAGTAGATCAGCTGTGTCAAGCAGGAGCAGATATTCAAAAAATTACAGTACCGCGATCGCGGGATTGTGATCTGCGAGTTTGGGAAAATAACCAACGTGTAGTCGATCAGCAAGATATCGTCATCCATTTAGCGGCGCATGTGGGTGGTATCGGACTCAACCGCGAAAAACCCGCCGAGTTGTTCTACGACAACTTGATTATGGGAACCCAGTTAATTCATGCAGCCTATCAAGCTGGAGTAGAAAAATTCGTCTGTGTTGGCACTATCTGCGCTTATCCCAAATTTACCCCAGTGCCTTTCAAAGAAGATGATCTTTGGAATGGCTATCCTGAAGAAACCAATGCTCCCTACGGAGTAGCTAAGAAAGCCCTTTTAGTTCAACTGCAATCTTATCGCCAGCAGTACAACTTTAATGGTGTTTACTTGCTACCTGTAAATTTATACGGGCCAGAAGATAACTTTGACCCCGGAAGTTCTCATGTGATTCCAGCCTTAATTCGCAAAGTCCACGAAGCCCAAATCAAAGGCGACAAGCAACTACCTGTTTGGGGTGATGGTAGTCCTACCCGTGAGTTTCTCTATTCTGAAGATGCCGCACGGGGCATTGTTATGGGCACTCAATTCTATAACGACTCAGAACCAGTTAACCTGGGCACAGGTTATGAAATCTCCATTCGGGATTTAATTAATCTGATTTGCGAATTAATGGAGTTTGACGGGGAAATTGTTTGGGAAACCGACAAACCCAACGGTCAACCTCGTCGTTGTTTAGATACCGAAAGGGCAAAGCAAGCCTTTAATTTCACAGCCCAAATTAGCTTTGAGCAAGGGCTAAAGAATACTATTGCATGGTATCGCCAACACGCTGCATAACTTAATCAGCAGCACTTAGTAAATCATGAATATATAATTACCCACACTAACCCAAAAATATACTGAGCGTTAATTGTGGGTAAGGGTTTAAAACCCAATATACAAAACTATCTATGACGTAGGGCGTATGCCCTACGTGTTTGTTTTGTGACATAATCCCCATTTTCCCAAATCCAGCAATAGCTTCAAAGTGTGGACATTTCAGCAAAGGCAGAACTACGTCGGACTCTCTTAAAAAAACGTCAATCAATGTCAATGACAGAATGGAGAGAAAAAAGCGATCGCATCTGTCAGCAACTCCAAACCTCTGTCCTCTTTACGCAAGCAAAAACTATACTGGCATATTTTAGTTTTCGCCAAGAACCCGATATTAGTGTGTTATTTACTCATCCGCAATACCGTTGGGGATTTCCGCGCTGCGTTGGTAAATCCATGTTTTGGCATAGTTGGACTCCCAAAGATACTGTAGCAATTGGCACCTATGGCATTATTGAACCCCGTCCTGATGCACCCTCAATAGACCCAGATGAGGTAGATTTAATACTTGTCCCCAGCGTTGCTTGCGATTATCAAGGTTATCGTTTAGGCTATGGCGGCGGATATTACGATCGCCTCCTCAGTTCACCAGCATGGCAAAACAAGCCAACTATCGGCATTTTATTTGATTTCGCCTACTTACCCCAAATACCCATTGAACATTGGGATAAACCTTTAAAAGCTGTATGTACAGAAGCTAGGTTTACTGCAGCATAAAGGTTTGGTTTTTTCCCCATTACCAATTACCCATTACCCAATCCCTAAACCCTTGGCGAATCCTTCACATCATTAGCAATAATCCCAATCAAATTCAACCTACTTAAAATTTCTCTAGCTTGAATGAGTTCGCTTTGGGTAATTTGACCAATACGTCCTACTAAGATAATTCCACTGCATACAGATGCGACGATTCTGGCATCAACATTGTCTAAAATTGCCGGAGCATCTATTAAAACTAAATCGTAAGTTTGCTCAAACAATTCTATTAACTCTTTCATCCGGTCTGAACTGAGTAGCTTGACTGTATCTTCTGGTGTGGGGCCAGCAGTCAAAACATCAACATCAGGATGAATTGGTTGGATATAATCTGCAACTGGTGTATTAGCTTCTTCCTCTAATAATAGAGATAAGCCCCAATCATTTGGCAATTCTAAAATCTTGTGCAAGCTAGGATTCTGCAAGTTAGCATCAATCAATAATACTCGGCGATGCATATGAGCAGCACTAACAGCCAACCCTAAAGACAAAGTTGTTTTACCTTCACCTGCTAGTGTTGAAGTCAACATTAGCGATTGAAAAAGCTGAGGATATCTTAATATTTGAATGTTTTGATAAACCATATCCAAATTTTCATGATATGGCAATCTCGGATTACTTTCTAATACTAAGGGAATTGCTCTATCTTGCTTATCCCAAGGTAGTTTAGCTAAGCGTTTTCTCGCGCGTCCGCCTAGCCTTGGCACTGTTCCTAATAGTCTCAAATTCGTCAGCCGTTGTAATTCTCTGGCGGAATATATGACATCATGAAACATTTCCCAAACTAGGGCTGCTACTATCCCTAAAATTGGCCCAATGATTATTCCTCCACCTAAGAGAAATACTCTACCGCTGCCCATATACATACCCTTATCAGGCGCTTCCAAAACTTGCCAATCAAATCCGCCTTGAGCAATTTTCAACCCTAAAGATTGTTGTGCTTGTAGTAGTTGCTCAAGTGTTTTGCGATTTGTTTCTACCTCTGGCAAAAGACGATTGTACTGGGCGATAAGGGCAGGGTATTTACTCAGTTCAGAACGTAGCCGCTGCTCGGATTCAACTAAACTTTTTTCATTGGCAATTAGCCCTAATGAAGTTGTTTGTACTTGAATTACCTCTTCTACTAACTTCAAGTCAACGCCTACCATTTGCCCTTGAGTTAATAGCGGTTGACGAGAATTTCCGACGATTTTTCCTTTTTCTCCTACTGATCTTCCCGCCTCTTGTCGTAGGAGTGCTAGTAGACTTTGACGTTGCTGTGTCAGATTTTGGATGACGGGAGAATTTTCTGTATAGCGTAGTCGCTGCTGCGCTAAAGCCAGTTCAGTCTTTTGAATCTCATTTAGTAGCCCTTGGTAGCGTGTTGATTGGCTTAATCGAGAGGAAATAATGGCATTTTGAGAGGAAGCAGCCATTTTTCGCTCTAGGTTAGCTTGGCGCGCTCTATTGTCTTGAAGTTGGGCGCGAGTAGTTTCTAACTGTTTTTGAATATCAGCTAGAGATTCCAAAAGAATTTTGCTTTGGACTTCTGGATCTAATAAATTATGCTGCCGACGAAAGGCTTCTAAATTTTTTTCTGCTTGGCTTACTTCTTTTTTAATTTCTGGTAGACGCGCATTCACAAAAGAAAGTCCTTTATGTAATCGCTCGTTTTGTTGTTCTATGTTGTACTCTTGGTAAACAGTTTGTAGTGCTTGTAAGACTTTTTGGGCTTTAACTGGATCTTTATCTTTGAAAGTTACTTCAAATACCTGACTAGGTATTTTATTAATACCCGAACCACCCTCGATTTGTGCTACTTCTAAAGGTGGTTTTTCACCTTTTTCTTTTTTGCCTTTAATATCTTCTAAGGTAATATCTCGATAAGTTGGACGCAGCAAATCTACAGCTTTTTGGATGAGCTTAGTACTTATCATCAGTTTCAGTTGAGCTGTATAGTCAACTACTTGAAAATTGGGATCTGTAAACTCGCTGTCTGGATTTCCCTGAACATTACTTGAGCGTACTCCTTCATATAAGTTGGAACTTACCAGTATTTGCATAGAGCTTTGGTAAGTTGGTTTGGCAAGGAGAGCAAGGATACTCGCAACTGACATCACTGCACAGGAAATACCCAATATCAGATAACGTCGGTGAAACAGAATTGTCGTAAGTTGTTTGATGTCAACCGCGTTTTGTGGAGAGTTAATGAGCATTTGTCCTTGATTCAGACTAGTGTTAGCCACTATAAAAGTCCTCTAATCTCGAAATAATAAATCAGGAAGATTGCCAGCAAATCTCTTGGAAAGGAATTTTTATGACAGTATAGACGCAATCTTATGATAAATGATTCCTGGTTGACAAAAGAATTTATTTTCCATAATTTTACGTATTATGATTGTAATTAATAATTTCCATCTCGCAAATAATTCAAATTATTGCTGTGTTTTTTAGGCTAAATTTGATACATTTATATTTCCAAGTATAATTATTTTCAGTTACAAATATTTGTTAACTCAATTAATGAAACAAATAGCTAGCAATTAACCAGCTTAATTAAGGCTTGTTAAGTTATTAAATTAGCTCAAACTAATTCAAGATGAAATGTCATTACTAGCCAAACGCTGTCAAGCAACGTAATTGCAAATCTTCTATTTTCTGTTTTTCAATGTTGAGCTATTTATTAATCTTTTGCAAATATATGGAAGTTTCTATCAAACAGTTTTTTAAGTTTGTTTTTCAGTCTAAATAAAAGACTAGTATGAAACTGAGTTCGCTGAGTAAATTGGTCAGCTTTGGTATGACGAACTATAAAATGTGGATGTTTGAGCGGAAATTCCATTGCTTGTGTGGGATAGTTGGCAAAAGGGCTGGAAATATCTTTTGTGTTAGCAGCTTCAGGACTAAAGCCAATATTAGAAACTAAATTGACATTGGGCAGAATAGTTAACCCATTTTGTAGCCAAGATGTAAATGTCCAAGGATAATCCCAAGTATCTATATTGCCTTGGTAATAACTTTGAAAAATTCTCGTCCAATATTTCACTGCTGTAGAATCATCAAGTATATTTTCTAGTAAGTTGCTCTCTCTAGCTTCTACCCAGTACTGCATTTCTAAATCATACTTTTGCCATGCACGTTGCCAAGTAGCCCAACCCCAAATTAAGGGATAGCGAGAAAAGTAATAGCTATATTCGGTACGTTGTTCACCAAACTGAAAATTATTACCGGAAATAGTCATAATGCGTTGATCATGACGATATTTATCTAATAGTTCCTCACAAAATCTAAAGAATGTGGGGTGGGGTAAACAATCATGTTCTAGAATAATTGCAGCTTCTACTTGCTGAAAAACCCAATTAAGGCCAGTGGCGATACGTATTTTCGGGCCTAAATTTTCTTCGGAATAATTTGTGAGTACTCTACAATCCCAATCAACTTGCTCAATCAGTTTTTTACAAGCGGCACATTTATGAAAATCATCAGGATGTTGAGAACGAGGTGCATCAGCAATCACTAATAAAATTGGCGGTTTAACCTGACGAATTACCTCAAAAACTTGTGCTGTAATTTTTGGTTGATTAAAGATGGTTAAAGCAACAGCAGTATTCATAAATAACTTATGCTGATATTTCTGTTGTCATCGCAATGCTATTTAATTTGTGAAATAACTGACCTCCCCGTCTGAATTTGCAAATTAATTGCTGAGATTTGGCAAGGGATTGTGACAAATAGATTAACGTAAATTTGGGAGTTTTTTTTTAATTCGGCTTTTCAACCTAGATATTAAACTAGTCCGAAACTGAGTTTGCTGTGTAAATTGATCGGCTTTTACATCACGAATCATAAATTCTGGATGCTTGAGTGGTAATTCTATTGCTTGAATAGGATGATTAGCAAATGGACTATAGATATCTCTTGTGTTTGGTGCTGTGCGACTAAATCCAATATTAGAAACTAAGTTGACATTTGGCAAAATAGTTAAAGCATTTTGTAGCCAAGAAGTCAGAGTCCAACGAAAAGCCCAGGAATCAATATTGCCTTTGTGACACTTTTCAAAAAGTCGATTCCAGTATTTAACTGCAGTGGCATCATTGAGTATATCTTGCAGCCAATTATTATCTCTGACTTCTACCCAATGCTTCATTTCTCGGTCGTACTTTTGCCATGCACGTCGCCAAGTTGCCCAACCCCAAATTAGTGGATAGCGAGAAAAGTAATAGCTATTTTCAGTGCGTCGGCGACCAAATTGGAAATTGTTTCCAGAAATGGTCATAATGCGTTGGTCATGGAGATATTTATCTAATAATTCTTCACAATATGGAAAGAATGTAGGATGAGGTAAACAATCATCTTCCAGAATAATTGCTGTTTCTACTTGCTGAAAAACCCAGTCTAAACCTGTGGAGATAGATTCTTTACATCCCAAATTAATATCAGATATTTTCTGAAGTAATTCACAATCCCAATCAATGCGCTCAATAATTTTTCTAGCAGCAGCACAATTTTCTACATCTTCAGGGTGGTGCTGACGAGGGCCATCCGCAATTACTAATAGCTTGAGAGGTTTAATCTGCCGAATTACCTCAAAAACTTGGGCGGTAGTATCTGGTTTATTAAAGATAATTAAGGCAACAGCAGTATTCATAAGTTGACTGGCATTTGGTGTTGGTTATTGGTCATTTGACATTTGTCATTTGTCAAATGAAAATACTATTCCTAGTTTTTAGCACCTAATCTCTTACACCTAATTCATATTGCATTTGATGGTATTGCCAGAATTTGCCACGCTGTTGCAAAAGTTCTTGGTATCCACCCTGTTCGATAATATGACCTTGTTCGAGGACGACTATTTTGTCGGCTCGAAAAATAGTAGATAATCGATGAGCGATCGCAATCACTGTTCTACCTACTGCTAACTTTTCCAGGGAATCTTGGATTAAGCGTTCCGAAACAGAGTCTAGGGCGCTGGTAGCTTCATCGAGAATCAAAATTTCGGGGTTGCGTAGGAGGGCGCGGGCGATCGCAATTCTTTGGCGCTGTCCCCCCGATAAGCGCACTCCGCGATCGCCTAGTTTGGTTTGAAAGCCTTGGGGTAAATCTAAAATAAATTCTAGGGCATTGGCTTGTCTGGCTACTTCTTCAATTTCTGCCTCGTCTACCGCTTCTAAACCATAAGCGATGTTGTTTTTAACGGTGGTATTGAAAATAAACGTATCTTGGCTGACTACCGCCATGCGCGATCGCAGTGATTGTAGGCGAAATTGCCGCAAGTCGATACCATCTATGAAAATTTTGCCTTTGGTAGGGTCGTAAAAGCGCATTAGTAAGTCGGCTAGGGTGGTTTTCCCAGAACCAGAAGCCCCCACCAATGCCAACATCTGATTGCGTTTGATGGTCAGCGTGATATCTTCTAAGACTAACTTGCGATCGTCATAGCTAAAATCTACACAGTTAAATGCGATCGCTTGTTTTAAACCGGCAAACTCTAGTTCGCCATCTTCCTGGTAAGTCTTGTTATCAGTTCTTAACAGCTCGTTGACACTTCGCAATGACCCATAATAAGTGGCAATTATGCCCCAAGAACTGTTCATGTGAGCAATAATTGGTAACAGTCGAAACAGGGCGAATAAAAAAGCTAGTAACAAGACAACATGGAGTTTCCCACTAGCTACAAGTGTCGTGACTGCTACTAGAATCATGGCGATTAAAATTGTGGTCGCCAAGGCCTCAACTAATGGTTGCACTATTGCACTAATTGAGGTTGTTTTCATCCAGGCTTGGGTAACTTTTCCCGCTACTCGATCAAAGCGTCTGCGTTCAAAATCTTGAGTCCAAAATGCTTGTACAGTTCGCACCCCACTGACAAATTCCACTGCTGTGGATGCTAACTCACTACCAGCCGCAGTCATTTCTACGCTAGCTGCACGCACTCGCTTAATTAAATTGGCTGCTCCTGCTGCTAATAAACTAAATAACAAGACTGTAGCTAAGGTTAGTTGCCATGAAATCATAAACATGGCGAGAGTGTATGCCAGAATTATGCAGCTTTTGCTCACAAAATTAATTACTTCATTAAAGGCATAGCTAATTTCACCAACTTCAGTAGAAAATGTCTGAAAAAGTTCTCCGGAGCGCTTTTCTGTATAGTAACTTAAGCTCAGACTTTGAAACTGCTCAAAGATTTTTTTTCGCAAACTATCTATTAAATTTACTTCGCAAAATTTTGCATAATAACGCCCCACGTAGCTGAATCCACCCCGCAACCAAACATTGACTAAAATTAAGCTGGATATCCGATAGATCCGCTCCGATGCACTAGCCTGAGTTCCCAAAAACCAGACATCAAACCAACCAATTCCCGATTGTAAAGGTGGCTGGTTAGCATTAGTTAAACCTTGTAATAACACTGCTACTAAACCAATTCCAGTAGCCTCAAGTACTGCTCCTAGTAAAGTGAATAGCACTGCGATCGCAGCAGTTAAGCGCAAAGGCTGAAACAACTGGAGAATCAGATAATGTTCCTGCCAAAATTTTGTTTTTACGAGCATTCTCTGAAATAAATTAGGTAGCTCATGCATAAATTATTTATGGTTGCGGTGTGAGGGACTAGAATTTATTGCTGACAACTCAACAATCACCCCTGTTGACCTTAGTTTACCTAACATATAAAATCTTTTTTTTGCAACCTTTGAGTCAATACTGCAATGAATAACCTGAGATAATTCTTAATTTTGGCATTGATATTTAATAACCAAATAACCAATTTCCATCTTTTTTGATAATGGTTGTATTTGGCAAAAAATTTGAGGGCTGAAATTATATGTACAAACCTCAGATAGTTAAATAAAGAACTAGTACTAGAACGTTGATAAAGATGTAATGCAGATACTTCCGGTTGGAATAAAACTCGATACCCGTTTTGCCAAGCATCTAAACATAAACTGACATCTTCAAAATATAAGAAAAAACGTTCATCGAATAAACCATACTTGGCTATATACTCTCCCGATACCATCATAAATGCTCCTATTGCCCAGTTAATTTCAACTGGTTTTTGTGGACGAGGCATCTGAGAATAATAATAATCAAATGGATGTAAGATACTTTGCAGAGTTTCGCCTAATAACTGCTTGAGAAATAAATAAGTAAAGGTGGGAAATCTGCGAATTGATGGTTGCACAGAACGGTCTAGATAAACTAGCTGTGGACAAACGATCGCAATATCTTTGGCTGAGTTTAAAGTTCCAGCTAATTGGGTAATTACCTCTGGCTTAAATGTCACATCTGGATTCACCAAGACATATATTTTGCTGGGAGAAGCTTCAACTGCTCTATTATTACCTTTCGCGAAACCTAAGTTTTGCTGGCCTTTGATGCCAATAAAAGTTTTGGGATATTTTCTACTAAATTCATCGAGGATTTGCGGACAATTATCAACAGAAGCATTGTCATAAACTACTATTTTGCCTGTATTTGGATAATACTTTTTAATAGTGGACAGGCATGACTCTATTGAACCTCGTAAAGTCTGAGACGAGTTCCAAGAAACAATGATAAAAGAAAGCTCGTTGATAACTGTCATGAGCTACACACTCCCATAAACACCTTTATGTGTGTGAAGACGATTACATCGCCATCAACACCTAAATAAATTGACAATTCATACCCAAAATTGGTTATCTTTTTTCATTCCTCCTTAGGCTAAATTGGAAAAGTTTTTGCAGATAAATTAGCATCTAATTGCGAAACTAGATTTGTTTACTTATATATCACTAAATGGCTATATAGCTAATTGAAATACTGTAAAAAATTATATGTATTCAATTTTGTCAAGCAGTTATGCAACATACATATAATTTTACTCATGGAGAGTATAATTTCAACCAACTGGGAATATTGACACGAGAATTATAGTATTTCTACAGTAAACTATTCCTGGTAATTTTGAGCGATATCTCACTAATTTAGTACTTATCAAAGTAAGTTGCATGATGATTTTATACTATTTCAGCCGTAATTATACGATAAAAAAATAGCAAAAATTCTGAAAATATCATATTTTGTGTATTTTATTTTACACAAATATTGTTGTAGCAAAATGTTGAGTTGCTATTAGAGGTATCAATATCGATACTCCCAAAATCCTGCCGATTAATACCGTAATCTCATGGCTGTGATTGTATAAATAAGTTAGTATATCCTTAAAGTAAAATAATTATGAGGTAAAAAATTTTACTGAATAATTATTAGGCAGTGCAGTTTATCTACTAATTAAAAGATGAGGAATTTGCTGAACAGTCTCTGTGCTAACATTCTCAATAAATGGAGAAGCATCTGAAGTTGGGTAATGCCCTCAACGTGAAAATTGTCATCAGGCCAATAGCGTAAAATATGCTTTCTACCGTAGCCCAATAACTAGGGGTAGCAACATGAAATTTATCAATGCAGTTGCAAAAGTGATGCAAAACTTAGGCAACCACAGATTTGGGAAATGTAATATATGTGGTAGTCCCACAGTTTTTCTCTGTATTGATGTTTTCAGTGTTCGTAATAATATGTACTGCCCTTTCTGTCGCAGTTCCTCACGGAAAAGGCACGTTGCTAAAATATTGATTAATGAAGTAATGCAAACAAACTCTACAATAGCTGATGTTGCTAAAAACCAGTCATTAACTATATATAACACTGATGTTGATGATGCATTCTATCAAATATTACATCATCAAAATTCATATATTTGTTCTACATTCTCTCCCGAAGTTAAACCGGGAACTGAAATTCGTCCAGGGGTATTTTGTCAAGATTTAGAAAATTTGACTTTTGATAATGAAAGTTTTGATGTTGTGATTACCGAAGATGTATTTGAGCACGTCAGAAATCACGAACGAGGTTTGCAAGAAGTACACCGGATTTTAAAAGTAGGTGGCTACCATATTTTTACCGTCCCCTGTAACTTTGATTGTGCAACTATTGTCAGAGTCGATACTTCTGGTAAAGAAGATATTCATTTACTGCCGCCAGAGTATCACGGGGACAGAATTCGCGGACAGATTTTGGCTTATAGAACTTTTGGTATTGATATTTATGAGTTATTAAAAAATATTGGCTTTACCACAAAAGTAGATTTTTCTAATTATCTCGACCAAAAGAATGGCATCTTCGACAGTTACATTTTCTGCTCTCAAAAACTCTAACTTAACTGTAATATTAAATCTTCATTTGAATACTCTATATATGTTACCTTAAAATACCAATGAAATCTTTAATTCTTAGCACTTTTGATATTAATGGTGGTGCGGCGCGCGCGGCGTATCGTTTGCATCAAGGGCTAAGAAAAATCAATATAGATTCTCAAATGCTAGTACAGTATAAAACTAGCAGCGATCGCACAGTCATGAGTTATCAAAATAAGCTAGAAAAATGGCTCAACCAAATGCGCCCGACTTTAGATAACTTACC
Source organism: Nostoc carneum NIES-2107 (assembly GCA_002368155.1). Lineage (GTDB taxonomy): Bacteria > Cyanobacteriota > Cyanobacteriia > Cyanobacteriales > Nostocaceae > Aulosira > Aulosira carnea. Next base: position 8,088,740 of record AP018180.1, read on the forward strand.
ACTGAAGTTTTATGCAGGTAATCATGATGAAAGCTTTTCCCCACAATGGTTTCCTGACTTAATTCAGCCTAAGCTCAAATCTCTATCTCCCGATATTATTAATATCCATTGGGCTTGTGGTTATCTGCAAGTTGAAAGTGTTGCAAGATTTACTCAGCCTGTAGTTTGGACTTTGCACGATATGTCTGTGTTTACAGGCGGCTGTTATTATAGCTTGGATTGCGATCGCTACCTCAACTCCTGTGGTGCTTGCGTACAACTCCAAAGTCACAAACAGCAGGATTTATCGCGGTGGGTATGGCAACGCAAAGCTAAAAGCTGGCAGCCGCAAAATTGTACAATTGTCACACCGAGTATTTGGCTAGCGGATTGTGCTAAGAAAAGTTCTCTATTGCGGGACTTTCGTATAGAAGTGATTCCCAATGGTTTAGATATTCAAAGATATAAACCGTTAAACCGAGATATAGCGCGAGAATGGCTGAATCTTCCCCAAGATAAGCAATTAGTGCTATTTGGTGCAGCCGCAACTAATCATCCCAGAAAAGGATTTAATTTGTTGTTGTCAGCATTAGAAAATTTGGCACAAGCTGGATATCAAGACAATATAGAATTGGTAATTTTTGGTTCCTCTTCACCCGATACCGCGAAAAATATCGGCTTTAAGTGCCATGATTTAGGCAGTCTCAACGATGATATTACCTTAGCCTTAGTTTACGCCGCCGCAGATGTATTTATCGCACCATCTGTGCAAGATAACTTACCAAATACGGTGATGGAGTCTCTCAGTTGTGGTACTCCTTGCATTGCTTTTAACATCGGCGGGATGTCCGAGATGATAGAACACCAACAAAATGGCTACTTAGCTCAACCCTTGGAGATAGAGAGCTTGGCACGTGGTATTGTTTGGGTATTGTCAGATGGCGATCGCTTACAACAACTTAGACAACGCGCTCGTGAAAAAGTTGAACAAGAATTCTCCCAAGATTTGCAAGCACAACGCTATTCTCATTTGTTTAGCGAAATGCTCATAAATTCGGAGTCAGCAATTTAGTGCTGGTTGCTATAGCGATTTCTAAATTCGTGAAGTATTAGGAGGATAAACGCAGATAAATTTGTACCTCAACAGATTAGGAAACGCTATGTTGAAATCAAATACTGAAGAGGAAACCTTGAATATCAACGCCAACATCTCTAAAGGAGAAACAAATTATTTTTTCTACAGCTTGATTCTTTACAGCATAGCAGTGTTATATCTCATTCCCTATGACCTAAAACTGCCATATGCTAGGTTTTGTTTACCTATACTCACAATTATTTTAATTTTACAACTTGGTTATTACAAAAGTAAGTTACTCATTGCTGATATTATCGTTGTCTGTTTGGTTTTAGTAGTAACTAGCTTCAATTTTTCTAGTTATCAGCTATTTCGATATAGTTTACCTATCTGCCTGACTGCAATTTGTTTTAGTGGTAGCCCTTATATTCCTATCAAAAGAAGCTATTTAGTAGGTTTATCTTGGGTGTCCCTAGCATCGATGATTTACCAAATGTTAAGCTATAGGCGTTTAGAGTTTGATAATAGCCAGAGAGTTGCTTTAAGCAATGGCGACCCTAATGTTTCTGGCTTATTCATGCTCTTGTTTTTCTATTTATGTGTGAAAATTAAATTTAAACCAGGAATAATTTTAGCTTTAGTTTCTACAGTCTTATTCCTGAGCCGCAATTATTTTCTGACATTGTTTATATTTTTTCTACTAGCTCTTTTAGAAAAGCCTTTATTTAAAATATTTAGTAAAATTCATTTTTCTCTGATTTTTCTCTTGGCTAATTTATTTGGTTTATTGGTAGGAGAGTTTTTCTTAAACCAAGTAGAAGTTGGCTTTATTTATGACACAGGTGCAAGTCGTCTCTTGTCTTTTAATGACAAATCTAATTTAGTGAGATTTGAAGCGAATCGGTTTTTAATTAATTCTTATGTCAATGATTTAAATTTAGCTTTAAAAGGCTATGGAGAAAACTACGAATCTGTATTTAGACCGATAGGGGCGATTATCCATAACTCCTTTTTAGAAGTAATTGCATATACTGGTATTCCCCTGGGAATACTTTATTTTTTCATTTTGTTAAAAGTTATTAGTGGCTACTGTACTCAAGAAAATTTAAAGTATATTTTCTCTTACCTATTCTTCTGCTTATTTCTGCATACTGGACTGCAAGGAGTCGCACCATTACTATTTATCAGTATCTTGGCGATGTCAGTAGAAACTCAAAAATCTAATAGAATTATCTTATTCAACAATCTTGAGTATTGATACATCACAATGTCGCTGAAATTTTCTATTATCACGCCCAGTTTTAATTCAGAAAAAACTATTGAAAAAACAATTTTAAGCGTAATTTCTCAAAAACATGACTCAGCAATTGAATATATCATTATTGATGGTGGTTCTACAGATAAAACCTGCGAATTTATTCAAAAATATGCAGATTCTATAGATGTATTTATTTCTGAACCTGATAACGGCCCTTATGATGCTATGAATAAGGGAGTGAGTCTAGCGACAGGCGATATTATTGGCATTATTAACTCCGATGATTGGTATCACGACAAGGCTATTAAGCTAGTAGAATCAGAATTTTTGCAAAATCCAGATATTGATATAATTTACGCGCCCGTAGATAATTATTTCTCTGGTAATTTTATTGCTACCTTTATGCCTGGCAGTTTAGATAAATTACCCATTAGATTTACTTTAAACCATCCTAGCTGTTTTATTAAAAAGACAGCCTACGATTTAGTAGGTTTATACGATTTGCAATACAAAATTACAGCAGATTATGATTTAATATTACGTTTATTTTTAGCCAAACTCAAGTTTCATTTTGTCAATATTCCCTTGGCTGCTTATTCACTGAATGGGATGAGTTCTTCAACTAAACCTTGGGATAGAGCGAAATTAATTAAAGAGTCTTGGATAATTAGTCAAAAAGCATCTGTTAATTTAGATAGCACTCTCAACAAGCAACGTCTACAAGCTTATGTAGCATGGATTTTTAATGAAATTTTTGCAATTCCGGCTCGATATTTTTTGAAACCTCCTTTGGCTAGAAAGCTCAAAAAAATACTCAATAGATTGATTAAAAATCCTATTTCCGATGAATATGGTCAATGGTAGTTAATTTATGACTAGAATTTTATTTGTTTCTGCCCATGCGCCTACAAATTACTATCCTCAAGCTGGGCAAAAAATAGCTTTGAGACATTTAGAAGACTATATTCATGCTGGCGCGATTGTAGATGTTGTAGTTATTGCTAATCAAGCTGAAATTACTGCTGCTACTGACTTAGTTTCGCTTGTTGGTAATAATCTTTATGCTTATTCTTTAAAAAGATGGGATAAAGTGATTAGTTGTTCAACTCATTTGCATATACCTTTAAAATTTGCTACGCGGTGGCGAAATATAGTAGCAAAACAACTCCTGCAATTGTTGCAAACTTACACTTATGATGTAGTTCATTTTGAATATCCTCATGCAGCAGTTTATCTGCAATATATGCAGCCTTTGATTAATTCAGCAGCTACAAAAACTATCATTAGTGTACATGATTTGATTTTTCAGTCGTTTTTACGTAAGGCTGAAAAGAATTATATTTTAGGGATAGAAGCTGCAAAATTATTCCAATATGAAAAAAATCTATATTCCGCAGCTAAGGAAGTCTGGGTTTTATCTAAAAAAGACCGTGATATTTTAACTTCTTTATTTGCTATTCCTGAAACAAAAATTATTGTTAATCCGCCAAAAATTAATAGATTTTTTTCCCAAATTAAGCGTGATACTGCAAAGATTGAGCATAAAAGTCTGCTTTTTTGGGCAGCAATGGATAGACCGGAAAATGAACAAGCTATTCTAAATTTTGTAAATAAGTGTTTTCGCAATTTGCTAGAAAAAAACCCGGATTTTAAACTTTATATTGTTGGTGCTAAACCTTCAGCAAAAGTTTCAAGATTAGCCAGTCAGCAAATTATTGTTACAGGATTTGTAGAAGACCCTACCCCATATTTTGAGCAAGTACAAATAGGTATTGTGCCTTTACTTGAGGGTGCAGGGATTAAGCTGAAGACGCTGGAAATGCTGGCGGCTGGTTTACCAGTAATTGCTACTACTGTTGGTGCTGAAGGGGTAGATTCTACAAATAAGAATTTAATAGTAAATGATAATTTTGATGATTGGATGAAATTAATTAATCAGTTATGTGAGGTGAAAAAGTTTTACTGAGGATTCAATACTACTTGATTAAGCGTTTTGAACTCAAAATTGGTTTTGGGGAAAAGGTTAAAGGTTAAAGGTTAAGGGTTAAAGGTTTTTTCTTTCCCTTTTCCCATTCCCCTTTTTGCCCTTAACCGCCAAGTATTGAGTTAGGATTTAGTTAGAGTGTGCAGAAATCTTGATGGTGCGTTAGCCTGCGGCGTAACACACCCTACTCCTAATATTAGATAAAGGCTTAGACGCTAGCTTTGGTTAACTCTAACTCCCGTCGTCTAGGTACGTCATAAATCATGAAATCATGAGCCATATCTGTATTGGGGAAAATTGCTCTAGCTTCTTTCAGTAAATCTTTCAACTCTATAACATTTCCCGGTGCATAACGAGGGCTAAAATGAGTCATGATCAGGCGATGTGCTTGAGCAGCTAAAGCGGTTTGTGCTGCCATTGTGGTCGTGGAATGCAACCTTTGAAAAGCCATGTCTGCATCTTGATGAGCAAAAGTTGCTTCGTGAATTAACACATCTGCATCTTGTGCTAATTCCACTGCGCCTTCACAAAAAACTGTGTCTGTACAATAAGCAATCTTGCGTCCAATTTCGGTAGGGCCGCACAGGTCTTTACCATCTATGACTCTTCCATCGTTGAGAGTTACTATTTCACCGCGCTTGAGTTGACCATAAACTCGTCCTGGCGGTATTTGCAATTCCTTGGCTTTTTCCACATCAAAACGTCCGGCGCGGTCTTTTTCTGCAACTCGGTAGCCAAAACTGGTAATGCGATGATGCAAAGGGCCACAGGTAACTGTGAACTCATCATCTTCATAAATTACCCCGGGACGGATGGCGTGAACTTTGACAGGGTAAGAAAAGTGCGTGTAGGAGTAACGTAAGGATGCTTGGATATATTCATTTAACCCCGGTGGGCCATAGATATCAACTCGTTGCACGTTTCCAGCCAAACCACAACTAGCAAGCAGTCCCATCAAACCAAAGATGTGGTCGCCGTGCATATGGGTAATAAAAATTCGGGATAGTTGGCTGATTTTCAGTTCACTCCGCAAAAGCTGATGCTGAGTACCTTCGCCACAATCGAATAACCACAGTTCTGCCCTTTGGGGTAATCTGAGGGCAACACTGGAAACATTACGCGCTCTTGTGGGTACACCGGAACTTGTCCCTAAAAATGTGATCTGCACAGCGTTCTTTAGTCTTCCTCTTGCTTACTCAATTTGACGCTCTTTTATCTATAGTGGCATGGTTTGAGATTTCGTAGTTTTGGTATCAGGATTGGGGACTGGGGATTGGGGATTGGGAATTGGGGACTGGGGACTAGAACACCGATTCACTAATAAAACGCGAGACAGAAAAACCCTACTTTAACGTTACTTACAACCAAACATTTTTTGTCGCAAACCCCGAAACCTAGTACAACAAGGCAAAAGTAAAAAGTCAAAAGTAAAAAGAAAGAATTATTATACTGCAAGCTTTTTACTCTTTCCCAATGGTATGTTTATTTCCGCCGTTATGTACTAGTTTTTTCGTCATGATAATGAATACTGAATCGGTGTTCTAGGAAGAAGAATAAGGGCTTCCAAATCAACAAATATTTTATAGCTGTGTAAGTAGAGAAACAGAGAGGAAACTATGATAATTATCTTCGCTCTCAAAATTGGGTAATTTAATTTCTGGAAGTCGCTAAAACTTTACTGAGGTTTTTTCAAGTTGCTGGTATTGAGCGAGTTTGTCGGCTGCGTTAGTTGTGTTCTTCTCCAAACCTTTGTATTTTAAGTACCCGAAAACGATATTCGGGTACTCTTGACCCATTATCAGCATTAAGTATGAAATATTACAGTAATTAACGGTAAAAATGCTAGTAGTAAGCTAGGGCAGACCCATAATTGCGCTGTTGGGATTGGCTCCGGTGGTGCTAATAGTGCTTCAATTCTTTGTTCTAAGCGATCGCCTGTTCCTGGTGAACCTAAAGCCGCACAGCATACTTCAGATAATACAGGGGTAGTACTCACCACTAACAACAGTGATTCGGCTAGCAGCAAGGGGTCAACCTGGGATGCGGCGTAACCATCAGCTCGGAGTTCGCGCAAAACTAGCAGTTCTTCCCACAATGCTTCTGTATTAGGCAACCAAGCGGTGCAGGAACGCACCCAACCCAGCCAGAAAAACCAGAAGGTGTCTCGGTAATGGTAATGCCCTTGCTCATGTGCCAATACTGTTTCCAAATGCTCTGGTGAGAGCGTTTGTAGTAATCCTTCGCTTATAACTAATTCGGGGTGCCAAAAACCAATTTGACCAGCGAAGAGTGCCCCTGTGTTGAGCAGTCGGAGGTTTCTGTCACCGAAAGGTACTAAAGGATAATTACGGGCAGATTTTACAGACTGCCATCCTTGGTAAGCGTGTTTAATGCATAAAACGCTAAAAATTGCAAGATAGCTAAACGCTAAGATATAACTGCCCCAACCTGTATACATTCCGCCCATTTTGCCTTGTGGCCCCATGCATAGCACAGCGATCGCAGTCATAAATAGTAGCAACGGCGGGAAGAGGAATAAAAATAGCGATCGCCGCCATCGCAAACTCCAATTACCTTGGGGTTGATTCCATGAGCATCTTAACCACCAAGCAACTGCCAAAGCAGTCAAAATCATGATTAAATGTATCATTTCCCCTCCCTGGCTTGACGTGCGGCTTGAATGCGTTTTGCGATCGCTTCTATTTGATTGCTGCTGGCTTCATCGAGACTATCGGCAAAAGCAGCAATAACATCAGGATTACCCACTGCCAAAAATCGCTGTAATTGTTCATGGGCTTTAATCATCTCAGCTTGCTGCTTTGTCAGCAATGGTCGCCAATAAAATGCCCGTCCTTTTTTGTCGCAGGCTAGCCAACCTTTATCAGTTAGGCGGCGGAGAACAGTGGTGACAGAGGTATAAGCTAACTCCCGGTTCGGGTCAGAGAGAATGCGATCGTGTACATCCTTCACTGTAGCTGAACCCAGTTCCCAGATGATCTGCAAGATTTCTGCTTCTAAAGGGCCTACGGACAATTGTTTAGGACGGTAGTCTGGTAAAGGAGCCATATCAATTTTGAATTTTAGATGATTGGATGAGTGGATTCGGCGTGAAAATTCCCCTCTCATTTCCTAGATTGAGCCTGAGTGCGCGTGATTGTAACCGCGCAATCTAGCTACAGATATATATATCTTTTCTCAGATTACAAGTAATTGTCGGGAATTGGGAATTGGGCATGGGGCATTGGGTAATTGGTGTTTGTCATTAGTTATTTTTTCCTCATCCCCCTCGGGCGGGATGCAAATCAAAAATATAAATAGCTAAAATTATATATATGTTAAATTGGACATTTATTTAAATAATTTACATAAAAGCAGTGAGCAATCAAGGCTTTGAAAACATCCTCAATATTGATGCACAAACACCATCATTAGAGAGCTATAAATTTAGTTTGTTTGACTGGTTTTGTTTATGGTATCCCCCAGGTTGGTTAATTTTATTTAATCGCCACTGGCAGCACTACCATACCGACCCAGATGGTTGGAATTGGTGGGAATATTTATTATTTTTATTGCCTGGGGGATTTTATTTAGCAATGCTGAGTCGTTGGCTGCGTCTTGGTTTTCGGGCACCCCGTAAAGAAATTGGTGAATTTGAACCAAAATATCAACAAGCTTTTCGTGACGAAATTCTAGCTCCCATTGTTAAATATTATTTTCAAGGGGAATTACAACAAATAGAGAATTTGCCAGCAACAGAGCCGTTAATTGTGGCAATGAATCATGCAGGTATGTCTTTTCCTTGGGATTTTATAACTTTGGCTTATTTATTAAGCCAGGAAAAAGGATGGACAGTACAACCTTTAGCAGGACTATCATTATTTGAACATCCTTGGGTAATTTGGTGGTTACCGCCCGGATGGTCAAGAGTTTTAGGTGGTGTGCGCGCCAAGTTAAATGATTTTGAAGGAGCTATACAGCAGCGTAAAATCGTTTTATACGCACCTGAAGGTTTACGCGGGCCGCAGAAAGGTTGGCACAGACGCTATCAACTGGAAAAATTTGATGTGAGTTTTATGCAGTTGAGCGATCGCTATCAAGTTCCCATTGTCCCAGTTATTTGCATTGGCAACGAATCTTTGCATCCTTGGACAAGGAATCTCAAAAAATTACAAAGCCTATTCAAATTACCATTTTTGCCTTTATCACCTTTAATGCTGCTATTGTTACTTTTTCCTTCAATGGGTGTTTGGGCAATGAAAACGCGTCTGCGTTACTTTATTCAACCTGTAGAGCAAAATATTATTGATGGTGAAAACAAAGAGCGAGCAATAATTTATCAACAAGCGCAAACATTACGCGAAAAAATGCAAATGCAAATCAATCAGCTGCGAGGTATGGTATAGGAATCTTTGCTAATTGCTTAAAAATCTTGAGTTTTATAGCAAGTTAAACAAAAAGCAGATTTTTATTTGGTAAATTAGCTAAAAAAATAGCTCATCCATTACATTTAACTTTCAGTAAAATCCATGACAGTGTATTTACGATAGGATGCAGTCTGCTTTCCCTAAACTTTAGGAAGTCTTCAAGGCATTTCCCGCGAAAATTACCTGGCATAAGTGAAATTTCCATCACCATAATGGGGTCAGAGTATAACGCTATTTATAATTATTCGTGCAGCGAGTTGAGAGTGCATGAGCTACTGCTTAAATCCTACCTGTCCCCATCCAGAAAATCTGGCCTATAGCCAAAGGTGTCAGTCTTGTGGCTCAAAGTTACTTTTATGCGATCGCTATCGAGTACTCAAACCATTAGGTCAGGGCGGCTTTGGTGCAACTTTCTTAGCCTACGATGAAGGCTTACCAGGAGAACCGAGTTGTGTAATCAAGCAGCTGCGTCCCACAGCTACCGCACCACATGTTTTGCAAATGGCGCGAGAACTGTTTGAGCGAGAAGCTAAAACTTTAGGTAAGATTGGCAATCATCCTCAGTTGCCAAGGCTATTAGACTATTTTGAAGATAATCAGCAATTTTACTTAGTTCAAGAATACATTAGCGGCGCTACTTTACAACAAGAGGTTCAGCGTAACGGCAATTTTAGCGAAGCTGGAGTCAAGCAGTTTTTAAGTGAAATTTTGCCATTGCTGCAATATATTCACGAGCAAAAGGTAATTCACCGTGATATTAAACCAGCAAATTTGATCCGCCGCACTGAAGATGCTCGAATGGTACTGATCGACTTTGGTGCAGTTAAAAACCAAGTCACCCAAGGCGTAAACGGCCAATCAGAACAAACAGCCTTAACTGCTTATGCAATTGGTACTCCTGGTTTTGCGCCACCAGAGCAAATGGCAATGCGTCCTGTCTACGCCAGTGATATCTACGCATTAGGAGTCACTTGTATTTATCTACTGAGTAGTAAAACTCCTAAAGATTTAGAATACAATCCCACAACTGGAGAAATGATCTGGGAGCCGATTGTACAAGTAAGTGACCATTTAACAAGCGTTTTGCGGAAAATGTTAGAGGTATCAGTACGCAACCGCTACAAAACAGCGCAAGAAGTCCTCAGAGGGTTGCAAATGGAACCCTACATTGAAAGTTTAGCGAAAGGAATGCTGGCTAAATCTGATGTAGGAGCGAAAGAGCATATACATAACCAAATAGCAAATTCTGCTATTTTATGTAGTAGTCCACCTGGTAGTGCTAGTAGTGCAGGAGTAGCACAGGTAGCCGCAGCAATCCGAGCTAGACGCGCTAAAACAGCCGAAAATGGTGCCAATGGGGTAATGCGTCCAAAAGCGATGATGGCTAAGTCCACCAACTTTGAAAGCCACAACAGTTATGGTTCGCAAAACCACAATCCCAATGGGGTACGTAAGTTAAGTACCCAGAATTTACTTACCGCCTATCTCAAGGGAAGGCGGGATTTTGCTCTCCACAATTTGAGTATGCTCAACCTGCAGGGCGCTGATTTATCGGGGACAAATTTCAATTCGGCTCAATTGCAGAAAACTAATCTTCAAGGCGCTAACCTCAACAATAGCGACTTTGGTAGAGCTAGTCTGACTGATGCCAATCTTAGGGATGCTAACCTGACTAAAGCTTACTTTAGTAATGCTGATTTAGAAGGAGCAGATCTGCGAGGTGCCGATCTCAGCCATGCTTATCTCAGTAATGCTAATCTTAGAGGCGCTAACCTTTGTGGAGCTATTCTCACTGGTGCCAAAATTACTGATGAGCAGTTGGTACTAGCCAAGACAAACTGGATGACTGTACGTCCCAATGGCAAAAGAGGTTTGCTGTAATGTTAGCTATGGCAAGTGTTTTTGATTATTAACTACTTAAAAACACTTCTCGGAATTATTGGTATATATAAAGTTTAAAATTTTTAGGTGTTAGTAGCTAACTATCTACTTAGTCTAGTAGGAATACTAGTATTAGTAAATTTACTTATTTTGAGTTATCCGTAGCGCTACAAATATGCGGATATATAGCAACAATAATGGTTGATTGGCTGACTTACAGCTTCAATTGCAAACGTAATTTAACGTTCACAAATGTAATCGCAAGAACATATCTAAGTATATTTAAGGTGTGTCCTACTAATTAGCTAAAATATGGCAATCTCCTCAAATTCTCAGGTCGCGATTATTTCTGAGAATTTATTGATAAATATTGGGATTGCTATGCCAGAGCCATCAAGCATCATACAAAAAGTATTTCTAAAATTAAAGTAGCTCTATGGCTATATAGTTTAACAATTAGGAATACAACTCATAGCAATAATTACTCTATATTTCCCAATTTATTTTTAAATTACGTAAATATTCTAGCTGAAAGTAATATGCTATAGCGTTCATGCCAAGCATTATATATGCGTTCTAACGCATTATGTCAATAGTGTTATTTTGTTAGTTAAGATTTTTATAACAACATATATATATGCCTAATAGTGGATTAGCATTGATTTTTTGAAAATGCTTAACACACTTCCTTGCTTTTTCGATTCCCTACTGTCTATTAACAAGTTATAACCTTAAATAGTATGCTGATAACGCAAATTTTATTCCTATATATGACAAACAAAGAAAAATAATTTACAATAAAAAATAAACAGTTACAATATTTGTACTCAACACTTTTACTAAAATTTATGAATGCTTGGATGAAGCTAAATTTTCACATCGAGATGAAAAATTTGATATTTCTTGCTGCTTAAGCGTTTTAGGAGATATCTGCAATAAAACTGCAGGATATTAATAGCAAAATTCTGTTTTATCGGTATATGTCAGATAAAACCAGATGAAATGTTGTGTGTTTGTAGAATAGAATAGGCTAGATTCAGTTTTTGTTATAATTTAACCATTATTCCTGATATTAGGCTAAAAATTCAAATTAATGACCGAAATCAGCAATTTACAGTTCTTAAAAGCAAAAGGCTCATCTATGAGAGTTGAGTTCCAAGATAAGGAATTAGAAAGACGATTAAATTTGTTTCAGGTATTCCTCAAGTTGTATGAACAACATAGCAGCCTTTTAGATGAAATTTTCCAGCTAGAAAATATTGCTCATGAATCATTTCTAGCAATGCAACCTCTTTATATACAAGGCGTAGTTAATGATTCGGTTGTTTATATCATTACTAATCTTTGTGCTCATGAAACACAGAGTTTACACCAGTCACAGCAAATTTGGACTATAGGTCGGGATAGTAGTAGTGGTATCGCGATTGATGACCAATATCTATCTGAACGCCATGCTGCAATTCAATATATTAACGATAAAGGTTTCTACTTAATTGACTTTAAAAGCAGTAATGGCTCATTTGTAAATGGAGAACAAGTTTTTCAGCCTACGAAACTTCATGATGGCGATCGCATTCGTCTAGGGCTGATTACTTTTGATTTTTTTATAAATCATTCTTCCCGTACTCTACCAACAGTCGCTGTGGAATTATTGATGCACCTTGTTCAAGGTGTAGATGACAATCCCAAAAAAATCTTTAAACCAGCCAGTGAGCAACAAGAATTTCCTAATCAAAAATTGAATCATGCTTTCCATCTAAGTGAAGATTCAACCTTAATCAATAATTTGAAATATCAGCATACTAATTTCACTTTAGAAGAGAAGTCTGAAATATTAGAGCGTTTTTTTAGCCAACAATTGGCTCATAATCAAATCTCAAAAATTCAAAATTCTTAATTTATGAATAGTTAATATCGTTTGAATTTTCTGTAATACCAATTTAAAAAAAGAATGCGCCAGATTGTAGGGGCAAGGCAATGCCTTGCCCTCTAGAATATATTGATGAGTCGCAAACATTATTTGATTTGGTATAAGATTAGGTTTTTAATAAATTAATTACACAGTTAAGGGCGCACATTTGTGCGCCCTTAGAATAATTTGTACTTCACTATATTGTAATCTGCTTTATTGTCAAGATTTAGTAAATAACTACTCAACAAATATTCGCCATTTAAACAATACAGTTGAGTTAGAACAAGAGTGAATTCAAATCTTACCTCTTTTCCTCAAAAACTATCGCTAGAGATGTCATCTTCTGCACTTCTGTACAGAAAAGGTAGAGGAGCAGGGGAAGAGTTTGAAAATACCTGGCAATTGGCTCCAAATCAACAATAACCTAGTATGAGATTCTGTCCTCTAACCCTGCCCATTTCTGCCCTGTTGAGATGGTTATTCTTCGTCTGAATCGACTTCTTCCTCTTCCTCGTCGTCGCTGACTTTGGTTACAGAGTTAGCAGAAACAACAGCTCCTTTGTCTAGCTTTTCACGTACCAACTGCTTAATTTGTGCAGCAAATTCTGGTTTTTCTTCTAAGTATTTGATGGCGTTGTCTCTACCTTGGGAAATATTTTCGCCATTGTAGCTATACCAAGCTCCTTTGCGAAGCAAGATGCCTGTTTCTTCAGCAAGGTCAACAAGACAACCTATAGTAGAAACTCCCTTACCAAAAATAATGTCAAATTCCGCAATTCTAAAGGGTGGTGCTACTTTATTTTTTGCTACCTTGACTTTAACGCGGTTACCAAATTCATCTGTACCTTTTTTCAAGGTTTGAATTCGGCGAATATCTAAGCGTACAGAGGCATAGAATTTTAAGGCGTTACCACCAGTGGTGGTTTCTGGGCTACCGTAGGTGACACCGATTTTTTGCCGTAATTGGTTAATAAAAATTACTGTGCAACCTGATTTACCAATATTACCAGTAATTTTACGTAAGGCTTGGCTCATGAGTCGAGCTTGCAGACCAACGTGAGCATCGCCCATATCACCTTCTATTTCTGCCCGAGGAACTAATGCGGCGACAGAGTCAATGACTACAATGTCAACAGCAGCAGAGCGCACAAGCTGATCGACAATTTCTAATGCTGCTTCCCCAGTGTCGGGTTGGGAAACCAGCAGATTTTCGATATCTACACCTAAAGCTGCAGCATAGGTGGGATCAAGAGCGTGTTCAGCATCCACAAAGGCAGCAATACCACCTTCTCTTTGCACTTCAGCGATCGCATGTAGCGCTACTGTTGTTTTACCGGAACTTTCCGGCCCGTAAATCTCAATCACCCGTCCCTTGGGTAAACCACCACCCAATGCGAGATCTAAGGTGAGTGCACCAGTGGAAATGGTCTCTACTCGCATCCGAGTAGCATCCCCGAGGCGCATGATTGCTCCCTTACCAAAGCTGCGCTCAATCTGGTTGAGTACAATATTCAGCGCTTTTTGCTTGCCAGAAGTATCGGTATTGATAGCCATTCCTGCCTCTAAAATATATGGATTTCAGGATTGTATAAGATTGGAGTCGAGTAGAACAGATATACTATTTTAGCCAGAAAATTCTGGATATGACTTTTCAAACAGGGAAGTGTGACAAGATCGTAACCTGATCTGATACATTCGCGGTGAACATTACCTTCATACTTTATTTTGGCTTTTAGAGGCAAAGTTTGGTGAACTAAGATCATTATCACTTTCAAGCCGCTACAAATATAGCAGTTCTCGGTTGAATGTAATACAGCTTAGAGGTAGGGTATCGAAAATATTTTGGGTTCAGCAAGCTCTACAATAAAATAATTAACATTGGTTAAATTTTATACGTAAATTTAACCACCTGTTTTTTTAATCAATAGACGCTGACATGACCATCGTTCAGCAGATAGAGAGAGCGATCGCCTGGGTTACGCTTTCCAGGGCGAAGTTCTAAGCGTAATGTCCCAAAGTTAGGTTTAGAAACTACTGCTTGGAGTGGCAATCCCATTTCATGCCAAAAAACGAGAGACATAATTGCTTGTCCATCTTCTTCCTGCATAAATTGCAGTTCTTGTCCTGGTCGTAGAGGAATCGGCTCGGTTCCTTGAATTCTTTCGAGTTTTACGAAACCTGATGTTCTATTTACAACCTCTAATCGGATACTTTGACCAGGAGTAAATTGAATGGGATGGGGGCCACATTTAGAGGCGCAGGTTCCGGCTAGTGTTGTGCCAGGATGATTAGTAGATGTGATGAGAAAGGCAACGGCGGCTAAGGCGCATGGCAATAGTTTAGACATAAGACCCAGCATGAGTACTTAACTGAAATCCTACTCTAATCAAGTACTAACAAGCCTCAGCAGATTTTCCAGGATTTGTAATTCTCTTACATTAGCTGCTCATACCAACTCAAAAAACTCTTTGGAACATATCAATCATCTGTAAGCGTGAATATGACTTGACTTTAGGGAAATTTAATCTGGAACTTTTTCAAAAAGTCCGGGATCTAGTCAGCAACTTTTGCTTTAGTAAATACTAAAGCCACAACCAGTTAAATTTATACTTGTATAATTTAAACAAGGTTCTCAGGGGACAGCACTACAGTATTAATACTTTTATAAGCGTGATTCTAGCTCTTCTATCTAGGCTCTCTTGCTGACAAAGTACATCATGAGAATCAATACTGCTCGGTTAAGGATTTTCAACTCGGAATTTAGTTTGGGGAAAAGGTGAAAGGGTAAGGGTTAAAGATTTTTCTTGCCCCTTTTCCCCTTCCCCTTTTGCCCTTAACCGACAAGTATGTGTCATGAGAATCTATTTTCTCTCATCTCTAGCCCCTAACCTCAAGTCCCTAGTCCCTATGATCAAAACTCCTTTAGTCGCTACTTTAAGTGCTGGTTTTGCTTTGCTGATAGGCGCGAATTCTGCCAGTGCTGCTGTTTTATACAATGGCTTATCCAAGCCTAGCCAAACACCTGCTCAACAAGGATGGCTATATCTCAACAGTTTTGCCATCCCTGTTCCTTCTGCGATCGCCACTAACCAAGGTACGATTCTCGATAGCCGCGGCACTAACGCCAATTATGCTGGTTATTTCCGCTCATCACCAATTATTTTGGATCGTAGCAAAGGCTACACTTTGACGTTTAGGGTACAAATTAACTCTGAAAGCCACAGTTCCACGAATCGTGCTGGCTTCAGCATCATTGTCATTAGCAACAAGCTAGGTAGTGAATCACAACCCTATGGTTTAGAACTGGGCTTCTGGGAAGATAGTATTTGGGCGCAAAATGTTGGCTTTACTCGTGGGGAAAATGTGTTGTATGGCACTAAAGATGCAGCGAAAACATATAAGCTATCCGTTAAAGATGCGAGTTATCAACTATTTGTTGACGGAAGTACCACACCAATTCTCAAAGGTAATTTACGACAATATACAGGCTTTACACCGCCTCCTGGCTATCCCAATCCTTACACCACACCTAATTTAATTTTTATGGGTGACGACACGACATCAGCTAAAGCAAAAGTCACCATAGTTAGTGTTGAGGTTAATTGAGGTGAGTAGCTTAATTTAGATGAAGTACTTGCAATGTTTATTAAAAATCACTTTTACGAGTGATTAACTAGAATTACAAAATTTTGCGAAATTGCGTAATTTCTCGGAAGATAGTTAGTACCCTAAGCTATTTGAATTACAGCCAATTTAGCCGAAAACCTTTGTATAAGAAGATTTTTTGGCTAAAAGGCAAAGTTTTTATATATTTCATTTTAATTCCTAAACTAGATGATTTTACTGAATAAGCGTGTAAAATGATGACAATATGAGGTTGAGGAATTGAGAGACGTATGATGTTCTAATTAGAACCTTGGAACAAATGTACTTTTATGGAGGTCAAATCCTTAGCCAAAAATCAGTCAAATTAGCTTAAAAACACATCTACCCAACTTATCAGCAGCATCAGACATCATTTCTACCTAGTATTCAGGGTTTAAGCTATGTCCGTTAAGATATTACGAGTTCCATTTCATGCCCCAACAAACTCGCCTCACAACGCAATGCATAGGTATTGCCAACAGGTAAAGATTGTACTGTTATCTTAGAAACCACGCTTCATCTAGATTTTGGTCAATTGATAGCTAACAGTACTCCTCACTTTAAAAGTTGTTCCCTACTTCAAAGTGATATAAGAGTAACCCAGTACTGATTCACGGTCAGTACTGGGTAACACTTGGACTCACTCATATCAGCTTGTACTGATTCACGGTCAGTACCAGCAAATTTTGTCATGAATCTCATTTCAAGGAATTAACACCATGATATCGAACAACAACCCAAAACAATTGTCAAGCAGTACTCAAATTCAAGTTTCTTTGACTGATTCCAACTCCAGGCAGCAAATCAAAACTAAAATGAATGTGACTCAAGAGCGTTTGCGCCAAGCTAGGTGGAGTTTTAACTTAGCCTGGGTGATGAGTGCAATGTGCGGTATTGTGAGCTTAGTTGGTGTGGGATTGTCACTTTCAGGAAATTTGCCAGAGGGATTAATCACAATCGTGGAAGGGATTGTCTCTAGTGTGCCTTGGTTACGATTAGCAAAAGATGCTAACGATCGCTTGGATCGGCTGATCAGCGAGGAAGAACAAATTTAAGAGATATCTGCACTAAACAGATTTTCGCCCCCCCTGTCTTAGTAAAAACTCAAAAATGGGTTCATTGTGGGTTCAACTAATGGCTATCAAAGCACACATCGGTGTCTATTGGCGATTTCGGGGGTGGCAATTTTTATCCTCATTCTAAATAATGTTTGCGACACATCAATAGATTATAGAGGGCAAGGCAATGCCTTGCCCCTACAATTTGTCACATTCTTTTTCCAAATTGGTATTACTTAGTCGGTTAGTTGAAACTCCAAAATATGCAGACTTATCGCTTAGCGATCGCATAATTAATTAAATTCAGGGTGATCAAAATACTGCTAAACTCTAGCCTAGGAATTGAGCGCTGTTAAATCAAGCTCAAGATGAATCTATTAATGGATTGTTAAATGTAAAAATTTGAGGTTAGCGTTAGTAGTAAACCGCATTAGATTAATTTATCAAAGCGTGTTTTTTACAGCGCCAATTCTTAATTACATTCTGCTAGCTGTTTCTTAGCATAAGTGCAATCAAAATAAATTAGAGCTTCTCTACTTGATGTGAAATCTTTAGTTGTGGCGTATGGAGAGCTTTCTGAGCTTGCATCTCTTAACCAAATTTTTAAGTAGTAAACACTATTATCATCACTAGACCATAATTCATAGCGATAATTACCTCCGTTTCCTTCACTATTTAAATAATCAGCGAGTACTCTACTAGATGTTGAGAGAAAGCTAGATATAACTAACAGTGGGATGATAATTAATTTGACGATTATAGTGAATCTCATAAGTGTTGTTCAAGTTAACTTTCTCAACCTTCGTCTACACAGGTATCTGTTGAAAATAGTAATAATCCTGAATATTATGTGAGGATATCATTATCTTTAGAGCCATTTAGCTTACGAACTGTGCGATAATATACAAAGCTACCGCTGGGGTTGAAACGAGCAGCGGTAGCTGACGATGATCTGGAATAAGAGGCTTTTCTGTTATCCAATGAGCATTTCAGCAGGTTTAATGAGTTAGCCTAATTTCATCGTATTTAGCACGCACTGCTTGTATATCTTGCCACATCAACCATTTTGGGCCGCCTACTTCTCTAGAAGGGTTCCGCAGTAGATAGGAAGGGTGAAAAATCGGCATACACAAACGTCCCTGCCATTCCATCCACTGTCCGCGAATTTTAGTAATGCCTCGCTTATCGTTAGTTAAACCTTTAACCGCAGTTGCACCAGTTAATAAAATGATTTTTGGGTCAACTAAACGAATTTGTTCCAATAAGTAAGGTAAGCAAGCTGCCATTTCTTCTGTCGTTGGCACTCGATTTTCCGGCGGGCGACATTTGTTGATATTACAAATGTAGACATCAGTCTCAGTACTCAGATTTACAGATGCCAATATTTTCTCTAACAACTGCCCTGATTTACCTACAAATGGTAAACCTGTTTCGTCTTCGTTTTGACCTGGTGCTTCCCCCACAACCATAATTGGCGCTTTGAGGTTCCCTCGTCCTACCACAGCATGAGTGCGGTTATTTCCTAACCCACAACGATGGCACTGATTACAGTGTTGTGCCAACTCTGGCATATCAGAATAGGTATTGGCAGGTATAGGAATTTTAGCGTCTGTGGGAATCAGATCTCGCTGATTAAAAGTTGAATCGTCGAATAGGCTCAGTTGGGTTTCGCTGCTCATGACAATCTAGATTTTGGTGAAAATACCACCTGTCTCATCTGAGTGCAACACTAGTGGAATACTTGTGATGTCGAAGATTTTTAGTAAATCAGCTATTGCTGAAATTTTTTATTTACAGAATCTTTATTGTATCAGTTGTATTGGTATCATGAGCAACCCAAAACCATCGTCAGGTAAAGAGGATTGAGAGATGAGGGGGATAAGGGGAAATAACAAACACCAATTACCCATTACCAATTACCCAATCCCCAGTCCCCAATCCCCTTCACCCCATTGTTTCGTATTGCATGACTTTGGCATAATCGCCTAAAGCATAGCAGGCAACTTTCAGGCTGGCAAAAGCTTGTTCTTGACTGCGAATGTCGTTGAGACTAATGGCTAAGAGTAAACGCTGTTCGTGGTATTCAACGGCTTTGGTGTAATCACCTAAGGCTTCACAAGCAACGCCTAAACTCCCTAAAGACTGTTCTTCAGTTCGCTTGTCTTGGAGTTCTCTGGCTAATTGCAAACGCTCTTGATAGTAAATAATAGCTTGATTATAGTTACCTAAGGCATAGCAGGCGTTAGCGAGATTCTTCAGCACATGGATGGCGCTACGAAAGTTTTTCAGCCTGCGTGATATGAGTACGCACTTTTCATAATATGCGATCGCTTTTGGGTAATCATCCAATGCATACCAAGCATTACCCAAGTTCTTCAGTACTTGTTCTTCTCCCCAATGGTCTTTAAGTTCTTGTAAAATTGCTAAACTTTGTTCTTGATAATTAATTGCCTGTGTAAATTTACCCACAGCTTTATACACTAATCCCAAATTATTCAAAGCTGCTACTTCACTTCGCCTGTCTTGTTTGTGCTGGGTAATTTTTAAGGATTGCTCTAAAAACTCGATAGCTTTGTCATATTCGTTGAGATGTCGGTAAGCATTACCCAAATGAGACAGTACTTGCATTCTCACTGACAAATCTGAAATATCCTCCATCAAGGAGAGACACTGTTGGCAGTAGGAGATAGTTTTTTGGTAATTACCGAGTGTATAAGCTATTAATGCTAGCAAAGAAAGTACTTTTTCTTGCTTAAGCCTATCTCCAATCGCTTGAAACAGTAACAGCGATTGCTCTAAAGAGTTGATTGCATTCGTTAAATCACCAGCTTGCTGCTGCTGTACTCCTTGACGCAATAGCTTGGATGCTTCTAATAGTTGGGCGTTAGTTTCTGGTGCAACAGAAATTTCTTCTAGGGTAGCTTGGTCAAATTTATGGACAATGGTTTTTTGCTTCCCTAATTTCCGATATGGTGTTGGAAGTTTTGCGGAATCTGCATTTGTGAAATCATTATTCCATCCGCCTGTAGACATCGACCAAGTCCTGGTAAGTTTGCTGATAGTCTTTAGTATTCCCAGAATATTGAAGATATATTCACATCAGCCAGTCATTGATAAAAATTACATAACTTCAGTCAACGATTCATAGGAATTTTTGTCTGCCATATTTGTTCAAATTCTGCTTTATTAATAGCAAAATCTTTGACATCCTCTTCATTAAGTTGTTTGTCGCACAATCTGCCATAATCATCTGCAATGTGGCTGGGATCGTAAAACAAGACATTGCCATTTTCGTAAATTTCTATTTGTCTAATTGCATACAAATCATGACCAAGTTCCAATAAGTAAGTGCTAGTACCCCAATTATCATAGTCTCCTCCCAGAGATTCATCCCAAAACCATTTGCAATAGCTTTTGTTGGTTAGTGATAGAGACATAATTGGTTAACTCCTATACAGAGATTGTTCACTTGCTGCTTTTAGATAACATATAGCAATCCAATTTAATTTGCATCAGTTATTTGCGTAGCTAGGTAAAAGTTAAGAAGAAATTAAAGTATACCTAGCTTCGCAAAAATCAAATATGAGTCCTATATATTTAGCCGTTATGCTGAGAACGAAGTATTTCTCGCACTTCCATTAAAATTAATCCCAACATATTTTTACCACTACCATCAGATCCGCAACCCCAATAGAAATCAATAGGAGAGTTTTCTACTAGTTGTTCATCACCAGTAGCAAGGAGAATTTCTTTGATATCTGCATGGGTTTGAAATTTACGTAATACTGCTTTTCGCATAATATCGTCTTTAACTTGTTCCCAATCTTGGCGCAGTGGACGACTTCTTTCACGTCCCATTCTGGCAGCATCTTTAGGATTTTTGACTAACCGAATTTGTTCTAAATGTGAAGTACCAACAAATTTTTGGGCTTGAAAATAATGTTCGCTAGTAGACCAATACAAACCATCTAACTCAAAACCATGAGGTGAAAAGTTAGAAAAACAACCATATTGTTCGCGAACTGCATAAAAATAAATTGTCATATGTGTAGTTACTAAAATGAATATAAATATTTATAGCTATCCGTGCAGGAGTTGTGAAATTACTCGTTCAGGTAGGGACAGTAAAGCAGAACTTACAAATCACAAATTAAATAGGAATGCTATTTAAATGTAAGATTAACTATCTGAGATGCAATTTTTATTGTAGCAGCCTGAAGAGAGAGCAATTATCAATACTAGTGATAGTTTTTAGCACTGTCTACTGTAAAAATACGGTTATTTAAGATTATTTAACAGCAGATGGCGAGCAAGAGCGATCGCATTCTCTTGACAAATTGACTTATTTTTTGACTTAATTGCAAAGATAAAGGATTTTTTGTGCTATTTCTTCTGGTGATAAAATCCAGTCTACAGCTACAGCATTAATTGCTGCTTTTGGCATTACTGAACATTCAGCAGTAGTAGGTTCTTGAACTATTGCGATTCCCAAACGTGACTTGATTGTTTTTAAACCTTGTACGCCATCTTCATTGGCTCCTGTTAAGATTACACCAATCACTTGTTCGCCATAAATATCCGCAGCAGACTCAAACAAGACATCAATTGAAGGTCGAGCATAGGAAATTGGCTCATCAGTAGAAAGAGCAAAATAGCCAGCTTCTACTAATAAATGATAATCGGCGGGTGCTAAATAAACATACCCTGGGAGAATTTCGTCTTTGTCTTCTACCTCCCGCACTTGTAGATCTGTATGCTTTTGTATGAACTCGCTCAATGTATTGTAAGATTCTCGATGCCGATGCTGTGCAATTGCTATAGGAGACTTTAAACTTGGAGGTAGGTTTCTTAATATCTTTTTTAAAGCAGCAAATCCCCCTAAAGATGCACCTATGACTACAATTTTAAACACCACTAATTCAACCTCCGATAGAGCTTTTCGCCTTTGACAAGCTCTTGGTATTGATTGTCATGGGGAGTAAAACGAATTGACTCTTGCCTTCCTAAGCCGAGAATACCAAAAGAACAAAGGCTGTTATAAAAAAGTTCATGTACTTGCTTTTGTAGGGTTTGATTAAAATAAATTAAAACATTACGACAAATAATGATATGGAACTCATTAAAAGAACTATCTGTTGCTAGGTTATGTTGAGCGAAAACAATATTTTCCCGCAAAGAAGCACGAAAAATTGCACTGTCGTAAGCGGCTGTATAGTATTGCGAAAAAGATTCTTTGCCTCCAGATTTTAGGTAAAGTTGGGTATAATCCTGCATGAGTTTCAAAGAAAAAATGCCAGTTCTGGCTTTTTGTAGGACTTTTTCATTAAAGTCTGTAGCATAAATTCGACAACGTTGATAAAGGTTTTCCTCCTGTAGTAAAATTGCCATTGAGTAAACTTCTTCTCCTGTGGAGCATCCCGCGTGCCAAATGCGAATAAAAGGATAGGTACGCAACAGCGGAATTACCTCTTTTCTTAAAGCTAGATAAAAGCTAGGGTCACGAAACATAGAAGTAACATTTACTGTTAGACTTAGCAAAAATCTTTCTAAACATTTGCTATCATGTAGCACTCGTGCTTGCAATTCTGAAACACTTGTACAGCCTTCTATTTTGATAAAACTGTGGATACGACGTTTGAGAGAAGAAACAGCATAATTGCGGAAGTCGTAACCCCAGTAACGGTAAACTCCTTCAAGTAGTAACTGAATTTCAATATCTTCTAATTTTGCTTTGGGTAAAGTCATAACAGAGGCGAAAGAAGATAAAAAAGTCTTCTTGCTGTAAATATTTCAATATAAGCTATTCGCTGTGATTGCTGAAATTACTGGCTTAACAAGAGAACAGGGGAACAGTGACAGCAAAGAAGGAATAAAGATTATACCTAGCTTCGCAACAATCAAATATGTATCCTATATCGCCAATTGCTATTACTTAGTAAACCATGTTTTGGTAATATTATCTATTACCGCTAATCGGTAGGCAATGACAATTATGACTGCCAGGGCAATCATGATTTAAATGATGGATGAGATTTTGTAGTGAAAATTGAATCTGCTTTAGCTGTACTGCTGCAACTGTGTTCCTAGCTATTGCTTTTGATGTATTCATGATTCCACAAGGTTTATATCAATGTTTTTATATATTCAAAATAATATTTTGCCACTAAATTTTCTACTCTCTAAAGTCAGACGAAGATATTACCTAAAGTTAGAATTACAATTTTTAAATATCGCTAAATCTGGAAGATAATCTTAAATAAGTATAAAAAATATTTCACTGAAAAAGCAAAAACCGGGTCTATTTTAAAACTCGGTTTTCCTTGTTAATTTAATTTTTGAATTTACATCTACCCTATATTTTTCATCAACCTCTTATAATAAAATAAAAATCAAACAGTAATTGCACTCAATTTATACCAAATCAAATAATGTTTGCGACACATCAATATATCTAGAGTGCAAGGCAGTGCCTTGCCCCTACAATCTGTCGCATTCTTTGTTCAAATTGTTATTATTGCAATATTTTTTATCATATTTATTTGTATCTTATAATGAAACTTAAAAACGCACATCATACTGCAGAACCAAAAATAGGTTCGCTTCTTCTACCTCAAGATTTATGGGGGTCATTCGCAAGATAGCAAGCAGCAAGATTCAGCAGTTTTGATTAATTCAAAATTACACTTTAGTGATACAACCAAACCCGCAGCAGGGAAAGTAATTGTTCAGTGTCTACGGGCTTGGTAATATAATCTGACGCTCCTGCTTCAATGCATTTTTCGCGATCGCCTTGCATAGCTTTTGCGGTTAAAGCAATAATCGGTATTGTGCGAAATTCTCCTAGCTGACGGATAGCGCGAGTTGTTTGATAACCGTCCATTTCCGGCATCATGATATCCATTAAGACGATATCGATATTAGAGTTGGCTTGCAATGTCGCGATGCCATCTCTGCCATTCTCTGCAAATAATACTTGCATTTGATAGCCTTCTAACAAGCTAGTCAAAGCAAAAATATTCCTGACATCGTCATCGATAATTAAAATCTTTTTATTTGCCAGTATGGGATCGGAACTGCGGAGTTGTTCTAAGATATGCCGTTTTGATTGGGGTAAATTGGCCTGAACACGATGTAAAAATAAGGCAGTTTCATCAAGTAACCGTTCAGGCGATCGCACATCTTTAATAATGATTGTCTCAGCCAAGCGTCGCAATTGGGTTTCTTCTTGGCGCGAAAGTTCTTTCCCGGTATAGACAATAATGGGAATTTTCAACCAGTTGGGTTGTTGTTTGATTTCCTCAATTAGTTCTAAGCCAGTCATGTCAGGCAAACCCAAATCCAGCACAATACAATCTATATGCTGGGATTGCAGTGTAGCTATGGCTGCGGCGGCTGTATGTACTGCAGTACTGTGAACGTCGCCATTACCGATTAGCTCAATAATACTGCGGGCTTGGACTGGGTCATCTTCAATTACCAGCAGATTTTTTACCTTACGTTCAACAAAGCCTTTAATATCGCTTAAAGCACCAACCAGTTGTTCTTTAGTAACAGGCTTTTGCACATAAGCGATCGCGCCTAACTCTAAGCCACGTTGTTGGCGATCGTCAATGGAAAAGATATGTACGGGGATATGGCGCGTTTGGGAGTCATGTTTGAGCCGATCTAGCACCATCCAGCCATCTATATCTGGCATACAGATATCCAAAGTAATGGCATCAGGTTTAAACTGTTGTGCTAGAGCTAAACCTTGTTTGCTGTTTAACGCTACCAATACTTTAAACCCTTGTTGGCGCGCCATATCCAGCAAGATGCGAACAAATTTTACATCATCTTCAATCACCAGCAAAACGCGATCGCCGACTTGAATTGCGTCTCTATCGTCTGCAACTTCGGTTTGCGGAGTGATCGGAACTGCAGGAGGTGGGGATGTTTCAGCAGGTGCGGGAATTGGCGGAGGTAGAGAAATTTTCTGTTTATCTTGTAAAGTATCGCCTCTAGTTTGTCCTGGGGTGCGAACTCCCTGGATTGGTAAATAAAGTGTAAAAGTGCTTCCTTGTCCTAGTTGGCTAACTAGTTCAATTCTCCCACCTAGCAAATGAGCTAGTTCCCGACTAATCGATAAACCTAAGCCTGTACCGCCATATTTGCGGCTGGTTGTTCCATCTGCTTGTTGAAATGCTTCAAAAATTAATTGCTGTTTATCGTTAGGAATACCAATACCTGTATCGCTAACAGCAAAAGCCACCGTATCTGCGTTGATTAGGCTAATTTGTAAGGAAATTCCTCCTTGTTCGGTAAATTTAAAAGCGTTTGCCAATAAATTATTTAAAATTTGTTGGAGGCGTTTGGAGTCAGTATAAAATGTGAGTGGTAAATTTCCGTCAACTTGAATATTAAAACTCAAGTTTTTCTCGAGTGCTAGCTGGTGGAAATTCCCTTGTAGGTAGCTTTGCAAAGTTATAAATCTGACTTCTTCTCTTTCAATCGCAAACTTACCTGATTCAATTTTTGCTAAATCTAAAATATCATTGATTAATCGCAGTAAATCATTGCCAGCACTATAAATTGTTTGACTATATTCAATTTGTTTTTCCGTTAAATTACCTTGGGAATTTTCTGCCATTAAGCGCGCCAATATTAATAAGCTATTTAGAGGTGTCCGTAACTCATGGGACATATTGGCTAAAAATTCTGACTTATATTTTGAGGTTAGCGTTAATTGTTTGGCTTTATCCTCTAAAGATAGTCTTGCTTGTTCGATTTGTTGATTTTTAATTTCAACTTCTCGTTTTTGCGTTTCTAGCAATTCTGCTTTTTCTTCTAATTCCTCATTTAATTGTTGTAATTCTTCGTTAGATTGTTGTAATTCTTCTTGTTGTTGTTTTAGCAGTAATTGCGATTCTTCTAACTCCTGCGCTTGTTCTTGTAACCTTTGATTACTCAGCTTCAATTCTGATTGTTGATGTTGTAATTCTTCGGTTAAATCCTGAGATTGCTGGAGTAGTTCCTGAGTGAGCATATCGGACTTAATCGCGTTTAAGACTACGCCGATAACTGTAGTAACTTGCTCTAAAAAAGTTAAATGTAATTGGTTAAAAGTTTGGAATGATGCGAGTTCAATAACAGCAACTACCTGGTCTTCAAACAATACAGGTAAGACAATAATATTTAACGGTGGCGCTTCACCTAAGCCAGAACTAATGCGAATATAATCATTGGGAACTTGGGTGAGCAATATTCTTTGCTTTTCTAAAGCACATTGTCCTACCAAGCCTTCCCCTAAGTGAAATTGATTGGCTAAATTTTTTCTTTCATTATAAGCATAGCTACTCAATAACTTCATCACAGGCTGATTTTCTACAGAATCCATCACGTAGAAAACGCCTTGTTGCGCTCCCACTAAAGTAGCTAACCGCGATAATATCAATTGTGTGACATTGGCTAAATTTCTCCTTCCTTGAAGACTGTTACTCAAATCAGCCAGATTCGATTTTAACCAGTTTTGCTCTTCATTTAATTGCTTAGTTTCTCGCAAATTAGCAATCATTTGATTGAAACTATGTGTGAGTATCCCGACTTCATCTTGGCGTTCTGTATTTGGTAAAGTTGTAGATAAATCACCATCCGCAATTTTGCCAGCGACACGAGCAATTTTCTCCAGAGGTTGAGAGATATTTCGAGATAGCATATAGCCAATTAAAGCTATCAAAATAAAAGATATAGGAATGCCGTAGACAATAGTAGCAGTAGTTTGCTCAGCTGCTGTTTTTGCCTGAATCGAACGTTGTGTTAATAATTGACGCTCATATTGTTTCATTTCCTCAGTGAGGCTGCGGATGTGATCCATCAACAGCTTTCCTTCATTCACCAGCACCAACTTCTGAGCAGCTTCAAAGCCTTGATTTTGTCGCGCCGCAATCACCTTTTTGAGGACATTGATCCTTTCTTTGACTAAAGGCTCTAAAATGTTCAGCCGACTTTGTTGAGTGGGATTATCAGCAGTTAACTTGCGGAGTTTTTGGAGAGGTTGCTCTAAAGAT
Source organism: Nostoc carneum NIES-2107 (assembly GCA_002368155.1). GTDB lineage: Bacteria > Cyanobacteriota > Cyanobacteriia > Cyanobacteriales > Nostocaceae > Aulosira > Aulosira carnea. The sequence goes on from AP018180.1 coordinate 8,115,999, forward strand.
GCGATCGCAGCCTGATATGGTTCTAAATATGGTTCTTTTCCTGTAATGATGTAACCACGTTGTCCCGTTTCCGCATCTTTAACTTTGGAACTGATTTCATCCAACAGTCCTAGCACCTGATATGTATGGTTTTCCCAGTACGAAGTTGTGATCAGTGCTTGGGTAGTGCGATAGGAAACGTAACCAATGGCGCTTAAAATTGCCAAACCTAAAGCGAAACTAGCCCCTATTTTACTTCCAATCTTCAAATGGTTGAACATTTCTATTGTCAATTGCAACTATATCGACTTTCGAGCATGATTGTTTATCTCCTACTCCCCAAATAAAGCTATAGAAGACATTGCATATTTGCCAGCTACTCAATAGCTTTTAAAGTATACTCTAATCTTGTTTAATACTTTTTAGTTTATTTTAACATAGAGTAATATTAATTAAAATCTTATGTTATTCAGGATACCAAATAATTTAATAAAAGCTGATATTCATTCTAGAGATTCTTCAACTTGATTCGGAAGAATTAAATAAATAATGCCTAAATTTAAACTTGCGATAGAGCAGGAAATAACAATAGTGCATTATAAATTGAACTAAATAGATGAAATAAAAATGGTGATTGCAATGAATGCAAATAGTTTGACAATACCTAAATTTTCGCCTGGGGAAACAGTAGAATTTATCGGTGGTATGGGAATGATAGTAAAGTGCAGCCCTAATTCAGCGACTTGGGCATATTATGTAGAAATGCAAATGGGAGACGAGCCAGAAATGGGTAGAATTGGTTATGAAACCACAATTTTGTTGTTAGAAACAGATATTGCTGCCCTAGAAACCCAGCTGATTGCAGCCTAAATCCCAAGCTGATATCGAGTTAAGGATGGTAAATTAAAAACTAACTCAAAATAAATTAAGTATACAAAAACATAACTTTTACATTTTGCCATCTAATAGCCTGTAACTAAGCTGTTGTTCGAGAAAAATTTAAATATAGCAATCCTAAATTAGTTCCGAAACCACAAATTAAGGTAGGGAACAGGAAGAAGAACGTACAACTGTAGATTGGCTTTCACATAGAGGAATGCTATACATCATATTTCAGGCGATCGCGCACAGTAGGGGCACAATATATTGTGCCCCTAAAATTATATATATCTCATAAACCCGCTACTGTAGGATGTGTTAGGCGCAAGCCGTAACATATCCAAATCTTTGGGAAAGGTGAGTGAGGTGAATCTAACTGTAAATTCCTGAAATGCTTTACTCCTCAGGAATCAGCTATTTAATTCTTTAATTAGCCTACCACCAGACAGAGAACGTATTATCTAGAGATAGAACTGACAAAGTGTCTACCTCTATCGAGAAATTATTCCTAGAAATCTTCAAGATGAGTTGAGCTAGCTCAAAATTATATATCAGGAATTATCAAAAAACTGGTGAATTATCTTCTCAAGATAGAATCGCCGCCAAAAATAACAAGCTAATCTATAAACATCAAATGACTTGAGCCACATTAAACAAATCACTAAAACTTAGGAGCAAATGTATGAGTTTAGAAAATAGAGCCAAAGCCGTTGCCAAAAATATCGAAGGTAAAATCCAAGAAGTTGTTGGCGAAATCAGCGGCAACCCCAATGATAAGGCTGAAGGACAAGCAAAGCAAGTAGAATCTCAAGTGCGCCATACAGCCGAAAACGTCAAGGATGAAATTAAGAAAGCTGTAGATTAATTAACCGATATTTGCATAAGAAGGTAGAAAATAATGCCAATATAAATATTATTTACTCTACCTTCTTACTCCAACCAATCATATTCGGACTGATGTAAATTTGATTTTGAATGTAGGAATCAGGAAATCAAATTGTCAATTTAGGTTTAACTCATTAATAATTTAAGGTTAAAATTTTATGTTCAATGTTGCCTTTGCTTATTTTCTTACAGAAGCTTCATTAGCTACAGAAAGCAGTTTTAATTACTCGCTAGTACTCACAGTAGTTTTTCTTGTAGGTTTTGTTGCATCTGCTGTGATTGGTTCTATTGCTTGGTATAACTCTAAACGTCCTGTAGGTTGGGAAGATAAACAACGCCCCGATTTCGTTCCAGATGTAGATAAGTAGTTTAATTCGTGTTTCCTTGTTTGCCATAAGTTGATGATAGTGTTTGCTCATTTCAACAGCAGACACTATTTTCTTTTGTTGATTATTTAATACCAATTTGAAGAATGATCGCTACAAATGTAGGTTGGGTTGAGGAACGTAGACGCGCAGCGGCTTCCCGCAGGGTAACCCAACACCCCAACGCCTGATATATGTTGGGTTTCACTGCGTTCTACCCAACCTACCCATCTGTCGCATTCTTTTTTTAAATTGGTATAACTCATACCAAATCAAATAATGTTGGCGACACATCAAGATATTTTAGAGGTAAAGGCACTGCCTTGTCCCTATAATCTGTCGCATTCTTTTTTCAAATTGGTATTACTCATTTAAAAAATCACCAACCCCTGCTACAAAATAGATGAGGTTGGTGATTATTCACCAAAAAACTAGAAATAAGTTAACTCAGCACTCTTTACAGGCTAGAAAGTACTTCCCGCGCTACGGCTAAAGTTTGGTCAATATCTTCATCGGTGTGAGCAAAAGAAGTAAACCCAGCCTCAAATTGAGATGGTGCTAGGTAAATACCACGCTCTAACATACCGCGATGGAAACGTCCGAATTTAGCTGTATCCGCACTTTTCGCATCTTCGTAGTTATGCACTGGGCCTGCGGTGAAGAATAAGCCAAACATAGCGCTGATATGACCACCACAAGCTGCATGACCAGTTTCTTGAGCAATTTGCAGTAAGCCATCTGCTAGCTTTTTGGTAATGCGCTCTAGATACTCATAAGTACCAGGTTTTTGCAGCAATTCTAGAGTCTTAATACCTGCTGTCATCGCTAGGGGATTACCAGAAAGTGTCCCAGCTTGATATACAGGGCCAGCCGGGGCAACCATTGACATAATATCGCGACGACCGCCATAAGCTCCCACAGGTAAGCCACCACCAATGACTTTACCCAAGGTGGTTAAATCGGGGGTAACACCAAATTTTTGTTGCGCGCCACCATAAGCGATGCGGAAGCCTGTCATGACTTCGTCAAAGACTAATAATGCACCATGCTCATGGGTAAGTTCGCGTAACCCTTCCAAGAATCCCGCATCGGGAGTAATAAACCCAGCATTGCCCACAACTGGCTCTAAAATTACGCCAGCAATTTCATCGCGGTTTTCTTCAAACAAAGCCTTAACTGCTTCTAAATCATTAAAAGGAGCCGTGAGAGTACTAGCAGTTGCCGATTTTGGCACTCCTGGGGAGTCGGGTAAGCCGAGTGTCGCTACACCAGAGCCAGCTTTTACCAGGAACATATCAGCGTGTCCGTGGTAGCAGCCTTCAAACTTGATGATTTTTTCCCGATTGGTAAACGCCCGCATCAGCCGCAACACAGCCATACAAGCTTCAGTACCAGAATTGACAAATCTCACCATTTCGATGCTGGGAACAGCATCAATCACCATTTCTGCTAAAACATTTTCCAGTGCAGAAGGCGCACCAAAACTAGTACCTTTTTCTAAGGCTTCATGTAGTGCGGCAATTACTTCTGGATGAGCATGACCACAAATAGCAGGGCCCCAAGTACCTACATAGTCGATGTATTGATTACCATCAACATCCCAAATGTATGCGCCTTTGACGCGATCAAACACAATTGGCTGTCCACCGACAGATTTGAAGGCACGGACTGGGGAACTAACTCCTCCGGGCATGAGATTTTGGGCAGCGGCGAAAATCTCTTGTGATTTTGTGGTTTTAATCGTCGTATTTACCAAGGTTCTCTCCTACGTGAGGGGCAAATTAAAAGCTCTATCTTAGGATAGGGTTAAAAACTGTTCAGAATTTCTATCGTATAAAATTACCAGAACCAAAAAAATAACAATATGTTATACAACTCGAATCAAGATTTGCCTTTAGAAATTCGCTCGCGATTATCTGAGGCATACCAGGATCTTTATCGGGCGGCTTTTAACTCGGCAATTCACTGGTATGGTGAAGCTGCAAAAGCGCATAAGGTGGCATTGAGTGCGGTAAAGATGCAATCTGCTATGGATAAGAATGCTCTAGTTTAAGATTATATAATTGGCTGACTATTAAAAAATCGTGCGAGTTGAGCTATTGAGAATGGTATCGTGAATCAAGGAATCGTTCTCACGCAAAAAATTAGCTGGTATGTTCTCTAAAGAACCGCATTCACTACACAACGCCATCCCCGTTGAAAAAATTCGTTATGACGAACAAGGTCTAGTACCGGCAATAGTCCAAGATTATCTTGATGGCACTGTCTTGATGATGGCGTGGATGAATCGGGAGTCTTTACAAAAAACTTTAGAAACTGGCGAAACCTGGTTTTGGAGTCGATCGCGTCAAGAGTTGTGGCATAAAGGGGCGACTTCCGGTCATCTGCAAAAAGTGCAAAGTATCCGTTATGACTGCGATAGCGATGCGCTCCTTATTGGTATAGAACAGATAGGCGATATTGCTTGTCATACGGGAGAGCGTAGTTGCTTCCATCAAATAGATGGGCATATAGTGGCACCACCAGGGGATACATTGTCACAATTATTTCAGGTAATCTGCGATCGCCGTGACAATCCTACGGATAGTTCCTATACCTGCAAGTTATTCGCCGGCGGTGATAACAAGATTTTGAAAAAGATAGGTGAAGAAACTGCGGAAGTAGTAATGGCATTTAAAGATGATGATGCCGATGCGATCGCAGGCGAAGTGGCAGACTTGCTCTATCATACTTTGGTCGCTTTAGCACACCACAAAGTTGATGTTAAAGCCGTTTATCGCAAGTTGCAAGAACGGCGGAGATGAATAGTTCTAGTTAGATAAGGCTGATCAACAAGCGATCGCAACAGTTGGGATAATCAGCAACTTGAAACAAGCAAACCACGACCACTTCACATCTCTAAGTAGCAATGAAAGCACTTAAAGTTATGGCAACAATCAATGAGGAAGGACAATTAACCTTAGATCATCCTCTCACAACAGATAAAAATAGCCGTGTAGAAGTCATTGTTTTAATCCCAGATGATGAAGCCCCAGATCAGACATCTCAGGCAGAAGTCTTAGCAGATTTCCGGCAAGCTTGGCAAGAAGCTATGACTGGGCAAACAATTCCCTTGTCTCAACTTTGGGAAGGCTTTGAAGATGGCTGATCAGCCTTGCATTCAAGTTGAAGTTTCGCCAACGTTCAACCGAAATCTACGTACTCTTGCTAAGAAATATCGCAGTATTCGGAATGATATACAACCTATTATCGAACAACTTGAGCAGGGAGAGTTACCAGGAGATCAAATACCTGGTGTTGGTTACGCAGTATTCAAGTTGAGAGTCCAAAATAGCGACACTCAAAAGGGTAAAAGTGGTGGCTATCGTCTGATTTATTATGTCAAAACAGCAACGGGAATCATTCTGCTGACTATTTATGCCAAATCTGAACAAGTTGATATTGCAGCAAAGGATATTCAAAGCATCATTGCAGAATATGAGCAACAAACAACTAATGATGAATAAAAATCGCGACTGTATAACAAATCATTGCAACGGAATTTTGGGGAATGAAGATTATAGGTGAGATTCTCAGCTTTTGACCCCCTCCGCAAAATCCGTTGACTTAGTATTTTTTACTTAGCCAGCCCGAAAGCTTATCCCAGACTTCTAAGGTTGATAGCGAATACTAAAGTAAAAGCCATCATCTTGAGCATTATTACCGCGATCGCTTAAATCTACAAAGGGGATGCCGTAATCTAGGCGCATGGTTAATTTATCAATGCCCAAGGCTTGATTCCACAATAGCCCTAAGCCGGCACTGGCTAAAAAGGTTTGATTAGGTAGTTTATTGGGATTATCTGATTGATTCCAAACAGCACCTAAATCAACAAACGGTATCACCTGTAGGGTGGATAATCCGGCTTTATTGCGTTGCACTGTAATTCTGTCTTCAATTGCGAAACGGAATCCATTATCGCCAGAACGGACATTTTGCCGATATCCACGCACAGACTGTCCGCCACCAATGACGAATTGTTGGGAAGGTAACAAACTATCTGGTGTCAGTTGCAAGTCTGCTTGGACGATTAACAGGTGATCGTTATTTAGCTGCTGTACGCGCTGGATTTGACCTAGCCAACTGAAAAAGCGACTATCGGGAATGGGGTCACTATTAATTGTGGCATCAAATAAACCAGTGCCTAAACTAAATTGTGATTGTAACAGCCAAGCGCCGCGGGGGTCGCGTCGGACGTAATCTTGGCTAAACTTAAATACACTGGTACGACTAACGCCATTAGCATCAGGGCCGATACCAAAGGGAGTGGGAAGTTGATCGAACAGAAAAGTTTGCCCATCTTCATAAGTAAAACCGAAAGACAAGGCAAATTCTTCTCTAGGCGATCGCATTAACGGCTGACGATAACTAATTTCATAGACATCTTGATCACCTTTGATACCAAACTGGTCAAAAGGTGACTGGGTGATTTCGTTGCGATTGGGTGCGACTCGCAAGCGTAACTTCCCATCCATCGCATTTAGGGGAATTTGATAGCTAAAATCAAAGCGATCGGAACCACCTGTGAGGGTGCGATAATAAGCACCTGCGATTTCATCTCCTATGCCAGTTAAGTTGCGGTGGAGTAATTGAATCCCTAATCTTTCCGAACCAATACTAGGCGGTGAATAGTTATCGATACTCAAGCTGCTGACAAAAGGATTGGCTTCATCAACTCTGACGATGAGAATACTTTCACCCACTTTTCCCGTAGGGCGAAGGCTGGCTTCCACATTATTAAATAGTGGATCGAGTCGCAGTAACTTCAGTTTTTCTTCTAGCTTAATTGTATTTAAGGGAATTCCGGCACCTAATTGAATGCGATCGCGAACATACCCAGGATTTAAGCGCTTGGTTCCTTGTACCTCAATTTCTGACACCCGCCCTTCAATAATGCGAATTACCGCTACACCATTTGTATTTCCAGCCTGTTGCGTTACAGGAATCGCCCGCGAATTTATATAGTTATTGTTCAGGTAAAGCTGAGTTACAGCATCAGCAGCTTTCCGCAAATCCTCTACTGTCAATTCCCGCCCTTCAAATGGCTGAACTACCTGATTTAATTGTTGTTCTGTAAATACGGTACTATCTACAACATTAATTTTGCGGACGAAAAATCTCTCAGGAGTTGTTGGTGTGACTGCTGGTGGTGGGTTTAGGGGGCTAAATTCTGGTGGGGTAGTTTCTGGTGGTTGGGGGCTGGGGGTTGGGGATTGGGTAATTGGTAATTGGTAATTGGTAATTGGTAATTGGTAATTGGGTTTTGACTCAGGACTCAGGACTTTTAACTCAGAACTGTTTTGAAACTCAGGACTCAGGACTTTTAACTCAGCACTGCTTTGCGACTCAGGACTGTTTTGCGACTCGGAACTCAGTACTTTTAACTCAATACTGTTTTGGTTTGCAGTGGCTTTCAAGCCAGTGATGGTAAGTATTCCGATTAAATTCAGAATGAATAAACTGCTTTTGAACCCGAAACTTTGATACAAGAATGATATAAAAAATTTCCTATTAAAAATATAGTTAAAAGCTTGATGGACGGTAGCTAAAAACTGCCGTTGATATCGACATTTTATTGATTTCTTGCGGGTACTTCCCAAAGAATCAATTTTTTGATATATTTTCGTACTTTGCGGAATTAAAACTTCAGAATTAAGATTATTTTTTATACCTTTTTTCATTTCACTATACTGAAATGGATGATGTATAAAGTTCTCAGTTATTAGGTATAAGCTATCAGTTTCATTGCCAATACAACGCCTTCTCAAACAAACTGCAGAAGGCGCTAGAGCTTTGTAACACTGCACTATACGCTTAATTACTGTTTACTTAGTTAAACACCTGGCTAGTTGAGATTCCGGAAAATTGTTTTAGCCACAGTAATATTTAAATATCATATTTTTGCCATGCATATTCAAAAAAATTAATATATTTAATTACATTTAACACTGCAAAATTCTCAGTGATATCCGATAGGATAAATATGCTGGTAAGAGATTAGAAATTGCGTTGGAGAACTTCCATGTCACTGCCGATTTCCATTGTCATTACGAATTACAATCGGGAGCATTTTCTAGGAGAGGCGATCGCCAGCGTCCTGAGGCAGACATGGCGAGATTTTGAGTTACTGGTGTGGGATGATGGCTCTACAGATAATTCGGTAGCGATCGCACAAAAATATGCCCAAAAAGATAGGCGGGTGCGGGTAGTAGCAGCACCGCATCAAGGAATAACAGCAGCGCGACGAGATGCGATCGCTCAAACTACAGGAACCTACATCGGCTGGGTAGATAGTGACGACTACTTAGCGCCAACCGCCTTGGAAAAAACTGTTACCATCCTCAATCGTCAGCCAGAAATCGGCTTTGTGTACACCGATTATCTAGATGTTGACGACAAGAGTAAAGTTATTAGATATGGTCGGCGCAGTTTGATTCCCTACTCTCAAGAACGGCTGCTAGTCGATTTCATGACTTTTCAATTTCGCCTGATTCGTCGTTCTATTTATGACTTAGTAGATGGGTTCAATGGTTCCCCGGATTATGCGGAAGACTATGATTTATGTTTGCGGCTTTCGGAAGTCACCCAAGTAGCACATATTCAGCAGCCACTCTACTATTACCGCCACCATGCAGGGAATATTACTAAGAAAGCCCAGCTAGAACTACTGTTATGTTCTCAACAGGTTATTGCTCAAGCATTGCAACGGCGAGGACTGGCTGATAAATATCAAATCGATGTTGAACTATCTACAGGGCGCTTCTTCTTGCGTCACAAGCAACCCTCACAGCATTTTCTTACTAACGTTCTCAAAGGTGCAAAGTCTTTTTTAAACAGCAATTCGGTTCTCAGACGCTTACCCAAACCCCAGCCACTTTGCTTGGGAATTCTCCCCTTAGTTGCAACTCTAACTGCTGCCACAGCCCAAGCTCAACAAATTATACCTGGAAATGATAGTACAAATACTATAGTTACACCCAATGGCAACAGGCTGGATATCACTGGTGGTCAGACTTCGAGTAATGGTGCTAACCTATTTCACAGTTTTCAAGAGTTTGGTTTAACACCAGAACAAATTGCTAACTTTCAAGCTAATCCTAATCTGCAAAATATCTTAGGTCGGGTAACAGGTGGTAATGCTTCCATTATCAATGGCTTAATTCAGGTAACAGGGGGGACTGCTAACCTTTACCTAATGAATCCCGCCGGATTTGTGTTTGGGCCGAATGCTAGCTTAAATGTTCCTGGTGCATTCACCGCCACCACAGCCAACGGAATTGCTTTTGGTAACAATTGGTTTAATGCTAATGGTGCGAATAACTACTCAGTTTTAGTTGGTAATCCCACAGGTTTTGCTTTTACCATGAGCCAGCCAGGAGCTATATTAAATGCTGGTAATTTGGCTGTGGCTGATGGGCAAAGTTTGAGCCTTTTGGGTGGCACAGTAGTAAATACCGGAACCCTGACAGCACCATCTGGGCAAATTTTAGTGACATCTGTACCCGGGGAAAATTGGGTACGCCTTAGCCAGCCTGGTAATTTGCTGAGTCTAGAAATTCAACCTGCAGCGGCTAATAGTAATCAACCAAATAACTGGACAATCCCTATTCCATCTCTCCCAGAATTACTCACAGTTGGGAATACAGGCTTAACGGCTAACCCTGATGGCACGGTAAAACTTTCCGCCTCTAACACAACGATTCCTACTACTCCTGGTACAACTATTGTGTCTGGGAAAGTTGATGCTTCTGGTTCCACAGGTGGGAAAGTGAATATTTTAGGTCAACAAGTCGGTTTAGTTGATGCCAATATTAACGCCTCTGGGAATAATGGTGGCGGTACAGTCTTGATAGGTGGCGATTATAAAGGTCAGGGTACTGTACCAACTGCGACTAACACTTATGTTGATAGTAAATCGGTAATTGCTGCCGATAGTAACCTCAATGGTGATGGGGGAAGGGTCATAACTTGGGCTAATAACACAACCCAATTCCTCGGTAAAATTACAGCGCGTGGTGGGGCGAATAGTGGTAATGGTGGTTTTGTGGAAGTATCGGGTAAAACTTAACGGGTGACAACCTAGCTACAAAGCTTGTTGTATGAGGGACAGAGCATAAAAGCCTCGCTGAAAATAGAGGCGTTTATGAGGTTTTTGGGCAATCAGATTCAGCACCCAATCGGCCCATAATTCCATCCCATATTTCCATCGTTGCCCATATATTCCAAGGTTGAACTCACTCTGTCTAGGAGTCTTATCTTTGTGTTCTTTAATACGTCCAGCGTAAACATCTATGCCTAATTTCTTCAGCCACTGTCCTTGGAGAGTTGCCAAACTATAGGCGATGGCAATTAATAATACTAAGGCTAAAAACCGAGTCTCATTTACTTTTGCTGCTTCTAAATTATAGCCCCCAGTTTTGCAATCCTTGAACAGTTGTTCGATTCCCCATCGACAACAATAGACATCCAATGCTTGTTGAAGAGTGGGCAGATTGGTCAAAATATACCAGGGTTCTTTTGGTCCCTTATGACGATATTTTCGTTTCCAATAGACGGCGATATTAAATGGTCCTAAAGAGTCACCTTTATTGCACAATACACCCTGATAAAATTTGGACATTCCTGGTTTGAATCCCAGTGCTTTAAGAACCTGATATTCCTCATTCAATTTCTCTTGGAAATGAAGAGCTTTTTTCTGACGTAGGGCAAAGTATACACCCTTAGATTCCAGCCAATGAGCGAATTTAGGGCTATGAAACTCTCGGTCTCCCAACACTAGAACTGGATAGTTTTTAAATAGATTTAGTACTGGTTTTAATAAACGTTTTTGGGTTTTAAAATCGCTATTGCCTTCATGAGCTAAAACCTCCCAATATAGGGGAAGAGCATGGGTTCCCCAGATAATACTCACCATGAATACATTGCGACCTTTCCATTCTGTTCTATCCATTGCAATGAGCCAATACCCAAATTTTTTATGCTTGAGTTTTTTTAATCGCCGACGGTACTCTCTGTTGCTTCTTCTTCCAGTTTGCTCAAGTCTTATCCAATATTTAATCAAGGGAAACCATAAGGTTTTGATGCTCAACTGCGGCAATACTAAAAAGCGTTGCAAGTTCCTTTTCCGACTTTGATATTGAATCGGTTGTGGAAACACACTGGCTAATATGGAAAGTTTTACTTGCCGATGAACCTGTATCAATAACAACAAAAGCTGTATGGTTAGGTACTGGCTTTCATTCAGATGGGCACGCAAAGTTTTTTGGTAAGATACAGGGAACATATTTTTACAGGGGAGCCACAAAATTGCTCCCTATTTTTTATCCTCACCATTTTCTCAAACTTTTGTCCCGTATAGCTTAGAGTTGCCTTGTCACCCGGTAAGCGGGTAAAAACTTCCTCACCTACAATGGTCAGGTAGATACTTCTGCTGTTAATGGTACGTTGGGGACTTTATTACTCGACCCCAGCACCCTAACAATTATTGATGCCGCCACAGGTGGTACTTTTGATGGGACACCGAGTAATATTCCCTTTGGATTGGCTGATAATGGTGCGAATACTATTTCTTGGGGTGTGCTAAATACTGCTGGTGCCAATATTGATTTACAAGCAACCGGAAATATTACTATTAACCCCATCACCGGGAATACACCTGGAGTCACAACTGCGGCTGGTGTAGCGACGCTAAACTTAGGCGGTGCAGGTAGTTTCCGGTTAACTTCACAAAACGGTGCTGTTACCTTTGCCAATACCAGCAACACCATCAATACCACCGGAGGCGATATCTTCATCTCCGGCGCGAGTTTATCACTAGGGAATCTCAACACCACAGGTAACTTTGTTCCTAGCGGTGATGTTAATTTATCTGCAACAGGTAACATTACTGCGGGCAATATTAACACCAGTGGCTTTGTTTTTGGCGGTGAAGGCTACGGTGGTGGTTATAACGCAGGTAATATTACTGCTACTAGTAGTGGGGGTGCAATTACCCTGGGAAACCTTAGTACCAATATCAGTGCCGTGACTGGGGGTCAGGCGGGGACTGTAAATTTAACTGCTGTTGGTAACATCAATACAGGTAATATTAATACCTCTGCAACTGGAGGTTTCCAGTCAGGTACAGGTGGAACAGTTCAAGCAACTAGTAGTGCGGGTAGTATCACAACAGGCGCAATTAACTCATCTGTAACCAAAACAGGGCCAAGTGGCGATTATACGGCGACATCTGGTGCAGTGAACTTAACTGCTGCTGCTAATATTACAACTGGTGCAATTAATTCCTCAGCTACCGCATTTAATGTCGATGGTGATGCAACGGCTACAGGTGGAAACGTCACTCTCAGAACGACTAATCCTGTTGGTAGCACAATTACCTTTACCACAATCAACAGCCAAGCGACGACGGAACCGGGAGGTACTGTTACTGGTGGTGATGTCCAAGTCTTAACTAATGGACTGGTGCGAGGAACAGGGACACTACCTACTGGAGATACGATCGCCACTGGTGGCATTATTGATTCTGGAGAAGGCGGTAGTAGTAGCTCTGCACCACCTATTGGCGGTAATATTACAATTCAACATGATGGCGGCCCTGATAATGTGCCGTTTACCGTAGGTAATGCTAGCGTCAATGGTACAGCAGGCGCACTCAACGCTGGGGGAACTTCGATCATTAATGCAGGTAGCTTGAGTGCGCCTGTATTACCTAATGGCGGTGCAGCTGGTGGCACTCCCGCCGGAATTACAATTAATTCTGTCAACAGTCCCCCAACATTAACAGCCAACACCACATTACCTAATACCCAAATAAATCAGTCTGTAGCAGTAAACTTTGGTAGTTTAGGAGCAGTGGTTACCGATGCTAACAACGACAACACTACCATTCGCATTGATGCAGTCAATTCCGGTACTTTAACTGTTAATGGTGCTGCTGTTGTGCCTGGTGTGACTACAGTATCAAGCGGTTCTAACTTAGTTTACACACCCCCAACAGATACTACTGGTTTACTCAATGCCTTCACCATTCGCGCCAGTGATGGTGTTTCTACTTCCGCACCTGTACAAATAGGTATCAACGTCACCCAGACAAATAAGCCAGATATTCCTGTGTGCAATTTCAATTGTCTACCAACAAAAGTTGATGAGCCTGTAAATAATAATGGTGGTGGCGAAGAGCCAAAAGTTGGCGAGGAACTTCCAGAAGAGAAATTCACTGGGGAATTTGAGCAGCGTTTAGGTGTCGGTGGGAATACACTCAAATCACCAGATGATGCCAAACAAATAGCTATTGAAATTGAAAAAGCCACTGGTGTAAAACCAGCATTTATTTACCTCAGTTTTGTACCTGTAGAAATTGCGCCTAGTTCAGGTAATAAACAGTTAAATACTACAGCCGAACAAAATAATGAGCAACTGGAAATAGTAGTAATTACAGGCAAAGGTAACCCTATCCGCAAACGGATTTCTGAAGCCACAAAAGCGAAAGTTCTCAAAGCAGCTAATCAATTCCGTCAAGAGGTGATTAATCCCCAGAATAATCTTTATTTGCGTCCATCTCAGCAACTTTATAATTGGATAATTGCCCCAATTAATGAAGAATTACAAGCACAAGGAATTAGCAATTTAGTCTTTCTCCCAGACATTGGCTTACGCTCTACACCAATGGCAGCACTTCACGATGGTAAAAGCTTTTTGGTAGAAAAATATAGTGTGGGTTTAATGCCCAGTCTCAGTTTAACTAATACCCTGTATACAGACATTAAAAAATCCCAAGTTTTAGCTTTGGGTGTTTCCCAAAGTACCCAAGGACAAATACCTTTGCCAGCAGTTCCAGTGGAAATATCAACATTAGTGACGAAACTATGGCAAGGTAAGTTACTGTTAGATAAACAAGCGACTTTAGCTAATCTCAAAGCGGTTCGTCGTCAAGAACCATTTGGGATTATTCACATGGCTACCCATGCAGATTTTGAGGCAGGAGCCTTGAATAAATCCTATATTCAATTGTGGGAAGATAAATTACGTTTAGACCAAATTCGCCAGTTGCGCTTAAACGACCCCCAAGTTGAGATGATGGTATTAAGTGCTTGTCGCACTGCGGTGGGGAACGAAGAAGCAGAGATTGGCTTTGCTGGTTTAGCTGTATTGGCTGGGGTTAAAACTAGTGTTGCGAGTCTGTGGTACGTCAGCGATTTAGGTACAGCCGCCTTAATGACGAAGTTCTACGAAAGCTTGAAAACCGCACCTATCCGCGCAGAAGCTTTAAGACAAGCGCAAGTTGCTATGGCTACAGGCAAAGTTTTCCTCAAAAATGGTCAAATTCAAGGTTTAGAACCTGTAGCAAGTTTGCCTTTACCTGCTGAGAGTATTGATGAACCTGATAAATCTCTGTCTCATCCTTATTATTGGGCAGCCTTTACAATGGTCGGTAATCCTTGGTAATGGTCATTATCAGGTAGAATTTCACTGAACTTTAGCAAGATTTAGATACCCGACTTTTTCAAAAAGTCGGGTATCTGGCTTGATGCTGCGATCGCAAAGTCCGCAAGGTAGTTAAACTCAATAATCTCTACAAGCTTTTGAAGTGTTGGGTTGAGGTCATTTAGGCTGTCAAGGGTCAAAAGTCAAAAGTCCAAAAAACCTGAATTTTTGACCTTTGACCCCTTTGACTTTTGACTCTTAAACCACAAGATGGGTGTACCAGCTGCGTAAGTCCTGTAGAATTACCAATCACCTAATTACTGTAACTGGTGTTCCTACACGCACCTGACTAAATAACTGCTGAACATCATTGCCATACATCCGAATACAACCGTGTGAGGCTGCTTTACCAACAGATTCAGGATTGGGAGTACCGTGGAAACCAACCCAATTTTTCCCATCTGTCCAAAATCCAATCCAATAACGACCTAGAGGATTTTCCGGATCGCCTCCAGCAATTGATTCACCTGTTAAAGGGTTTATCCAAGTAGGATCTGTGAACATTTGTCTTACTTGAAAATTGCCAGTAGGAGTTTCCCAACCTTGACGACCTACTGCAATGGGATAACTTTTAATTTTTGCTTTTCCTCGATATAAACTTACTTGACGGCGACTAACGCTAATTACTAAGTGAGTTGGTTGAGTTTGATTATTAGCGCTTTGAATTACTGAATATTCTCGTAGTTTAGAGCTAAGATTATCATCAGCCGATAAAGCAACGTTTGGACTAATACATAATAGCCCAAAACTAGAGACTAAAAGTGCTAATATACTAGTTTTATTTGACATCTTTTTGGCTTAATATATTTCCAAGCAATTATTTAAAAATACAAAAAGCTAACCATAGAAAATCCAGATTAATTAATCTGGATTTTCTAGATATTTATATTTGTTCAAACCCGAAGATTCTCAGCATTTACCAAAGTGCCTGAACGCCTTGACCAGAACTGCCACTACCTGTATTATTGTTAACTCCTGAACCATTAGTGCCATTGTTCAAGTTTTGATCGTTTTGGGTTCCAGTATTGTTATAATTTTGGTCGCTTTGTGTTCCAGTATTGTCCGGATATCCCTGATTTGTATTGTTCAAGTATTGACCATTTTGTGTTCCAGTATTGTTGGGATACCCCTGATTTGTATTGTTGTTCAGGTATTGACCATTTTGTGTTCCAGTATTGTTGCTGGGGTATCCTTGGGTTCCGTTATTATTCATGTTTTGACCACTTTGCGATCCCCTACCATAGCCTGGATATCCTTGCATATCGTTACCAGAACTATCGCTAGCGCCTCCCGTTTGAGCGTATAAGTTGTCATTTGCAGATGCAGGGAGAGATAGTAAAGCCATCGTTCCGGCAAGTCCCATGAGGCTGGCAAATGTGTAAAATAAACTATTTTTTCTGCTCATTTTATGTTCCTTAACTTCCTTAGAAGATGATGTTATTTGACTAATTAATTGTCTAAAATTCTGAAAGAAACTTCCTCAACTTCTGAACTTCAATTTTCATCAGAAGGACTTTGAAATCGCTTGATTTTTTATTGCGATTTCCTTACAAAGTTAGCTTTAATATTTTGCTATCTCGTCTATCTAAAGTAAAACTTTAATTTACATAGCTGGTACTAAAGACATATATACTCATGACTATTAGTTTCATGAGCATTACAAGTAAAATTTTGGTGCGATCGCTAATGCCGAGGCATATGAAGCGGCACGAAATACAGCCTTGGTAGAGCTAGAACAAGCGAAAACACTCTTACACGAAGCATGACCCTTGACAGCCATAACGCTAGAATATTCGCCAGCTAAAAGTGACCATGTTTGACAAATTATGGCTGTTCCCGCAACTTATGCGACTAATATGCTTAAATTTACTGAATGGAGGTTAGCGGACTCGAACCGCTGACATCCTGCTTGCAAAGCAGGCGCTCTACCAACTGAGCTAAACCCCCATAAAATGAGATTAGGTAGCTTATTTAAAGCTGCCATTGTTATTGTACCTGAAACCGGTTCATTTCTAAAGGGATGAAGCAAGAAAATCTTCAAGTTGTTGTAGCACTTTATAAATTCGTGAGTTTGCCGGATTTTGCCGAGAAGCGAGAATCTCTGTTATCTTACTGCCAGCAGCAAGGTATCAAGGGAACTATTCTATTAGCAGAAGAAGGTATTAACGGCACCATTGCAGGTTCACGCCAAGCTATTGACGCAGTTTTAGAATTTCTGCGTTCCGATCCGCGCTTAACAGACATTGAATATAAAGAATCCTACGCTACCACGCCACCATTTGAGCGCATGAAGGTGCGGTTAAAGTCCGAAATTGTGACTTTAGGGTTACCAGAAGTCGATCCTAATGAACAGGTAGGAATTTATGTCGATCCTCAAGAATGGAATCAACTAATTTCCGATCCGGAAGTTACCGTGATTGATACCCGTAACGATTACGAGGTGAAGATTGGGACTTTCACCAGGGCGCAAAATCCTCAAACTCAGATATTCCGAGAGTTTCCTGAGTATGTACGCCAGAACCTCGACCCCGAAAAACACAAAAAAGTGGCTTTGTTTTGTACTGGCGGGATTCGTTGCGAAAAAGCCTCATCCTTCATGCTGTCCCAAGGTTTTACGGAAGTCTATCATCTCAAAGGTGGCATTCTCAAATATTTAGAAGAAGTTCCTGCCGAAGAAAGCTTATGGGAAGGGGAATGCTTCGTCTTTGATGAACGAATCGCCGTCCGTCACGGACTGGAAGAAGGCACTTATGATATGTGTGAAAGTTGTGGTCGCCCAATTTCTGAAGCAGATAAGGCTTCACCCAAGTATGAGGAAGGTATTACTTGCCCCTACTGTTTTGATGACCTCACCGAAGAAAAAAGAGTACGTCAGCAAGAAAAAAGGCGACAGTTTCTTTTAAAGGGTAACCATAAATCATGAAGAATGACAACTTTTAGGGAATGGGGCATGGGGCATGGGGCATTGGGCATTATTGGGTAATGGGTAATTGATAATGGGTAATTGGTGTTTGTTATTTCCCCTTGTCACCTTGTCTCCTCATCTCCCAGTCCCCAGTCCCCAGTCCCCAACTCAACCTTCACTGCCAAGGTTAGACCATCGGCAATAGGGACTAAACTAAGATTTATTCGCGGGTCTTGATGCAGCTTTTGATTAAAAGCACGAATTTTTTTGGTTCTATTGTCTTGCACTTGGGGATCTGCAACTCTTCCTGACCACAGGACATTATCGATCGCAATCACGCCACCTGGACGGATTAATTGCAGCGATCGCTCATAATAAGCATCATAGTTGCTTTTATCTGCGTCAATGAACGCAAAATCAAAGGTTTCGGCTTCACCTACTTGCAGCAACTTATCCAAAGTATCCAACGCTGGGGCTATGTGCAGGTCAATTTTGTCTGTCACTCCAGCTTGCTGCCAATAACGACGCGCGATCGCTGTAAACTCTTCACTAACATCACAGGCTACTATTTTTCCGTCGCTTGGTAATGCTAAAGCTACTACTAACGTACTGTATCCCGTAAATACACCTAACTCTAAAGTTTTTTTAGCACCTATTAATTGCACTAAAAAAGCCATCAATTGCCCTTGTTCAGGCGCAATTTGCATCCTCGCCATTGGATGCTGGGCTGTTTCTTGCCGTAATTGAGCTAATATTTCTGGTTCTCGCAAAGAAACAGACAGTAAATAATTATAAAGATTTGGTTCGAGTCCCTGTGTTTGATTTGTCATTGGTCATTGGTCATTTGTCATTTGGTGTTTGGTAATGGGATTTCTCCCCTTCCATTACCCATCCCCTATTACCCATTCCCCTCTACCATTGACTTTGTAATTAATTATTCACTGACTATGCCAAACCTTAAAGATGATGATAACGCTCTGCGTGAAGTGTTGATTCAGGCAAAAGCGATCGCAGTCGTTGGTCATTCTGATAAACCCAATCGTATCAGTTATCAAATCGCTCAATTTTTCCAGCGTGCAGGTTACACAGTCTATCCCGTCAACCCATTAGTTACAGAAATTGATGGACACCCTTGCTATCCTTCCTTGAGAGAAATTCCCGCAAATGTAGATATTGTGAATATCTTTCGGCGTGCTGAGTATTTGCCAGAAATTATAGAAGATGCAATTGCAATTAATGCCCAAACCATTTGGGCACAACAAGGTATCTGGAATCAAGCAGCTGCCCAAACTGCCTTAAATGCTGGGCTGAATGTAATTATGGATGCTTGTATCAAAATTGAATATTTACGTTTGGGTGTAGATGCAGCCAGAAGTTAGGAACTGGGGACAAGGGGAAATAACTATGCTTATGACCAATGACCAATTACCAATTACCAATTACCAGTTACCCTCTCTACGCAAATTAATTCAAAAATCAAAAATTGAATTGCTATATTGTGTAGAGATGTTGCATAGAAGCAGTAACTTAAGTTACTGAGCAAAATCCCCTTTAAAATTAGGAATATTCTCAATTAATCATTAACAGACTTACTAAACTCTTTGTGGGGGGGTATGATGAGCCGTCCAATTATTCTTGGTATTGTCGGTGACAGTGCTGCTGGCAAAACAACACTAACTAGAGGGATTGCTCAGGTACTCGGGCCCGAAAATGTCACGATTATCTGCACAGATGATTATCACCGTTACGATCGCAAACAACGTGCAGAAATTGGCATCACCGCCCTCCACCCAGATTGCAACTATCTAGATATTATGCAGCAGCATTTATCGCTGCTTCGCACGGGACAGTCAATCCTCAAACCAGTTTACAGTCATAAAACTGGGACTTTTGAACCACCACAGTATATTAAACCCAATAAATTCGTCATTATTGAAGGATTACTGGGTTATTCTACTCGGGCTGCCCGTGAAGCTTATGATGT
The DNA here is from genome assembly GCA_002368155.1 of Nostoc carneum NIES-2107. Classification (GTDB taxonomy): domain Bacteria; phylum Cyanobacteriota; class Cyanobacteriia; order Cyanobacteriales; family Nostocaceae; genus Aulosira; species Aulosira carnea. The sequence continues at coordinate 8,135,518 of AP018180.1, forward strand.
GAAAGTTTATCTTGCACCTCCTGAAGAGATACGCGCCCAATGGAAAGTTAAACGAGATACTCAAAAACGCGGTTATACTCCCGAACAAGTACTATCAGAATTAGAAAAGCGCGAACCAGATTCAGAGCAATTTATCCGTCCGCAAAGACAATGGTCTGATATTGTTGTTAGTTTCTACCCACCTGAAGATGCCAAAGAAGAAACTAATGGACATCTGAATGTGAGGTTGGTACTACGTCCCACAATTCCGCATCCAGATTTTACTTCGATTCTACACTTAACCGATAGTAGTTCTGACTCAGCCATTCGCTTGGGATTAGACAGAGATATGAGTAAACCTGTAGATGTGCTGGAAGTTGATGGTCACGCAACTTTAGAACAAGTGAATAAATTAGAGCAGATTATCTGTTCAGATATGCCACATTTAAAGAATATTTGCGATCGCGAAAGTAACCCAGAACTTGGCAAAATCGCTGGTACAACTGGCGAGGTACTACAAAGTTATCCCCTGGCGTTGACTCAGTTGATTATTACTTACCATATGCTTAAGGCAACGCAAATTCATATTTAAATGGGGAAAAGGGGAAAGGTGAAAGGGGAAAGGGGAAATTTAAACTTTTCCTTTTTCCCAAATCGTAATGCAGATAAATGCTAATCCCAACCTCGATTTAATTACGAATTACTAATTATTAATTAATTTGCGATCGCATTTTTGGGGTAGGGTGTGTTATGCCGGAGGCTAACGCACCTAAATGTTTTGTATATAGATGCGTTACGCTATCGCTAACGCATCCTACATGATTATTAAGAAATACAAATTTTATATAGCGTATGTTATCGCTGTCTTTGCAACGCAACATTTATCTAAAGGCGATGCGTTACGCTTATGCAAATGATTAATATATAATTCCTAATTCAAATAATGAAAATCACTATACCCGAACTTTCTCTAGTTATTCTGATTGGTGCTTCTGGTTCTGGTAAATCAACTTTTGCTCACAAGCATTTTCAATCTTTTGAGGTGGTATCTTCAGATTTTTGTCGTGGGTTGGTTTGTAATGATGAAAATAGTCAAGCTGCGACTCAAGATGCGTTTGAGTTATTGCATTTTATTACAGCCAAGCGTTTAGCTGCAGGTAAATTAACTGTAATTGATGCAACGAATGTACAACCAGAAGACCGTAAACCTTTACTACAAATGGCACGAGAATATCATTGCTTTGCGATCGCAATTGTTCTCGACTTACCAGAAGAATTATGCCATACGCGTAACCAACAAAGAAGTAATCGCAATTTTGGCCCCCATGTCGTGCGTCGTCACACTCAAATGTTGCGGCGTTCTTTACGGGGTTTAGAAAAAGAAGGTTTCCGCTATGTTTACACTCTCACTTCTCTAGAGGAAATAGAATCAGTTGAAATTGAACGTCAACCTCTATGGAACAACCGCAAATACGAACATGGCCCCTTTGATATCATCGGTGACATTCACGGCTGTGGTGATGAACTCGAAGCTTTATTACAAAAATTAGGCTACATCAAAGATAAAGCAGACAACCAAGAACTTACCCCCTCTTCTTCTTCATCTCCACTATCGCAATTTTCCACCTACTACCACCCCCAAGGAAGGAAAGCAGTGTTTTTGGGTGATTTGGTAGACCGAGGCCCCCGGATTTTGGATACAGTGAAGCTAGTGCGGAATATGGTGACAGCAGGTACAGGCATTTGCGTCCCAGGTAATCATGAACACAAGCTGTTGCGGAAACTACGCGGGAAGAATGTCCGGGTGAATCATGGCTTAGAGCAAACTTTGCAGGAGATTGAGGCGTTACCTGATGCAATACGCGAACCTTTTACTCAAGAACTGCGAGAATTTTTAGATTCTTTAGTCAGTCATTATGTTCTTGATGGTGGACGATTGGTGGTAGCCCATGCGGGGATGAAGCAACAAATGCAAGGGCGTGGTTCTGGTGCGGTGCGGGAGTTTGCGCTTTATGGGGAAACTACAGGGGAGATTGATGAGTTTGGGTTACCTGTGCGCTTTAATTGGGCGGGTGAGTATCGCGGTGAAGCGCTGGTAGTTTACGGACATACCCCAGTGCCAGAAGCGGAATGGCTGAATAATACAATTGATATTGATACAGGTTGCGTATTTGGCGGGAAATTAACAGCTTTACGCTATCCCGAAAAGGAATTGGTGAGTGTACCTGCGGCGCGGACTTATTGCGAACCTGTCAAACCGTTGGTGCAAAATTCTTGGACGCGCACATCTCAACAAGAATTAGATGATGTGTTGCATATTGACGATGTCTTGGGTAAGCGGATCATTAATACTCGCCTGCAATCTAACATTACCATTCGCGAAGAAAATGCGATCGCAGCTTTAGAAGTGATGAGTCGGTTTGCAGCTAATCCCAAATGGCTGATTTACTTACCTCCTACAATGTCCCCAGTGGCGACATCTTCATTACCAGGGTACTTGGAACATCCCACTCAAGCTTTAGATTATTACCGCAGCCAAGATATTACTGAGGTAGTATGCGAAGAAAAACACATGGGTTCGCGGGCTGTGGTAATTGTTTGTCGCGATGAGGCGGCGGCTGAAAAACGTTTCGGAATAGTAAATGAAGGTATTGGGATTTGCTACACCCGCACCGGGAGAAGATTTTTTGATGAGTCGGCGTTAGAAACAGAACTTTTGGCACGAGTTAAGGATGCCCTATCGCAAAGTGGCTTCTGGGAAACATTTAATACCGACTGGGTATGTTTAGATTGTGAATTAATGCCTTGGTCAGCTAAAGCCCAGGGATTATTGCGATCGCAGTATGCACCTGTGGGCGTAGCATCACGCTTCGCTCTTAATGATGCCGTATCTTTATTACAACAAGCAAGCGATCGCGGTGTGGAAGTGAATAAGCAACTCAACCACTACCAACAACGTGCAGCAATGGCGCAGCAATATGTAACAGCTTATCGCCAATACTGCTGGTCAGTTAATGATATTACCGACTTCAAGTTGGCTCCTTTTCACATCTTAGCCACCGAAGGGGCTGTACATACTGATAAAAATCATCGCTGGCATATCGAATCAATTGCTAAAATTTGCCAAGCTGACCCGGCTTTATTACTAGCTACTGCATACAAAATTATCGATTTAACAGATCCCAGCAGCCTAGCCGAAAGCGTTCATTGGTGGGAAGAACTCACCAAAGCTGGCGGTGAAGGAATGGTAATCAAGCCGATGCAATTTATTATCCAAGGCGATCGCGGCATTGTGCAACCCGCAGTCAAATGTCGGGGACAGGAATATCTAAGAATTATCTACGGCCCCGAATACTCCAGTCCAGAAAACATACAACGCTTGCGCCAAAGGGGATTATCTCTGAAACGTTCCCTAGCTATGCGCGAATTTGCTCTTGGTGTAGAAGCCTTAGAAAGATTCGTCAACAATGCACCTTTACGTCGTGTCCATGAATGCGTTTTCGGCATTTTAGCATTAGAGAGCGAACCTGTAGATCCGCGACTTTAATGTATCGCCCTGCATTGTTAATGTATCGCTCTACATTGTTAATGCATCGTCCTACATTGTTAATGTATCGTCCTACATTGTTAATGCATCGTCCTACATTGTTAATGCATCCCCCTACATTGTTAATGTATCGCCCTACATTGTTAATGTATTGCCCTACATTGTTAATGCATCGCCCCGCATTGTTAAGTAAGCACGTAAAATTAATTAAATTAACCCTCTGTTTTCGTTCATTCATACTTCATTTATCTCAAAAATGCTCTTTTTTTATAAATGATTGACAATGTAACGAATTAGAGTATCAGATACTACAAATAAAATAGATAAGAATTTATAGAGTTATCTATCTCTAGCTTGAGTACTTTTTAATTTTCAACAGATTAAGATGGGGTCAAACCTGCTAAACAATTGGTTTAACTTCAACGCACCTTAAATCAGACATTAGCTCCTAATATAAAGGAGGTACATCCAAGCGTGCCTCCTTTTTTTCTCAATTATATTGCTGATAATAATTTGAAAAAATAACTCGACAGCTTTGCTGATGCGTTACGCTATCGCTAACGCATCCTACATGAACTACATGAACTTCAACATTAAATATGCGTCCTATATAAACTAAACTCTACAGCTTTTATACACGAACTCATATCTTGATAAGTTCGGTTTAGCTTATAAAAAATATCTACACATCTATTAATTGATAGCTTCGTTTTTGAATAATATATTGACAAAATGTAAGTTGCATAACTGCAAATAGTAGTGCAAATACCCAAGAGTAAGTACGGTTAACATCCCAAAAACTTACGTGATGTAACGTTACATTAACAACGTGAGCAGAAAACAGTATTTGACATACAAAACCGCAAAAAAGAAGATTGGAAAATTTAGCTAAATTATCCTATCCATCTTCATAATTTGACTTTTGAGATAACATCTCTCTTTCTTTGATGAGGAAGAGGGTTTTGCCATTTTGTGAGGCGAAACTTTCAAAGTGAGAAACAAGATTTTTGCAATAGCATTGGCTCTTTTTACTTTAATTATGGTAATACTTGCAGATTCTACCAAGAGTTCTCCAAATTTTCATAGCGAACAAATTAACGAACTCTACGTTTTTGGTGATAGCCTTTCAGATACAGGGAATGTATTCAAAGCAACGCAGGGACTTTACCCCCCTAGCCCGCCTTACTTTCAAGGACGTTATTCTAATGGCCCGGTGTGGGTAGAACAGCTTGGTTCTCAATTAGGATTACAAAATAGCAAAAATATTAATTTTGCTTGTGGTGGTGCTACTACCATCAGCGGTAGTCTCAATGGGGTTCCTGGGGTATTGGCACAAGTCAATAATTACACCAAGTCTCAGCCTAAGATAAATCCTAATGCGCTGTATATAATTTGGGCAGGCGCTAACGATTATCTTTACGGTAGCAGTAATACTAATTCTGCGATCGCCAATTTATCCACGGCGCTGGATTCGCTGTTAACAGTGGGAGCTAAAACTGTGCTAGTCGCTAATTTACCAGATTTAGGTAAAATTCCCGCTACTTCTAGCACTTACAACGCTGCTAACTTGAGTACAGTCACGAATCTCCACAATGCAGAATTGACTAAATCTATTAATTTGCTACAGCAAAAGTCTGGTTCTGGTAAGAAAATCATTCAACTCGATGTCAACCACCTATATCGAGAAGCAATTTCGCATCCAGAAAAATTTGGTTTCACAAATGTGACTAGTGCTTGTCTAGCAACCCAGGCTAGCTGTAACAATCCTGATAAGTTTCTATTTTGGGACAGTATTCATCCTACAACCGCAGGTCATCGGATTTTAGCAGACACAGCACTAAAAGCAATTTCAGTCTCGCGCTGAAATCGTTAATACCATTTTGAAAAGAGAACGCGACAGATAGTATGTAGGGGCACGGCATCCACAATCTTGTTGTATATCAAATTATCTAACTGTTGCCGTGCCCCTACAAAGAATTTATTTGCCCTATGCCCTATGCCCCATGCCCATTTTCAATTGATTCCAAAAATTGCGAAATATCTGGAGTCGATTGAAGATGATAAACATTTTTCTGGTTTTTTACCTGCTTGATATACTCACGATATTTAGGAGTCAAATATTTGTCGCATAAAAAAAGCACGCGGTAGCTATTCAGCGAACTCTTAAATATGGGACTATTTTTCGGCCAGCCGTCTGGCGGGTTAAAGTAACCTGTGATTAGTCGTTTAGTGACCCACCAAAAATGTAGATACAGCGGTAAATCGATAAAAACCAGGCTATCTGCCTCATCTAGTCTAGGCCAAAGGGTTTCCATAGAACCAAACCCGTCAATAATCCATTGGTCACTAACTAAAATTTGTTCGTGGGCGCGTTTATAATCTTCATCGGAAAGCTCAACACCGCCTGGTTGATATTTAATTTTGTCCAAGACATGAAGCGGTAAACCCGTGATTTGGGATAATTTCTTGCTGAGAGTAGATTTACCACCTCCAGCATTGCCAAACACTGCTACTTTTTTCATCCGACTCTCCTGTTAGTGAATAGGCTAGTGGTGAATTACCAAAATTTTTATAAGTTTGTATTCAGCACTCAAGTGCTAAAAAATTCAGGTGAAGCCTGATAAAGAATTTATTCACGACTCACAAAGGCTATTCCGCATCCAGAATCTAAAATCTCATACCGACTCAAATAATGTTTGCGACACATCAATATACTCTAGAGGTCAAGGCAGTGCCTTGACCCTACAATCTGTCGCATTAATTTTTTAAATTGGTATAAAATCCAAAATTGGATGACGGCAATTAAAATAGCGTAGACGCTTATCCCCATGTTTAAAAAACAGGGGCTTGTGCGTCATTGATTATCGGTTACGCTTCTTTAATCGCTAGCTTTGATGCTTACTCTAGTTGTATTCCCCCAAGCACAAAGCAGCCCTGAAAAATAACCCATTACCCATTACCCATTACCCATTATTGTTGATTAAACAGCAAAAACACCGTTTGACCTAAACCTACAATTACACCTAAGACACCACCTAAAGTTACAATTGCTTGCAATTCACTTTTGACAATTCCTTCAATTGCAGCCTCTAAATCAGCAGGAGATGTTGATTTGACGCGGTCAACAATTACCTGATCGATAGATAGAATTGGAATTACTTGCGCCACAATTGCTTCTAAATCTTTCTCTAAATAGCGCTCTAAAATTAAAGCCAATTCTTGACTGACAACTTCTAGGGAACTACTAACTACAGGTGATGTACTCAGACGATTGAGCAGTAAAGAGGCGATATTCTCCCAATCTACAGAGTCAGTTAAACCTTGAAGTAAATCGCTACCGCTAGTTTGCAAGTAATGACGAACGCTTTCTCTGGTAGTTTTTCGCAGTTGGCGTACTGTCCCTATGGGTAAGTTTTGCAACGATAAATTTTGCAAGAGTTTTTTGATGCGATCGCGGATTTGCAATTCTTGAATTAATTCTTTCAACCTATCATTAGTAGCCTCTTTTTCATCTAAGCAAAAAGCTCTCAGTCTAGTAAGAGTATTGCGTAAACCAAACAAATTTGCTACTACCCAATAAGTACCGCTTGTCTTTTCCCGAAAGGTTTCGTCAATGGTTTGAATTGTGCGATCGGTTAAAAAATCAACTATTGTCTGTCGCAAAACATCTGGCGGCACAACTACTTGTAAAAGCCAATCAGCGAGCCTGGTTGATTGTTCTTCACTCAGTTGAAATTCCAGCAGTATTTGGTCAAAAATCTGATTGATTTGTACTTCCAAGAAGTCTTCCCGCCGCGCTAAAACTTTGAGGAGGCGTGGCAAGGATTCACCTAATAAATCACGCAAAATTCCGCCAACAATTTTAGCACTTTTTTGATTTTTATCCTCAGAATTAATTTGGTCAAGTGCTAGTTTTAACAACCACAGAATTGCTCCTTCTACCCGTTCTGTTTGCAACAGACGGCGAGCCAGATTTTGCAATTCTTCTGGTGTCAAAAGTGACCCCATGATTGTATTAGAAATCTTCAGAGCTAGCCTTTCCTGGTTACGAGGAATCAAGCCAGGTGTGAATGGCAATCTTTGCTTACCGATATAAATTGCTCGGTAGGGGCGAAATAACATTTTGATGGCTATATCATTCGTGAAATAGCCGATAATTCCACCTAATATCGGTGGTGATACATAAAGCCACAAATGAGACCAATCCACAGGATTTTGGAATTAGCAATTTTGGGTATTAGATATTGGTTTTTAGATTAAATATTGACTTTTGCATTTAAGAGTCTCTGTGTTTTTCCCAGTAGACCTCAAGGCAAAATATGCAATACAAAATCTAAAGTTTACTGACTACCAGCACTCCCATCATACCGTTCACAATGGGGTAGTGTGTGACTTCAGCAAAACCAACTTGATAAGCTAATTCTACCTGTTCTTTGCCAATAGGAAAGCGATCTAAGCTGGGACTGATGTAGGCGTACTCTTCCTTAACACCTAACTGGGTGGCTATAGGGACAACAATATTATCCAAATACCATTGCTGGAACGATCGCAGCTGCGGATTATCTGGGCGATGAAAATCTAATATTGCAGCTTTTGCACCTGGTTTAAGAACGCGGTACAACTCTTTGAGGCTGCGGGGAATATCTTTAACATTTCTTAAACCATAGCCCATTGTGGCGGCATCAAATTTGTTGTCCTCAAAGGGTAAATCTAGGACATCCGCTTCAACCCAGGTAATCGGAGGTTGGGGATACTGGTTTTGGGTGCGTTCTTGAGCCATTGCTAGCAGGTTATGGGAAAAATCAACTGCATATACATGACCTGTAGCGCCTACACGCCTGGCTAAACCAAAAGCGATATCCCCACTCCCGCAACATAAATCTAAACAAATATCTCCAGGCTGCGGGTTGCTCCATTTGATGGTCATTTCCTTCCAAATTCGGTGTTGTCCCAAACTTAACCAATTATTCAGTTGGTCATAAATAGGCGCAATACGATCAAAAATAACGCGAATTTCCTGAGTCATTAGTCAAAGTGTCAAGAGTTGGAGAGACGCGATGAATCGCATCTGTAGTCAAGGGCCAAAAGTCAAGAGTTGAAGTTTAGACCCTAGACTGTTGACACTTAACTAAATTTGTGTTTGATGATAGAAACTGCTCGTGAGAGCGATCGCTACCAATTGTGCTGATAAATTGATTAGCTTTAACTCATCATCTCGCAAAGTGTGTGGTTGTTTCCACTGTAGCGATAATACCCCCATAACTTTGTTGCGATAGTTAATGGGGATAACTAAGTGTGCTTGGACACCGGAATTTTGGTAATGAGCAACACTCGATAATTTTGGATCTTTGAGTATATTTAGTGAAACTTGAATATTGCCAGTAGCGATCGCCTCACTGGTTAAGGGGTCTTGGGTTAGCCAGTTTTCTACAGTACCGCCTTCGCTGTAAGACCCTTGAGTTGCAATTAAACTATTATCTTCAATTAGTTGCAGAATGCAGGCATCAGAACCAAAACTTTGACTAAATGCAGTAGCAATAGGTTTCAGTATTTCTTCTAAACTATTAGCAGCTTGTGTTACTTCTACTAAAACAGTCAACAGTGCCATTTGAGCATTAGCACAGCGTAATTCTTCCGTACGTTGCTTTAGTAAATCGTAGGTTTCGGCTGCCCGTTGGACTACCGCCTTCAATTCCCCAGGATCCCAAGGCTTAGTAATATATTTGTAGACTTGCCCAGCGTTAATTGCTTCAACCAAATCCTCAATATCAGTAAAACCTGTAAGGATAATCCTCACTGTATCTGGAAACTGAGGTACAGTCTTACTGAGAAACTCAGTTCCCTTCATTTCTGGCATCCGTTGGTCAGAGATGATCACCGCCACCTCTCCCTCTGCTGCCAGCATCTGCAAGGCGTTCATCCCGCTATCCGCCTTGAGAACTTGAAAATCCCGGCGAAAGGTGCGATACAGCAGATCTAGATTATCTGGTTCATCATCAACCACCAGGATTTTGAGTTTTTTCGGCCTATCTAAAGTTCTTAATTGACGACGATCTGTATTAGTTTCCAAACTGAGATTATCCATAAATGCCTTAAAATATTTACTTTCTTGTTATATTCCATACCAAGTCTAGTTGATAATACATTACCCAGCCTTGCGAAGAATTGCGGATGTCGTTAAATAATAGGGAACTAGGGAATGGGGATTGGGGATTGGGGATTGGGTAATGGGTAATGAGTAATGAGTAATGAGTAATGAGTAATGGGTGATGGAAATTTCTCCCTCATCTTCCTCATCTTCCTCATCCCCCTCATCTCCCTTATCCTCATCTTTTACACCTGCATTTGAGTACAGGGTTTTCCGGCTTTTTTCCTATAGAATAAGATTTGCCGAGCCGGTATTAATTATTAACGTATGACTGACCTACCACCCAACGCTCAAAATCCTGACAACGCTGATTCAGATACCGCCCAGGAGTTGCTAATCAAGTTACGGCAAAAGCAAGGTAACTGGGTGGAATGGGGTCAAGCGATCGCTTATTTGCAAAAAAATGGTTACAATCCTCAAGAGATTTTTGAAGCTACTGGATTTGAGCCAATTCAACAAAATCAGGTAGTTGTTGGTTCTCAAGTTTATAATTCTTTAGAAAAAGGCGGTGCATCGGACGCAACGCGATCGCATTACGCCACACGCGGCAGTGATATTTTATATGAGTTACGTTTACTCACCCACGAAGAACGTGCTGCTGCTGCTGACTTGACTTTCCAGCACAGACTGGATATGGATGAAGCAAGGGAAGTAGCCAAAGCCTATAAAGAGTTCTCCCGATTCCGCATCTTGCCAGAAGGATTTTCTAAGCATCCCGGAGATGCTGTAGCTTATACTGTATGGAAACTAGCAAGGCAAAACAGCGATTTTCAAGAGCGATCGCGTTTAATTGCTAAAGGCTTACGGTTTGCACACACAGCATCGGCTAGGAAACAAATTGAACAATTACTAACAGATTTTACTGTCGTTCCTAAACGTCCGGCTCCACTTTTACCCTTTTATCGTTTAGAGTCTGAAGAAGAATTACCGAGAATTGTGCCTGTAGCTGGTGAGTTGCCATTGACACCAAACGACTTAAAAGCGGTGCCATTAGTGACAGAAACTCAACCATTTCGCATGGTTAAATTTACTGGCGAACAAGCTTGGGTACCCTTACCAGGTTGGCAAGTGCTATTGAGTGCCGAAGACCCAGTAGTGATTATAGCGAATAGCGATCGCCTGCCCAACCAAAGCCAAAATCAACCAGGACAAGTTTTAGTAGTAGTAGATCGCGCCCAACGGCAATGGGATGCTTCTAGCTATTTTATATTAGAAAATTCCGGTGAATTAGACATTCAGTGGTTTGAAAATGACCCAGAAATTCCCCTGTTAGGAAAGATTATTATCATCCTGCGTCCCAAAAGAATCCTTGATGAAGAAATCACCAAAGATTCTTGGCAAATTGACGAATAATCAATAATGATTCAACTTCCGTACTATCTTCATTTTTGAGGGCAGGGCTTTTTAATCACAAGCAATTACCCATTACGGTTGTGATGCGTAAAGCCCGCGGTTTCTAACCGGGGGATATGAACGAATGTGCCGAATTTATTCGGCTCTAAAAACAGTCTACCCGTTTTTAAGATATCATAGGCAAGATCCTGGCAAGATGCTAAACCTAAATTATACCTATCGCCTAAAACTAAATCAGCAACAGTCTCAAACCTACGACGCATGGCTAGAAACATCTCGCAGGGTGTGGAATTTTGCGTTAGCCCAGAGGAAAGATTGGTATAACTCAAGGTCATGCAGAATCGATGCTTGCAGTATCAAAAGTGAGTACATCATTAGAGCCGATGCACCGCGTCCCACATTCGCGTCTCAATGCAAAGCTTTAACCCAAGCTCGGAAAACTAATCCTAACCTCAATGCAGCACATTCTCAAATGTTGCAACAAGTGTTGAGGCGACTAGAGAAAGCTTTTATTGGGATGTGGGAATCTGAGAGAGGCTTCCCTCGATTTAAAAAACAAGGAAGAATGCGTTCTTTGCTGTTTCCTCAACTGGGTGTGAATCCAATTCAAGGTAGCAAAGTTAAGCTTCCTGGTGTTGGTTGGGTGAAGATGCAATTATCCCGACCTATCCCAGATGGGTTTGTAGCCAAACAAGCTCAAGTGGTGAAGAAGGCTTCAGGATGGTATGTGATGCTCACGCTCTCTACCGATGTTGATGTTCCAAGTTTCGCGCCACACGGTCAACCAATTGGTATTGATTTGGGGCTAAAAAGTTTTTTAGCCACCTCTACTGGTGAGCAAATTGCTAGACCTAAATTTTTCGTGGATCTCCAATGCAAGCTGCGATTGCTGCAACAAAGAGCAAGCTACAAAAAATTGGGGTCAAATAATTGGCGCAAAGCTCAACAGAAAGTGTCACGACTACATGAACACATTCACAACAACCGCGCAGATTTTCATTTCAAGTTGGCGCATCACCTATGTGATCAAGGCGGAATGATCTTTGCTGAGGATTTGAACCTCAAAGCTTGGGCTTTTGGGATGTTTTCAAAGCATAGTTTAGATGCTGGCTTTGGTAAATTTCTTTCTATCTTGGAATGGGTCTGCTGGAAGCGGGGGGTTTATTTTGCAAAAGTCAATCCTGATGGTACTAGCCAAACCTGTCCAAACTGCAACCACCACACAGGCAAAAAAGACTTATCTGAGCGAGTGCATCGCTGTGGTGAATGTGGATTTCAAACCGATAGAGACGTTGCAGCCGCTATGGTGGTGATGCAGCGTGGACTTGCAGCCGTAGGGCATACGGTCAAGATGCTTGGCGAGGGGTTAAGCAATAGCTCCCTTTTGACCCAAGAATCCCCCGTTTTATAAACGGGGGAGTGTCAACCAAACAACCCACTTACATAATCAGCCGTTCTTTTATTCGCAGGATGATTAAAAATCGTTTGTGTCTTGTCAAACTCCACCACTTCACCCAAATACATAAACGCCGTATAGTCAGAAACACGAGCTGCTTGCTGCATATTGTGAGTGACAATCAAAATTGTGACTGTTTCTTTTAGTTGAGTAATTAACTCTTCAATACTAGAAGTAGCGATTGGATCTAAAGCTGATGTCGGCTCATCAAATAGTACAATTTCTGGGTCGGTTGCTAAAGCACGGGCAATACAAAGCCGTTGTTGTTGACCACCAGATAGGTTAGAAGCTAAATCACGCAATCTATCTTTAACTTCATCCCATAACGCTGCACCACGCAAAGCTTTCTCGACTTTCTCATCAATAACCGCGCGTTTTGTTTCACCTCGCACCCTCAAACCATAAGCTACATTTTCGTAAATAGACTTAGGAAAAGGATTAGGTCTTTGAAACACCATACTAATCCGCATCCGGACTTCAATGGGGTCAACCTTATTACTTAACAAATTAATTCCATCTGGTTCTAAACTGATTTCTCCGCGATAACGATTCCCCGGATAAAGGTCATGCATTCGGTTGAAACAACGCAAGAGAGTAGTTTTACCACATCCAGAAGGCCCAATCAGTGCTGTTACCTGTTTATCACCGATGGGCATATTAATATCTTTTAAAGCGTGGACTTTGCCACCATAGTAGAAATTGAGATAATTAACCGCAGCTTTAATCGGTCTTTCTAAAATTGAAGATTTTTTTTCTACCATTTGATTGTTTTACGTAAACGATAGCGAAGATAAATGGCGACAGCATTCATAGCCAAAGTCATGGCAATTAGTACAATACCTGCGGCGGCGGCGTTTACTTGAAATGCTTCTTGGGGACGAGACACCCAATCAAACATTTGAATGGGTATAACTGTGAAAGGTGCTAATAACCAGGAAAAGGAGATAAAAGGGAATTCTCCTTTAATTGGAGACTCTGGAAGAAAAGCAATAAATGTCAGTGCGCCTATGGTAATTAGAGGAGCAGTTTCACCAATAGCACGTGCTAAAGCCACAATAATTCCTGTGAGAATGCTACCAGTTGCATAAGGTAAAACATGATCCCAAATCATTTGCCATTTAGACGCACCAGTAGCGTAAGCAGCTTCGCGAATACTATTAGGAATAGCGCGCAAAGCTTCCCGAGTAGTGACAATTACCACAGGCAAAACTAATAGTGCTAATGTCAATCCTGCTGTCGCCACGCTAGGGCCTAAATTGAAACCATATACAAATAAACCCAAGGCTAAAAGTCCATAAATTATTGAAGGAACACCAGCCAAATTAGTGACATTAATTTCAATCAAATCAGCCAGCCAATTTTTCTGGGCATATTCTTCTAAGTAAATTCCTGATGCTATGCCAATAGGAATTGCAACCGATGCAGTTACTAGCATGACTAAAAGTGAACCTACCCAAGCAGAAAGAATACCTGCATTTGCTGCCCTACGGCTAGGAAAGGATGTAAAAAAATCCCAAGAAAGACGCGGCGCACCATCACTAACTAAGTCAAATATTAGTGCTAGTAGAGTCACAATTCCAATCAACATTGACAACAAGCCAACAATACTAAAAATATATTCAGAAAGCTTGTTGCGGTTGATAATAGCGCGGATTTGCCGCATATTATGAGTTGTCGTCATGCAATTCGTAATTCGTAATTAACTGACAAATGACCAATGACAAATGCCCAATGACAAACTAATAAATCTCTCGATAGCGCTTAGTCAAAAAATGACCAATGATATTAAATACCAAAGTCATTAATACTAGAGTTAGCCCTACAGCAAAGATAGTTTCGTATTCCAAAGTGCCATGTGGTAAATCGCCAAGACTGACTGCAACAATGTAAGCCGTCATGGTTGCGGCTGGTTCCATTGGGTTCCAAGTGAGGTTAGGTTGACCGCCAGCTGCGATCGCCACTATCATCGTTTCACCAACCGCACGAGAAATTCCCAAAATATAAGCTGCTGATATCCCAGAAATCGATGCTGGGACTACAACTCGTAAGGCTGTTTGCAAGCGAGTCGCACCAGTTGCATAAGAACCTTCGCGCAGATGTGCAGGTACGGCGCGCATCGCATCTTCGCTAAGAGAACTCACATAGGGAATAATCATAATTCCAATGACTAAACCCGCACTCAACATATTAAAGCCAGGTAATTCTGGCAATATTATCTGCAATAAAGGCGTAACAAACAGTAAGGCAAAATATCCATAAACTACTGTAGGAATCCCTGCCAATAATTCTAAAATCGGTTTGATTACCTCTCGGACTATCGGTGGTGCAAATTCACTGAGGTAAATAGCAATAATTGTCCCGAGTGGAATTGCTACTAATAAAGCAACTACGGTAGTTACTAAAGTTCCTGACACCAAAGGCCAAATACCATAGTGCTTGTCGTCAAACAAAGGTGTCCATTGGGTATCTGTAAGAAATTCCCACAGAGATACTTTTTGAAAAAATAGTATGGACTCGTAAACCAAGATGGCGACAATTGCTATGGTAGTCGCCACAGAAGACAATGCTGCGAGAAACAAGACAAACTCAATGGCCCGTTCCCGCAGATTACGCAATAGTTTGGGAGAAAGTCGAGTTGGTTTAGCACCAATCATGTTAACCGGATAGCGATCGCTCTTGAAAAAATCTACTTCAATTAAGATAAAGAGAGGTAAAAACCTCCCTTTGACAAATCATCAAACAAGTTTTGATTTGAGATTTTAGATTGACAAATACAATCCAAAATTTAAAATCTAATACTAATTTGAATAAAGAATGCGACAGATTGTAGGGGCAAGGCATTGCCTTGCCCTCTAGAATATATTGATGTGTCGCAAACTCTATTCAACCCAATTCAAACTTCAGAAATGAGTTTATTCTTTAGCATCACGGCGCATTAGTTCATCAATTTTTAAACCAACTGCTTCTTGTCCACCAAATACGCTACCAAATCTCTTCTTGTTGAAGTGGCTTTGCGCTGTAGTGTAAGCTGAACTTGGCAGTGCTACATATCTGACTTCTTTAGAGAATTTAGCAGCATTTTGCAAGTAAAATTTAACAAACTGCTTTACTTCTGGTTTATCAATTGATTTTGAACTGACATAAATAAATAGTGGTCTGGATAAAGGAGTATAACTGCCATTTTTGACAGTAGCTTCTGATGGTGATACCCCATTAACTGCCACAGCTTTCAGCCTTTTGCTATTTTCTGCATAATAAGCATAACCAAAGTAGCCCAAGGCATTTTTATCACGGGAAATACCCTGTACCAAAACGTTATCATCTTCACTAGCGGTAAAATCACCCCGGCTAGATTTAGCTTTACCAACCACAGCTTCGGTAAAGTAGTCAAAGGTTCCAGAATTAGTCCCAGGGCCAAATAACTTCAGTGGTGCATTGGGGAACCCAGAACGGACTTGACTCCAGTTACTAACCTTACCTTGCGCCCCTGGTTCCCAAATTTTCTTGAGTTCAGCTACTGTAAGGCTTTTTGCCCAGGTATTTTGCGGGTTAACTACAACTGTCAAAGCATCATAAGCTATTGGTAATTCCACATAACGAACACCATTAGCTTTACAATCGCTGATTTCTTTTTGCAGAATAGGACGGGAAGCATTAGAAATAGCTGTTTCACCACGACAGAATTTTTTAAATCCGCCGCCAGTACCAGAAACACCTACGGTAACTCTTACTCTACCGCCTTGAGCCTTTTGAAAATCCTCCGCTGCTGCTTCCGTAATGGGAAATACAGTACTAGAACCATCTACTGCTATTGTGCTAACACTTTGGGACTGAACCGCAGACATTGTTAACCCAAAAGTAGCAGCTACCAATGAAGTTACACCTAATACCGTCAAGCTGTTAAGCTTAAAGTTCATCTTGTTCACCAGGATACTCCTAATTTGTCGGGCGTACAATTGCCGCCCAATCAGTGTAAAAACAGATTGTTCTTCTGAAGTTCAGAGTTAGTGAACATATCAGTTAACTGTTCACTACCTGAAATTTGACTGGCTCAGGTAATATAAAAGTTAACTCCTGGTTATATGAAGGCTAATTTGTAACACATACAAGTAATGTCTTTTTGTCAAGCTCTTCATGCTTGATGCAAAGCTCAAATGTCATCAAATGTCATTAATTAAGCATATTAATTAGTGTTTTTTGGAGATTTTTACTTGTATAATCACTTTTCTCTAACCTTTAGGTATAGTAAAAATTCACAAATACTTCATAAATCAGGTTAGAGAAATAACGTACTACGGAATAGGAGTTTCAGCGTTCTGATAACTCGGTCTTGATATCAAATATTTTGCGACCATGAGTAAATTAGTTACGGCTATAAAAGTCAGCAATTTTAGCTTTTATTACGAAAATAAGAAGATACTTGAAGATATATCATTAGATTTTTACCAAGACAAAGTTACTGCCATTATTGGCCCTAGCGGTTGTGGTAAATCTACTTTTCTCAAATCGCTCAATCGCATGAGTGAATTAGAAGGAGAAATAAAAGTTGAAGGGAGAGTAGAATTTTTTGGTCAAAATATCTATGAGCGACGCGTGAATTTAAATCGGGTGCGTCGCCAAATTAGTATGGTTTTACCTAAACCAAATCTCTTTCCCATGAGCGTTTATGATAATGTCGCCTATGGGGTTAAACTCGTTGGCTGGTATCCGAAATCAGAATTAGACGCAATTATCGAATCTGCCATTAAAGCTGCTGACCTCTGGGATGAAGTGAAAAATAAGCTGCATAAATCTGCTTTGGAACTTTCTGGAGGTCAACAACAACGGCTCTGTATTGCTCGTGCTTTAGCCGTTAAGCCCAGAGTTATTTTAATGGATGAGCCTTGTTTTGGACTAGACCCCATTGCCAGCGGCAAAATTGAGGAGTTAATCCAAAGTTTACGCTCTGAGTTAACGATTGTGATTGTCAGCCATAATATGCGACAAGTCACTCGTGTATCAGATTTTACTGCTTTCTTTCAACCCAACGAAAATCGGGTTTGCAGCGTAGTTGAATTTGGCCCCACTACGAAAATCTTTACTAATCCTTCCGATTACCGCACCCGTGAATATGTTTTACCACGGATAAATTAAAGTATTTCCTACATTGATCATGCAAAATTCATGACTAATCTTAGCTAGAAGACATTCTCAAGCAGGGACTAGTAAATTTATTAAACTTTGTAAACTTGACTTTTCAGATTGCAAAATTAGAGGTACATATCAGCACAAGACAAGCTAAATAATAAGATGAAATGTCCTCGATGCGCCTCTACTTCATATCGTAAAAACGGCCATAGGAATGGTAAGCAGTATTATTTGTGCAAAAATTGCCGTAAACAATTCATTGAGCCTGTATTACTGCATTCTGGAGAAAATGAGTGGATTGGGGATAGCAATGGACATTCTCAAATACCTTTAGTTGATGTCAAAGAACTTTCTTTAATAGAAAACTTGCCAACAGAGATAAAACCAGAGAAAAATTCTGAATCTCGAGGTTTAACTTTAGCTCAAGAACTGTTGCAAACTCTATTATCACCAGAATTTTTAGAATCTCCTGCATTAGAACAATTTATTCAAAAAATCAAACCTCAAGTTGAGAGTAAAACACAGCAAGATACAGGAATTTCTCTGTTACTGTTAGATGCAGAAAACTTAAAAATAGATATTGCGGCTGAAGAGTTTTTAGCTAGTATCTGCAATTATCCGCTACAAGTAAAAATTGCATTTGCTAACTGGAAAACTCCCAGTAATGGCAAACAAGATACAGAATTATATGAACGAGGCTATCAACTTTTTCATGTCCCTGGAGGTAAAGACAGCGCTGATGCGAAAATGATTGCTGTTGGTGCGAGCCTATTAAATTGTTATCCCACAGTTAAAGCAATATTTGTTTGTTCAGGAGATGGTATTTTAACCCACCTATGCAATGAACTACAAAACCAAGGGTTAATAGTATATTGGGTGCGGAGAAAATCTCAAACTTTACATATCGAGAATAAAAATAGCGGAGAATTTACCTTTTATTCTCTATCACAAGCAATCGAAATTCCCTCCTTAGAAGGGGTTGTAGATAAAATACAGGATTTGATTAAAGCTGAACAGGAATCTATTAACTCAAGATTGAGCAATTTAAATGCGATCGCTAATCTATTTCAAGAGCGTTGCGAACTAGATTCTAACAGTAACCCGCAAAACTTAGAAGACAAATCCATACCATCTAATGATCAACAGGATTTAACAGCACAGACCAATACAGTAGAAGTTAAGGAAATTGGCTCAAAAGCAGACTTGGAAAAATTACTGGGAGAAATTCTTAGCAATATGCAAGCTAAGTCTCCTCAAGTAAAATTAACTGTATCCAAATTAGGAACAGAGTTACAGAAAATCTCTGGACAATCTCCTAATGCGATTGTCAAAAAACTTAAGTTAGGCGCTAATTTCACTAAATTCTTGCAATCATCTCCCCAATTTAGTTTAAAGCCCAGTGGTCGGGAGTATGAAGTAATGAAGTCGGATTTGGGTAATGGGTAATGGGTAATGGGTAATTGGTAATTGGTAATTGGTAATTGGTAATTGGTAATTGGTAATTGGGAAAACACCAAACACTTAAGCCCAAACTCCCAAAAGGTAACAATATATGAGATAATTTAATAAAAATTAATGTTAGTTTTCCCGCCGATGCTAAGACTAATTACTGACTTCGACGGCCCTATTGTTGATGTCTCTGAAAGATATTACCGTGTTTATCAATTTTGCTTAGAGAAAACCCGACGTTCCGATCAATCTGTACGTGAACTTTCTAAGGCAGAATTTTGGCAACTGAAGCGATCGCGAGTTCCAGAAAAACAAATTGCGATGAATTCTGGACTGGATGAAGCTCAGGCATTAGAATTTGCACAATTGCGGCGGCAAACAGTACATACTGAGCATTACTTTCAATACGATACTCTAGTCCCTGGTGCAGTGGAAGCACTCATCAAAATTCAAGCTGCTGGAGTCGATTTAGCAGTGATGACAATGCGCCGAGTACGGGAATTAGACTATGCTTTCCAAAAATTCCAGCTTGGTAGATTTTTTCCTGAGAATCGGTGTTATTGCTTAGCTAACGACTATGTAAAAACCCGTGATATTGAAGATAAGCCTTTACTGATGACAAGGGCAATTGAGGAACTCCCATCTGTGGCTGATAGCTGGATGGTAGGAGATACAGAAGCTGATATTACGGCGGCGAAAAAACATCATATTAAGGCGATCGCTGTGGAGTCTGGTATCCGCGATCGCGCTCAATTAGAACTTTACCACCCCGAGTTTATTGTGCCGAATTTAAGTGCAGCTGTTGATTTTATTTTAGAACCTGGACTTAAAAATCAGCGATCGCTTTCTATCGGTTAGTCGCCTGTAATGGCGCAATATTGCAGCAATTGGCAATAGTAATGGGTAATAGACCTGAAACTGTATAGTCCATTACCCATTAGTCAGCCAAAATCTGAAATATTCAGAAAATTTATTTGGGCAGCTTTGCCACAGACAAAGTCGAGTCAACATAGTCCCGAAATTAACGTAAAAAGCTGCTAACCAACCATAACAAGACAAACGTTAATACCGTAGAAAACTGATTCGGTGTGAGACTAATGAATGGTACTTGCGGTAAAAGCCAGTTAGCAACTAACCCCCCAAGGATTAAACCAATAATTAGCCCAACTAGCGTAAATAAAACTGCTCTACCAAATTTACCTTCTTTACGATTGAGAAAGTAAATACTAATTCCCACCCCAACCACTAAAACTAGCTGCAAAACCTGATCGCCTGCTGCTGGGTAGAATACGCTAGCGGCACTCAAACCCGCGTACCAAGCTCCAGGTAACAACACATCAGCTTTTGTTGGCTGATCTAGCATACGTTGCAGCCACGCTGGCGACTGCTCACTTTTAGTTGGGCTTTCTTTGGGAAGCGGTTGCACTCGAGCTTCAGGAAACCGAATTCGCTCAGGAACTTTAATTTTACCTTCCTGGCGCATTCGTAAGCGCTCCATTAAAATCGCGTCGTAGGCAACTTCAATGACTTCTAGACGCTTGGCATCGCCACTGTATTGCTCCAATAGGCGATTGCGAGCATCCTGAATTTCGTCGAAGCTAGCATCTTCTGATACCCCAAGTTTTTCGTAGGGATTTTGATCGCTCATGGGAGTTTATACTTCAGCCTCGGTCAGCGGCAGTCTTTTGTTGACAGAAATACAACTTTAGCTTTTATTCTGATTGTAATCCTAATGCCAATCAAATTTTTTGCCATACTTGGATACTAGCATGGGTTAGTTTGATCGACTTGGGAATTTTGACTATAAGTCACTTTAACATATTGCTATAACTCCGTGTATCCCCCCATGTCGTTGAATAGTTCTAGCTCTACTCTAGAATTTGAACTCAGAATACCTAAAATACAATATTTATGAAAAAATTAAACTTTCCATTTCCTTTTTAGCCACTGACTCCTACAATCTGGAGTTTTAATCAATCAGTTTAAGCATTGTAGGTGGTATCGATCCGCATATCGATTTAATATTGAAACAATTTCAATTACCACTTACTTGGGATCGGAAAGTCTTCTAAGTTACTAAACTGCTGTGGCTGAGGGCGAAATTCCTAGTTTTAGGATACAAAATTAACCGAAATGACAGTATTTGCACTGATATGCTTGTCTGTTAACTGGTTAAATTATCCAGAACATGATTACACTATTATTTTAGATAGTCAGGAAATGCATCTCTTAGCCTTGTAGATTTTTAACGAATTCCCTAAGTGGAAACAGCGTTTTTACGCGATTCTCCTGTTAATCCTATGAATTTTTGTGCAAAGTGATGGTCATGGCTCCTGCCAAGATTCTTGTAGTTGATGACGACCCAGCGGTTCGGAATTTAATCCAACGCTTTTTAATTAAGCAGAGTTATCAAGTAGAAGCTGCTGAGGATGGTAAGACAGCCTTAGCGCTATTTGAGCAATTTAACCCCGATCTGGTGATTTTAGATGTAAATTTACCAGATGTAATTGGGTTTAACCTCTGCCAAGAGATGCAAAGTCGCAATGGTGTTTTTGTACTAATGCTAACTAGCCGCGCAGACGAAGCTGACAAAATTCGCGGCTTTGCTAAAGGTGCTGATGACTATCTCACCAAACCCTTCGGTTTGGGGGAATTAGAAGTCAGAGTAGCAGCTATTTTGCGACGGCAACGTGTAGTAACGACAGCTGAACAAAAACGCCTCGTTTTTGAGAAGTTGATGATCGATCCAGTCCGGCGGGAAGTGGCGCTGAACAACCAACCAGTACCCTTAACTGCTTTGGAATTTGACTTGTTGCATTTCTTAGCTAGCCATCCTGGTAGAGTTTGGCGGCGCGCAGAACTCATTCAAGAGGTCTGGGACTATGAATATGTAGGCGACCAGCGGGTTGTAGATGTGCATATTGGTCAAATTCGCAAAAAAATCGAAATTGATGCTAGCCAGCCGGCATTAATTCAGACAGTACGTGGTGTGGGATATAAATTTGAATGTCCTACTCACTCCCCGCAATTAGAAGTTAGTTCCTAAATGTTTAGTCTATAGTCCAGAGTTTTTAACTCTTGACTTTTGACTTAAGTCACGAAACTAACCTCTGTAAGCACAAATCAATTTAAAACATGCAACGAAGTGTACAGTCGCTAAAATAATAGCGATTCTACTCTGCGCTAAGCTGTTGTGCGTCTAAATTTAGCCCTACTTTATTGGCAATGACGTACTTGCAACGGTTCTGGGCATGGGGAATTGGGCATGGGGTATGGGAAAGACAAATTTTCATGGCAAGGTTTGTGCTAAAACCTGGCGTGAATGGCGTATTGAAAATAAGGCAGTAGGCAGAAGGAAGGATTGATATTTTCATCCTTGCTTGTACCCAATCCTGGCTTAAATAGCTAACTTGAAAATATTGCTGAGTAGTTAGGAGGTTGGAGAAGTTTGTCTATCCATCCTGTGTCAGCAGTTAATGATGATGACTTCAGTTGTCAGAATTGGTGAACTTCTTTGATGTGACTACAAATAAGATTTACATAGTCCTCAAAGTCATTCTACGAATGTGGATGATGCACCAATACATACCAGTAATTTATTTGAGAATCGTTAAATAACTCAGATAAAAATGCTGGTTATGTAAGAGGGTGCATATTAGTTATAAATTATTGACCTTTCAAAATAAATTTTTAATATTATTGTGAGAAATTAAATCAAATAAAAAATTATAGAGGATGGATGTTCTATGTTGTGACATCCATCCTCAAATTTTGCGATCGCACCTCATAAATTTAAATATTTAGTGCCAAAACTTGATGCTTTACAGCCCAAGAGCGCACTTATTTTTCTAAGATAAATTACTTGTTTGCCTACACTTGAATATGAACCAGAATAGCACCGTGATGACCACCACAACGGAGTATGCTTGCTAGCATAGAGCGTTGTGGCTATTTATAGTTAGCTGTGATGAAACAAGGTTTCTAGATAAACACGAGCAGCACGGCGATCGCTATCTCCATTTTGCAGTAAAAACAGTGACAAAGCCGCCGTTAATACTCGGTTTTGATCCCAATCAGGATGTGTTTCTAAGTAGGTTTTTAGGGATTCGTGAAGTGCTTCTGGGATTTCTGTAAAAATGTTAACTGTTGCGTTCATGAGATTTCCTCCTCTGAGGTCAATCAAGAGGGACTAGTTGCTTGCAGTGAATAGCTGAGGGCGAAATACACAACCCTTCGCTTACCCGACAATCTACGCTGACACCTGAGGTAATTTTACCCATATTGATGTTAACGGTTGAACGAACTACAACAGCAAGCCGAATCATTGTGCGCTAAGAGGGGGTGGGTTTGTCAATGCTGCGAAATGTTAAAAACGGTGGTATAAAAAGTAATTTACGACGATAAAATCAGGGTTTGAGCCTATTTTTTGTTACTTTTCTTCACAAAAACTCAGTCACTGAGACTACCAAAACCAAAAAGCAAACAATCCCCAATAACATGGCAACAGCCGATGAACTCGTGGAGCATCTGTGGAAAACAGGTAAAATGCCTGTGGAAATCCTGTGGAATCTGTGAGGAAAATCCCTGCTAATAATAAGAATTACAAAAACATAATTTTTCAATGAAATTCCCATCCAGACAACTAGCGCTTGCATCGGAGTCATTCTCATGGTTACCCCAGATTAATTCCCAAGTAGGAATT
The DNA here is from genome assembly GCA_002368155.1 of Nostoc carneum NIES-2107. GTDB lineage: Bacteria > Cyanobacteriota > Cyanobacteriia > Cyanobacteriales > Nostocaceae > Aulosira > Aulosira carnea. The sequence goes on from AP018180.1 coordinate 8,159,279, forward strand.
TTTGCGATCGCTAGGTTCCTATCGGAAGTAGGGACTGGCTTTACCATGTTTTATGCCCCCATATTTTTCGTCAATCAAGTTGGCTTATCCGCAACCTCTGTTGGTATTGCTTTGGCTAGCGCTTCAGTTTTGGGTATTGTGGGAAAAATTGTTGGTGGTTCTCTAGCCGATTCTCCCAATTGGGGCCGTCGTCGCACCTTGTTGCTAGCAGCAGCAATTTCGGTAATTGGTTCTCTGGTGTTAGCTGCAACCAACAACTTTACCACCTTGATAATTGGGCGGCTGATTTGTGGTCTAGGGATGGGTTTCTATTGGCCTGCAAGTGAAGCGATTGTGGCTGATGCCAGTGAAGTTGGCAATCGCCGCGAAACCTTTGCCCTCACCAGAGTTGCAGATCATCTGGGGTTGGCGATTGGTAGTGTGCTAGCAGGATTTTGGGTGGCGACGACTGGCTTTTATCGGGGGCTATTTGTCATTGATGCCATTTCTTTTATGGTGTTTTTGATTATTGTCTATGGGGCAATCAATGAAACTTATCAACCCCAGCTGGATGAGTATCCCAAACAGCAACATTTCACCTCTTGGATGACAGCATTACGCGATCGCCGTCTCCTGATCTACGTGGCTGTCAACATTATTTTCACTACCTATCTGTCTCAGATCAATAGCACCCTGCCGATTTACTTTAAAAACTTTGTCAACGTCGGTGGCGATACTCCAGGATTTGCCGCAACCACAATCAGCACGCTATTTTCTGGGTATCTAGCCTTGGCTATTATCTGCCAATTTCCTATTGCTGCTGCCTTAAAGAACTACTCTCATACCTTGGCGCTAACAATTTCAGCTATTCTCTGGGCAATAGGCTTCAGTCTCATTTGGGTAACTACTATCACCCCATCTCATCATCTACTTTGGGTTACTTTAGCCCTAGCAGTATTTGCCCTAGCTATGACTTCTTATACCCCTTTTGCTGCCTCTCTAGTCACCGATTTAGCCCCTGAATCGCAACGAGGGGTGTATTTCTCCATCAACTCCCTTTGCTGGGCTATGGGCAATTTTATGGGTTCTCTGCTGGGTGGGTGGGCACTCGATCAATCAAGAGTTATCGTCAATAATTATTGGCTCTGTTTTGCTTTGAGCCTCTTCATTACGGTAGGAATTTTGCAGTATCTCAATCGGATTTTGGCTAGGGAGTAGCGACTGGGGATTGGGGACTGGGTATTGGGGACTGGGTATTGGGGAAAGGTGAAAGGTCACAAGGGGAAATAACTGTTACCAATTACCAATTACCAATTACCAATTACCAATTACCAATTACCAATTACCAATTACCAATTACCAATTACCAAATATTATTTTGACTGACGTTCAAGGTTGGCTTCTATAGTGCTATTTAAAAAATGTCCAGTTAAAACAGCACTACTTAAGTAGTAGTTATCTTCTGATAACTGATGTAAAGTTTCAAAACCGCTGCGACGTTGACGGTCGTTTAGTGCCCAGTAACGCTGCACAATTGTCGATACACCAATCAAACCTTCGCCTTCAACCTGTCCTAAAAGATTATGTTGAAGCAAAAAAGTATATTGGCGTTCTCCATCATCTAAGCGTCCTTTGTATTGCAAAGCAATTTCTGCGCGATCGCTACCAGGAAATATCAGCTTTGTCGCCATAGTAAACCAGTTATCCCGATTCCAAGCCACCAAGATCATACCCTTGACATTAATGGGCATACTATTACGTTCTAGCCAACTACCTTGTAATGTCCAGCGCCCGGGTTGCATTAAAAAAGTATGAGCCACTTTGGATGTTCCTTGTCTTGCTCGAATACCACTGAGACTTAAAGATATATTTGAAACGCCAAAATGTCAGGTGGTAAATAAGTTAAAGTATAGCTTTGGAAAATTGGGGATTGGGGATTGGGGATTGGGGATTGGGTAATGGGGAAAAAGTTTTTTTGTTTCCCTTTCCCTTTTATCCTTTTCCCCTTAACCTATTAGTGACTGAAACATTATAAGCAGGGGAAATTTCTCCTAAAAGAACTTCCTGCGGTGCGCCAGTAGCGCTAGGTAAGTTACCAGGAATACCCAAATGTCGCCAATAGGCTAAAACTGCAAAGGCGATCGCTTCTTTAAAATCTGCATTTAAACCAACTTCATCGGTAGTCATGACTGGTATAGATAGCAATAATGATTGTAAACGCTGTTTTAAATAAAGATTGCGACTACCACCACCACATAATAGGATGCGATCGGGCAGTTGCGGTAAAAAATTCCGGTAACTTTCAGCGATAGTTGCAGCTGTCAGTTCTGTGAGGGTGGCTAGTAAATCTGCTGGGCTAAGTTGATAGGCTTCAGCATCTTGTAAACACTGTTGCAAATAAGCTACACCAAATAACTCTCTCCCCGTAGATTTTGGGGGAGGTAAATGAAAGTAATCTTGAGTCAACCATTGTTCTACTAAGACCTGGCAAGGATTACCACTTGCTGCCCACTGTCCGTTTTCATCGTATGTTTTAGCACCATTTGTCAGATGTTGTACCGCCAAATCTAACAGGCTATTTCCTGGGCCTGTATCCCAGCCGCGAATTTTTTCCAGCCACTTATCGCGGCGAGGGGGTAGATAAGCAACATTACCAATGCCACCAATGTTTTGAACACAACGGGCTTCCTGGGGATGGCTGAGTAAATAAGCGTCAACTCTAGGAACCAGAGGCGCACCATGTCCGCCAATCGCAATATCCGCAACACGGAAATTACTGACAGTGGTAATTCCCGTAAGATGAGCAATTAAAGCACCACGACCAATTTGCAAGGTATAACCTAGAGGTTTGGGTTGGGTAATTGGTAATTGGTAATTTGTTCTTTCTCCCTCGTCTCTTTGTCCCCTTGTCCTCCCAATCCCCAGTCCCCAGTCCCCAGTCCCCAGTCCCCCATCCACGGGTGGCCGATGGTAAACTGTTTGACCATGAGAGCCGATTAAAGTAGCGCTTTGATGACCAATTTGAATATTTTGGGCAGCTTGAGCAAAAGCAAAGGCGATCGCATCATCTATTTCTGCCAATTCTGCCATTGAGATGGCTTCCCCAGCGCAAACTGCTAAGATTTTTTCTCTGAGATTTGGGGGGTAAGGATATGTTTCTCCAGCTAATAACTCTACTTTGAGATCTAAATCCTTACCAGTAATCTCTACCAAGGCAGCGTCTATACCATCTACAGACGTGCCACTGATTAGACCAATAACGCGAGTAGGTACAGCAGTTTGTTCAGTGGAATGCATTGGCAGGAGTTCTGTTTTGATTTGCAAGGGGTAGTTTAATGGATGCTACTGTCTCTGTCAAAAGAGCCGTTTCCCTCAGTCGGCGTAATTAAAGATAACTCGTAAGGGCTGTGATTGGTCTTTAGTGATTTGCCATTAGTAGGAGAGTGCAGCGCACAATACTGATGACATTGCAACTATTGGTATGGGTTAGGGAATTATTCAGGTAGTAATAAATAGGAAGCGAAGAGCCAATCAATTAGCAAGTAATTCACGGGAATGTTTATAAACTACAGCACTCATCAAGAACTTGTGAATAACAAGATACCAACTTTTTAAATAAGTGGACTATCTGAGCCACTCTATTTTGATAAATTATATATAGCTGGTATAACAATTCAGGTTGGCTGGATTAATGAGAATATTTATTAATTTTAAATTACAAAATTTATATCAAAATACTCCAAGATATTCCAAAATAAAATTTTTGTCGAGATAACTTTTGGCTGAGTTATTTAAAAATCTATATTCCTTGGATAATAGATAAAGAAAATTAAAGCAAAAGTTCAGTATAAACACCGAGGAAAAGATAAGGTAAGCATCGAAATAAATTGATAAAATAAACAGCATCTCAGAAAAATTAATGAGAAGATTGGAGAACGCCTATGCATTAAATAAATAGTCAGAAAGAGCTAATGCAAGAAAGCTGGCGCAAAATGCAATCATTAACAGTCAGGTAATATCAATAAAAAATTGAAAGAGTTTCCTACGCATACTGAAGTACATAAAAATCTTGTTGCACAAAGCTATTAACTAGAAAAATGTACCTGGATAAGTCGAGAACAGCTATATTTAAGATGAGCCTTGATGCGTCTGCGAAGTGAACATTGTTGAAATAATCATTATCCAAAATTAAAGAAAGCCTAACTGTTAAGAATCTGTAATTTTGGAATCAGTTTTTTCAACAAAAATCGCTGAGAGAATGCCAGATGCAATATATATGGAAGCAAATCGCCATTAGGCAATTATGATTTTAACTGGACAGTACACCGATATAGGAAATAAATCCATCTCTCCCCAACTGCCTCAACAACTGGGGATACTCCAGCTACTAACTAATCTTACAAATCAGCGAATTACACATTTACCCGACCTCTTAGAGGTGATAGCTAGGGAAGTGTGCCATATCGTTGATATCGCTCAATTTTGTTTGATAGCACTATATAATTCCCAAACGCAAAAGTTAGAATTAACTACCTCAACGGGCATTAGTGCGGAAAATCTGCATATTCTTAAACTCAATAACTCTTTAGACTTGGGAAATAAGTTGTGGGGTGAGCAACAAGAATATATCTCTTGTAATCAGCCTTTCAATACTAAGTCAGGGTTACTAGCTCAAGTATTTGCTACTGGTATATCCCAAATATATCAAGCAAGTCAAAAGCACAAAGACTGTATGATTGATGGCTTTTCCTCATGTCCATTTTTTCCCTGCGTTCCAGCTTTATCATCTGTCACACCAGCATCTATATATGCTGTACCAATTAAGTCGGCACAAGCAGGAAAATTGGGAGTACTAGCAATTGGTAATTGGGACAATCCTCAGGCGTTTAATGCTACTGCACAAAACCTGTTAGATGCAATAGCTGAGGTAGCAGCGATCGCAATCAATAATACGATCATGCTGCAAGTTTTAGAAGAAAGAGAAGAACGTTTAGCCAGACAAAACGAGATTCTCTTAGCGCAAAATCTGGAACTGGAAAAAATTCGCCAGCAAATTCAGCTAAAAAACCAGCAACTAGTAGAAACAGGCGAGTTAAAGTCCCAATTTTTAGCTATTACTTCCCATGAACTCCGCACACCTCTCAACGTGATTTTGGGATTATCACAGGTGTTGTTGCGTCAGCGTAACTCTACCTTATCTGAGTTACAAACGGAGATGATGCAGCGCATTTTCAATAATGGGAATCATTTATTGTCCATTATTGACGATATGCTTTACTTTGCTCATGCAGAAGCGGGGAATCTCTCATTTCATACAGAAGAATTTAATTTAGAGACTTTGGTGTTAACTACCCTAGCGGAACACAGTTATCTAGCCGAGGAAAAGTCACTAAATCTGCAAGTAGAGATTAATCTCAATTCTCCCTTAATCGTCAACGACAGCGATCGCCTCAGACAAATTTTACTCAAGCTGTTGTTAAACGCTATTAAATTCACTGCTGCAGGTAGCATTAAAGTAAAAGTCTGGGAAATCACTGCTGATAAAATTGCGATCGCAGTGGAAGATACAGGTATTGGGATTGCTCCTGCTGACATTGAGTATATTTTTGAGCGCTTCCGACAAGTCGATCAAAGTAATACCCGCCTCTATGAAGGTATGGGTTTAGGCTTAGCCATTACCAAATCATTAGTGCAAATGATGCAAGGTAGCATCAGCGTCACCAGTACCGTTGGCGAAGGCTCCACATTTCGCATTGAATTACCAAGATATTTTAAAAAGTAGGGAATGGGTAATTGGTAATTGGTAATTGGTAATTGGGTGTTTGTCATTAATTATTTCTCCCCTGCTTCCTCATCCCCCTCATCTCCTCCCCAGTCCCTAGTCCCCAGTCCCCAGCCCCCAATCCCCACTCACTCCCTCCGCTCCGCTATTCTCAATTTAGCGGAACGCGATCGCGGATTTTGATTGATTTCGTCTTCTTGGGCGGTGATGGGCTTTTTGGTCAAAACTCGCAATAATGGTGAATTGCGTAGGCTATGCTTCACCAAACGGTCTTCTAAGCTGTGAAAGCTAATGATTGCAATCCGTCCACCAGAGACAAGGGCATTTGGTGCTTTATCTAAGAAGGTTTCTAGGGATTTCAGCTCGTCGTTGACGACAATTCGCAACGCTTGAAAAACACGGGTAGCTGGGTGAATTCTGCCATAACGATATTTAGCAGGAACACAAGATGCGATCGCATCGGCTAATTCCACAGTAGTATGCAACGGTCGCCTTTCGATAATGCGTCTGGCAATGCGTCGCGATAATCTTTCTTCACCGTATTTAAAAAAGATATCTGCTAATTCTGCTTCATCCCAATCATTAATTACATCTGCTGCAGTTAATGACTGCCTTTGATCCATTCGCATATCTAAGCTAGCAGCGTGACGAAAGCTAAAACCGCGCTCTGGTGTATCTAAATGGTAAGAGCTAACGCCTAAGTCGGCTATTATACCATCAAACTTACTTTGTGTAAAATCATAAGCCGCAAAGTTGCTGCGAATAAAGTTAACACGGTCTTGATATTCATTTAAATACTTCTGTGCTGCAGCCAAAGCATCCGCATCTTGATCGATTGCTGTTAGTTGTACGTTCTCAGCAGTTTCTAGAATCAAGCGGCTATGGCCACCGCCCCCTAGTGTTGCATCTAAATAATGACCACCAGGACGCACCGCCAAACCCTCAATAATTTCCCGGCTTAATACGGGAATATGTGAAAACATCGGTTCTTCTGCATCTTGCGGTGTCTGTGAATCTAGGTTCATGTTTAAAAGGGAATGGGGAATGGGGACTGGGGACTGGGGAATGAAGATAAGGTAGACAATACCAAATGACAAATGACAAATGACAAATGACCAATAACCAATGACAAATGACAAAACTTAACAAATTGCAATTTTAAGGATTTGATAAAGTTTTTTCATTACTCCTGTAGCGGGGTAACATATTGCCAATCACGGGATTTGCGGATTTTTATTTGCCTTGATAAGTAGCAGTTTACAATATGTTCATATATACTAGTGAGTATTAGTACTCATTTGAATTACCTGTATCAGGTATTAAACTAGGCTTGAAATAAAGCTCCAGGGTACGGGAAGAGAGTTAAGTTTAATTTTTATTAAGTACTTCCCCTGAGATTTGGCATTTACCACCGTGAATTCACTATTAAGTTCAGTCAAATTGCTGTTGTTCAGATTTGCATGACTGAATTTGTCAATAAGCATGACAAAAAATAGTGCGGAAGCGGAGACCAAATTCATCAGCTATTTGGAGATGTAGGTTTTTATGGACATTTGCAGCAAAAAATACCTGGCGATGAGAGATCGCACTTCTACACTTATAATAGTGAACAAAAATTATCACGCAGATTATGTGTTGCTTTGCACGCCTGACAAAACTGACAACTGTAAATTTACGATAAATCTGGCGATCACTCATATATGAGATGATAAGTTCTGGATGACAGACAGATCTGAGGTAAATAATCAATTGGGAAACGAGTCAAATGTCTAAGCAAAGCGCTCCTCAAAGGGAATTATTTGTAAGCTTAACAAGCAGCATAGTAACAGTGGGAATGAAGTTCCGAGGGACACTTAGATACTGGTGGCTGATCCTAGTTGAATCAGTACCCTTTTTACTAGCTTGCGCGGTATTTTTAAGTGTTATTAGCCTGAAGAGTCCTATATTACTTTTGAGTTTATTAGTAGGCAGTTTAATTGCCGTTATTACTCACAAAATTGGACAGTACTCTAATTTACCAATTAAATCGTTAATACCACTGCAAATCTTAGCTGTAGTCATTGTGCTGAGTTTATTTTGGCTAGACTATTTTGCTGCGCCGGCACAAGCACAATTTTTTAAGAAAGCTGAGGACTTTTTTCAAAATACCCTCACCCAAGGTTCTAGTAACGGTAGTGGTACTCAAACCGCAGTCAGTTTAGTATTTAACGTTTTACGGGCACTTTACTTACTGTATATTGCTGTGGCTTTGATTGGTGTGGTGAACGCCGTCCGGAAAGACGAAGATTGGCAAAATATTGCTAGAACTCCTTTGTTAGTGGTAGTTGCTGTCACAATTGCGGATGTCTTAACAGGCTTTGTTATTGGTAATACTAATAAGTAAAGAGGATAGAAGCTAAAGCATAGAGAAGAGGTATCAAAGATTAAAATTACTAAATTAATATTTACCTCTTGACTCTTGTACAGACGCGAGTAATCGCGTCTCTCCAAATACCAAATCACAAATTAGCTTTAATTTTACCAAGCAATGTCTCAAGAGCCAGATAAAGACTTTCGTCCAGTTAATCAAATTTTAGGAAGCCAACCATCATTAGGGCCACTACCCGCAGACCAAATTTTTCCTTGGACAGTAATTGCTCTAGCTGCTTACTTTATTATCAATGGAATTTTTGGGGGACTGTTCCAAGACGAATTTCAAAAATGGTTATGGACAGTGTTAATTGCTGGCTGGGGAATGGCTACTTGGTGGATATTAACTGGTGGGAGGAGTTGGAGTTTTTTAAGTAAATTTGTTGGTGTTCCGGCTTGGACTAGAGGCTTTGCTCGTTATCAAAGCTTGTTAGAAGTGAATCATGAAGCAAAAAATCGGAAAACAAAGCATCGGTATCGCCGAAAACGCAACTCGGTTAACACCATTTGAAGATGCATTACATTTAGCAACTATGCTGCGCGTCAGTTTCAATCGACGTGATATTGGCGCTTATATTTTAACTAAAGGTACTCAAAAAGACAGGTTTTGCTTTGTTTTTGGGTTTGAATGTCGTGGGATTCATACGACTTTAAGAGCCGAACAAATAGATACGATTTTTGACAATATTGAAGCCGGGTTAAAAGATATTCCTAGTGGTGAAAAAATGACTCTGCATTTAGGGTCATTTATTGATGATAAAAAGCGACAACAAGAATTAGCTAATTTAGCGAAAAAGAGTCCATCAAAAGATATCAAATATTTATTGATGGCAGAAAGAGCTAGAACCAAAGAATTAAATAATGCCGGGATTCGCAAGCCGAAATTTTTGCGAATTTATGTCACTTATACCGTGGAACCAAATGCATCGGAAGCTGATGATTTGATTGAAAAACTGTTGGCGAGATCCGAAGCTTGGTGGTTGAAATTTAAAGGCGATATGGCGGAAGTGCAAAACCAACGCCTAGAAACTGTGATTACCAATGCTTATAAACAAGGTTTTGGGCGTTGGGAACAGCTTTTATCTAACAAAATGGGCTTGGATGTAAAGCCATTAAATGCAGAACAACTTTGGGGAGAAGTTTGGCGGAGATTTAATGATACTTCACCGATAGATATTCCGCAGTTGTTGATATTAGATGAAAATGGATTACATGAGCAAGTTTATTCAGATTTAGCAAGTACAAAACTTTTAGTAGACAATATTCACAGTACAACCTTATTAATGGAGTCTGGCGTACCTTGTGCAGACCGTCGTTGGGTGAATGTTAATAATAAATATATTGGGGCGCTGACATTTCTAGAAAAACCCGGTGGCTGGCCAAATAAAACTTCACAGTTACGCTATTTATGGGAGTTACTTTCTAGAGAAACAGTTGTAGATACTGAGATTTTTTGTCAGTTAACCGCAGCAAATCCGGCGTTGGTTAAAACTACCTTACAACGAGTCTTGAAACAGTCAAATATGACAGCACTCATGGCTCAAGAAAAGAGTAGAACTATTGATGTTAACGCCCAATTAAAATTAAAGAAATCGGTAGCAGCCCAAGAACAATTGTATGAAGGTGCTGTACCTATATATACAGGGATCGCCATTTTCGTCCATCGTCCGACTGTCGAACAGTTGGATGAAGCTACCAGATATATTGAAAACTGTTTTCAACGTCCCGCCAGGGTAATTCGCGAAACAGAATATGCGTGGAAGATTTGGCTGCAATCTTTACCGATAGTTTGGGAAGGGTTATTAGTCAAACCTTTCAATCGTAGACAATTATATTTAACTAGTGAAGTACCGGGATTAATGCCTTTGGTACTCACAAGACAAGGAGATAGTCAAGGGTTTGAATTAATTGCCGCCGAAGGCGGTACCCCTGTACATTTAGATTTATTTACCCAACATAAAAATTTAGCGCTATTTGCCACCACGCGGGCGGGTAAATCAGTGTTAGTTTCGGGGATTTTAACCCAAGCTTTAGCCCATGACATTCCGGTTGTGGCATTAGACTTTCCTAAACCAGATGGGACATCTACCTTCACAGACTACACCCAGTTTATGGAGGAAAACGGTGCGTATTTCGATATTTCTAAACAATCAAATAACTTATTTGAGCAACCAGACTTGCGTTTTTTGAGTGCCGAAGAACAGCGAGACCGGATGCTCGATTATACTGCCTTTTTGGAATCGGCCCTGATGACGATGGTGTTGGGTTCATCCACAGAAAACCAACTACTTGGACAAACTGTCCGTTCCCTGATTAACTTAGCACTAACTGCCTTCTTTAGCGATCGCACTATTCAACAGCGTTATCGGGAAGCCATGATTGGCGGATTTGGTAGTCCAGCTTGGCAAAGAACTCCGACTCTCAAAGATTTTCTTACTTTCTGTTCCCCCGAACATCTGGAAATCGATTCTCTCAGTGGGAGGGTTGAGGATGCATTAAGTCAAATTCAACTGCGTTTGCGGTTTTGGCTTTCTAGTCGTGTCGGACAAGCGATTTCTACACCCTCTAGCTTCCGTACAGATGCCAAACTCTTAGTATTTGCACTGCGAAATTTATCTGATAGCGAAGATGCGGCGGTACTTTCCTTAAGTGCATACTCCGCAGCTTTAAGACGCGCACTCAGCAGTCCAGCTTCGATTTTCTTTATTGACGAAGCCCCAATTCTATTTGAATTTGACCAAATTGCTAACTTAGTAGGCAGAATTTGCGCTAACGGTGCAAAAGCCGGGATTCGGGTGATTTTATCGGCACAAGACCCCGATACAATTGCTAAATCGCCAGCTGCATCTAAAATTTTGCAAAACTTGACTACAAGATTAATTGGTCGGATTCAGCCAGTTGCAGTTGATAGTTTTGTCAATATTTTGAAATATCCGCGCGAAATTATTGCGCGGAATGCTTCTGAAAGCTTTTTCCCCCGTAAAGAAGGAATTTATAGCCAATGGTTGCTAGATGATAACGGCATTTATACTTTCTGTCGCTATTATCCCGGTTACGAACAACTAGCAGTTGTGGCTAACAACCCCCACGAACAAACTGCACGTCAACAGGCGATGCAACAACACCGCGATAAATATGAAGCAATTTCGGCATTTGCACGACAATTAGTAGCTTCATTACGTGGAAGTTAAAAAATTTCTTGGAAAAAACTATGCGAAAAACTCTTTTATTGACTTTGGGTTTAGGATTGCTGGTCACTCTACCAGCCACAGCCCAATTAGGCCAAGTGTTAACTGATTTTCAGTCCTACTCAGGAGATTTACAAAGATATCTTCAAAATAACCTAAGTGGCACATTAAAGCCTGTAGAAATTCAGTCGCAAAATGCCATCACTAACTCTACAGGACAACTGAATTTACCCAACCCGATTACTGCGGGTGAAAAGGTGGGTGATGATATTATTCTCTACTCGATATCAGATAGATTTGATAATAATCCAGTCCTGAAATCTGAAACAGTTAATAATGAACTTAACCGCTTAATTACTCGCAGTTCGGTAGCAAGTAATTTGGGTAAGAATGGGCAAATTAGAACTAAAGTTAAATTGCAAAATACAGTAGATACCCTCGAAAATATTGCCAAAATTGCCCAGCAAGCAGATGAAACTAACCAAACTTTTATCAACGATTTGCAACAAAAAGCTAGCCAAATAGCTGCAGCGGGTATTCCGGGTTTGAGCGCTCTCTTAAGTGCTGGTCAATCTAATTTACAGATGCAAAGTATTAGGATTCAAAACGAACAATCAAAAATAGTCGGGGAAAACCTGGCTCAGACAATGCAGGTAAATCATTTCTTGCAATATTCTAATTTAAATTTAGCGAATATTTCGCAGCAAATGGATGAAAATAATCGCTCTCGCCGAGTTGATTCGGCGGCGGAGGCGGCGCGGCTATTACGCACAACTTCTCAAATAGATTTGTTAGGCAGAAAAGAGAAGTAAATACCGTTTATTTGGGAATATCCTAGAAATAAATGTGGATGAAGAAGAGAAATAACCGCCGATTAACGCCGATTAACGCCGATTGATAGGTCTATGCAGTTTTATATTTTACAAATCTCTGCGTCAACAGGGATTGATGATATTATCGGCAATGGTGCAACAACAGCCAGAAGTATTGCCGAAAGTTGGGACAAGCAATGGCTAGATTTATTGGAGAATAATCCCAATGAAAATATATATGGGGCTTTAACTAATTTAGGAATATTTTTTGCGGTAGGAACTTTATTATTTTTTCTATTGCAATGGTTAAAGGATGTTTTGGAGAGCGAATTTTCTCGCCCCATTTCATCAATGATTTGGCCGTTTGTAGTAGTGATTCTCTTAAATAATTCTGGGAATGGCAGTATACTTTCTAATTTAACTTTAGGGGTACGCAACTTTATTAATTCTGTCAATCAGCAAGTAGTCACTACCGCAGATGCTAACTCTGTTTATCAGCAAGCACTGAATATGAGTGTTGCAGAAGAGGTTGCTGGTGCTTTGCTGCGTCCTTGTCAATCCCTACAGGGCGAACAACAATCACAATGTTTTGCCAAAGCTACAGAAAAAATTAATAATCTTTGGCAAGAATATAAAAATTTATACGGCAATAAAACCTGGATTGAACGTTTAGAAAATAAAGTCAATCAGATTGCTTACGGTACAGGGAATGTTTCAGAAACTTCCTTTAATGCTTTATTAGGTTCTACAGTTCAAACAAGTATTAAGAACTTTTTAGTTTCCTTACAATATGCCTTCCAAAATTTGATGGAGGCTACCATGTTGCTGATAGCAGCTTTAGGGCCACTAGCGGTAGGTGGTTCCTTACTACCTGTAGCAGGTAAACCGATTTTCGCTTGGCTGACGGGGTTTATTTCTGTAGGAATTGCCAAGATTTCATTTAATATTACTGCTGTTTTAACAGCCGCCGTAATTGTTAACGGCCCAGCGCAAGATGCGAATGCTGACCCAGATTTAATGTGGTTCATGATTTTTTTGGGAATTTTGGCACCAATTTTATCTTTATTGGTGGCTGCGGCTGGCGGGTTTGCAGTCTTTAACGCCATTAGTAATGCAACTTCATGGGTAAAGCAGAGGATATAGATGGTTAGGCTATTAGAGAAAAAACAACGCACAGGAAGTATTTTGACAACATTTGCGATCGCAACTTTTGGATTGCATCTGTTTGTTTTACTATTCTTAATCTTGCAAGGGTTGAATATCCAAAAACTCAGTGTCCGCAAACAGCCGAATTTTGTGCAAATGGTTGATGGTAAAGCTGTCACGGCTACTGATGATTTAGCCAGAGATCCAGAAGCGATTCGGCAATTCGTCAGTAAAACGATGATAGCAGTCTTTAACTGGTCGGGAACCTTACCACCACAAAGTATTGAAGAAGTTAGTAAACCGCAAATAGACAGAGGAATTCTGATTAGAACTCCCTCTGGTGGTAGCCAAAAAGTAACTACTAGTAGTTGGGTGGCTAGTTTTGCCTTTTCTGAAGATTTCCGCAAAGGTTTCTTAAGTCAAATTGCGGATATGACACCACCAGAGGTATTCGCCAATAATTCCAATCAAATTATTTCTGGAAAATTAGTCATTAAAAGAATTTACCCACCCAAACAAATTGCACCAGGGAAATGGGAAGTCGGGATGGTAGCAGATTTAATTCAAACTAAACAGTCTGAAAATCAAAGATTAATTGTACCTTTTAATAAAGATTTATTAGTGCGGGCTGTTGATTTTTTTGATTATCCCCAAACTGAGAAAATGACGGATATGCAAAAAGCAATATACAGCACCAGAACAGATAGATTAGAAATCTATGAAATGCGGAATTTATGTTTGCTAGATGCTTATGATAACGTCAATGGCGCTACATCTAACCAATGTCTACAAGCACCAAACACTGGTTCATTTACTAGATAAGAAATTTTATTTAATTTAAATTCAGCAGCAATGCAAATACTTAAGACTGAAAATAAAAAAACTAGCATCTTACCATTATTTGCAGTTGCCACATTGGGCTTGCATCTGTTAACTTTACTGATATTGATGTTTCACTGGTCAATTTTGCAACAGCTAAATAAGCAAACTACATTGCAAAGCCTAGTGCAACTAATTGATGGTCAAGCGATTACAGTAGACCCTCAAGAAAATATTGAACGGTATCCAGAAACAATTCGGCGCTTCGTGGGTGAAGCCATGACTTTGATGCTGACTTGGTCAGAAAAACAACCGCCAAAAACAGTTTGGGATATTAGTTCCGAATTGGTAACGCCAGAATTTCAACCTAAATTCCAAACAGAAATTACTAATTTAACTGCTAATAAACAATTAGAAAATTTTAATCGAGCAACTGAGCAGATATTAGTGATTCAAAGAATTTCCCAACCCACACAAATAGCTGATGGGAAATGGAAAGTTGAAATGTTGGCTAATCAATTAGTTTTTAATGGCTCCGATAGACTGGGTGAATCGAAACCAATTAATAAACAAATTTTTGTCCAAGCCGCAGATGAAGAAGTCGCTTCCTTACCTAATGCGCCAGTGCCATTACAATTGGCAGCTTATCGCATTGGTGAGGCGAGACTAAAAATTTATAAAATTTGTGACCTCCAGGATAAAAGTTGTTCTGAAAAATCACCATAAGGTTCCCTATGACTCCCTATTCAAGTTCAGCAAAAAGTTCCACCAACAATTACCCACTAGAACTAGAGTCTCTAGATTGGGAATTAAGAATGGCCAAATTAGTTGGCTTGGAAAACGAAGATTTACCCTTGACAAGTGATGAAGAAGCAGAAGAATTAATCATTTTTGAACCGCCAATTGCTCAACCAGAAGCAGTGAAAACTGAGCAATCTCTCGCTTCTAATCCCTTTGCGAAGCTAGGGTTAGTGGGTACGACAACCTTAGCTGTAGTTTTGGTTGCTGGTGGCTTTTTGACGCAGATTATGAGTGGTAGCAGTCAAAAGTCGAAAAAGAAGAATCTCTCTCCAGATGTGAAATCGCCGATAGTGAGTGAATCTCCGCAGCCAGAATTAGAAATAGAGACTCTTAAAACTAAATTAGCGCTGACAGAACAAGCTGAAGCTGTGAAATTAGCACAACAACAACTTAGAGGTATACAGATACCATCACAGCCAATTGCATCCAGGCCTGCAATTAAAAGCAACGCGCCTCGGATAGTGACAGTTGAACGTATTGTTGACGTACCCCAGCCTCCACAAACAGCCGTCAACCCACAACCTTTTCCACCACCCCAAATAGTCGCTAGACAGCCAGAGATTAAACCTGAAATTAAGCCAGTAGTTAACGCTACTCCCAAACCTAAACTAGACCCATATCAAATGTGGACAACTTTAGCTAAGTTAGGGAGTTATGGTCAAATTAGTAGCAATAATTCCGAAACAGCCAGTACTTCTAATACCACTACTCCGGAGATGGCGCAACAGGCAAATAATTCCCAGCCGGAAGCCACGTCAACACCAGAAACTACCACTGCAAACCCAGCAGCAGATTCAACCCTACTTGCTAGTAAAGAAGGAAAGCAGAGTGACAAAGCGATCGCAGTTGGGAGTAGCGTCAAAGGTGTCTTAGCAACGGCTGTATTTGGAGAAACGATGAATGCAGGTGGTAACAGCGATTCTGAAAAACCCAAAAACACTTTCGTAGTGCAGCTACAAGCACCCATAAAAAGTGCAGATGGTAAAGTCGCCATACCTGCAGGTACTGAGTTATTAACAGAAATTCGCTCGCTTTCCGAACAAGGCTTACTACAACTAGATGTAGTGAAAGCGATCGCAAAAGATGGTAATGGAATTACAGAAAATAGTCTACCGTCCAATGCCATGATTATTCGCGGTGCCCACGGTAAACCTTTGTTAGCGCAACAATTCCCCAATCGTGGTTCATCCATTGCTGGTATGGATTTAGGCTTGTTTGTTTTGGGTGGTTTGGGTAAAGCCGCTGAATTAATGAATCGGAGTGAATCTCAAGTTGTCACTACCAATGCTGGCGGTACTGTTGTTAGCAGTACCAATCCTCAAAGCAACCTCTTCGCTGGCATATTAGAAGGTGGGATGAACACTGTAGTTCCCCAAATTGCTCAACGCAATCAACAAGCTGCTGCTGAAATGATGCAGCGAACCAACGTTTGGTTTTTACCAGCCGGTACAGAAGTAGAAATTTACGTCAATCAACCAATTGAGTTTTAAATATTAATAATGGGGAATGAAGTAGAAAAATGCTTCATTCTTCGTTAGTTGGTTGCAGAGACGCGATTCATCGCGTCTGTACAAGAGTCAAGATTTAAAGGCCATTTTCTCCCTCATCCCAATCCCCAATCCCTAGTCCCCAGTCACCTGTCCCCAGTAGAGCCATGAAATTAGCAAACCCTCTCAAGAATCACTATTTCCTACCTCTGGCTTCTGTAAGTTTTGCTGCGGCAGTTTTATTATTAGCAGGACGTGCAGTAGCGCAAAATGCTGTTCTCCGTTCAATTTTTTCTTGTCAAGCACAAGGTTTAAGTGGAGTAGTACCTACTATTACAGTTTGGTATCAACAAGGTACAAACTTAAGTTTTATTCCATCGGGAGAGAAGATTAAAAAAGTTTGGTTAAATGACCCATCACAGGTAACTATCGATTTTGATGGGCCGATGTGTATGCAGTTTGGCGAACAAGCTAGTACAGGAGATTGCCAAAACTCTGCCGCCAATGTAATTCAATTAAGAAGAATTAAAAAATTAGCAATTCCGGGTTTACCTAATGCTAGTAATACGCTGTTAACGGTGATTACTGAAGGTCAAGGCACTAAGTTATATACTTTCCGCATTTTATATGGAGATAGTAATCCTGAGTATCATACTTTAGCGATTTATCCTGATAATACTGCTAAAAGTACTTCACCTTGCGTTAGAGTTTCGCAGTAAATCATGATTTTTTATGAGCCAGTAACACACTATATATACGGCGGTGCGTTAGGCGCTGGGAGAGTTATTTCGCGACGTTGCCTGTTCCCTTTTCCCTACCTTAACAACTAATTTTGCAACTCCTGCAAGGATTTCTATAGCAATCATAAATATTTGCTGAGGCAAGACGTAGCCAATTTTATGATAAATTGATGGCTCAAAAATCAATTTATATGGCTTGGTCAGTGAAATTTTATGGAGCAATTTTTATCAGGTATTATTCTATCGACTCTCTCGGCTGTTTTTATTTTATCTACATTTAAACTTGCTATATTAGCAAAGCTATTAATTGATGGGGCTGTGGATGTTAATACTAAGAATAATTCTAATGTTACGCCCCTGCATAATCTCTATGGTAAATTAACGAAGGAAATTGCAGAATTATTCATTGCTCAAGGTGGAAATATTAACGCTAGCAGCAATCAAAATTTTACACCGCTACATTATGCGATCGCTCGAATTTCGCTAAATTACTCATCAAGCGTGGTGCTAAGTTAGATATGTATAAAAAAAGTCAAGGGTCAACCGTCCAGAGTCCAACACTTTGAAATGGGATGGCAAAACGATAATTCAGGTATGAGGGAACATATGGACGAGAATTCTGATTTAATCCCCAATTTTGACCCTTGTACAGACGCGATGAATCGCGTCTCTCCAAATCTTGATTTTTGACTATTGACTCTCGAGCCTGGTGAAAAAATTCTTGCACTTCAATTCTATGCATCTCAAGCTCCATATAATAATTGAAGAAGTGCAACAAAAATAAACATCAACCAAAATCCCTCGGCTGCCATCTTCTCTCCAACCTAACCCTGTAAGCGCAATTCTTGTATTGCCCGGAAGAGCCTTTTTTGGCAGACACGATAACTTGGGTCTGGTTGGCATCTACGCGATCCAATTCTAAATTTTCATGAACGGGAGAACACTGTAAGCTATGGCAAGAATAGAAACCCGCACAGAACCAATGGTGCTGAATATGGGGCCGCACCATCCCTCAATGCACGGGGTTTTGCGGTTAATTGTTACCTTGGATGGCGAGGATGTCATTGATTGTGAACCAGTGATTGGCTACCTGCACCGGGGAATGGAAAAAATTGCGGAAAACCGCACCACTATTATGTATGTCCCCTACGTTAGTCGGTGGGACTACGCAGCTGGGATGTTTAACGAAGCCGTTACCGTTAACGCACCCGAAAAATTGGCAGGTGTTGCTGTCCCCAAACGCGCCAGCTACATTCGCGTCATTATGCTGGAATTGAACCGCATCGCTAACCATTTGCTGTGGTTTGGCCCATTTCTAGCAGACGTAGGCGCTCAAACTCCCTTTTTCTATCAATTCCGCGAACGGGAGATGATTTATGATTTATGGGAAGCAGCCACCGGTTACCGGATGGTAAATAACAATTATTTCCGTGTTGGTGGCGTAGCAGTTGACTTACCTTATGGTTGGGTCGATAAGTGCTTAGAATTCTGTGACTACTTCATCCCCAAAGTTGATGAATACGAAAAGTTAGTTACCAATAACCCCATCTTCCGCCGTCGGATTGAGGGAATTGGTACTATCACTCGTGATGAAGCGATTAACTGGGGACTTTCTGGCCCTATGTTACGTGCTTCTGGGGTGAAGTGGGACTTACGGAAGGTAGACCACTATGAATGCTACGACGATTTTGATTGGGATGTACAGTGGGAAACCGCCGGCGATTGCTTTGCGCGTTACTTGGTGCGGATGCGGGAAATGCGCGAATCTGTGAAGATTATTCGCCAAGCTATTAAAGGACTTCCCGGTGGCCCTTATGAAAACTTGGAAGCCAAGCGTTTAGCGGCTGGGAAAAAATCGGAATGGGATGCTTTTGATTACCAGTACATTGGTAAAAAAGTTTCTCCATCCTTTAAGATTCCCAAGGGTGAAATTTACGCCCGTGTTGAAAGCGGTAAAGGTGAACTGGGAATTTATATGGTAGGCGATGATAACGTGTTCCCTGCACGTTGGAAAATTCGCGCCGCCGATTTCAACAACCTACAAATTCTGCCTCACTTACTCCGAGGTATGAAAGTGGCAGATATTGTAGTAATTCTGGGTAGTATCGACGTAATTATGGGTTCTGTTGATCGATAGCCTTGATTTTACAAGATAATGCGCGATCGCATTTTTTGTTGAAATAAAACACAAAGTAGGGGCACAACATTGTTTGTGTCCCTATTGTTTTTGGCAAAGTTATTGAAATTACAAATTTTTGTGGTTTTTATTGGGGTAGAATCTGAGTAACTTTTGGTTTTATTGGTAGATAAATCTCAGTGTTTTTTAAATAAAATGAGCATCGAAATATTAGGAAGTGTAGATTCTTCACAAATTCAAGAATTGAAAGCAGAAATACTATCGAAACGTAGTCTGGGAAATATTTTGTTTGAAATTAAACAAATTAACTCTGATATAACCTTAAATAAAGCTGATGAATTGACAGAAATTCTGGATTTGTTTGTTACACAAATGGGGTATGTAGGAATTGGCGATCGCTGGCAAGAAATTCATCAAGACGCAGCTCAAAAAATTGTAGTATTTGTTTTGAAAAAAGATTTAGCCTATTCTGCAAAAATCATGCCGACAGAGGAGGCTGAAAAAATTTCTACTAAGATTCTTAACCTTTTTGCAAATCCCTGTAGATTTTTTACTAATGCAGTATTTGTCAATGATTACTCAGCACTGAGTGCTTGGGATTCGCTGACTAACTCAACATTTGACACAGGTATCCTGGTTGTAAATTCTACGATGATGGGAATGTTGTGGGTTAAAGATGAAGACTAAGGGACTTCCCACTAAAAAAATATACCATCAATGTTAGAGTAGAGGAACAGGGGAAACAGAAGAAGATTATTTAAGTAAATTGGATAATTTATTTTCTAGAATTCCCTAATAGCTGAACTATCAAATTTTTAACTTATATTTAATCAAAATTTAATAGATAGATGGCATAGTTATTTAACGCATTGCTAAGTTTAAAACGATTTTTAAAATATTAAATAATTTCATATTTCTAAATGTAGAGTATTTTGAATCATGTATCCTCTTGATATCTTCGTTGTAAATCAGTGATTTAGCGGAGTGAATCTAATATTTAGATTCAATATCAACTACTAATTGACTCAAGGAACTAATCTAATTAAGTTATGTCTAAGTTAGCTTTTCCTTTGAAGATATCTACAGGAGCAGCTATACTGCTTACCTTTTGTGTAACTAGTGTAAATAGCGCCACAATTTCTGAAGGATTTGAGAGCGGTACAAAAACAAGTTATGCAGCTGCTGATGTTAATCTCAGCACGGGCTTATGGAATTTAAATGATGCGCTGATTGGTGATCTCAGCACAGACGCAAAAAATGGTACACAATCTGCCAGGATTCGGAATAGCGGTAAAGTGTCAATGAAATTTGATCGCTCTACAGGTGCTGGCACAATTACTATCAAACACGCTAAGTTTGGTTCTGATAGTAGTACTACTTGGGGTGTTTGGTGTTCAACTAACAGTGGCTCTTCATGGACACAAACTGGTTCCACAATCACTACCACTTCCACCACATTGCAGACAGCGACTTTTACACCTAATATCTCGGGTAATGTTCGCTGTGAAATTCGTAAGACTGATGGAACTGCAAACCGAACCAACATTGACGACATTGAAATTACAGATTATGGTTCTGGTTCAACTCCTTCTCTACCAGCTGGTTCTGTACCTTTCTTTGATAATATCAACAACCCTGTGTCTGGGTTAGCTTATGGTAGCCCGGCTGATGTTACCCCTCCCGCCCCAACGCTTAATAGCTTTGACACAGCAGTAGTTAATCTTTGTGGCGCACCTGGCACAGTTGTGAGCCGCACTGCCTTCCAAACTATGATGAATAATAACCCTACTGTCTTGGCCAATATTAAGACTTATGTAGGAGGATACCTGAAAGTCGGTCGTACTTCGACTACTGACTTCTTGAACGATTTAACCGATCTCTGGTTTAATGTCCAAGCTTTTGACCATGTATTCTGTGGCGAAGCAGTTCAAGGAGGCTCTATTGGTGGATTACATTTTGTTGGTCGTTATGTGGAACTGCAAAATAAGGGTTTAGCTGGACGGCTGAGTAATAATACAGTTCGGGAAGAAGTTATCCCCAACACAGTCTACACAATGGGTGTTGTGATGAAGGTAGGTACTGGGACTGCGAAGTCTACAGTTAAAGGTTATCCTTACACCCTCAGTGCTGAAGAAATTTTGTCAAAAGCATCTTTAGGCTACAAGAACAACCCCAACACTAGCACTACTAACCAAGTATGTCTTCTTAACGTCACAGATGAGGGTAGAACTTATAAAGCTGTATTTGTCAGAAGACAAGGTGGTATCCGTACTTTCTATCCTGATGCTACTCCTGACGCTACCCCAAACTGTACTGAGTAATTATACCAATTTAAATAGTGTTTGCGGCACATCAATATATTCTAGAGGGCATGGCAATGCCATGCCCCTACCATCTGCCGCATTCTTTTTTTAAATTGGTATTAGACTAACAGATTGGTATAAAAATCAATCTTTTGCACAATAATATGTAGGGGAAAATTCCAGTGCGTTAAGTATTCTACTTAACGCACTGCTATAGATGAAAATGTTGATATGACCAATCTTTCTCAATCAAATTTCAAGTTGGCAATTGCTTGGTCAATATCCAAACTCAAATATTTATCTAACGGCAAATACATCCAATTGAGATAAATTTGGGGATCTGAGTTGGTCTTTTGAAAGCCTAATGATGATAGTAGTTCTTCATCATTGGGATGAATTGCTACACAATATATATCGCATAGCTCAGGAAAATCGGCTTGCATCTGCACAAATATTTTTTGGACATCTTGTAAAAATTCACTGGCGGTATTGAGCTGTTTGTAAGGCATATCGATTTGCCAACTACGAACAAAAACCGAAGTACAATTGCGATCGCCTACATTGGCAATTTGAAATGGGTCATGCTCCCAAGTTGCACTCAAGTGTAAGCTATGGCGTGCTGGAATAAAGAAATTGGCTTCCGATTGCGGCGCTACAGGATACAAGACATAAAACCCTACAGCATCTTGGGTATCACTGCGGCGTAGTACCCGCATTCCTGTAGGATATTGTTCTGCCCAACCTCGAATAATTCTCGCGATTCTATGGGGAAGCGCTGTAGCTTTTTTATTCATCCAATTGTAGTTACGCGCTAGAAACGTTGCTACAGGAATAGCATCAGTTCGGGGATTGAAGTAATCAGGTATAAGTTGGATCTCATCTGGGGCTAAGGTAGAGTCTTGCTGATTGGAAATTAAAGACCGAATGCGAATACAAGTAGTACTACCATCAAAATCTTTTTCAATTAGCCCTAAAGCTACTAGCTTATCCAGCATCATACCCGCAGAGCGATCGCTTCCCCGCTCTTGTTCGCCATAGAAAACTTCTTGGGCTTCGCGATGGGTACAAGGAATAAACCCTACTGGTAAATCTAGTTCTGTTAAAGGTTGCTGTAAGCGCTTACCTAATTCTTGCTGTTGTTTTAGCAGTAAATAAGCCCATAGCTTCACGAAATATTCTGCACGGCGGCGTGTAATCCCAATTCGCCCTTGCAATAGATTAACGTACTTACGCTGTTGCTCAATTGGAAACCATTGTTCAATAGTATGTGGTTGCATATAGCTAGACTCCTGACTTTTCCCAGCTTGTGCAGCAGCAAAGCAGTTAAAATTCATTGAAAGCGGCGGGAAACTCCATCCCCTTGTGGGTGGAGAGGGATAGCCGCCCCGCCGCTTGGGGCATAGGGCATAGGGCATAGGGCATTGGTATGTTCTTTCCTATGCCCAATTCCCAATTCCCAATGCCCAAAAACTCCATCCCCTTGTGGGAGGAGTTTTTTATTAGTCTTCATCAGACTTTCTTTATATAGCCGGGTCGCCAGACTAGTAGCCGCCTCTAGGGTAGCAACTGGCGCGCGAATTATCTTCGCCAGAGTGTACGTCAGTCAAAATAGTTGGCCGCTAACTGCTGCACTAATCAACTTAATAAAAACTTCACCTTGCTTCAGGTAAATTACGCAAACTTCATCTTACAAGTTTTTACCTCAGCCGCATTGTCAGGCTTACAACCCACTCATTGTAGAAACAGAAGCTCAAACCGCAAAATTCAGTACAACACCTATTAAGTATGACTTTCGCGCTGAGTTTTGGAGGAGATTGACAATGTTATTTCCTTGTAAAGACAATAACGTAAATTTTACATCTATCTTAGGAAGTAATTGTTTCAAAAAAACGCTGAAAGATGAAAATTTAGAGTCTGTTTCTAAAGTTGATTTACTACAAGCAATGATTGAAAGCTTTGTGGATGGCATTTTAATCGCCACAACTGAAGGTAATTTAGTTCATGCTAATGAGTATGCACGTGCAGTTTGTCGTCAATTAGCGCGCAAAGAAGCTGTTGTTAATCCAATTCCAGAGGAAATATGGCGTATTTGCCAATCTTTGATTGATAGTCAAGAGTTTTTTCCAGATGAAAAAATCATCATCGAATCAGAAATTGAACCCACTCCCACAATTAAATTACGCTTGCGGGCTAGATGGTTACAGCTATGTGTAAATAAACACAATTTTTTATTAGTGACTTTAGAAGATTTCAATCAGTATAGTCAGAGTATTGCAATTGCGGATGCTAAAAAATACAACTTAACAGACCGTGAAAGACAAGTTTGGCAGTTACGACGTGCGAACTTTTCTTATAAGGAAATTGCCAATCAGCTATACATTACAATCAATACAGTGAAAAAGCACTTAAAAAATATTCATGCTAAACAGCATGAAAAGGAGCATATTACTTTTGCAGATTCATCCTCACCTTATTTTAAATGGAATTAATGAGAGTAGGGGCAGCAGAGGAGGGAAATAATAATTGAAAATCTTGGTGTTCAAATTGGATAATTTAATTAGTGGAAATAAGCTAAAAAATCTCTAATTTGTACTGATAATTCATCAAAATCTTGTGGGGTGAGATGGAAAGCTTGCTCCGATTTTCCAAGTTCAATGTTGCTTAGCTTATAGCTGACACCCTCCGGGGTGTTGGCACTTTCTTTTGTTAACCTTATGAAAATCAATAATTCTCGGACTTTAACCTATAGCCCAGCTTATACAATTGTCCCTACTTACGAATGCTTTAATCGCTGTACATACTGTAACTTTCGTACTGACCCAGGTAAAAGTCCTTGGATGACTTTAGCAAATGCCGAAAGCATTTTCAAACAACTACAAAACCAAAATATTTGTGAGATTTTGATTCTTAGCGGTGAAGTACATCCGCATTCACCCCAGCGCCAAGAATGGTTCCAACTGATTTATGATTTGTGTAATTTAGCATTAGCAATGGGATTTTTACCTCACACTAATGCTGGCCCATTGAGTTTTGCAGAAATGCAAAAGCTGAAGACTGTTAATGTTTCAATGGGGTTAATGTTAGAGCAATTAACGCCAAAATTATTAAATACAGTTCATAAACACGCACCGAGTAAATTACCCCAAGTGCGGTTACAACAATTAGAATGGGCAGGAGAATTACAAATACCCTTTACTACAGGATTATTATTAGGAATTGGGGAAACAATTGCTGATTGCGAAGAAACTTTAGCTGCTATATCTCAAATACATCAGCGTTATCATCACATTCAAGAAGTGATTTTACAACCCCACAGTCCAGGAAATCAGCAAAGCTTTGATGCGCCACCTTTTAACCCTGATCAATTACCAGAAATAATTGCTCAAGCACGCCAGATTTTACCATCAGAGATTACAATTCAAATTCCGCCCAATTTAGTTAAGGATGAGGAGTGGTTACTGGCTTGTGTAGAAGCTGGGGCGAGAGATTTAGGCGGAATTGGGCCAAAAGACGAAGTGAATCCCAATTATCCCCATGTTCAGGAGCAGAGGTTAAGAGAGATTTTACAACCTGCGGGGTGGGTGTTAGTACCGCGATTACCAATTTATCCGCAATTCGATGATTGGTTATCCGAAGATTTGCAAAATGTGGTGAAGCGATCGCGCCTATTCTTAGGGTAGAATTTCACATATCATCAAATTTACTCATCAAAAACACAAAATACTTTCTCAAAAATTATAATAAACACCAATTACCCATTCCCCATTCCCCCTTCCCCCTTCCCCCTTCCCCTACCCCTTCGCTACCTTCTCGTTATTCGTTTTGAATTTAGGATAAGCAATGCGTTTGTGATGGAATTGCTGCCAAACTTCTACGAAGATTTGGGCAATGTCGGAAACTTCTTCACGTGTGAGTCCACAATCTACTAGTTGATTGTCTTGCCATCTCGCACGCAAGATATTATTCAGCATATTTAAAGCTTGTTCTGGTGTCGCATCTTTGAGCGATCGCAATGCGGCTTCACAAGAATCGGCTAACATGACAATTGCTGTTTCCCGCGATTGGGGAATTGGCCCATCGTAGCGAAAATCAGCGTCGTCTACTTCAATACTAGGATTTTCTTTTGCCATTTGCTGCGCTTGGTGATGGAAATAAGCAATCAGCATAGTTCCCTGATGTTCTGGAATGAAGGCTTGGATGGCGGTAGGTAAAAGATGTTCCTGTGCCATCGTTAACCCTTCGCTAACGTGCTTTTTAATAATCGCTGCACTCTTCCAGGGGTCTTTAATTTCTGTTTCATGTTTATTCGGCCCTCCCATTTGGTTTTCGATAAAACCAGAGGGGTCATGCATTTTACCGATGTCGTGGTAAAGCGTACCAGCGCGCACTAGTTCCACATCGCATTTGAGGTGCTTAGCTGCGGCTTCCGCTAATGTGGCTACAAATAACGTATGTTGAAAGGTTCCAGGCGCTTCTGTTGCTAGTCGCTTTAATAAGGGGCGGTTAGGATTCGCTAATTCTGCTAACCGGATAGGAGTGACTAAATCAAATAGTTTTTCTAAATAAGGACTTAAGCCTAAAGCTACAATACTCCACGCTAACCCGGATAAAGCAAATAAGCCTGCTTCTTTAAGGATGAGATACCAAGAAACTGGACTTCCTATAAGCAAGAGAATTAAGTAAATTCCTCCCTGGGTTGAGGCAATAGCCAGTCCTAATAATGCCAGTTCCTCACGCGATCGCAATCGTTTGGCCATTAAACTGCCTACTATTCCCCCAGATGCACCAGCAACCAGGGCAATTTTACTCACTTCCATGCCTATTGGTAGCACTCCTAACAATAGCCCTACAACTGTGACACCCAAAGATGGGCCGTAAAAGCTACCTAACAATAAACCAATCGCACTCCAGGTAGTATGTAATACGCCAAACGTCAGCATCCCTGGCGTACTGAGGGTAAGAAGTAAAATCAACAGGCGATCGCGTTGTCGCAATTTAATTTTTAAACGACGTTCAACAATTACAAAAATGCCAATTGCTGTAGTGACAATACCTGTCACCTTGATTAACTCTGCCCAGTTAGTTTCCCGATCAATTAATTGATAATGCTCCAATACCTGTAAATTCCACGGAGTAATCTTGTCTCCTTTATTAACAATTACCTCATCCTTCCGCACCTCAACCATGATCGGTGCTACCTCATCTGCTGCCCGTTGTGCCTGTTGTTTGCTTTTTGTTTCATCTTTCTTCAAATTTGGTTGCAGCACAGTTAACAATACTTTCGTGACTAAAGGTTGCGCTGCTGGCGGTTCTGATTTCTCCACTTGCAAGTTGACTGTATTCTTTAAAGCATCTTCTGGTAGTCCGTAGGGAATACCTTGAGCGAGAATCCGTGCAGAAATATCGCGAATTAATGTTTGGGTAGTTATCCAATCTTGATCTGATAACTCTAAAAGAATATTTTCTTGATATATAGTTTTGGATCTGCCAGCTTCGATATGTAATAGCTTTTCCTTGGCTAGCTGGTATTTTTTCCTTGCTTGTGAGATTTGGGAGATCAGGGAAGAATATTTTTGTGCCGAATTTGTGACTCGAAAAATTTCTAGTTCCGTGATGGCTTTAAACAAGTCGGCGTTGGTAGAAACATTAACTGGTTTTGTATATTCAGGGCTGAGGCTAATAGATGCTTTCCCGGGTTGGGCTAATGCTTCTTGCTTGGGGGAACCAGCTTGAGGGGATGTAGATTGTAGCTGGTTTGTCCCATTGTTTTTTTTCGCTTCCTGTGTAGTCGCAGAACTGCTGTTTTGGTTAGGTAACAAAAATCCAACTGGCTGTTTTTTAGTTTTTTCTAACGCTAGTAAGATATTTTTCCACTCTGACTCACTACAAGCGCGCAGATAACTTTGGCTAGTAAGAGACAACTGTAAGGTTTCAGCAAAAGGAAAATCACCACCAACATCACGAATTTCATCACCTTGATCGAGAATTAGTTGCAAATTATGGTTGATTTGTTCAGTAATTTGCTGATCCACCCTTAAAATGGGTAGGGAAATGTTCACCGCAGCTTTGCGTTGTGCTTTGGTTTTTTCAATGTCTTCAATTTTGTCTGTGTGGGGGGCTTTAATCGTTTCAGGTGCCACAGTATCAACTTTTAGCTTCGGTTGATAATAGGATTTGTACCCAATCACACCTGTCAGCGATACAATTGCGATCGCCAAAATCACCGAGGAACGGTTTTCATGCACCCATTTAACACCGATGTTATTTACCAATCGGTGTTCTTGCACCGATTTGGTGATTAATCTGAGTGCTATTACTGGTTTTTGAATGCCGTCACTGGTTGTTGATACATACAAACGTATGTTCTTCAACCAAGTTTTGGGAATTTTTCCCAAGCGGCTTTGGCTGTTTGGATCGCTTACAGATTTCAATAATTTTCCTTGGCGACGTAATACTTTGTACTGTCGCCGCCATTGCGTAAATTGCTGGGTTAGGGACTTCAAAAATCGCTGATGTTTCATTACCTCTGCCTACAGTTGCTTACTTTGATACCTCAAAACAAGACAAACCTAGGGGAAGTCCCCGCAAAAGCAACCGCAGCTGCTTGTAACTGAATTTGGTTCATATTAGCCCACAGTCTGATTTTGCAGGCTTGGTTCTTGTAGCCGCACCTTTAAGGGTAAAGGCTGACATTCACCAACCTGATTAATAGGGAACTTCGGAGGAGGGTGCTAGTGGCGGCCGTTTTGCCACAATACCTACCTACAGAGTCAGGTTAAGAGTTTCTTTGGAAATTGTAGTATAAACAACTACTAAATTTTATCTTGGTTGGATGATTGCTAGGATGGGATTTTTGTTCCAAGCCTACAATGTTATTCAGTAAAAATAACATTAACGCGATCGGATGACGCGAGGCGCACAGTAGACGCATACCTGTAAAGGTAGCGATGCTGCTTCCTCAGACATAGTATCTCCCTCTGCTGTTAATTGGCTAGAATCCAGGGCAAAATTATACAATCCCGACCACACAGCCACAAGTGCATCAGCTAATCCCACCATCGAAGAAAAATTGCTTAATCCCATAGTTGTGGAGTTAGCTGGTGAATATAAAATCTGCCAAGGCACAGGAATACCTGCAGTGCTATTGTATGCCCCTGATAAAGCACCAGTAATTGTACTTACAGTAGGTAAGTGTAAACGCTTAGATTCTTGCTGCCAAACCTCAGCATTTTGAGTAGCTCGTAAAATTGCCAAGCGATAGTCTTCTAAAGTAGTGAGAAAGCAGTAAAATGCCATAGCGATCGCGTTACTTAGCTTGTCTTCTTTACTCAACTCAGCTTGTGCCCTGGCTAATCCTGCACCCTGATCCAACAAAGCCTGAACTTTTAATAATTGTTGTGGTAGAGATGTTGGCGTTTCACCAATAAAGGCGATTGTTTCGGGAATTAGGGTGCGGATATGGAGTTTTTCAGTCAAGGCTTGAGCGATCGCATACCCAACTGCGAGTGTTCCATCCCGTACCACTGGGTTATCCTCCCAGATTTGTAACACACGTAGCAAGTTTTGTCGCAATTTAAATGTATTTTCATGAAAAAAAAGTGATACTGGTAGTGTCGCCAGTATCACTTTGCCGGAAATATGATCACTGACATTTAAATCAGGAGATGCTGGTAAAAATTTTGAGCGCCAATCCTCTACATCTAATCTGCCCAGTTTAATTAAACTTTCAGTTCCTAAAACCGCTATTTTATCTATGTCATAGCGTTCCGACAGTTTTTTGTCACTAGCAGAGGCTACATTTCCTCCTACTAATGCTCCAAGTAAAGTCCCGCGAAATCGACTCACAACCGAGTAGCGCATACATCAAATATAAAATAAGAAGTGTTAAGTATGAAGGACGTTCTTCCTTGACATTCCCGCAAGCTAACAAGAGTATCAAGATTTTCATCAGCCTTCAGCCTTCATACTTCATCCTTTATCCTTCCTTAAATGATGTACTAACGCTTGTAAGCCTAATAAATAACTTTGGACACCAAATCCACTTATTTGCCCAATTGCTATAGGTGCTATGTAAGAATGATGGCGGAATTCTTCTCGACGATAGATATTACTTAAATGTACTTCTACTGTTGGTAAATTTACACCCGCAAGCGCATCTCGCAACGCCACACTAGTATGGGTGTATGCTCCAGCATTAATTAAAATACCCTGGTGTTTTCCTAGGGCTTGATGAATAGTATCAACTAAAACTCCTTCATGATTAGACTGCATGGGGAAAACTTCCACCTGTAGCTTTTCTCCCTCTACTACTAACAAGTGGTTAATTTCAGCCAGTGTCAACGAACCGTAAATCCCTGGCTCTCGCTGTCCTAGCAAATTCAGGTTTGGCCCATGCAGCACCAAAATACTTAAAGGCTGCAACGTCAAGTCTGGCACTTTCAGGCGATTAACGACGCGAACGCTCATTTACAGGAATCGGAATCAGTTCCGGTTCCGGCTCACCTTCTGGCCCGAGCAGAGCTTCAATTAGCTTCCGCGCCAATTCTTTCAGCTTTTCCAGTACCTTTTCTATATAGTCCATTTAACTGACTGCTCCTGAGATACTACCTCAATGTTGACTTACAGCTACGCAGAACTGGCGTACTCTTGCACCTCTGGCCTTTGATTAGGCGATCGCACTCTCCAACTTAAACAAAGAGCCACATTATAAAATTTTTGTGTTGTGATCTGCCTTACTTATTAGATTATCACATTCTGAAGAATCCCACGGCTATGAAACTATCGCTTTGCTTGATATGAGGTATTGGAGATGGTTGACTAATCTTGATGGAGGCTTTTAATTTGGCGTTGGTCAATTAATGGCAGTTCACTGTAATTAATGTGCTGGTTATGTAGTCAGGACTTAAGTTCTGACAACTAGGGCTAAATTCTTGGCTACCAGAACTTTAGCCCTGACTACTAAATTTATTCCCACCTCAGAATTAATAGGGAAGACTACTATTACTCCACAGGTAAATCAAGCACCGAGAAAAAACCTGTCTCCAGCAAGACTATATAGGTTTTTTAATTTCACACCAGCAGCTTGAGAAATTCAGCCTTTGTCTACTAGTCCTCGGCATCATTTTTTTTAGCACTACTAGCCGAAGCCTTAGAAGTTGATTTAGTTGTTGATTTAGTGGTTGACTTAGTTTTAGTAGTGGTTGACTTAGTTTTAGCAGTTGTAGATTTACTCGATTTGCGAGTCGATTTTCCCGAGGATGCTTTGCTAGCTAACAATTCTAATGCTTTCTCCAAAGTCATATCTTCTACAGATTGGCCTTCTGGAAGACTGACATTAGTTTTGCCATTTTTAATGTAAGGGCCATAAGGGCCATCATAGATGTTGATTGGTGTATCATCATCGGGATGTGTACCCAACTCACGTAAGGCGGCTTTAGATTTGCTACTGCTGGAACTACGTCCCTTTTTCGGTTCGGCTAATAACTCTAAAGCACGTTCTAAAGAAACAGTTAAGACATTATCTGCCGCTTTTAAAGAACGATAGTCTTTGCCTTCTTTACCTTGGTCATGAACAATGTAAGGGCCAAAGCGTCCTAAACTCGCTTGAATTTTCCCGCCTGTTTCGGGATGGGTTCCTAATGTTCGAGGTAAGGCTAAAAGACCAACAGCTATATCCAGGGTAACGGTTTCTGGTGTTACGCCTTTAGGTAAGGAAGCTTGTTTGGGTTTGGGATTTTCATCAGACTTATCGCCCAATTGTACATAAGGCCCGTAAGCGCCAATTTTGACATAAATTGGTTCCCCAGTTTCGGGATGACGACCGAGTTGGTCGGGGCCAGAGGTTTTTTGTCGCAGCAACACCTCAACTTGTTTGGGGTCAAGGTCTGCGGGGGTCAAATCTTTAGGAATCGAAGCTGTAACTACTCCTTCACCGTTTTCTATTTCGATGTAAGGGCCGTATTTACCGATGCGAACTTTAGCCGCTAAATTTTCTAGTTCTACTGTTCTGGCTTTAGTAGCATCAATTTGATTTTCTC
Source organism: Nostoc carneum NIES-2107 (assembly GCA_002368155.1). GTDB lineage: Bacteria > Cyanobacteriota > Cyanobacteriia > Cyanobacteriales > Nostocaceae > Aulosira > Aulosira carnea. The sequence goes on from AP018180.1 coordinate 8,190,919, forward strand.
GTTCTTTGACTAAGGTTTCTAAACCTTTGTCTCCCAGATAAAATTCCTTTAAGTAGGGTAACCACTTAGCTTCACCTGTGGCGATGTCATCCAGAGTTTGCTCCATCTTAGAGGTAAAGCTGGGATCGACTACATCAGGGAAATGTTTTTCCAACAGGTCAGTCACAGCAAAAGCCGTGAAGGTGGGAATTAGAGCATTATTAACTAATTGGGCATAACCTTTATCGATAATGGTGCCAATAATACTGGCGTAGGTACTAGGACGACCAATCCCTTCACTTTCTAAGGTTTTCACCAGGGTAGCTTCAGTGTACCTGGCTGGTGGTTGAGTTTCATGGGCGATCGCTTCCAAGTTTTTGCAATTTGGATGATCACCAACTTGCAAACTCGGCAAAATTACTTCTTGGTCTTCTAATGCAGCATCGGGATCGTCGGAACCTTCGACATAAGCACGTAAATAGCCGGGGAAGTCAATCCGCTTTCCAGAAGCACGAAATCCAGCATCTTCCACCTGCAACTGAATACTAACTTGGGTTTGCCGAGAGTCAGCCATTTGGCTGGCGACGGTTCGCTTCCAAATTAAGTCATAAACAGCTAGTTCTCGACCGCTTAAACCAGTTTCTTGGGGAGTGCGGAACGTACTACCAGCCGGACGAATCGCTTCGTGCGCTTCTTGTGCGCCTTTAGATTTAGTAGTGTATTGCCTAGGTTGAGGACTGAGATATTGTTTGCCGTAAAGACTTTCTACACAACTGCGTGCAGCTGCGATCGCCTGGTCTGACAAATGCACCGAATCTGTCCGCATATAGGTGATATACCCTTGCTCGTACAAATTCTGGGCAATTCGCATGGTATCGCGGGCTGAAAGGCGCAATTTCCGGTTAGATTCTTGTTGCAACGTCGAGGTAGTAAAGGGTGGCGCAGGTTTACGCGTTACAGGACGTTCTTCTACCTCTCTGACATTCCAGGTTTTACCAGTCAGGCGTTCTTGCAGTGCTAATGCATCTGCTTCTGTGAGCAAAACCACATTGCGACCAGCGGCGATTTGTCCAGTTGCGGGATCAAAATCGCTGCCATTAGCTATTTTGGTGCCTCCCAGGGTGACTAACTGAGCTGTAAACGGAGCTTTTTCTTTTTCAAGGTAAGCCTTTAAATCCCAGTAACTACCTTCACGAAAAGCACGGCGTTGGCGTTCCTTTGTCACCAAAAGCCTCACTGCTACAGATTGTACGCGCCCAGCAGATAGCCCCCAGGCAATTTTTTTCCACAGCAGCGGAGACAGAGTATAACCCACCAGCCGATCCAAAATCCGGCGCGTTTCTTGAGCGCGAACTAACTGCTCATCAATATTGCGGCAGTTTTTCAAAGCCTTTTTAATCGCCTCTTGGGTAATTTCGTGAAACACCATCCGCTTTGTCGGCACTTTTGGCTTGAGCAACTGGTATAAATGCCAACTAATGCTTTCACCTTCCCGATCTTCGTCCGTTGCCAGAATCAACTCGTCAGCTTCTTTAAGAGCATCTTTGAGCTGAGTGACAACTTTCTTTTTATCCTTGGGGACAACATACACTGGCTCAAAGTCGGCATCTACATTCACCCCAAGCTGTGCCCATTTCTCTGCTTTGACAGCGGTGGGAATTTCGCTAGCCGACTGGGGTAGGTCACGGACATGACCCATAGACGCTTCCACCCGATAGCCTGATGGTAGGTAGTTGCGAATGGTACGAGCTTTGGTTGGAGATTCGACAATGACGAGAGTTGACATGGAAATTTCAAAAAAAAGAATAGCTGCTAAGCTAAACAGGGAAATTTAGACGATTGGGCGTGATGCCAAAATGGAACGTCGCGCTTATTGATGTGAGTTTATCTTCACACAAACTGCCCATTAGGGTGAAAATCCGCTAAAGTTTGGGCAATATCCTTTCCAGATAATAAGGTAGGAAAACACTGGCTTAGAATTTCCAGCTATTTCAATCTTTAACTTATATCAGCAAAATTGGCGACTACAGTTTTCAAAATACCCCCGAAGTGTAATAGAGTGATACGTCATGTGTTTGGGATTGGGGATTAGGGATTGGGGACTGGGGAACTCGGGGCCCCCTCTGGGGATAAGGGGCAATGGGGACTGGGGACTGAGTGTTCGTTATTTGTTCCCCTTTTACCTTTTCCCTTTTCACCTTGTGACCTCATCTTTCCCATCCCTATTCCCACAAAGGTTGTGCCAAAATTAAATCAAACTTGAGAGCAAAAACGAAGTGGGGTTTGTACCTATCTTGGAGTTTGAACTATGCAGCCAATCCGTCAAGGTGATGTCATTCTACTACCTGTGCCACAAGTTGAAGGAGAAAAGATACCTCACTTGACTTTGGCAGAAGGCGAAGTAACTGGGCATAAACACCGTATTACTGAAGGCGAGGCAAAATTATTTTCTAAAAATGATACTTTGTACTTACGTGTGTATTCTCAAACTGCTTTGTTAGCTCACGAAGAACATCAGGCGATCGCAGTTCCGCAAGGTCATTGGATGGTGAAAATTCAACGAGAATACGAGCCTGAAGGGTGGCGCTATGTCGCTGATTGAAAAGTTAACACCTGAGCAAGAAGCTTTAATTCCAGTTTATCGGGATAAGTGGCGAAAAATTGCGCTTTCCACTGAACGAATTGATCGTGAAAAAGCTGCATCAGCAGTAAAAGCAGCCTACATAGCAAGTGGTAAGAATGCTCCTAAGATTATTTTTTCTGAAAGTCCTTATGTAGCTCTAAAATCTACTATCTTTGACAAGCTTGATTACTTGAAGCAGGAATTAAATAACAAAGTTGTTAGCCAATTAAATAATTCATCAATTAGTAACCTAAAAAGGCTGCAACGGGATTTGCTAGAAAAGCCACTAGAGCAATTAGGAAGACAAACTTCGTTCTTCAGCGATCTAAGTTGTTCAATATATCCTCAAGTTTTCCAGGATATCAACATCGATGAAGACCTATTCCATGAACTGGTTTATAGTAAATTAGATAACAATTTTTCCGACATTTTAGGGTTTAGGCTAAGTTTGGTACTAGAAAATTACATCAGAATCTATCTGAATGAACAACTACAAAGTGAAGATTGGCAACAAATAAACCTGCAACTCGGAAGTCGGCTATCATCTTCTCTCCAAGCCAGTTTATACTCTTACATAAATAATTTCTTTGGGCTATGTTTTCAGCCAGAAGAAGAGTGTAAAATTAACAGCTTTAATGATTTTATTATTACTAGCGTATGGTTTTCAGAAATTTTCCCAGAATTGTTAATATATCAATCTTTAATTAAAGAGTGTGGATGGATTTTTACTTTTGATAAAGCTGTAATTATCTGCGATCGCCCGCTTCATATTCGCCTCGATCATCAAAATCGTCTCCACGCAGAAGGTGAACTAGCAATAGAGTATGCTGATGGATTTGGCATCTACTCTTATCACGGTGTCACTTTACCGGAAAAATACGGCAAACATCACCCACAGCAATGGCAAGCACAATGGTTATTAACAGAAAATAATGCCGAACTGCGGCGAGTATTAATTCAAGGTATTGGTTATGCCCGAATTTGCCAAGAATTACAAGCTATTGAATTAGATACCTGGAGAGAATACACCCTATTAAAAATTGATGCTGATGTTGATGAAGAGCCAATTTATTTATTAAAAATGACTTGTCCCAGCACTGGGTTTATTCATGCTTTGCGAGTTCCACCGGATATGAAATCAGCACATGAGGCTATTTGCTGGATAAATTGGGGAATTGCTCCAGAAGAATTTGCAATCCAAACCTGAATGTAAATTTGGTAATTACCTAATCAATAAATTAGCCAAAATCAATAAAATTTCGTATTTTAGCACACATAATCACAAATGAATAAGATTTATAGCCGCGCTAGCTAAAAGTTGTGATAGCATAAAATTGGAGAAGTTGGATTCGGTGACATAAATCTTGTTTTTAGTTATAATTGCAAGCGCCTCCCCGGATAAGCATCTCTGCATCAATGGATTCTGGAGAGTTTCATGTCTATTTACGTAGGGAACCTATCCTACAGCGTCACACAAGATGACCTCAGCAAGGTATTTTCTGAGTACGGTACTGTAAAGCGAGTTCAATTACCCACAGATCGGGAAACTGGTCGCTTACGTGGCTTTGGTTTCGTGGAAATGGAATCATCAGCCGCGGAAGATGCAGCTATCGAAGCTTTAGATGGTGCCGAATGGATGGGGCGTGTAATGAAAGTTAATAAAGCTAAACCACGAGAGGACAGAGGTGCTCGCTCTGGTGGTGGCAATTGGGAAAGAAATGCTAGTGGATACTCACGAGGTTATTAAGTCCTGAGTCTATTCATCAAGGCAAAATATAACAAGCCTTAGCTAACAAAAATATCCCATTATTCGCAGATTCAGTAATTGACTGAACTGCGTGCTTATAAAATAAGCAGTTCAAATCTATACTTGAACTGCTTATTTTATGATAATTATTCTAAGTCTTTAGAAAGCATAACCTGCGTTAAGCTAATACTAATTTGGCAAAAAATGCGACAGATTGTAGGGGCAAGGCACTGCCTTACCCTCTCGGATATTATTGATGTGTCGCCAACATTATTTGATTTTGTATAACCTGCGTTGATAGTGCTTCACAATTCAATAATCAAGTGCTAACTATTGGGTATTCATCACCACTATTTCACCCTTTTTATTAATCTTTACTTGATTATTGGGAAAATCTTTTTTGTTCAAATAACGCAGCAATCCTACAGTTCTAAAACGCTGATCTATTCGAGGAATTCCCTGCTTATCTAGATGAACAGGGATAATTTTACTAAACAATAAATCTCCTTTAGAGTTGAGTTTAGCTTCTAATATCATTGAGTAACCAGTCTCGGCTGCTGTTGATAATGTCCGATAACCTAAAAAGTTTCCCAAAGAATAGGCAATTAATTTACCTTTATAAATTTCGATAGCTCTAGGTACATGAGGCCCATGCCCGATAACTAAGTCTGCGCCCATATCAATCATCGTGCGCGCAAACTTTAAAGAATTGCCTCTATTTTCTCCATAGAAATATTCTGTCTCGTTTTTAACCCGTAGTGCACCTGTACCTTCGGCTCCTACTTGCATCGAAACAACTACAATGTTGGCATTATTTTTAGCTTCTAAAACTAATGCTTTAGCAGCTTCTAAATCGTTAACAGAATTATACAAGTCATAAGTAGTAAATCCAATCATTGCGACTGGAATATTATTAGCTTGTAAGTAGAGAATCTGATTTTTATGGCCTAATGTTTCAATACCTACAGCAGCCAGGTTTTTCACTGTATCACGAAATCCTACAGGGCCAAAATCCATTGCATGGTTGTTGGCTACATTCATCACATCAAAACCAACATCAGCAAATAGTTGAGCATAATCAGGTGGCGAGCGAAAGGCAAAAGTTTGTCCTTGGCTGACATCTTTAGCACTGTAGGGATAGTTAGTTAAACTGCTTTCAAAATTACCAAATAAAATATCAGCCCCGTGTAGATAACCTCTGACAGACTTTGGCAAAAGTTCATCGCGAAAGCGAGGTAGTCTGTAGTTAGGAAAATTAGTCCCAGGAATTACATCACCAACAGCTTTAATAGTAATAGTGTCCGAAGGATTTTCCTGATTTTCAGGGATAACAAAGGGAAGTTGCAGGGGTTCTGTAGGTGTAGTAGCTGCATCTGAACGTTGCATCTGCCCAAAGCGAATGAAAATTCCTATACCAATACCCAGACAAAAACAACAACTGATAAAACCTACTGAGAATAAACGTCCCAGCTTCTGATTAACCATCATTCACTCCTCAAATGATGGCATCAGTTTATCCCACAAATTCTCATACTTGGTATAGTTTTTTCCCTGATTTTGGCAAATTTGAATACATAAACCTCATTCATGTTGAGAATGGGAGTTTTTCGACAGTAACAGGGACTAGAGACTATACCATTTTGGAAAAAGAACGCGACAGATGGGTAGGTAGGAGCACGGCACCAGTAAGATAATTTGAGATACCACAAGATTGTGGATACCGTGCCCGTACTAAAGAGTTTATTTGTCGCAAATATGATTGGATTTGGTATTAGTATTTTTTACTGAGAACTTAGCACTCAGCACTTTTTATCTAGCGGGCTTTTCGTCCCCCACCAAAAAAGTTATATTTTTATACCAATTTGACAAAAATCTTAACGAAGTTCCGCTTTGATATGACAACTTATGTGATGTCACTGCACCAAGCTATCGAGAACTGCCATGATAAATATATTGATACTAATGGCATTGCTGAATCAGGGAATGAATTTTGATATATTGAAATCTTAAAATCCTGATTATATCTATGTCTCTGCGACTCTGTGCGTTACGGAAGCAGGGCGTAGTGAGAGAAATCATCCTGTAATTATGCAACGCCATACTACTCAACTATTATCCATGAGGTTAATAGAAAAACAATGGTGCAACAAATCAGATCAAATCAAGCACAATATATTTGCATGATCGCAGTTGAGAGCATTACAGGTAATCAAGAAGAAGAGATGATGGCTTTTGGAGCTTCTATTGATGAAGCCAAAAAACAAGCCGAAGAATTTTTAGCATCTACCTATGGTTGTAATCTCTCGCAAATTGCAGAATTAATACAGCAGTCCAGAATTGAACAAATTGCTCAATGGTGTACCCCCAGTAGTTTGCCAATCTCAGAAAATATGTAGTCTGACTCAGTCACCACAAATTACGAATTATCAATTACGAATTACTAATTACTTTGACAATCTTGGCAATCCTGGTTTCACAAACCAAAATGGGATGCAAATATTCAGCAAGCCTAGATGAAGGAGTCAAGAATTATGACCGACGCTATGCCAGAACGCCCACGTCGTCGTCGCTCTTGGGCTGAACCATATAAAATTAAGGTGGTTGAGCCGTTAAAAATGACTACCCGTGCTGAACGCGAACAAGCGATCGCAGAGGCGGGTTACAATACTTTTTTACTGCGTTCTGATGATGTTTATATAGATTTGCTGACTGATAGCGGCACTTCTGCCATGAGCGATCGCCAATGGGGTGGGATGATGGTAGGAGATGAAGCTTACGCAGGTAGCAAAAATTTCTATAGTTTAGAAGCAGCTATCCAAAAATATTACGGCTATCGTTACATTCTCCCCACCCACCAAGGACGCGGTGCGGAAAATATTCTCTCCAAAATTTTGATTAAACCTGGTGATTACATACCCGGTAATATGTATTTCACCACAACTAGGCTACATCAAGAATTGGCTGGTGGTACTTTTGTGGATGTCATTATTGATGAAGCCCACGATCCGCGATCGCTACACCCCTTTAAAGGTAATGTCGATTTACAAAAGTTAACTGACCTGATTAAACGAGTTGGTGCGGAACGCATTCCTTATATCAGCGTTGCTGGTACCGTTAATATGGCAGGTGGACAGCCAATTTCTATGGCAAATTTACGTGCTGTCTACGAATTAGCTAAAAATCACAATATCCGCATCATTCTTGACGCTACCCGGGCTGTAGAAAATGCTTACTTTATCCAGCAACGAGAAGCAGACTATCACCAGCAATCAATTGCCACCATCTTAAAGGAATTTTGTTCCTATACAGACGGCTGCACTATGAGTGGTAAGAAAGATGCATTAGTCAATATTGGTGGTTGGCTAGCTTTGAATGACCCCGATATTTACGAAGAAGCACGTAACATGATTGTAATTTATGAAGGATTGCATACTTACGGTGGTATGGCTGGGCGTGACATGGAAGCTATGGCCATAGGTATTGAAGAATCAGTCCAAGACGATCATATTCGGGCAAGGATAGGACAAGTTGAGTATCTTGGTCAAAAGCTACTGGATTGGAATATTCCTATTGTTGTACCTATTGGTGGTCATGCAATCTATTTAGATGCGAAAGCTTTCTTACCCCACATTCCCCAAGACCAATTTCCCGCACAGCTTTTAGCAGCAGAACTGTATCGAGAAGCGGGTATTCGGGCAATGGAACGTGGTATTGTTTCCGCAGGACGCAATAAAGATACAGGCGACCACTATTATCCAGAGTTAGAACTAGTGCGGCTAACAATTCCCCGCCGTGTTTATACTCAAGCTCACATGGATTTAACTGCAGAAGCCGTAGACGAAGTCTATTTCAATCGCCATCGCTTGCGGGGATTAAAGATGGTTTATGAACCAAAATATCTTCGTTTCTTCCAAGCAAGATTTGAGCCGCTCTAAAGGTATAAATCTCGCTGATCCAAAAAAACTAATATAAAGAAAGTCTCAAACAGCGATCAACTGACAACTCTCCATGCAATTCTTCAAAACTTTACTACGTGTTCGACACTACGAAATGGATGCTCTCGGACACGTTAACAATGCTGTCTACCAAAATTATCTTGAACAAGCAGCTATTGAACACTCTGAACACCTGGGTTTAAGTTTCGATGTCTACAAAGAATCGGGTGGTGTATTTGTAATGCGGCGGGTAGAAATTGACTATCTTCGCCCAGCCGTAGCAGGTGATACTTTAGAAGTCACAACTTGGTTGCGGGAAATACGGGGGACTCGCTGCTTCCGACTTTATGAAATTCGTAAACAACACCAAGATGAGTTACTAGTAACAGCCGAAGCTATGTGGGTATGGGTAGATGCTAAAACCATGCGTCCCCGACCCATTCCCACTATGATGTTAGATAAATTCTCAGCAACAATAAACTCTAGCCTAGCCACGAACTAGTTATTATCTATGAAATCCTGATGAAAAGTTTCTAGTAATGATCACGGTTCCAGTTTCCACTCTCAATATGTAAATTTGATACAATATGACGCGATAATTCCGGAAAATTCAGACTATGATATGTAATCTCAAAAAGATACAAATTTAGTCACCGCATTCAAAATCGTGCCAATCAATTCACATTCTCAGGTAAATCTTATGGAGCAACGTCAGCAAGAAGAACGGGAAACTGCGGCCCAAGAGTTTCAAGCAGCCTTGGATGAATTAGAGACTATTTTACAAGGAAATCCCCACCCAGATGAAACTACATCAGGATTTTCTAATGGTAGTCTCAGCGATGCTCAACTCAAGGCTGAAGAAGAAGATTTAGCTTCTATTGATCTAGAAGCTTTTGAAGATGCGGTGGCTGATATTGAGAAATATTTGGCAGAACGGATCAAATAAGTAGGCTGGCGCAATTAAATATTAAGTGGCGAAGGCTGTCATTTGTCTTTAGTCATTTGTCATTGGTAAGGGCTTAGAGCCTATATGCACCAACTTACTTAAATAAAATATTACTGATGATAAATCATTTGCCGCTGGGCTTCGTATAACATCAACGCAGCTGCGATCGCCACATTCAAGGATTCTACACCTGGACTGAGGGGAATTTGTACTTGCTTGTCTGCCATTGCTGCTATCTCTGGTGACAAACCAGCACCCTCATTGCCCAATAAAATTAAACTGGGTTTGCGCCAATCTACTTCCCAGTAAGTTAACGTAGCGCTGGGTAAAGTAGCAACGACTTGCATTCCTGCTTGCTGACTTTGCTGGATTGTCGCTGTTAAATCTTCTGTCACTGCTGTTGCTAAACGAAACCATTGTCCAGCAGAGGCGCGTAAAACTTTGGGGTTATCTAAATCTACACTATTCCCACTCAGCCATAAACCTGATGCACCTGCGGCTGCGGCTGTGCGAATAATCGTGCCTAAATTCCCGGGATCTTGCAAAGTTTCCACAGCTAGCACTATCCCAGTCTCAGGTAATTGTGTTTGGCGATCGCGCCTTTTGGCGGTGGCGACTACCCCATCTGGTTGAACTGTAGTTGCGATCGCATTTAAAACTTCTGCACTGACAATCTCAGCGCGATCGCAAAGACTACAAGCTTCTTCCCAAAGTTCGAGATGAGAAGCTTGCCATTCTGGAGTACAACAAACTACCACTAAAGGATAATTTACCGCACAAGCCTCTTCTAACAAGTGCGTTCCTTCTAATAAAAATAATTCTTGCTTATGTCGCTCCTTCGCAGCGTGCAGTTTGCGAATTTGCTTGACTAGGGGATTTTGTAAACTGGTCAACACGATTTTAGATTTTAGACTTTAGATTTTAGATTAATCCCTTCGGGTTCGGCAGTTGCTTCTCCCTTGGCGCTAGCCTCTCCCTTTGGGAGAAGGGGAGACGCTAGGCGTAGCTTGCTTCCCTGCAGGGGTACAAGTCGGGGAACCCACACAACGCACTGCCTCACCAAAATCGGCAATCTAAAATCTAAAATTGATATGCGGAACCCGGGACTTGAACCCGGAAGCCTTGCGGCACTAGAACCTGAATCTAGCGCGTCTGCCAATTCCGCCAGTTCCGCTGGCATTTAACATGACGATTTTTGATTATTACGCATTTATCTAAATTTGTCAATTCCTGTGTCTGGTTTTTCAGGAGTAGCGAATGGTACCCAGCCAAGAATTTCTATGTTTGCTGGGTATCAAAAATTTTAAATTCTTAGAAACTTTGCCCTTACTAGTTTTCAGCCATTACCCCCAACCCAAAACCACCATTTATTGATGCAAGAAATAGGCACAGAATGTAGACAAATCAAATCTTTACTGTAGAATCAGAACCAACTTCAAACCTTATAAAATTGACATATTTATCTTGGAGGTAGGCTTATTAATCCTTCTAGCAGCTTACCAGATGCCAAATCCACTCTGGAAGCAGACTCCTCAGTCTTGCAAATTTGGGGCGGGCATCCTTTGCGGGGTCATGTAAAAATTAGCGGGGCGAAAAATTCAGCACTGGTGATCATGGCTGGAACCTTGCTATGTTCAGGAGATTGCCGTATCCATAATGTCCCCTTATTAGCGGACGTGGAACGGATGGGTGAGGTTTTATCTGCTTTGGGCCTTCGCCTCACACGCAACGGCGACATTTTAGATATCAATGCCAGTGAAATTACCACTTCCAAGGCTCCCTACGAATTAGTTACCCAACTGCGGGCAAGTTTCTTTGCCATTGGGCCGATTTTGGCACGATTGGGAGTAGCCCAGATGCCATTACCAGGCGGTTGTGCAATTGGAGCTAGACCAGTTGATTTGCACGTCCGCGGACTGCAAGCAATGGGAGCCGAAGTTCAAATTGAGCATGGCATTTGTAATGCCTATGTTCCTGGAAGCAATGGCAGATTAAAAGGAGCCAGAATTTATCTGGATACCCCCAGCGTGGGCGCAACTGAAACTTTGATGATGGCTGCTACTCTTGCAGATGGCGAAACCATTATCGAAAACGCCGCACGGGAACCAGAAGTAGTTGATTTGGCAAATTTCTGTAACGCGATGGGAGCCAAGATTCAAGGTGCTGGCTCCAGTACAATTACCATCGTCGGGGTGTCCAAGTTGCATTCGACAGAATACAGTATTATTCCCGATCGCATTGAGGCTGGTACATTTTTAGTAGCAGGCGCGATTACTCGCTCAGAACTGCTTCTCTCACGAGTTTGTCCAGAGCATTTAACCCCAGTCCTTGCCAAGTTACGCGATATTGGCGTAACCATCATTGAAGAAGCGCCCGATTGCTTACGTGTTCTCCCAGCAACCACCCTCAAAGCCACCGATATTGAAACTCTGCCGCATCCAGGCTTTCCCACAGATATGCAAGCGCCGTTTATGGCTTTGCTAACTTTGGCAGAAGGTGACAGCCTGATTAACGAATCAGTGTTTGAAAATCGCTTACGTCATGCTTCCGAATTAAATCGCTTAGGGGCTGATATTCGTGTCAAAGGTAACACTGCCTTTGTTCGAGGGGTACCAATGTTATCAGGCGCACCAGTATTAGGCACAGACTTGCGAGCATCAGCAGCGCTAGTCTTAGCGGGATTGGCAGCAGAAGGCACAACTACAATTCAGGGTTTACACCACCTAGATCGCGGCTACGATCAACTCGATCTCAAGTTGCAACAGCTGGGTGCAAAAATTCTGCGTGTAGGCGAACCATCCACAGATGGCGCGGCTGCTAGTACCAGTAATTCCCCCGCCCCGATTAATTCCTAGTAAGTAGTTGGGCAATACCCACCCTGCTAAATCGTTATACTGGGGATGAGGAATTAGGGACTGGGGACTGGGAACACAATAAGAATAAGGGGAACAAAGGAAAAATAATTAATACCCAATCCTCCCTTCCCCAATACCCAATCCCTAATACCCAGTCCCCATTCCCTTTTACGCTTCTCACACCATGTCATTAAAAACACCGCTGATTGGTTTAAAAGCCGACTCCTTTCGTCATCCCTTAGACTTGGAAGCTACAAAAACTCTCAAACAGATCCCAGGTTTAGATATGATGGTGCGGAATTTGCTTGGGCCAATGGCAGAGCAGGTTTTTTATGTAGAAAATATTGCCTCTAGCGTTTTGGTAGGTGAAAAACAACTGCCAGATTTATACAAATTGCTGTTAGAAGCTTGCAAAATCTTAGATATAGAGCCTCCTCAGTTATATATCAGGCAACATCCAGCGCCTAATGCCTATACCTTTGCAATGCGAGGTCAACAACCTTTTATTGTGGTGCATACTTCGCTAATAGATATCCTGACACCACAAGAAATTCAAGCTGTCATTGCCCATGAGTTAGGACATCTCAAATGCGACCATAGTGTTTACCTAACTCCAGTAAATCTACTCATCTTAGCAGCCGCAATATTGCCTAACGTCGGCTCCTTCATTGCTCAAGCAATACAAACACAACTATTAGAGTGGGTACGCTGTGCTGAGTTTACTTGCGATCGCGCTGCATTGTTAGCCACTCAAGATCCCAAAGTTGTGATGTCAGTTTTGATGAAGTTAGCTGGTGGTTCGCCAACTTTAGCACCGCAACTCAACCTTGATGCCTTTATTGACCAAGCCCGTGCCTACGATGATATTAGCAAGAACGAACTCGGCGAAATGGTTAAGGCTGCCCGCACAGCCCAATTAACTCACCCAGTACCAGTACTGCGAGCCAGAGAAATTGACAGATGGGCAAGTAGCAAAGAATATCAAAACTTATTGTACAACCATAAACCAACCGAACTTACACCCAAAGGTGGATGGCGAAATTGGTAAGTTAAGCATCTTGTCTTCTCCTTTGCACCTCTGCATCTAGGCGTGAGATATTAAAATACCGAACGCCTAGCCAACATCCACAATCACTTGCAACCGATCAACCTTTTTGAATACGAAGAGTTAACGAAACAGCAGCTATCGCAGATGGCGCTTGATTATTACAGTAGCGGTGCTGGAGATGAAATCACCTTACGAGATAACCGCGCTGCATTTGAGCGCTTAAAGTTGCGCCCACGCATGTTAGTCGATGTGAGCGATCGCAATTTATCTACCTCTATCCTAGGGCAACCTCTTGCCCTACCCTTACTCATTGCACCAATGGCGTTTCAATGTCTAGCTCATCCAGAGGGAGAAATCGCTACCGCCACAGCAGCAGCAGCAGCAGGTGTGGGTATGGTTCTCAGTACTTTGGCGACTAAAACTATTGAAGAAGTTGCAGAAATACGGCAAAATTTCCCTGATGCCTTGCAATGGTTCCAACTTTACATCCATAAAGATAGAAGCTTAACTCGCGCTTTAGTCGAAAGAGCCTATAACGCAGGTTACAAAGCATTATGTTTAACTGTAGATGCTCCCATGTTGGGAAGGCGCGAACGAGATCAGCGTAACGAATTTTCCTTACCTCCAGGTTTACACGCCGCTAATCTTGCAACCATCTCAGGGTTAGATATACCCCATGCACAAGGTGAATCTGGGTTGTTTACTTATTTCGCTCAACAGCTAAACCCGGCATTAACTTGGGATGATTTAGCATGGTTGCAATCAATTTGCCCTCTGCCCTTAGTAATAAAAGGTATATTACGAGGAGATGATGCCATACGTGCAGTCGAGTGCGGAGTCAAAGCCATAGTTGTCTCCAATCATGGTGGCAGACAATTGGATAGTGCGATCGCATCTTTAGATGCTTTAGCTGAGATTGTCACCGCCGTAGATGGTAAAGCCGAAATCTTGATGGATGGTGGTATCCGTCGTGGTACAGATATTCTCAAAGCCTTAGCATTAGGAGCAAAAGCTGTACTCATTGGACGACCTATTTTATGGGGACTAGCAGTAGCCGGAAAAGCAGGTGCATCTCAAATCATTTCACTGCTACAGGATGAGTTAAGTTTAGCTATGGCACTTAGTGGCTGTGCCAAACTAGAGGATATTGATCAGACTTTAGTAATTTCACCTCAAAAATAATTTTTCATTCTTGTTGAAAAACTCTCAAATAGTGTATATTAGTAAAGTTGCATCTAAGGGCGGGTGGCGAAACTGGTAGACGCACCACACTCAAAATGTGGCGACCTTGCGGTCATAGGAGTTCGATTCTCCTCCTGCCCACTGTAAAATCATCGAGTTATCAGAAGTTTTCCTGAACAGCTTCTCGAGCAAAGGTCATCAAATCACTGTGCTTGACTTTTGGCTTGAAGTTAAGCGTTTAGGGTTTGCCGCAGACTAGCATTACTATGCTTGATTTTGGTAATGCTAATTATTGTTCTGCCCAAAGGAAACTATACAAGATATAACTGCGTCTATATTTTGAAATGATACTATCTGCATTCCATACATCATGGGATTCAATCTCAAAGTTTGAAACCGTAAACATCGCAGTAGAGACTAATCAAATTTTGTAAAAACGTAGCTAAAGTTACAATTAACCTACGCTATATCACTTATATTATATGTATTATATATTTGCAAGCTATCAGGGTTTATACGCCAATTAATTTCATGCTTAGCTAATCATTAAGATTGAATGCTAATATAGTTATTAGCTAATGATGAGATGTATTACTCCCAGGCTAATCAAGACTTTTTGATTCAGCTTGAGTCTAAATTCAGGCATACTCACCAGTATTGACAAAATTCCAGTTCTACAGAGAGTGAAAAATATGAGATTAAAAAGATGGGAATCTCCCCGTCGAGAGGGAAGGAATGATAAAGGTAAAGGCGGTTCAGCAAGACAGCGACAACTGAAAAAACAAAGGCAGATGTTACGGCAAAGGCTGAAAGAAAATCAAAAATCAGACAATAATATAAATAACAATGGTAAGGGAGAAGAAATATTTATCTTCTCCTTTTTTATTTAGTTGCAACTGCAAAAAATATATTTAAAAAATAATTGGCTAAAAGATAAACAAAAATTATTAATTCATTTAATTAAAAATTAAATTTTAAATGATACACCAATACTGAAATCAATATTATGGCGGATGACGCTGTTAATTGCAGAATCAAGGTGATAAATATCAAGTCAAAAAGCGTTTACAATCAGCTGAGTCTGTGGTATCTATGTACGAAACAGTTATCAACAACCTTATAAGGGAACTATTACTGTGTTAGGCAGTCGTTAGCTAATTAGGAAATCAAACTTGATTTTGTGTGGAAATTAATACTTTATAATTTGATTGAAGTGTAATATATGCACACAGACAATTCTTCAGTGTACATAGTTTTTAATTTTTAGCTTGAGTTTAATACCAAGTTTAGCTAATTACCGATTATCGCAGCACCTGCAACCAGTTATGGATGATGCGGAAATCTCTAGATAATCACCCCAATTGAATACACAAACAAAAACCTACTGTAGCAAAATGTATATTAATTCACTACTACTTTAGTTACTGCTAATATCTCTTGCCAGAGAGTCCATGAGATTTTTTATCTCTACTATTCTTCAGGCTGGAAGCTAGAAGCTTTGATTTTTCAGTTGTTCTACGTAATTCTTTTTCAAGATGAGATATTACTCAGTTCATGATATTTACATAAAATTTAATAGTTATGTAAAGGAATTGCAAAGCAAATATAAAGTAACTATAAAGTTTATAGTGAATTTTGGGAAAAGCCTCAGATCAGCTTGTAAACTAAGATACGAGGAACGGATGTTTTAAAAATACCAGGGTAACCAGAAACTTACGGATAAAGCTATTGCATCTCCATGTGTATGAGTCAGACCATGCCAAGAACTGAGAAGAAAGTCAGCAATAGGATCACCTGATTGTTCCACAGTTGGCAATGAACTAATTGATGTTTAGGATTTTTGACACAGGAGGAATTTATGGGAGAGGTAACATTAGTACCTACTCAAAAAGTTCTGGATTTTCCCATTACTGCATTAACTTTTGAAAACCAAATACAAACAATACTGAAGTGGGCGATCGCTCGAGAGAGTAAAACAGTCTGCGTTGCCAATGTACATATGCTCATGGAAGCTCATTGGAATCCCGAGTTTGCTAGAGTACTGAAAACTGCAGATGTCGTCACACCTGATGGAATGCCTTTAGTTTGGATGATGCGGCGGATGGGTGCACGTTCCCAAGACCGCGTAGCAGGGATGGATATCTTACAAGGATTGTGCCAGCTAGCTCAAATACAAAATGTCAGTGTTTTCTTTCTGGGTTCCCAAACCGAAATCCTAGCCAAAATGCGGCAAAGGCTAGAGCAAGAATTTCCCTACCTAAAAATAGCAGCGATGGAACCTTTACCCTTCCGTCCTCTGACTGAAACTGAAGACGCAGATTTGGTCAAAAAAATCAATAAAAGTGGTGCTGGTCTAGTATTTGTATCATTAGGATGTCCAAAACAGGAAAATTGGATGGCCCAACACAAAGGTAAAATTCAAGCCGTCATGATTGGAGTTGGTGGAGTTTTCCCAGTTTACGCAGGAATCCATAAGCGCGCACCACGCATAGTTAGAGAATTAGGATTTGAGTGGCTTTATCGCTGGCTTCAAGAACCACGTCGCCTCTGGAGCCGTTATATGACAACAATTCCACCTTTTATTTGGCTGGCTACAAAACAGTTACTCTCATCCAGTCGTTTGGCAGAAGTCTTCCTTGATGGAACGGGAGATTAAAAAATCATATTTGCGTAACTACTGGAAGAAGTATTTTCCCAGCACAGAGTGTAACAGCTTTAAGCGATCGCACAATGCCCATATAGTCATCTGACGTATAGCTAACTAAATGGATGAGTAATCAATACTCATCATTAAAGGATATTGGGACGAGAAGCGTGATTGACCAGACTTTAAAAATGCAGAGAACTATTTTACTGTCTCGCAAGAGGTAGATACTAATTTGCTCATTAAATTATGAATCTCTATGATGCTAAAAAAAACCAGAGTTGTATATCGGCCAGAAAGCCAAATCAGAAATCCGCTGCAATTATTTCGGGAAATGGGGCGGGATTTACTAGCATCGCGAGAATTAGCTTGGCGGTTGTTAATTCGCGATATCAGTGCTCAATACCGTCAATCGTTGTTAGGAATTTTTTGGGCATTTATACCACCAGTAATTACAGCAGCTGGTTTTACACTTGCGAAAAGTAATGGTATTGTCAACATTGGTAATACAGAATTACCTTATGCAGCTTATGTGATGTTCAGCATGTCGCTGTGGCAAACTTTTGTTGAAGCATTAAATGGCCCAGTACAAGCAGTAACAGCAGCTAAAGCAATGTTGGCAAGAATTAACTTCCCTCACGAAGCATTGATTGTTGCCAAACTAGGAGAAGTATTTTTTAACTTTGGAATCAAGCTCATATTAATTGTAGGCTTATTTATCTGGTTCAAGATTCCAGTAACTTTGAGTGTAATTCTAGCGCCAGTAGCATTAATTCATTTAGTATTACTAGGAACATTTATAGGTTTATTGTTATCCCCAATGGGTGCTTTATACCAGGATGTTACTAAAGGATTGACATTGATTACTGGGTTTTGGTTGTTCCTTACACCAGTTGTTTATCCAGTTCCCAGTAATGGATTATTTGGCAGTATTGTAAAGCTAAATCCTGTGACTCCATTATTAGTAACAACACGAGAATTAGCAACAACAGGTGTCATCTCTGACCCGCAGGGATTTTGGATAGCCAGCCTAATTTCAATTTTAGGATTACTAATAGCTTGGATTATGTATCGTCTGGCAATGCCCTTTGTAATTGAGAGGATTAGTTCATAATGACGATTAGCATCAACGAGCAAGAAATTGCAGCAAAGCCGCAGGATAACGAAAATGATATTGTGCTTTCAGTTAATGGAGTTTCTAAAAAGTTTTGTCGAGATTTAAAGCGGTCTTTGATGTATGGTGTTCAAGATATTGCCTCGGAATTATTAGGGCTACGTGACAACAGTGAGAAGCTGCGGAAACAGGAATTTTGGGCGTTAGATAATGTAAGTTTTAAATTACGTCGAGGTGAATCAGTTGGCTTAGTTGGAAAAAATGGTAGTGGTAAATCAACTCTGCTGCGAATAATTGCAGGTTTGATTAAACCAGATAGAGGTTTTGTAGAAGTTAACGGTATAGTAGCACCATTAATTGCCCTCGGAGCAGGATTTAATCCCATCTTGACAGGGCGAGAGAATATTTATGCCAACATGGCAATTTTGGGCTTATCAAAAAAGGAAATTGATGAGCGATTTGATGAAGTTGTAGAATTTGCAGAAATTGGTGATGCAATTGATGCACCAGTTCAAAGTTATAGTTCTGGAATGGCTGCAAGGTTAGGATTTGCTAGTGCAATTCATACAAAACCAGATATTCTTTTGATTGATGAAGTTCTGGCTGTTGGCGATATGAAATTCAGGACTAAGTGTTACCGTAAACTAGTTGAACTTCGTAAAAATGGAACATCTTTTATTTTGGTATCTCATGCTGCGAATTCACTTTTAGCGGTTTGCGATTCTGCTGTTTATATATCAAAAGGTAAGTTTATTTGTGATGGTAAAACTGAATTAGTTCTAAAAAAATACGAAGAAGATTTATTTGATGTCCATACAGATGAAATCTCAATAGAGACTAGTTTTATCTCAGTAAATAATCAGAATCCAAATAGTGATTTTAATATAACTGCACTTTACTTTACAGATGAAGAGGGTAGCAAAATTCTACATCCTGTTACAGGAAACGGTACTTATTTTAATATTGAATGTAAAGCTTTAAAAAATATAGAAAATGTTAATGTAACTTTGCTAATCACAGAGCAATTTGGTGAGGGAGAAAGTACTTTACGTCTAAACTCATTAACTGATAATTCATCATTCAGTGTATCACCAGGAAAATTTAATTTTCAAATTTATCTACCTTGTCTTAATCTGAAAGCTAATTCTTACTCTATGAAAATAGGTATTAGTCAGGGAGGTTTTTACCTTCTAGATGCTGTCGAATCTTTTAAGTTTAAAGTTATTAGTAATCTGAATATGAGCGAATGTTTATTTTTTCAACCTAGAGAATGGCTAATAAAAAAATAATGAGAACAAAAAAATACCCTAACTTTAGCAGCTTCTTATTTGAAGAGATAAAAACTCTGAGGCAAAGATATCTTTTTCATAAGTACCGTTATCAAATGCAGGAAGGTGGGATTTTTATTGATAAATATGCAGTCATAAGCGCTATTGAGGGCATAGAGTTTGGTTTTGGTACAAGAATTTATGCTGATGCAACCATAGCAGCAACTTACCTAGATTGGCATGACAGCTTAAATTCAACACCTAACGGTAGCATTCGCTTAGGTCAGGGATGTGTAGTACATAAGGGTGCTATTCTTGCAAGCTATGGTGGAAGTATTGAAATAGGCGATGAGGTTAGTGTTAACCCAGGTACTATACTTTATGGTCACGGTGGATTGAGAATTGGAGATAACACAAGAATTGCAGCCAACACTGTAATTATTCCAGCTAATCATGTATTTATAGATATAAATAAGCCTATAAAAGATCAAGGTCTAACCTGTAAAGGAATTTCTATTGGTTGTGATGTTTGGATTGGTACTGGCGTTACTATTTTGGATGGTGTTACGGTCGGTGATGGAGCCGTTATGGGCGCAGGATGTGTAGTAACAAAAGACGTGAATCCTGGTGAAGTAGTTGCCGGGGTTCCTGCAAAGTTAATTGCCTTACGAGGACAAATAATTCGGAGATAGTATTAAATTTTTAAAAACTTTGAAATGCCATTTTTTAGCAACATCGCTGTTTTATACACTGAGCTTAAAACAATGAAAAATATTAAGAGTTTGATTAAAAATTTTCGTTCATTAATTCTGATTCGCTTTGAATAAAGATGGCAAAAAGCCTCTCCTGTATACGCTTAAAGTAGCCGAGGATATTTTCTATGAATAACAATGTAGTGACATCAGTTGTACGTGACTTCACACCTCCAGTATTAACTAAAGCTCTAAATAAATTAAGAGGTAGCGGAAAAGATAAAAAAACTAATTCAGGAATTTTATCTAACAATGATTTAGCTCATGAATTAGAACGACTCTCAAAATTACCACGTAGAGTACCAACTAAAACTTCAATTTTTGGGCATGAGCTTTTAACAGTTGATGCACCCTCAGTCCTTCAAGTCTATGATTACTATTTTCAAAAGAGGAGTTGTGAGTTTGTTACTTCTTTAAAGAAGCCCAGAATTATAGACTGTGGAGCCAATGTGGGAGCAACAGTATTATATTGGAAGAGCCTGTATCCTGATTCGGAAATTATTGCATTTGAACCCGATCCAGAAATATTTAAGCTACTAAGTATTAATTGCAAAGACTTATCCTCAATAACACTAATTCAAGCTGGTCTATGGACTTTTGATGGTGAGCTTGAGTTCCTGGCTAATGGTGCTGATGGCGGTCACATTGCTGAATTTGCTGATGAGGTGACAGAAGAAAAAGTTAAAGTCACTATTCCTGTCAAGCGTCTTCGTGAATATCTAAGTGAGCCTTGTAGTATGTTAAAAATTGATATTGAAGGGGCTGAGACCGATGTCCTTCAAGATTGTGCAGACTTATTGCATAACGTCGAAAACATTTTTGTTGAGCATCATTCATTTATTGAGCAACCACAAAGGCTAAGTGCTTTTTTTGCTGTCTTGGAAAATGCAGGGTTCAGAATACATATTCAAGGTGAGATGCCAGCAGTACAGCCTTTTATTCATCGTCCTGTCTATAACGCTAAAGATATGCGACTTGATGTCTTCGGATTTCGTAATTAGCTCAATATTTCACAAACATACCGCTTCAAATTCATCTAGATGAGTGAAGTTGGTATTCGAGATCAGTAGAAAATGTTTACAATTTTAAATATCAATAAATATGCGTATAGCATTTGCTACGACAGAATATATAACTGAAGAATACTTTAGTGGAGGTTTGGCTAACTATCTACATCGAGTTGCCAAGGCATTAGTTTCCTTAGGACATGAGGTACATATTATTGTCCTATCAGAAATTGATCAAGCTGAATTTGAACACGAAGGTATTCAAGTTCATCGCCTAACCTTAGGAAAAATCGAACGAAGGCTAAATAAACTAACTCGATACCATATTCCCCAAACAGCACAATGTCTAGACTTTAGTTTTCAGGTTTATCGCAAACTTTTAGAATTACACAAGCAGCAACCTTTTGACATTGTTCAGTTTCCTGATTGGAATGCTTGTGGTGTCATTTCCAGTCTTCTTTTACCGATTCCACAAGTAATACGTATTTCTGGATATCGTCCAGTCTGGATGGAAATGTCTCAACAAAAACGCAATCGCGATAAGCGAATTATAGAGTGTTTGGAATGGCTACAGATGCGCCTGAACAAACACATATATGCACCAAGTTATACTCTGAAGCGACTACTGGCTGAACAAGCAAAAATCACTCATGTTCGAGTTATCCGCACACCTTTTTACTTAGAAGACACTGATTGGGATTTATCGGTTTTCAAAGAAAACTTGCAAGGCAAAAAATATCTATTATTCTTCGGTCGTTTTGATCTCCATAAAGGATTCCATATATTAGCTCAGGCACTGCCCCAGGTTTTAGAAAAATATCAAGACTGTCACGCTGTTTTTGTGGGTTTAGACAATGGAACTTCTCTAGCTTCCTCGATGAAGGAATATGCCAATTTGCTGTGTAGCCAGTACGTAAATAGATTGATTTTCATTAATCCAATACCTCATAGCAAGCTCTATCCTGTAATCGCTGGTGCTAAATTGGTTGTCCTACCCTCTTTGATTGATAACTTTCCCAATGCTTGTTTAGAAGCTATGGCATTGGGAAGACCTATTATTGGAACAATGGGGGCTAGTTTTGAGGAATTGCTTAACGATAATGAGACAGGCTTCCTTGCTCCTATAGGTGAAGTAAATGCACTAGCTACCAAAATCAACGAAGCATGGATACACCCTAACTTACATAGTATTGGACAAGCCGCAAAGAGCAAAGTAGAAGAATTTGCAGTTGAACGTACTGTAAAAGAGCTACTTAACTATTACCAGGAAATCTTCAAGATTCAAAAGCCGTCAAGTTTTATCTCTCAGTTGAAGCAGGTAGATGGTTAACAGTTATGAATGTTTATGAAATAGTTAACTCAAGATAATTTTTATACTGGATAGATATTATGGCTATTGAAATCTCTGCTATAATCTGTACCTTCAATCGTGCAAGTTACTTGCGTAAGGCATTGCAGAGTCTTGTTGAACAGACTCTTGACATCGCTAAATATGAAATCTTGGTAGTTGACAATCATTCCACCGATGACACTAAGAGTGTAGTTACCGAAGAATTTTCCCACATATCTAACTTATGCTATTTTTATGAGCCAGTATTAGGGCTTTCTCAGGCTCGTAATACAGGTTGGCAAAATGCTAAGGGAAAGTATGTAGCGTATTTGGACGATGATGCGATCGCCTCTCCACATTGGTTAGAAAAAATACTTCAAGTCTTTGAGACAGTTAATCCACAGCCTGGTGCTGTTGGGGGAAAAGTTGAGCCAATTTGGGAAGCAGAAAGGCCCAATTGGTTAACAGATGATTTTCTGCTGTATCTATCAGTTCTTGATTTATCTGAATATCCTCGCCCTTTGAAAGATGAAGAAATATTGGTAGGCGCAAATATTTCTTTTCCAAGAAGACTCCTAGAAAAGTTGCATGGTTTCAACCCTATGCTAGGAAGAACAGGTAACAAACTTTTGTCGTGTGAAGAAACTTCTCTATTTCAAGAAATAGATAATATGGGCTATCAACGTTTTTATCATCCTGAAATCTCCGTCAAACACCATATTCATTCCAATCGAATAGATTCAAGTTGGTTTAGAAGACGTTTCTTTTGGCAAGGTGTTTCAGAAGCTGTCTTACATATAGAATCACAATCTCTATCTACATCAGCAAGAACCAAGTTGACGCTTAAATTTTTGCATAATTTTATTAAGAATCCTAAGGCTAAAATTAGCACATTGCTAAAAACAGTACATAAGAGCAATTTATCATTGCAATCTCAAACCCAATGGGAATTAGGATACATAGCCGGTTTACTAGGTTTTAAGAATTAGTAAAAAAGAATTATCTAAAATAAAACTAGACAGCCTAAATGCATATTTTAATTGCGACCCCTTATTTACCATGGCCACTTGCTTCTGGAGGAAATGCTGCTCAGTTTTCGACTTTGCAATGCTTAAGTGAAGATCATTCTTTTACTTTAGTGTGTCCGGTTTACTCCCGCCAGCAACTTGATGATGCAAGGGAGTTAGAGCAATGTCTTTCTCATGTTCGGGTTAGAGCAGTTCCATGCTTTACTTCCCTCACCACTTCTCAAAAATTGTATGGACTAGTACGTAAACTTTTCCAAAATATCAAAAAATTGGCTCGATCTAAGGTAGAAAATAGCAATTTAACACAGGTTCTTCAGTTACCCTTCTATCCTTTTTCTCCGTTACCTGCGTCTTTTATCACTGCGCTCTCAGAAGAGCTAGAAGCTGGGGTTGATCTTGTACAAGTCGAGTTTGTAGAAATGTTGTCTTTAGGAGTTTGGCTACCTAGAGAAATTCCAAAACTTTTCATTCATCATCAAATCCACTCTGTTTATACTAAAAGGCACCTTGCAACTTATGGAGTTAATCCATATTCAAGCTATCTAGCAACACGGATGCTAACAGAAGAAGTCTCATTTCTGTCTGCTTTTGACAGCATTGTAGTTTTCAGTGAAACAGACGCCGAAGAACTCAGTAGTTTAGCTAATAAAGAGATTGTTCATATAAGCCCTTTTCCCGTTCCTGTGGATATCGGGATTGCCGAAACAGTCACACCAGTATCAGGAGCAAGTTTTGTATTTGTAGGTTCTGAAGAGCACGATCCCAATCGAGATGCCCTTAACTGGTTGTTTGCCGATATCTGGCCGCTGATTCGAGCTGCTTTACCTGAAGCAAGTCTGGCTGTAATTGGAGCTTGGAGCAGCGGTTGGCGTATTGCCCATGAGATAGAAGGTGTTGATTACCCTGGTTTTGTGAAAGATCTGTCTTTAGCTATGCGTGGCAAGATCCAACTTGTATCAGTGCGTATTGGTAGTGGTATTCGGACAAAAATATTGGCTGCGATGGCACAGGGAGTTCCTGTTGTTTCAACAACTGTAGGAGTTGAAGGAATTAATGTTAGAGATTCTAAACATCTTCTTATAAGAGATAATGCAGAGGACTTTGCAAATGCAGCAATAAGTTTAGTGAAAGACTCAGGGCTATCTAGTCATCTCGCTAATGAAGCTTTGAGGTTCATACAAACCCATTACAATGCTGAGAGTGTCCGAAAGGCTAGAAATGAGATCTATAATGCGGTTGTTCGCCGTGCTTTAAAAAGCTTACCAATGATGAAGTAGAAAAGTTTCGTAAATATTAATTTATCAATTTTAGAAACATGACTCACACAGGTGTTTATGAGCAAACAAATATCTCTTTTTTAAATTCTTCAATGCTCTAAGTTACAGGAACAATTAGCAACTCAGTTATATAGCATCAACATTCTTTAGTTAAGATAAACTGCTAAAATGCAAAAATTTTTAGTAACAGGTGGCGCAGGTTTTATTGGTTCTAACTTCATTCTGAAAGCTAGAAAAGAACAGTGGGCGAACATTATCAATCTAGATAAACTAACTTATGCGAGTAATCCACAAACTCTAGCAGAATTGCAAGATGATTCTGGATATGATTTTGTTCGTGGTGATATTAGCGATATTGAACTAATACATAATCTTTTAGAACAGCACCAACCAGATGCAATTATCAATTTTGCTGCTGAGAGTCATGTCGATCGCTCTATTCTCAGCCCACAAGATTTCATTCAAACTAACGTATTAGGAACATTCCAACTTCTCGAAGCCAGCAGAGCTTACTACGAAAAATTATCTCCTCAAAAGCAAGAACAATTCCGTTTTCTACACATATCTACAGATGAAGTTTACGGCTCATTAAGCCAAACAGATCCAGCTTTTCGAGAAGATACTCCCTATGCACCTAACAGCCCTTATGCTGCATCTAAAGCAGGGTCTGACCATTTGGTACGTGCCTATTATCACACTTATGGTTTACCAACTTTAACCACTAACTGTTCCAATAACTACGGCCCGAGACAGTTTCCAGAAAAACTGATTCCTCTGATAATTCTCAATGCTTTGAATGGAAAACCACTACCGATTTATGGAGATGGTCAAAATATTCGCGATTGGCTGTATGTGGAAGATCACTGCGAAGCTATATATCTAGTTCTACAACAAAGCTCTATTGGAGAAACTTACAACATAGGCGGTAACAAAGAACAAACAAACCTCGCAGTTGTGGAAAAAATTTGTGCCCTCCTCGATGAGTTAGCACCCAAACCAAACTTCCACTACTCTTCTCTGATCACCTTTGTCAAAGACCGCCCTGGTCATGACCGACGCTATGCAATTGACAGTAGCAAAATTAAGCAAGATTTGGGTTGGGAACCAAAAGAGAGTTTTGATAGTGGTTTATTAAAGACAATTCAGTGGTATCTAAACAATTCCAGTTGGGTTGAGCAAGTCCAATCAGGTGCTTACCAAACTTGGATTCAGCAAAACTATGGAGACAGAAAAGTAGCCCTATCACACTAACAAAAGCCCAAACTAACAAAGGAGTTAACCATGAAAGGCATTATTCTAGCTGGCGGTTCTGGTACAAGATTGTACCCACTCACTCAAGTGGTGAGTAAACAACTCATGCCTGTCTATGATAAGCCAATGATTTACTACCCTTTGTCAACTCTGATGTTGGCTGGGATTCGAGAAATACTTATCATCTCTACACCTCAACACTTACCCCTATTTCAACAACTTTTGCAAGATGGTAGTCAGTGGGGTCTGAAGTTTAGCTATGTAGAGCAACCCAGACCGGAAGGTTTAGCCCAGGCTTTTATTTTGGGTAAAGATTTCATTGGTAACGACTCTGTTTGCTTAGTTTTGGGCGATAACCTTTTTTACGGTCATGGTTTAGTTGATGTGCTACTTTGGGCGGCAAAATTGCGTGAGGGCGCGCTCATCTTTGGTTATCGAGTAGCTGAACCTCAGCACTATGGGGTGGTTGAATTTGACTCTACAGGCCAAGTAGTGAGTTTAGAGGAAAAACCCCAGATTCCCAAGTCTAATTATGCTGTGCCTGGTATTTATTTTTATGATTCTCAAGTCGTAGAAATTGCATCAGGGCTTAAACCTTCAGCCCGCAATGAACTAGAAATTACTGACTTGAGTCAAGTTTATCTACATCGGGGACAATTAAAAGTTGAGCTTTTAGGTAGAGGCTACGCCTGGTTGGATACGGGAACCCATGAATCTCTGCATCAGGCTGCTAGTTTTATTCAAACTCTAGAACAACGCCAAGGTTTCAAAATAGCTTGTGTCGAAGAAATTGCCTATCGCCAAGGATATATCGATGCTGACCAACTCTATGAACTTGCCAAACCACTAGCTAAAAATAGCTATGGACGTTATTTGATGGACTTGATAAACGCCGATCGTACTACTCAAGTTCAAGAAGAAAACTGGTTTGCATCAGCACATGGATTTAAGGAAAACTTTGCAGAAACTGAGAGGGTAAAGCTGTGAACATTATCCAGACTGAAATTCCTGATGTACTGCTAATTGAACCGCGAGTTTTTGGAGATGAACGTGGCTTTTTTTACGAAAGTTACAATGAACGAGCTTTTTTAGAGAAGGCAGAGATTACAGCAAATTTCGTGCAAGACAATCACTCGCTTTCCGCCAAAAATGTACTACGCGGTCTACATTATCAAATTAAGCAACCTCAAGGCAAGTTGGTGAGAGTTGTGGTTGGGGAAGTATTTGATGTAGCAGTAGACTTGAGGGCTAGCTCTAAGTACTTCGGCCAATGGGTTGGCTATCGTCTGAGCGCTAAAAACAAGCAGCAGTTGTGGATACCACCAGGCTTTGCTCACGGTTTTTTAGTGCTTTCAGAATCTGCGGAGTTTTTGTACAAAACTACAGACTACTATGCGCCAGAGTACGAGCGTACCATATTTTGGGACGATCCAGATTTGGCGATCGCTTGGCCTTTAGAAGCAGAACCTATTGTCTCTGCTAAAGATCAGGTAGTTAAGCGATTGAAAGCAGCGGAGGTGTTTGCATGACCAAAATACTACTCACAGGTATCACTGGTCAGGTTGGTTGGGAACTGCAACGAACTTTGATGACTCTGGGTGAAGTTATTCCCGCCGGACGTGAAGTCTCTTCTCCCAATTTACGCATAGATCTATCTCAGCCGGACACTATTCGTTATGTAATTCGTGAGGTTCAACCTGACTTAATTATTAATGCTGCTGCATATACTGCTGTGGATAAAGCAGAAACAGAACCAGAGTTAGCAATGGCTATTAATGGAACTGCACCAGGTGTAATTGCAGAAGAAGCCAAACTAATCGGTGCAGGAATTATTCATTATTCAACCGATTATGTCTTCAATGGTGGTCAAGCTACTCCTTACACAGAGCAAGACCAGCTAGACCCACAAAACATTTACGGCAAAACAAAATTAGCAGGCGAATTAGCAATTCATGCAGTTGATGTACCTCATTTAATTTTCAGAACAAGTTGGGTTTATGGCTTAAGAGGCAAAAACTTTCTCCTGACGATGCTAAAATTAGCACGTGAGCGTGAAGAATTAAAAGTTGTTGATGACCAAATAGGTGTTCCAACTTGGAGCCGAATGATTGCTGAATCTACGGCACAAATTTTGTCACAAGGCATACATGAGATAAATAGTTTTTTGAGCAGTAACCGGGGAATATATCATCTCACTGCTACTGGTCAGACTAGTTGGTATGGGTTTGCAAAAGCAATTTTTGAACTTGATCCGAATTCTAGTCAACATAAGTTGAAGAATTTGCTAGCAATACCGTCTGAGCAATATCCAACGCCAGCCAAAAGACCCGCTTATTCCTCATTAGATACTCATAAAGTCTTTAAGAGATTTAGTTTAGTTTTGCCTAATTGGTACAAAATTTTAGAGTTAGCACTCGGCTAATAATATCTGTACTTACTAAGTATTAACCTCTTCCAAATTCACCTGTTAGTTTTTATTAAATTCCTAATCATGGAACAAAAAACTCTACAATCTATCGAGCCAAAAATCTCTATTATTATTCTTAATTGGAATGGTAAAGAAGATACTTGCGAATGTATAAGAACAGTTCAAACATTAGAATACTCGAATTATGAGGTAATAGTTGTAGATAATGGTTCTCAGGATGATTCTGTTAAAACGTTTAGGCAAGAATTTCCAGAAGTAACTATCATTGAAACCCATGCCAATCTTGGATATGCAGAAGGCAATAATAGAGGTATTGCCTATGCAATGTCTAAAGGGTGTGATTATATTTTAATACTTAATAATGATGCAATAGTTGCTCCCTGTCTTATTAAAAGTTTTCTTCGAGTAAGCAAAGAAAGACCTCAAGCCGGAGTTTTTGGAGCAAAAATTTACTATAAAAACGAGCCAAATAAAATTTGGTTTGCTGGTGGTGTTTGGATACCAGAGACAGCTTCTACTGATCATATAGGAATAAATCAGATAGAAGATAATTTTACATGGAGTGAGATTAGAGAAATTGATTATGCTTGTGGTTGTGCCCTATTAGTTAAAACTGAGGTAATTCATAAAATAGGTTTTTTAGAGCCTAAGTTCTTTTTGACATGGGAGGAAACTGACTTTTGTTATAGAGCTAAACGCGCTGGATTTGAGTGCTTACTTGTACCATCTGCTCATGTTTGGCATAAAGTATCTGCTTCCTTCAAAGGAGGCGAAGCTGGATTACTTTATCACTATTTCATTCAACGAAATAGACTCTTGTGGATTGAGCGAAATCTACCATTTTATGAAATAATAAGAATTTATTTTACAGTAATTATTCCCGAAGCTTTGTCTTACATCCGAGCATATATTAGTCCCAGGGCAAATTCTCGAATTCGCATGAGGATAAAAGTTCATGTAGTTGCTGTAATAGATTATTTATTTCGTAGGTTTGGAGATTGTCCATCTTGGCTTCGCTCCAGCTAAGTTTCGTATGAGATTAGTCATTAACTAATCTCATATTTATAAAAATTCAATAAATATAAATTTTTATTGATATATGAAAAAAAACGTAGTCATAGATTGTACTGATCGTCATACAAAGATTCAAATTATCAGTAGAGATATACCTGTTGAGAATAGGTTTGGTAGTGCTGCTTATATAATTGATTTTCTAAGCTACCTGCAAAAGCTTGGTTATCAAATTGAATTGACAGTTATTAACTCATTAGCTGACAACAAAACACCCTGGCAAATCATTCCACCTAATTTAGCTAGGCTTGCTAATGTGTCTGTTAAAGACAACTTGCGAATTGGTAGAATTTTATTAAGATTTAACTCATTATCTGATTGGATTGTTGCGCCATTGCGACTAGCCTACAATCATTTATTGCCAGAAAAATTAAAGAATATTTACCGTTCTGCTAGAAATAAAGCCCAAGCAGCCCGTAGCAATATAAAATCCTCTTCAATTTGGGGACATCCCATAAAACCAGAGGAAATAGATTTTGCAAACACACGATTTGTCAAATTCAAGCCTGATGTTGTAATTGCTAACTACGTTTTTTTAGCAGATGTTTTGGATTCTCTTTATCTAGATGAAACAGTTTTAAAGGTTATACTTACTCATGATATTCGTCATCAAAGAACGGTTGATTTCAATAACTTTGGAGTCAGAGCTTTTGAATTAGTTTGGACACGAGAAAAAGAAAGTATAGCGCTATCTAAAGCACAAGTGTTATTAGCTATCCAGCAGGAAGATGCAAAAATTCTCCAAGACATGGCACCTCAGTGCGAAGTAATAAAAATGCCTAAATCGGCAGTCAATTATTTTCATAATAATCATCAAGTCTCTGGTCGTTGTTTATTTGTTGGCAGCGATGCAGACCACAACATTCATGGTTTACAATGGTTTCTTAAGAATGTGTGGTCAATTGTTTTACAGTCATTACCTCATTGTAGTCTTCATGTTTGCGGTAGTGTGTGCAATGAGATTAAAGAAACCTTTCCTAATGTTATTTTTTTAGGTACGTTAGATGATCTAAAGCTTGAATACAGTCATGCCGAAGTATGTCTAGTTCCATTACCTATCGGTAGTGGTCTTAAGATTAAGCTTGTGGAAGCATTGTCACATGGTCGTGCCTGTGTATCAACTAATGCTGGTGTTCAAGGAATACCTGAAGTTGTTGATAATGCTGTATCTGTAGCAGATACAGCTGAAGGTTTTGCTGATGCCATACATACACTGTTGACTAACCCAGACAAACGCCAATGGATGGAAGAACAAGCACACAAGTATGTAATAAAAAACTTTTCACCTCAAGCTGTATATCAGCCATTTGTAGACCGTGTTGAGCAGCACTTAAAGCAAGTAACGAAAAAAAATATCAAACAATCATTAGATAACATACTAAGCACTGAAAGCACTTTAAGCTCCAGTTTGATGCTAAAAAAGGAGAAAAACCATGAAATTTGACTGGCTGATCATCGGCGCTGGATACTCAGCTTGCGTCATAGCTGAAAGAATTGCTAATGAGCTTGGGCAGAGAGTATTGATTGTAGAACAACGAGACCATATCGGCGGTAATGCCTACGATTACTATAACGAGCATGGCATTTTAGTTCATAAATACGGGCCCCATATTTTTCACACGAAGTCTAAGAAAGTTTGGGATTATCTTTCACAATTTACAGAATGGAGACATTATTATCACCATGTTTTGGGTGTAGTAGAGGGTAAAAAAGTTCCTATTCCTTTTAATCTGAACTCGCTATATGCACTTTTTCCACCAAAATATGCAGAAAAACTAGAGAATTTGCTTCTAGAAAACTTTGGTTTTGGAGTCAAAGTACCGATTTTAAAACTGCGTGAAAGTGCTAGTGGAGATTTAAGTTTTCTAGCTGATTACATTTACGAAAATATTTTTCTCCGCTACACCATGAAGCAGTGGGGAGTAAAACCAGAGGAACTCGATAGGGGTGTTACAGGACGTGTTCCAGTTTACATCAGTCGTGATAACCGTTACTTTCAAGACCCTTACCAAGGTATGCCTAAGCTGGGCTACACTGAGATGTTTCGCAAAATGCTGGCTCATCCTAATATTAAAGTACTTCTAAATACGGATTACCGAGAAATCATCAATGATGTAAAGTTTAACCGAATACTTTGTACAGGACCCATTGATACATTTTTCGACTATATGTATGGCGAATTACCGTATCGTAGCCTACGCTTTCAATTTGAAACCTTAGATCAAGAATTGTATCAAGAGGTGGGTACAGTTAACTACCCCAACGACTACGACATTACCCGTATAACCGAGCAGAAGTATTTATCAGGACAAACTTCTCCTAAAACTACTTTGGTGATGGAATATCCGCAAGCTTATGTTCCAGGAAAAAATGATCCTTATTACCCTATTCTGAATGAAGAAAACCGTGCTCGTCTTGACCTCTACCTTAAAGAAGTAGAGAAACTTAACGGTTCAGTAATTTTTGCGGGACGACTTGCAGATTACAAATACTACGATATGGATCAGGCAGTATTGCGTGCACTGGGCTTATTTGAGAGAGAAATAGCTAACGTAGAAGCAACTTAGTCAGCTTCCATTGTAGCTAAGGTAGGCTGTACTATTCTATGCAAATAGAAATCAGGCGAGGCATCTACTAACGACAGTTGAAACAAGCAAAAAAAGGTTAAGTAATGAACATAATTACTAGGATTCGATTTCCTCGCTCCTCGGAAACCTCTAATTTATATATGAGGTGTGGTGAAGGTACATTACTGAATTTTTCTCAAGAACAAGTAAGGGCTGAATTTACTAAAAAAAGCATTTTGTCTTTCAATACTTACTTTAATTCATTTTATGAAAATTTCTATGCTAAATATACCAGCCTTAAAGATTTGTATTACTGGTTAAATCTGGAGGGCAATTTCCAAATCTCTATTTATAGAGAATACCACAATAGAGATTCCAGAGACTTAATTCATACAGCAACTTTTGAAAATTGTTTACTATCAGAACCTATTCAAATAATAATACCAGATTCTTGGAAAAGTGAAAATAGTGGCAGAATTTACCTAGAAATCACTTGTTTGAGCGATATAGGTTTATTTAACCAAGGATTTATTGCAACCGACCAACCCAAATCTCAGGAAGTAACTTTAGGGTTGATTACTTGTACTTTTAGGAAAGAAGCATATGTAAAGGATACAGCTAATACTATTTTAAAAGATGATTTATTACAAAAAGAAATTTTTAAGTTTTTTATCGTAGATAACGGTAGAACACTTAAAGAACATGAATTTACTGATCCAAGAGTGCAATTAATTACCAACAGAAATTTTGGGGGAGCGGGAGGTTTTACTAGAGGTTTAATTCAAGCTATTGAAGAGAATATCTATACGCATTTTTTATTTATGGATGATGATGTAGAAATAGATAGTGAATCTATCTATAGACTTTTTGTTTTGTATCAGTATGCAAATCAGGACTTTGCTGTAGCTGGTAGTATGTTGGATTTATATAAAAAGTATCTTGTACATGAAGCTGGGGCATTATACTGCAAGTATATAGATACTGATGGAAATTACAAACATGATATATCTAAAGGTTTATCTTTGAAGCATAAGCTCAATGTTGAAAATCCTAGCAATATAAATATATTGCTAACGGAAGATACCCCAGATTATGGAGCTTTTTGGTTTTTCTCATTCTCTAAGTTAGTTATTGAAGATATGGGACTTCCAATGCCATTCTTTATCAAAGAAGATGATATCGAATTTGGATTAAGAATCAGAGAACGGCTAGGAAAAAGGATAGTGGTTTGTCCAGGAATTTCTATTTGGCATGAACCTTTTTATGCAAAAAGTTCTGGTTGGATAAATTATTATTCAGTCCGCAATAGATTAATAACTAACTCAATGAGAAGTTTATTAAGCTATGTAGATACAATTAAATTTCTGACGAAATCATTACTTTATAGTTTGCTAGTGTTCGACTATAATTCTGCGGAAATGTTACTTAAAGGATTTGAGGATTACATAGAAGGACCTAAAGTTATCGAAAATAATGATCCAGAGATTATGCACTCTAAAATATTAGAGCTTAGCAGAATTCATAAAAATCATATCACAAAAACTAACGCCTCAAATATAGTTCATAAATTCAAGGAGCAAAGTAATGAAAACAACAATAAAATAGGCATTAAACGTATTATCGGTCTACTCACTCTTAATGGTCATTTCCTTCCTAACTTCTTGCTCAGTAATGAAGAGGTACTGTATTGGATTGGATCTGATTATTTTGATAACTGGCATAAAGTTTTTCCAAGCAAAAGAGTAGTTATCCTTAGAGAAAGCAATAGTAGTGTTGAAAAATATGAAATGGAGCGAAAGAGTTGTATAAAAATATTATTTAAGTGGGTAAGAATTATGATTCTGCTTAGCATGAGATGGGCATTTGTTAGAACCGAATGGAAAAATGCTTGCAATAGATTTACTTCTACCAAATTCTGGAAGAAATATTTGAAGTTAGATGAACAAAAAGCATCGCTGACATAACAATGGTTATTTAAATTATCAATAATAAACAAATGCAAGAAATACAAATTCAAAATTTACAACCTATTAAACTGCCGCACTTGCCTGAGAGTCCATTGGTATCAGTGTTGGTTCCCAATTATAACTACGCAAAATATATTGGAGAGACTTTAGACAGTGCTATTCGCCAAACTTATCCTCATTATGAAGTGATAGTTTGTGATGACGGCTCAACCGATAACTCCTGTGAAGTAATCGAAGCTTACGTCCAAAAAGACTTAAGAATTCAACTGATACGCAAACCAAATGGAGGCGTTGGCTCAGCATTAAACACAGCATATAACCGAATCAAAGGGCAAATCATTTGTATTTTGGATGCAGATGATGTATGGATGGATAACAAGCTATACAAAATAGTTGAAGCCTTTAAAGAAGCACCCAGCAGTGGCTTTGTAATACATAATGTAATTCCAGTAGATGCCAATGGGAATGAGATCGCAAGAAAACCCTTATTAAGTACTATGGCTTCAGGTTGGATGGCCCAATCTGCATTAGAAAATGGTGGATTTATTGATGATTTACCCCCAGCTTCTGCACTCTGCTTTCGCCGTGAAGTAACTGATTGTATTTTTCCCTTAAATGAAGCATTTGTACGAAATGCAGATGCACTTGTTCGTAATTTTGCATTGTTCCTATCTACCATAGTGCCTGTACAAGAGGTACTAAGCAAATATCGGTTGCATGGCTCAAACTTGACATTTGTCCAAGCTTTATCTGCTGATTATTTAGAAAGGGAGATGAATGTTGCTGAGCAAATTAATCTAGAGGTCAAAAGTTTTTTAAGCGAATTTTACGGACCAGATATAGCCGCAAGGCTAACTAGTATTAAATCAAGACAGACTTATTGTCACAATCGTTATATGGTCGCTCGTTTAAAGAAGGCATCCAAATCAGAACGGCGGGAAGCACATCAACAACTAATTAACCATCCACAGTTTAGTTGGTCAGGAGTTGAGGGATGGCTAATGAAGAATGGAGAGTATTTACCAGATTCTCTTTTTGTACTTTGTTTCAACCAGATTTACGGTAATGGATTGTTGAAGCGTTTAATCAAATTTATCAGAAAGCAGAGAGCGGTTTTGCAAAATTCATCAGGCTGAAGTACATGGCATAAGGAGATAAGAATGAGTACTTTTGATAGCTTTGCAATTACTAAGGCAGATAAAACTGAAGCTAATCCCCCTATCCGTGTACTTTTTATTAGTCACGCTTATGTAGTTGGCATAAATCAGGGAAAATTAAATGCGATCGCCCAAACTGGTCAAGTTGAAGTCGGCTTACTAGCTCCTAGCAACTGGAAAGCACTGGAGTGGAATCGCCAGTTTGAAGTAGAAAAACCTTATCCCAATATTCAAGTTTATACAGCACCTGTAATGTTTTCTGGTCGTGGAGGTGCTCATGTCTATACACCTTGGCATCTGTGGCAAGTTCTGCAGGATTTTCAACCTGATATAGTGCAAGTGGAAGAAGAAGTATTCTCACTTTGTACTTTTGAGTTAGCAATTTGGAGCAGAATCACAGGCAAGCCAATGGTTGTATTTGGCTGGGAAAATATGGATCGCAGCTTATCTATTGCGCGTCGCTGGGTACGTCAATTTGTGATGAATACAGCCAAGTTGATGCTTCCAGGTAATCAGGATGGAGCTAATTTATTACGTCAATGGGGCTATACCGGACTGATGGAAGTTATGCCACAGATGGGAGTGGATACTCAGTTATTTAGTCCGCGATCGCCTGAAAATAAATCTGAAAATAAAAATGAGGAATTCCACATTGGATTTCTCGGTAGATTAGTGCCTGAAAAAGGTGTGGATACTATATTTGGTGCTGCACGACTACTTAAAGAAAAAGGATTCAACACCCGGATTATTATCTGTGGTTCTGGTTCCTATGAAGAAGTGCTCAAACAAGAAGCTCAAAAACAGCAGATAGCTGATTTAGTAGTTTGGCGCGGTTCAGTCCGTCATGAGCAAGCACCCGAGGAAATTAGTAAATTTGATGTTTTAGTCCTGCCTTCCTTAACTGCTACTACATGGAAAGAGCAATTTGGTCACGTCTTAATTGAAGCAATGGCAATGGGTGTTCCTGTAGTAGGCTCTAGTAGTGGTGAAATCGCCAATGTTATTGGTCGTTCCGATGTAGTATTTCCAGAGGGCGAATCAGCAGGATTAGCAGCAATTTTAGAGCGAATGATTCGCAATCCGAATTGGCGGCAAGAGTTAAAGCAACATGGTATGGCTAGAGTTAATCAGCATTATAGCCATGAAAGAATCGCTGAACGTTTAATCAACCTTTGGCAACCTCTCATCCGACAAACTAGCATTCATGCCTATGCTATGAACAAAAGTTGAGGTTAATTGAAAGTTGGAGTGTGATGCTAAGGGGAATTAATCATGCGTGTAATTATTGTGCGTACTATGCAAGAGTTCAGCATGGATGTCTATGCCAATGGGATTATTTCAGGTTTAAAAACTGTCAGACCTGACTGGGAAATTGTGGATTTAGCTCCGCGTAATTATGATAGAACCAGTTCTTCTCTTTTGCTAAGAGTTATAAAATACTATGAGCGCTTTTGGCGCTTTCCCAGCTTAGTAAGGCAACAATCAGCAGATGTTTTCCATATTATTGAACCTGCAGAGGCTCATATTGTTTATTGGTTACAAAAAACTGCTAAAAATGTTGTTGTCACTTGCCATGATTTAATCAACTTTTATTACTCAGGCAATCTTCAAGGTTCGGTGCAATTGCCATTTGTGAGTAAAAATGTTTGGCTATTTGCTGTCAAAGGTATGAAATATGCCGATCACATCTTTTCTGTTTCTTGTGTAACTGCTGAAGATACTACTAAATTATTAAATATAGAACCTGCTAAAATCACTGTAACTCCAAATGCTGTAGATCCTATATTTAGGCAGTTATCTCCATCTGAAATTGATTCTTTTTACCAAAATCATAGTTGCAATGCTCAAACAACTTATCTCCTAAATGTAGGAGCTAATCACCCTCGTAAAAATATTCTTACTATACTTAAATCTTTAAATATTTTAAAACAAAAAGAAATATCCTTTAAATTTTGGAAAGTTGGGGCTGAATTTACAGATGAGCAAAAACAATATATTCAAGAAAATCAGTTAGAAAATTATATTACTTACTTTGGCAAGCCAGATAAAAAAACACTAGTCGAAATATATAATGCTGCCGATATGCTGATAGCGCCTTCGCTACATGAAGGATTCGGCATCACAATTTTAGAAGCTATGGCTTGTGGCACTCCCGTGATTACTTCCAACACTTCAGCTATGCCGGAAGTAGCAGGAGATGCAGCTATTCTAGTTAATCCCCA
Source organism: Nostoc carneum NIES-2107 (assembly GCA_002368155.1). Taxonomy (GTDB): domain Bacteria; phylum Cyanobacteriota; class Cyanobacteriia; order Cyanobacteriales; family Nostocaceae; genus Aulosira; species Aulosira carnea. The sequence goes on from AP018180.1 coordinate 8,228,317, forward strand.
AGAACCACAAGCAATCTCAGAAGCAGTAGTGCGATTGCATAATGACGCAATATATTATCAAGAATTAGTCGATAAAGGGCTGTCAAGAGCTAAATTATTTACCTGGGAAAAAACAGCAGAAAAACTAGCTGAGGTTTATGAAAAATTATTAGCTAATAAAAATTAATACCGCTAAATCTTTTTATTTAGCATCTGTTTGATGCAAATATCTAAATAACATTGTTTACCAGACTGTATCTTTATCTGCTTATGAAAATATTAATTTCTGCTTATTCGTGTGAACCTGGAAAAGGCTCTGAGCGTGGTGTCGGCTGGAATGTGGTTTGGGAAGCTGCCAAATACAATGAAGTTTGGGTATTAACGCGACCTGATGAAAGTAAAGAAGCTATTGAAGCAGAGCTGGCTTCTCATCCAAATCCTAACTTGCACTTCGTCTATTTTACCTTACCTATATTAGGTGGGCTGTGGCGCTTAGGGTCGAATGGGGCAATGCAAATCCATTACTATCTCTGGCAAATACAAACATACTTTGTAGCTCGGAGATTGCATCGTGAAATTGGTTTCGATGTTGCACATCATGTAACGTTTGTTAAATATTCCAATCCCAGCTTTTTATCATTATTGCCCATTCCATTTATCTGGGGCCCTGTTGGTGGTGGGGAAACTGCGCCCAAAGCATTTTGGCAGGATTTTGACTTTCGCGCCAAAGCTTACGAAGCAGCACGTATTATCTCTCGTTCTTTAGGAGAACTCGATCCGTTTGTACATATAACTGCAAGAAAAAGTGCTGTAGTCAGAGCCACAACTGAAGATACAGCTAAAAAGTTGGAGAAAATGGGCGTGAAATCTGTAGATATTATTTCGGAATCAGGTTTACTTACAGAAGAAATCTCTGCACTTAACCAATACCCAATCCCTACTCAAGAACCTGTCAGATTTATTAGTATGGGCAGACTTTTGCATTGGAAAGGTTTTCACTTAGGGTTACGAGCTTTTGCAAAAGCTAACCTAGCTGAAGCAGAATATTGGATTGTTGGGGATGGCCCAGAATGGGAACGATTGCAAAGTATAGCAAACCAGTTAGGTATTGCACATCAAGTGAAATTTTGGGGTAGATTACCTCGCGAAAAGACTCTAGAAAATTTAGGAAATAGTCATGTATTAGTTCACCCTAGTTTACATGATTCTGGTGGATGGGTATGTATTGAAGCTATGGCAACAGGCCGCCCAGTTGTCTGTTTAGATTTAGGAGGCCCAGCGCAGCAGGTAACAACAGAGACTGGCTTCAAAATTGCGGCAATTAATCCTGAGCAAGCAGTTGATGATATGTCAAAAGCCTTGATTACCTTAGCTAAAGATCCAGAACTGCGCGTCCGCATGGGACAAGCAGGAAGACAGTTAGTTCGAGATACTTATAGTTGGCAGGTTATGGGTAAACGACTTGCTCAAGTCTATGAAGAAGTCATATCTTTTCAAAAACCAAAAGTACTTAACTGAGCCAATTTTTTTAAACTAAAAAACAAATTATTCCTACTAAACCTTGCAAAAATAATTTTTGCTTAAACCTAAACAAAAAGACTGTTCAAGTATTGATAGCTAATAAATGATTTAGTGTTTAACTAGAAAATATTCGAGGACATTAAGATGGAGAAGAAAGCAAGATTTGCAGGAATAGATTTATGTCGTGGTATTGCAGCATATGGTGTTGTTTTATTGCATTCTGGTGATAAAAGTTGGGCTACAGTAAACCCTTTATCTGCAAAGCTTTCATATTTATTTGATTTTCCTGTACCTTTCTTCTTAGCTACATCATTTTATTTACTGATCTGTAGGTGTAATCCTGATTTTTCATGGAATTATTGGCAAGTTAGATTACGGCGTATTTTCCTTCCTTATATTATCTGGACAGTAATATTTTTGCTGGTTAAAACAATAATGTTTTTAGCATTAAATCAAGATAACAAGCTAAAGGAATTATTTAAAGATCCATTCTCAATAATTTTTTATGGAGGAGCAGCAATTCAGTTATATTTTTTACCATTATTGCTTGTAGGAACTTCACTTATGATATTTGCTTCGTACTTTGATAAAATAAATATTCATATTATAGTCCCATTTATTTTAGCTTTATTAAGCCTTATCTCGTACCACTTACTGATTGAAAGTAACAATGCATTTTTATTAGGGCCTAACATAGCTTCTCAAAATTTGTTAGGCAAACTAGAATTAATCCCTAACTCTAGCCATGTCAATGAATTGCTGAGATTGATTTCTGTAATAACTGCTTGGTTAGTGAGATGTATGCCTTACTTTTTTATTGCTATAACATGGAAATTTATTCTGTTTAAAACTAATTTTACATTACCAGTATCAAAATTTACTGCTACTATTTTAGCATTCTTGATATTTTGTATAATCGACTTATTTAGGGATTTATTCTTACCTATTGGCTTTAGAGAAGTTTTATTAGGATACTCTCTACTAGCATTTGGCATTGCTTTGTCTCAGCATTTAAGTAACAACAGGTTTATAAGAAATCTGGGATTATGCTCTTTTGGAATTTATTTATTTCACCCTTTAGCGATTAATTTTATGGAAATTTTAATTAAAAGAATACAGCCTCATATTCTAGAACAAGTAACTATTTTTTCCCAAATGATATTTTCTTTACCTAGTTTTTTTATTAGCTGGCTAGCAGTGCATTTGTTGATGAAAAACAGAACAATTGCTAAGTATTTATTCAGTACCTAAAACAAGTAATACATTTTATCTGAATTAATAATCAATTCTTAATCAAATCATGCATCTTTTAATTGCTGCTTTACACAGACCAACAAAACCTACTGGAGTTTGTAGACATGCTGCAAATCTTGCAAAATGCCTAGCTGATACAGACAAAGTTAGCAAAGTTAGTTTGATTATCGGTTCATGGCAAAAAGCATATTTTGAAGAATCTTTTTCTATAGAATCAGAAAAAATTAAATTGGTAATTGTAGATATTAATAATACCGCCCTCAAAAGAAATATTTGGTATTTATGGGGTTTACCCCAACTCGCCAGACAACATTATGCAGATTTAATTCATCTTTCATTTCCGCTACCGTTTATTCGGCAACTGTTTCCATGTCCTGTGGTAACTACTATTCATGATTTATATCCTTATGAGTATCCTGAAAATTTCGGGTACCCTAATGTAATATTTAACCAACTGTTTCTAAAGCAATGTATTAGTAATACTGAAGGATTGTCTTGTGTTTCTCAATATACTTTAGAGAAATTACAAGAATATTTTCCCAAAATTGAAAAGCGTAAACAAACTGCTGTAATTTATAATTATGTAGATTTTAGTCAGGTTACTTCTCAAGCTATAAAATCTACTAATATTAAATCAGCTTTTTTATTAGCTGTTGCCCAGCATCGCAAAAATAAAAATTTAGATATTCTCATCAAATCATATCATCTATTATTAATAAATAACCAGATAAACGATGCTACTCAGTTAATTATTGTAGGTAGTACTGGGCCAGAAACAGAGAATCTCCATAACCAAATTCAAGCACTTGCTCTACAAGACCGTATTTTACTGATGACATCAATAAAAGACGAGGAACTACGTTGGTTGTATGAGAATTGTCAGCTTTTGGTTGTACCATCTTCAACAGAAGGCTTTTGTTTGCCTTTAGCTGAAGCATTATCTCTTGCTTGTAAAGTAGTCTGCTCTAATATTCCTATATTTAGAGAAATTGGTAATGATAATTGCAATTATTTTGAATTAGAGGGAGATGTAACCCAAAATCTTGCTAACGCAATTACCAAATCCCTATCTAATCAGGATTCTGATGCGATTGTTCCAGACCAACGTTTTAGCAAAATAAACACTGCAAATCAATATCTCAAATTTTATGATATGATTTAAAATATTTTTTTAAATATTTTTAACAACCGAGGCTGATTAAGGCTTGTTGTGGAAAAATTAATTGATAATCTATCAATTAATCAACTGAAGTTTCTGGAAAATCTATGGATAGCTTGGTTCATGAATCACTAATTTATCAAAAAAAGAAACCTGGGTATGTTAAAAACATAGTTTTAATATTATTAGCCTTTGCCAGTGCTTTTTATCCTCGGATTATTAATGCGGCTGGTGCACCATCAATTATAAATTTTGTTCATTTCCTAATTGTTCCTGTTGTATTACTAATTGTCATAACCAGTACTTCTACAAGAAATCGGGTACAGATAAAATTTGCAAGGGAAATTTTATCTGGATTATTGGTATTATTAGGTGTAATGGTAGCCAGTGCGCTATTAAATCGTGCAGGTTTTATTAATGTAGTCTTAGATTTTATATTACTGACTGAGCCTTTTATGCTATTGCTAGCGATATCATATCTGCCACTATCAATAGTCAGTTGGAAAAAGTTAAGGTCTTTTACTTTAGTATCTGCAGTTATTAATATAGTTTTAGCGATCGCGCAATACTTCCTGCTAATTACAGGGATAATGAAATATTCCAGATATTCATTATTAGATAACGTACAAGGTGTATTCTACTTATCTGGAGCCGGTAATTATGTCTCTGTTTCAGTTTCAGTAAGCGTTGCTTTATACTATTTTATCAATACTAAAACCGCCCCTTTGTGGTGGCGAGTTTTTTGTATATTTGCTTCATTTTATCATTTAGTAGTTTCTGACTCTAAACAAATATTAGTAGTATTTTTTCTGGCTTGGATAATATTAGTTCTAACTAAATTTAATGATTTTCGTAAACTGCTCTTATATTTTGTAGGAGTAGTTATTGTGATTGGAGGTTTCTTTTGGGCAATAGAAAATCTAAATATAGAAGCTTTAGCTGCATTTAAACATTGGGCAAATAGAACATCACTTTACATTCCTCCTGATGGAGAAGGTTATCAGGCTAAAATTGCAGGTATTCGCATGATATCTGGTTATTTTCGCTCTCCTTTGAATTGGTTGATCGGTTTAGGCCCTGGTCATACTGTGAGCAGACTAGGAGGATGGGTATTCCGGGATTATGCAACGATGCTTGCTCCGTTAGGTGTTACCACTCATCCTGTAACAGAAGAAATTTGGGCTTATGTCAACTCTAATTGGTTGGTTCTGGAATCTTCTCTGTTTATCCCTCTTTTCAGCTGGGCTGGTATTTGGGGCGATTTAGGCTTTGTGGGTTTACTTACCTATCTGTATTTGGGATATATCGTTTGGAGCCGTATGTGTCGTGACGATTTAAGCAAACTGCTAATGCTGACTTTGTTTATTTACGGATTGATCATTACTCAGATGGAGGAACCAGGCCAAACGATGATTGTAGCTATTTTGATTGGTTTGCAATGGCATCAGCGACAAATGAGCAGGCAATCGCTTGATCCTCTAGCACAACTAGAAGCTAATGAAACCAGTCGCTAATTTTATACTAATGTCATGAATATTGGCAGTATATTCACTATGTTTCCATAAAGCAAAGCAAATAATCTTAAATTTTTTTGCTCAAAGTACTTGACACTAACCCAGCAGTAGCTGCTATATTATCTAAAGTGCAATCTTGCATTGGGGCGTAGCCAAGTGGTAAGGCAGCGGGTTTTGGTCCCGCCATCCCTAGGTTCGAATCCTAGCGCCCCAGTTAAACAGTTAGTTTAAAAATAAGAACCAAAAATTTTTGTAGAAGTTCCACAGTGTACTTAAATTATCATTGTACACTGATTTTTTTTATTTTTATGAAGCAAAGCAAGCGATCGCTGCTTTGCAATCAACCTTCATAGCTATCCTGAGCAGAGCTAAGTCAACAGTAAATCCTGCAAAATGCTTGTAATTGTAGCTATTGATTGGAACTGGACTTACCTGTTCCACATTCTCTTTAGGAGACCTTGAAAAGAGTATTGGCAATAACTTGAAATATAAAAGTATAGATAGGAATATTCCCCAAGTATATTTACTCGCAAAAGACCAAGTACCAAGGTATATCTCAAGGGTGATATTACCGTATTTATACTTTAAAAACTGACCTATGTTAAGAAAATTCTACTTAATCTTTGAAATAATTTCACCAATTCTTCTTGCGTAATGCTACTGTAGTTACAGTACATGTATTCAAATTTATTTCAGCTTTATATCAATTCGTTAAAGCTAAATCTTCCCTATATTTAAGTAGTATTTCTGTATAGAATATTACCACAATTATTTATCGTATTATCTAAGTAGTCAATAAACTCAATCGATTTTACGAGGGTGCAGAAACACACAAGCTTACTTCGGAGCAATCTAACTACCTATCCAAGATTGAATCGAAGAATTCACCTGATTAAAGGAATATAAGTAGTTTAGTTGACAAATGCTATGCTGAAGTCGGAAAAATATTCTCACCCCTTATCACAAGCAAACTTTACCCAGTTAAACGATGAAGAAGGTGGATTAAACCTGGGTCAAGTGGGAGCAGTTCTGCGTCGTAGACTATTGTTAATTGGTGGTACAACAGCCTTAGTCGCAACAGCAGCAGTACTGAAGGCAGAAACAGATCCCCCAATTTATCAAGGCACTTTTGATATTCTTACCAAACCAGTGACTGGTGAGGATAAGGTAACGGCTAATGTTCCTCAATCTATAAGTAGTCAAGATAAAGTAGCACCTCCTGAGTCAACAAAGGAAGTTCAGACAACGATCGCAGTTTTACAGAGTCCTAAGGTGTTGAATCCGATTGTGGAAAAGCTGCAGGAGCAATACCCAGGAATCACATATGACTTGCTGGTCTATTACTTGACTATCTCATCTAAAAAGCCAAATATCATCAGCATCGAATATCAGAACTCAGATCAACAACTAGTGACTGATGTGTTAAAGCTACTTGCTGATGCTTATCTGCAATATAGCTTGCAGGAACGGCAATCAGATGTGGAAGTGGCTATTCAGTTTGTGGATAGACAAAAACAGCCATTAGAGAAGAGTTTAAAATACTGGCAAGAGCAATTGCGAAATTTGCGGCTGGACAATAATTTGATTGAACCTACCCAGAAAGCTCAAGAATTATCTGGACAGCTGACAGTTTTCCGGCAACAGCGAATAGAGAATCGAGTCCAGCTAGAACAAATGATAGCTAAGTATGAAGACTTACAACGAGAATTAGCCCAAGAACCTGGCGAAAGGGCTGGTAATTCGTTGTTAAGTGATAATGCTCGTTACCAAAAGATTCTCGATCAGATCCAAGCAGCAGATATTGCCATTAAGCAACAGTCAGCCGTGTTTACAGATGAAAACCCGGCAATGGTGACTTTAAGGCAAAAGAAAGAGTATTTAATGCCATTACTGGCGCAAGAAGAGGCGCGGGTACAAAAGGACTTTCAAAGCCGTATTCAGGAACTTTCAGCGCGCGATCGCTCCCTAGATGAAAAAATTAACAATATCTACAGCGAAGTTAGAAAGTTAGCAACGATTAGCCGCAATTACGACAATATCCAAAGAGAATTACAAATTGCTAACGAAGCTCTGACCCAATTTACAGGCAAACAGCAAGCTTTGCAAATTGAGAAAGCGCAAAAGCAACAACCTTGGGTGCTGCTAGATCCGCAACTCTCTAAAGTCAATGAACCTTTGGCAATCTCAGACAGTGCGAAGAGAAATTTAGCCTTGGGTGGTTTGTTGGGTTTAATCTTGGGTGTAGGAACAGCTTTAGTTGTAGATAAACTCAGTAATATTTTCTACTCTTCTCAAGAACTCAAAGATGCTACCAGGCTGCCATTACTAGGAATAGTTCCTTTAAGAAAAGAACTAGAAGCAGGGACAAAAGACAGTGTCTCCAGAGGTGTGCAAAATACAGAAGGTTCTTCTTTCTTTGAAGTTTTCCGCTCTCTATACACTAATATTTTGCTGTTGGGTTCGGATACACCAATTCGCTCACTCGTAATTAGTTCAGCCGGACAAGGAGATGGTAAGTCTACAATTGCAACGCAGCTAGCACAAGCAGCCGCCGCAATGGGACAACGAGTGTTACTTGTGGATGCTAATTTACGTGCGCCTAGTCTACACAATCGAGTCGGACTCATGAATATTCAGGGTTTGACTGATGTCATTTCCCAAGATTTAGACTGGCACAATGTGATTGAGCCTTCCCCCATCGAAGATAATATGTTTGTGATGCCAGCAGGGCCGATTCCTCCAGACTCGATGAGGTTGCTTGCGTCTCAAAAAATGCAGAATTTGATGGAGGAATTGCAAGTTAGTTTTGACTTAGTCATTTATGACACACCTCCACTTTTAGGATTTGGAGATGCTTACTTATTAGCAGCCAATACTGATGGGCTTGTACTAGTTGCAGGTTTAGGTAAGCTCAAACGTACTGCACTACAGCAAGCATTAGAACAGATTCAAATTTCTGGCACTCCGCTATTAGGGATGATCGCTAATAAGTCTAAAGATGCTGCGCCTGTTTCTTATCAGTACTATCAACACTATTACAGACAAAGCATGAGTGGTGAGAAAGTTAGTGTGGAGAAAGTCTCAACCAGTACTAACTCTGCCAATGTCTCTTCTAACATCAATAAAGCTAACCGCAGTTAAAAGAGAAATACAGGTAATTGTTATTCATGGTTAATTAAATTAGCTACTGATTAACAATTACCACAATAGTGTTAAGTACTATCTACTATTGCTCGGGTGATTTTAAAGCCTGATCTAGAACTTCTCTTGCTTGTTCGGCTTTAGTTCTAGCCTCGTGGAACCGGAGATTAACTTGGGCAAAATTCTTGAGAACTTTGAATCCTTCTTTCAGGCGGGTAATTTCTTCTTCAGTGACTGAGTCATCTGAGAACAGAACATCAACCGCCTTGCGGATTTCTATAGCTTCATTACGTGATTCTTGAACTTTTAGTTTCAGTGTAGCCAGGTTGCTAAGAATTTGGACAGCTTGAGTAATAGCGTCTTCACCACTAGCGGTATCAGCTGCTGTTTCTTTAACTTCAATTAATTGTTGCGGGCCAAATCCTTCTTCTAGTTCTGTGGGTAGCTTACCTGCATCCATCAGTTCCATCAGTTGATCCATTGCTTTCTCACGGGCTTTGGCTGAGTCTTTGCCAGAAACAGTGAGGATAATTTCTGGACTTTGAGCGAGAGTATACTGAACCATATTGCAAGCAGAAAATTTGCTGTTTAACCAAGCCGAGGAAAATAATTCTAACATGAATAGAATGGCCACTAAAACCGCAAATTTGTAAAAATAGGGAATTGGTTTGCAGGTGAATCTTAAATTGGCGATCGCACTCCCCAGACATCCCAAATAAAACTTTATACTTGAAGAAAGAGAGTAAAGATATTTAACAGGAGGGGAGAGCAATGACTCCCAATCCCACCATTATGCAGGCTGTGGAACAACTGGGTTATCGCGTCACAGTTGGTGATGTCGCTACCCAGGCGGGATTAAATATTGCACAGGCTGGACAAGGGTTATTAGCTTTAGCATCTGATGCTGGCGGACATTTGCAAGTAGCAGAATCAGGTGACATTGTTTATCTGTTTCCCAAAAATTTTCGAGCAGTTTTACGCAACAAATATTTGCAGTTACGCCTTCAAGAGTGGTGGCAAAAGATTTGGGGCGCGCTATTTTACTTAGTTAGGATTTCTTTTGGCATTTTCTTAATTGTTTCTATAGTCCTAATTATTATTGCCATTTTCTTAATTCAAAGTTCTCTTAACTCAGATCGTGATAGCAACAATAGAAGTAGTTATTCCGGCGGTGGAGGCTTCTTCTTTTTTCCTGATTTATTTTGGTATTTAAGCCCGAATTATCATACCGAATATCAGCAACGACGACGGGAAAGAAACCAGAGTAGTAATCTAAATTTCTTTGAAGCGATATTTTCCTTTTTGTTTGGTGATGGTAATCCTAACGCCAACTTGGAAGAACGCCGTTGGCAAGAAATTGCGGCTGTGATTCGCAATCATGGTGGCGCAGTGGTAGCAGAACAAATTGCTCCTTATTTGGATAATCTGGGTGAAAAATATCAACAAGAGTACGAAGACTATATGTTACCTGTACTCACAAGATTTAATGGTCAACCAGAAGTAAGTTCAGAAGGGCAAATTGTTTATTACTTCCCAGAATTACAAGTGAGGGCTAGCAAAAATTATCGTCAATCAATACCTGTGTATTTAGAGGAATCATTGTGGCGTTTTAGTGCCGCAAGTTCCGGGCAAATTATGCTCAGTGCTGGGTTAGGCATACTCAATTTTGTGGGAGCCTTAGTACTGGGAAGTTTGTTAAGAGATGGTACAGTCGCAGCACAATTAGGTGGTTTAGTAGCTTTTGTACAAAGCATTTACTGGCTACTTTTAGCTTATGGAACAGGTTTTTTAGCTCTACCTTTACTGCGTTATTTCTGGATTCAGTGGCGCAATCGCCAAATTAGCGCACGTAACCGCGATCGCCTTTCCCGTGCGAGACTATTAACAGATGTGGATGCCAGTTTACAGCAAAAAATTGACTATGCTCGTCAGTTTGCAGCAGAGAAAGTCATTGGCAAAGAAGATTTGGTGTACTCCAGCGAGACTGATTTACTAGAACAGGAATTTGAGCGTTCTGCACAAATTGATGCGGAATGGCAACGCAGGTTAGATGATACCAAATCAAGTTAGATCATTAGTGATTGATTTGTCAGTTGTGGAAACAGCTAGCTTAATTGGGGGATTCTCCCCCAAACCCCCGATTGGGTGAAGTTTGTGGGGAAGGTTTCCTTCCACAAAACTTCTGACGGTTGCGTCCCCCAAACCCCCTCCAAAATTATTTGTTTTGTTGTCAATTTATTTTCTTAACTGAACTGTATTGGATTTTATTCTGGAGTTATCACCAGTATGACTCTGCTGATAACAATTTGACTGTATAGTGAAAAAATTATGCGATCGCTAATTTGAATTTAGTTGCTGTAGCCGCTGTAAAAACTTGGCAACATCTTTGCGAGGTTCTCGATTGAGCTTTAATTCAATCAGAGTAGTTGTAAATGGCCAGAAAAGTCTCACTTTGGATTCCCGTAGTAGGTATGAGATATCCATCTGTGCATCCCACTCTCCTTTGTTATTAACTCCCAGATAGTCAATTAGCTGAGAGCCTGATGATGCAATCACGCGCATCATTAAATTTGGTAAATTCGTTGGCTGCTGCAAATTTTGGGGATTGAGAATCCGATTTAGGTTGACATAGAAACAGCGAAGACTTTTATCCCCGCTATATGTATGTACGTTGGCAGCGAAATTATCTATGGCTTGGAAGTTATCATTACCTTGGGTGAATACCTGAATGTGGTAGTCAGGAATGGGATCGTCACGTTCATCTACGGCACGAACAACAAATTGTTGCCACAAATCAATAGTCTTTGGAGAGAGTTTCTCCGTAGTTTTTATCTGCCAATCCTGAATTTTTTGTTCGGGGGTGAATTGCAGTGCTTCACAAACTGCATCCACTAGTTCATCACGGGGATTGCTCATAATTGTCTGGTGATTTAATCCCTCAACTAATACTGTAGGTGCAATACCCCCGTTCTTGGAACCGTCAAAATCGATGCGCTGTTCCTCCTCCTGCTGCTTGGTTAAGTCAAGTACAATCTTGCGGCTATTTAAACCACAACCCGCCCAGCGCACAGTACCATCAGTTCCGGGATCGCTGACTAATTTTGCTAAACCGCTATAGGGACTTGTACCACAGAAGGTAAATACATAAGGGGTATCATTTTTGTTCCCATAGAATATTTCACTGCCAAATAAATCTTTATGTGCCAAATCCCAAGTGAATTTGCTTCCTAGTTCCAAGCCATCCAGAACTAAATCTCCCGCTTCCAGAAAATCGGGGCCAAACTCCTTATTTCCTTTAAACATTGCACCTAACCAACTCCGTCCCTTATGAGCCAAGGGAGAACCGAAGGTAGCTGGTGCTAATCCAATCAAATGCTTAAGTCGATTTCGTCGCTTTTGCGAGTACGCAGTCAACCAAGCGCGAATTACCAGCATCCCAGTTGAGTGTACGATCGCATCAAATTCCTGATCTGGGTCTAACCCTCCCTCTATAGATAATGCCCGATCAAAACCTTCGGCAATATCTTTAATTGTGACTTCGTTAGTCAAGGTTACATAGCTACAAACATGGATAGTTGAGACATCATACCCACGGGCTTCTAGCTTTTTTTCCCACACTTTGAAAGATTCGCCGGAAGCAGAGTAGCCGTGGATTAAGACAATTGGATTACTGCCCATATAGTTTTGTTAGATATTACTTAAACGCACAAAATCAAGATGCTGAACTTGTGGAAGTAGCCGAGAATATTATTTTTGAGAAATGCTCAAGACTCACTGAAGATTGCTATAGAACTTAAAGGCACATTCTCTCAGGTTTAATGGGTAGTTAGCCTGAAAGTTTGAAAAAATTTGCCTAATGTCACATCTGCTTTTACAGGATAATCAAAGCCTGCAGAATAGGTTATTTTCCATGCAATACCGTTAAAATTGCGCGTTAAGCTACTGATTATGATCAGCGTATGAAATTTTTGTACCCTTACTTTTGCTTGAGTTGTAGGAATTGAATAATGGATTATCTAGACTTTTCCGATATCAGTATTTATCTGTTTGCATCTTTGGTAGCGAAATATTTATTAGTATTGCTACGCTACACAGGAGATTCATTTAAAAATACTTGTAATATGAGTTTTAAAGACCTTGCAACACATTGATGATGAGTAAGGGCGCACATTTGTACGCCTTTGCTCATCTATTTACGCTGGTATAAATACATTATTTGAAACTAGCTATTGGTATCAAGCAGTGTCGCCAAAGAATAATAAATTTAATTATGAGCATAAGCGATTGTGCTGAGAAGAGCGTTTTCTGCTTGTCGTGAATCTAACCGAGTATGCTGCACTACAATTGGCACATCTGACTGAATCACGCTAGCAAAATCAGTATCGTGAGGGATTGGTTCTGGATCTTTGAGGTCATTAAAGCGAATATGTTTTGTCCGTCGTGCGGGAACAGTGATTTTGTAACCACCTACAGGTTCTCTATCGCTATAGTAAATAGTGATTTCTACATGAGCATCTTGGTCACCAGCATTTAAAATACACACTGTTTCGTGACTAATAAACTGAGGTTCTGGCCCATTACTATAAGCAGGAATGTAACCTTCTGCGATCGCCCAGCAAGTACGTCCAATTGCCTGACTCATTTACTCCTCCTGATGCTAGAAAGCATAATCTTGCGGTTATATATTTAAAGTACAAGATTAATATGAGCAGAAAGTGACATAAAAAAAGTGGTTCTATGTGAAATAGAACCACTCTAAATTTTGTCAAATCCTGATTAACTAGCGGGCCATACCTTGAGCAGAAACCGCATCAATGGGTTTCATCAGGTACAGCTTAACCATATGCCAACCAATGGAGGCGAGAGTTGGCAACTTCTGGAAGAATTGCAGGAATTTAGGAGTGTTGGAGTTGGCGATCGCATTTAATTTTGCCATCTTCTCAACACAGATATCCAAACGTTGATAAAACTCTGGATTATCAACATCTAGCATCAACGGGAAAACCCGCCCTGCGGTTTCATTGGTCTTTTTGATCACATGGATGTCGTATTCCCGTGCATCCAATCCTAGAGAAGCATAAAAGTCTTTGCGTTGCAGGTCATTGAGATACATCGTCACAAACACTGACAACAGGAAGAAGCGACTCCATAGCTTTGCCTTCCAATCATTCAACATTTGTGGTTGAGATTGCATGACTGCATCAAAGAAATCACCATGACGGTTTTCATCCTGACACCAGTTTTCAAAGAAGCGGAAAATTGGATAAATCCGGTCTTCAGGATGTGCTTCTAAGTGACGATAAATGGTGATATAACGCCAATAACCGATTTTTTCGGAAAGATATGTAGCGTAGAAGATAAATTTCGGTTTAAAGAAGGTATAATCGCGGCTCTTTGTCAAAAACCCTAAATCTAAGGAGAGATTAAAGTCTGACATCGCTTTGTTCAAAAAGCCAGCATGACGCGCTTCATCTCGTGACATCAAGTTAAAGCACTCGGCTAAAACTGGGCTTTTATCTTTCAAGCGGCGGCCAAGTTCTTTGTACAGCAAAAACCCGGAAAACTCGGCTGTACAAGAACGTTCTAAAAATTCAACGAATAAACGGCGAGTTTCCCCATCAATATGATCCCAGGATTGTTCAAACTCGGCATCCCGAACAAAATGATGGCGGTTGTAATCAGCACGAAACTCTTCGAGAATGGCTTGTAACTCGTCTTCATTGACGGAGATATCCATCCGTGCCATTTCATCAAAGTCGGTGGTGTAAAACCGGGGTGTTAATAGTGTTTCTTTTGCCGGGACTTTAATCCCTGGACGCAATTCTTCAAAGCCTGGTTTTTTGAGGGAATCTACCATGTTTTGATTTCTCTTCTGTCTTTATTATCTTCAGTACACCAGAAAGCCAACGTCAGACGCTCTCAAGGCGTAACTAGACGACATTGACACTCTCCCATCTGCAAAAATTTGGGAGATTCTTGAGCAGACATTGCCTAGTTACATTTAGTAGTGATGCTACTAGATTGGCTAGGTCTTACATATCTTGTCCTACCCGAACCAACTAGGATATTACGTATTTACCTAGAGTCCTGTTTATGGGTAGCTCTCCAAGCATTTAGGGTTTACCTGGTGAGATTGCTCTCTAACCCAGTTTTCTCTATGCCCTAAAGTACGCTCTATAATTCGTAATTCTTAAATGAGCTTTTCATTACGAATTACGAACTATCAATTACAAATTATATTATTGCTAAATCCTCTAGCTTTTGAGCAAGGGATACAGTACTTATCACTAAGGCTGATAAAGTTCAGTCTATCAAGGTACAGGCTCAAAATTTGTAGATAAAACGTTAAGAGTTGCAACAATAGTTATATATTCTGCGGAATCAGCAATTTGGTATTGGGAGTCAGCTAAGGTCTTTGTACCCTTTTTTGCATCCAGCTTGTGGGCGAAAAGCTAACAACAGACTTAGTATGAAACAAAACAGCGCCACAAAAGCGTCTCAGATTGTAAGCGCGAATCCAAGGGAATCAAAACAACATGAAGGTTGATAATAACACCAATCAAGACCGTCTTCTTGTTTCCTACATCTTGTGTGCTATGGGGTTTTTCGGCTTGGGGGGACTGCACCGGATATACAACGGCAAAATCGGGACGGGTGTGTTGTGGCTGTGTACGTTTGGGCTATTCTACTGTGGGCAATTCGTCGATTTATTCCTCATCCCTAACATGGTTGACGAATATAGCCTCAAACTGAGGTCAAAAGCGGGTTTATCTCCCTTGGGTGTACCATTGAATCAACCTGCGATCGCTTCTCAAGTTTACCGCCCTACTGGTAACCAACTGATAGTTAAATTGATTGAAGTGGCAGAAAAAAATGGTGGCTATCTCACTGTGACTCAAGGTGTGAAAGGCACAGGAGCTAACTTTGCAGAAGTAGAAGCCGCACTCAAGGAAATGTATAAATCGGGTTACGCCAAAATAGACAACGACCCCAGAACTGGAGCCGTTACCTACCATTTCCATGAACTTTAGAATAGGGGCTAGGGATTAGGGACTGGGGACTGGGGACTGGGGACTGGGGATTAGGGATAAGGAAGATGAGGGGGATAAGGCAAAATAACAAACACCAAACCCCATTACCAATTACCCATTACCAATTACCCCTACCTAATGACAAATGCCAAATGACTAATTTCTACCTAGCCACTTTTGTCCGTTTAAGCGCTGCACTAAACCAAATACGAGTAAGTCCAGAGTGATTTTACGTTCATCTATTAAGAAGGATTCTAGTGTGCTAGGTTTTTTACCTTCATTACAAGAGAATCCTTTTTTCCCTTGAATATCTTCATCGGGGAAATAAAGATTAAACTGGCGCAAACCGTTTTGCCAACTTCCCACAAGTTGGTAGCAGTCCTCGGCTGATTCAAAGCCGGAGATGGGAACCTTCTGTTTAGCAAAAGACAACTGTAAATCAGCTACGCCTTGCTGAGTAATTGCTGTTTGCACAGCTGGTAAGTAGTGTTGCTGGATAAACTCTACAAATGGCTTATCTTCAACAGCAGGAGCTTTTTCTTTTTTGGCTGCGGTGGCTTTAGCAGCGGGTTTTTCTTCTCCATCTGCTGTAGCGGCGGGTTTTTCTCCTGCGGCGGCTTTAGCTGGAGGTTTTTCGCGCTTGGGAGGTACAGCAGTTGCTTTGGAATCTGGCTTATTGGCAGTAGGGAGGTCTGTCGCTACTGGTTGGTCAGTGGTGGGAGCTACCTCTCCCGCTTGATTTTGATTGGTTTCGTCTGCCATTGCTCAGGTCAATCCTTTATCTAGCTTTCAGAGCGTTCACGAAGTGTGCCGTAGGTATCGCTCACCTTATGGTATTAGTTATTTTCATTTTGGCATAGGAGCGTATAGCTATAGCTAGCAAAAATAAATCTCAGCAATTCTTTTGGATGCATCTGCAATTTTATTCAGTCCGCAAATTTTTACCATAAAATTTTTCGATACTCACTATAAGCATCTTATGTGACAATGAAAAATCTTTTTAAGCATCTACCAACTAAAAGGAGAAGAGTAAGTAAAAATCAATAAGGGATTCAAATTTTACTTTTGACCCTCGACCCTTGACTCTTAAAAAATTACATATACTAATGTATGCAATTTATTTTCCTCAAATAGCACTTTTAATATCATTGACTAGTTCATCAATTCTAGATTGTGTTGTATTCCAAGAACACATAAAACGAACTCCACCCACACCAATAAAGGTGTAAAATTGCCAGCCTTTTTCTTTTAAAATTTTAATTGTGTGTTCTGGTAGTTTGGCAAATACAGCATTCGCTTCTCGGGGAAACATCATCTCAACGCCATCAATATTGATTAATTTATTTTCTAAATATTCAGCACATTGATTTGCGTGTCGCGCATTATTCAACCATGCGCCAGTTTCCAGTAAGCCTAACCAGGGAGCAGAAATAAATCGCATTTTTGAAGCTAATTGACCTGCTTGTTTACAGCGATAGTCAAAATCTTCTGCTAAAACTTTATTGAAGAAAATAATTGCTTCTCCTAAAGCCATGCCATTTTTTGTGCCACAAAAACATAACACATCTACACCACTCTTCCAAGAAATTTCCGCCGGGGTTTTATTCATAGCGGCAACTGCATTGGCAAAACGAGCGCCATCCATGTGAATTTTTAAGTTATACTTGCGCGCAGTTTCTTTAATTGCTGCCAGTTCATCCAAGGAATATAAAGTTCCTACTTCCGTTGCTTGGGTAATACTAATAACTTTTGGTTTAGGATAATGAATATCAGTGCGCTTAGTTACTAATGATTCTATAGCCTGTGCTGTTAACTTACCATTTTCGCCTTTAGCTAACAGTAATTTGGAACCATTAGAAGCAAACTCTGGTGCGCCACATTCATCTGTTTCAATGTGGGATGTTTCATGACAAATAACGCTGTGATATGACTGACAAAGTGCAGCTAGAGATAGAGAATTTGCGGCTGTACCGTTAAAAGCAAAAAATACTTCGCAATCAATTTCAAATAAGTCACGAAAATAATCTGTTGCCTTTTGCGTCCATTCATCATTACCATACGCTGGAGCGCTACCCTCATTAGCTTTTAGCATGTATTCCAGTGCTTGGGGGCAAATTCCAGAGTTATTATCGCTCGCAAACTGTTCTAATTGATTAGACATAATTTATACTTAATATTTGGAATAACTTGATTAGGCTTTATTACTCAATAAATTAATATTTCAATTTCTCAATTCTAATCACTTTTCAAGAATCGTCTATATCTGAAAATAATTTTTCTAAATCTCTACGCGCACTCACTACACGTAAAATTTCCACACCGTCATTCACTGCTCGATATAAGATGATGTAACCATCAAGCGGAAGACCACGCAACTGCAGCTTAATGTGAGAATAACTACGTCCTATATTGGGAAATTTAGCTAAGTTTTGACATTTTTTATTGAATTCTCTAAAAAGATTTTCTCCTGCTTCCAGATTTATTGTCAAAAAATAATCTGCAATCTCATTTAAATCTCTGGTTGCAGAAGGTGAGATGATGTAACGGCTCATTCTGCCGCCTCACGTGCTTTTTGAAATCTTTCAAGTATTTGCATTGTAACTGTCTCACCATCTAATCCTTCTCCTCTGTCCATTTCAGCAATAGCAACTTCTACTTTTTGGCGAGTTTCTTCTACCCATTGGCTGTACTCAGCATTCAATTTTTCTAGTAATTTCAATGCTGTACCAATTACCTCATCTGCATTTGTAAATCTACCACTAGCAATTTGCGCTTTAATTAATTGCTCATGTTCAGGTTTAAGATTAATAGTCATAAATTTAATACCTCTAGCTCAAGATAACTGGATTATTTCAGTTTGTTCTATCCAATTTAATTCAATCACTGCATGATTAAGGCATAATGTAATCTTTTATTAGTACATATTGCCTGAATTATGATTCACCAAATTTAGAAAATAAATCTGCTAAAACTACATTAGAAAATAAAAATCCTTGGGGATCGGTTAGACACAATTTTCCATTTATCACCTCTACCCAGCCTTTTGTTAAATATGGCTGTATAAATTTCTGAATTGCTTCTAGCTTATCTTCCCCAAAATCCTCTGCTAAAGCTGCTAAACTCACACCTTCAGCGAGGCGCAATCCTAACATTAAGGTTTCTAATAAAACTTCATTTGGTGGTGTGATTTCACAATCAACTACACAAGCAGCTTTTACCCATGCGTAATACTCTTTGGTTTTACGCGGACGTGTGAAACGTTTCCCTTCAATGTAGCTGGCTGCACCCATACCAAAACCATAATAAGGACGATTTTCCCAATAAACCCGATTATGCTGACATTGATGTCCAGGCTGGGCATAATTGGAAATTTCATAATGTTCATAACCTGCATCAGTCAAAACTTGCTGTGCCATTTGGTACATTTTGACTGTGGTTTCATCTGTGGGTAAGGGATTCGCGCCAGGTTCGTAGTATCGACCAAAGGCTGTACCTGGCTCTATGGTAAGATCATAAATCGAGATGTGAGTTGGTGCGATCGCCACTGCTTTAGCTAGGGAATCCTGCCAATGGTCTAAAGACTGATGCGGTAAACCAGAAATTAAGTCTAAACTAAATTCGGGAATCTCGACTTTGCGGACTAATTCCACAGCTGCAAAAATATCTGCAATTGAGTGCGATCGCCCAGCGAGTTTTAACAACTCTTCTTGAAATGCTTGTATACCTAGACTGACCCGATTCACCCCTAAACTGCGGTAGCCTGCTATATGTGCTAAATCAAATGTCCCTGGGTCTATTTCCATAGAAATCTCTGCCCCAGGTAAAATGCCAAAATGCTGCTCTAAAGCTGTTAATATCTGCTGTAACTGCTCTATGGATAGCAGCGAAGGAGTTCCACCACCGAAAAAAATTGTCTTTAAAGATTCACCGAATGTCGGTGCGGTAGCAATTTCTTGAGTTAGCACTTCTACATATTGGGAAATCGCATTAGATGTTTCCCCGCGCAAGCGATCGCCCACAACAGATATTGGGAAATCACAATAAAAGCATCGTCGTCTGCAAAACGGAATATGCACATAAGCAGAAGTGGGAGTGCTATAAAAATTAACTTTTTGAGGCATTGTAAGAAACAATAAAATTCATCATACTGAGAATTACAAACGATAAAAATTAGTGGTTTATTTACAAGTATTATCGTTTTACAACAAAACAATTAAAAAGATGAAGCTAAAACTATTTGGTTATAATATTTGCAGATATTACCTGCTTAAACCCCTAGAGTTAAGTAAACATTTCTAAAGCTATTTGCCTATGAAATAAAAAATACTTAAACTTTTTCGGTTAATACAGTTGCAGGAAAACCACAAGATCATGCTTGATGCCATTATTATTCTCTCATTCATCCTAGCAGCATCGGGAATTGGGTTCTACAGCATTGAACTACTACCCAATGGCTCGCTAGACCGGGTAACAAATTTAGAAGCCTTGCGCTTAGTTGTCGCGGTCTTTGCTGCGATCATCGGCGGTGCAATTGGGCTGAGTTTCCAAACTACATATCGCCGCCTAGAAGCACAAGTGCGAGAAATGCCTCTAGAAGTGATTTTAACGCGTGCTATTGGTTTGGTGATTGGGTTGCTGTTAGCCAACTTAATGCTCGCACCGTTATTTTTATTACCCATTCCCCCAGATTTTAGTTTTATTAAGCCTTTAGTAGCAGTGGTTGGCAGTATTATATTGTCGGTCACTGGTATGAATTTGGCAGATACCCACGGACGCGGCTTATTGCGGTTTATTAATCCCAACACCGTAGAAACGATGGTAGCAGAAGGTACTCTTAAACCTGCTAATACTAAAGTTTTAGATACAAGCTGTATTATTGATGGTCGGATTGAAGCACTTTTAGAAACCGGGTTTCTAGAAGGGCAAATTATCGTACCGCAATTTGTCTTGCAAGAATTGCAACAAGTAGCTGATGCGAGTAAAGACCAAAAACGGGTACGGGGAAGAAGAGGATTAGAAATTCTCAACCGCATTAAAGAAGCTTATCCAGAACGCATCCTAATTAATCCTTCGGATTACGAAGATATTCCCACAGTTGATGCGAAGTTAGTCAGATTCGCTCAAGATATCAACGGGACATTGCTAACTAACGACTACAACTTATCAAAAGTTGCTAGCGTTCAGAAAGTACCAGTTTTAAATGTCAATGACTTAGTTAACGCTGTCCGTCCCACCTATTTACCTGGCGATAACCTCGATTTGAAAATTCTCAAAGAAGGTAAAGAACCCAGCCAAGGCATCGGCTACCTAGACGATGGCACAATGGTTGTTGTTGAGGAAGGTAGTGGTTATGTAGGCGGTGAACTGCGAGTAGTAGTCACTAGTGCTTTACAAACTACAGCAGGACGCATGATTTTTGCTAAACCACAGGCTTCAGCATTGGCATAAGACAATAGAATGTTTAATCCATCTGAATTGGCGATCGGTGCAGGTTCACTGCACCGATTATTTATTGGATACATCAGGATTAGTTAATCAGCAAAGTTTAAAATTTATTGATTATTGGGATAAAATACCCAATTCCTGCATCAAGTTAGACCTCAAGTTTCTTCTTCTCCTGACTTGACAGTGTTGAGTGCTGAGTAAAAATCCCCGCCTCGACTTCATCCTTGGTGGTGAAACTTGTTTCATTGGGACTGCTTAAAAAAGTGAGGCAAAGCGATTGATTATTTTTTATTTGGAAGTCCTTGAGATGGGTAAGGTGATAATAAATTCTGTAGACTGACTGGGAGTCGAGTGAACGTGAATTGAACCTCCATGTTTTTCCTTGATTACTTGATAGCTAATTGATAGCCCTAAACCTGTTCCTTTACCCACAGGTTTGGTAGTAAAGAAAGGATCAAATAAACGCGATCGCAATTGCTCTGGAATGCCAATGCCGTTATCGCCGATAATAATCTGCACCTGGTTTTCTTCTGTCTTGGCTGTGCGAATCCAAATTCGACTGGGGTTACTAGCGATCTCCGTGAAACTGCGACCCTGATTTCTCTCTTCCACAGCATCGATCGCATTCACAATCATATTAATAAACACTTGGTTAATTTCTTTAGCATAGCATTCTACCAATGGTAGCTCACCATACTCCTTAATCACTGCAATTTCTGGACGTTCTGCCTGTGCTTTCAGTCGAACTTGCAACATCATTAAGGTATTATCAATGCCTTCATGGAGATTCACAGCTTTGTATTCTGATTCATCCAATCGCGAAAAGTTACGTAACGATAACACGATTTGGCGAATCCGTTCTGAACCAATTTTCATCGATTTCAAAATGTTATGTAAATCTTCACTTAAGAAGCTAAATTCTAATTCTTCTAGTTCTAATAGTAGCGATGCGGGGGGATGAGGGTAGTGGGATTGATAGGCACTTAATATGTGTAGTAAATCTTGTGTATGTTGATGAATATAATTTAAATTGCCATGAATAAAATTAATCGGGTTATTAATTTCATGGGCAACTCCTGCTACCAATTGTCCCAACGCTGACATTTTTTCGGATTGAATTAATTGCGTTTGAGTGCGTTGTAGCTTTTGCAGAGTAGTTTCCAGATTTCCCTTCTGTTCACGCAGTTGGTTTTCCATCTGTTTGCGATCGCTAATATCTCTAGCTACGATCACTACTTTGTCTTCACCCATGTAAGCGATATTGGCATCAAACCAAATCTCACGCTCGCCGATTAGTAAACTATATTCAATTTTCTGCGCTTTTTTAGTGGCGATCGCTTGTTGAATGTTCCTCACGAAATAATCAGCCATCTCAGGCGGAAAAATTTCATGGGTAGTTTTGCCGATAATTACAGTAGGAGGTTTGTATAGTAAGGGTGCGCTACTGGGAGCAACTTGCAAGTATCTACCATCTGCATCCATGACAATAATCACATCTTCAATGGCATTGAATAATGCTAATAGTTGCTTGCTTTTGTCTTCCGATTCCTCAGTTCGGGCTGCAACTTTCTGTGCTAAATTGCGTGAATATGTTATTAATTGGCAATACCACTGAAAACTTTTCAGGGAAATTGCTATTTGAGCATTCAGGAGTGGAATTAATTGTAGGCGATCGCTCGTAAATGCGTTCTGGAGGGACTTATTTTCTAAGTACAGAACGCCAATTAATTTTTCTTGCTGCGTAATAGGAGTACATAATACCGATTGGGGTTGCTGGGTGGTAAAGTAGTGATCGCCTGCAAATTCCGCTGTTTGACTGAAGTTTTCTAGGACAGCCATCCGTTGTGTCTGCACTACTGTATCAATTAAAACTAAGGGTATTTTTTGGTATCGCTCTAGGGGTATTTCTAAACTTTGGATCTGTTTAGTATCTCCCTGCGCCACTACTAACCATTGTGTATCTTGGTAAAGAATTAAACAACCGATTTGCGCTCCCATTGATGCGATCGCTATCTGCAAAAAAGTCGTTAATAGTTTCTCTAATTCTATTTCCCCTGGTAACTGATATAGTTCTTCACTCATTTCATATTCAGGAATACTTACTAGAGTCATATCCTACTACCCAACTATTGATACTTTCTAGATTTAGTATTCCCAGATACGCAGCAGAGATTTAGTCTAATTTCCCCCAATGCAAATGTACTAAATAGACTTTAAAAGCATCGATAGCCAAAGTGTAAAAATTGCAGCGATGATGAGTCAAGAGGTGGGTTTTGATGCAGCCAAGGAATTGCAATCTTACCAAGTAGTGTAGCTTTTATTTAATTTAATAATTAAACATTAGCTCTCATAAATTTCTAATGGCAAGTTATCGGGGTCTTTAAAGAAAGTAAATTTCTTGCCTGTAATTTCATCAACTCTAATATTCTCAACTTCTATACCTTGCGATTGTAAATCAATCACAGTTTGCTCAATATCATCAACTGCAAATGCTAAATGTCTTAACCCACAAGCTTCAGGAGTGCTAGGCCTTTGCGGAGGATTAGGAAAAGAAAATAATTCAATTTGGCTATTCTCACCGACTCGTAAATCTAACTTATAAGAATTGCGGTGCGCGCGAAAAGTTTCTTCAATAATCGGAAACCCCAAAACCTCTACATAAAACTTTTTTGAGCGTTCGTAGTCAGAACAAATGATGGCGATATGATGAATGCCATTGATTTTCATAAATTACGAATTACGAATTACGAATTACGAATTATACTCACCCAAGCAATTATTCTTGTAAGACTGTCTTTGAGACAATTCTAGTTTTCTTCCGGTCTGCTTCCGAAAGTTCTTCACCAGCTTGTAGGCGAGTGGCGGAAGTTTGTAATACTGTGGCTGCACCTGTATCACCTATTTGCAAGGCGGTTTTGGCGGCTGTTTGCAACATTGTTGCTGCACCAACGCGATCGCCTTGTTCTAATTTCGCTTCGGCTAACTGAGTTTGGCGATATTTGGCTAATGCCAAAATCGACTGTTGTACCTGGGGATTAACAGTGGGTTGGTAAACTCGTACCACATCTGCATACACAGGTGCGATCGCAGATAGTAAGCCTTGTTGATCTCCGGCTGGATCGTCGTAACGAATTTGAATTTGCCCGATCTCTTGTCTACCTTCTGGTAATTGAGCAAAATAAATATTAGCTAAAACTACCCGTTCCACATCTTGCATTAAGTCTCCCAAGCGCACCGCAAAGCGGCCATCGGCTTCTTGTTGCACTGGTAACTCAATTGTATCTGGGGAAACTTGGGCGATGGGTTTGAGTTCTGCTAGCCGCACATTTGGCATTAAGGATAATAGTAAATAGGCGTTAGTTAACCCTACAGATTGAATCCGTCTAAATAAACGACTAAATTCATCAACTGCTTGTTCTGGATGCTCAATATAAGCTAAAGTTCCACCACCAGCATCGGCAATTTTTTCCAGTAAATCCTGGTTCCAATTAGTCCCAAATCCCAAAGTATTCAGAGTCAGGTTCAACTTAGTCGCCTTGTGCGCGAGTTCCAGACAGCGTTTATTGTCATCGGGGCCTAACTCCCATTTCCAAATTTTCAAGCTGCTTTCACCCTGTCCATCTGTGAGTAAAAACGCCTGGGAAACAGTTCCTTTGGTTCCTTTCATCAGTTCTGTAATTCCCAAGCCTAAACCCTCAGCAATTACCGTCCCACCGCTAGCGTTAAGCTTGCTTTTAATTAGTTTTTTGATGCTGTCTAGGTCTTGGACTTCCTGGTTAGGTACAATCACTTCCGCCGCACCAGCAAAGGCGACTACCGTCAGGCGATCGCCAACTTTGAGTTGATCGACTAATCCCTCAACTGCTTGAATTACGGTGTTTATGGGCTTTCCATGCATGGAACCACTTTTATCGAGAATCAAGCATAAATTCACGGGAAGATAG
The DNA here is from genome assembly GCA_002368155.1 of Nostoc carneum NIES-2107. GTDB lineage: Bacteria > Cyanobacteriota > Cyanobacteriia > Cyanobacteriales > Nostocaceae > Aulosira > Aulosira carnea. The sequence continues at coordinate 8,253,305 of AP018180.1, forward strand.
CGATCATATTCCCCCGCTATCGCAGAAATTGAAATTCCAAGTTGACGCTGGCTACTTGATTGAGCCAAATCAACATTAGTATCACTTAGCGCCGACAGTAATTTTACTTTCATGGGCTTGGTGTATCTTGCAACACGGTTTTGGAGACAATTCTGGTTTTCTTGCGATCGCTTTCGGATAATTCTTGGCCAGCTTGCAATCTGGTGGCGGAAGTTTGCAACACTGTAGCTGCACCTGTATCTCCCATTTGCAAGGCAGTTTTCGCCGCAGTTTGCAGCATAGTGGCTGCACCAGCGCGATCGCCTTGTTGTAATTTCGCTTCTGCTAATTGAGTTTGGCGATACTTCGCTAATGCCAAGATAGACTGTTGCACTTCGGGATTAGCAGCAGGTTGGTAAACTCTGGTGACATTGGCATACACTGGGATGTTGGGTGTGAATAAACCCACTTGGTTACTAGCTGGATCGTCGTAGCGGACTTGTAAATTGGCGATCGCTTGTTTACCTTCGGGTAATTGTCCCAGATAAATATTAGCTAAAATTACTCGCTCTGCATCCTTCATCAAGTCTCCCAGGCGCACAGCAAATCTGCCATCGGCTTCTTGTTGCAAGGGTAATTCAATTGTATCGGGGGAAACTTGGGCAATGGGTTTCAGTTCCGCTAGCCGCACATTTGGCATCAAGGAGAATAGCAAATAAGCATTCGTCAAGCCAATTGTTTGAATGCGGCTGAACAGACGGCTAAATTCATCCACTACCTGATCGGGTTTTTGAATGTAAGAAAGTGTACCTAAACCAGCGTCGGCAATTTTTTCTAAAACATCCTGATTCCAGTTGTCACCAAAACCCAAGGTATTTAAAGTCAAACTATAATTAGCTGCTAATTGGGCAAATTTTAAACAGCGATCGTTATTGCCATGTTCATTCTCACCATCAGTTAACAAAAAGACTTGGGAAACGGTATCTTTTTTGCCCTTTGCCAACTCCTCAATGCCCAAACGCAAACCTTCATCAATTGCTGTGCCACCATCAGCAGTTAGGCGGTTAATTTGTCTTTTAATATATTCTGGATCTTCAATAACTTGATTGGGGATCAGGACTTTAGCCCGGTGATCGAAAACTACAACCGTCAGGCGATCGCCTGGTTTAAGTCTATCAACTAAACGGGTTGCTGCTTGCTTGACAGTTTCTAAAGGTCGCCCATTCATCGACCCACTATGATCGAGAATTAAACATAAATTTAGTGGCACATTGCGATCCACAACTTCTGCGATCGCCGAAATGGAAATGGCTAACTGACGCTGACTATTCGTTTGATTGGCATCTAAATTACTATCATTTAGGGTCGGTTGTAGGTTAACTTTCATAACTCAAAGTTCCTAGTTAGGATACAGATATTTATAAATAACTTCAAAGCGTAACATTAGCGCTACGGAAAATAAATAGATTTATAAGCTGTAACGTTTTGAAATGTCAAAAGTCACAGAGACAGGTCTCAAAAAATTTGAGCTTTGATTTTTGACAACCTTAACGAAAAAATATGCAACTTAAAATCGCAGTAGCTTATATTCAGAATATCTTAGAAGCTAAGGATTGGCAGATGCTCACCCCCATGAGCCATTAGCCAGAAATCCACACCTTGAAGATAACTAGCATCGCGCTAGTATGTATTACAGTTAACGGCATAATTTCAGGCGCTCAGTTGCTATGGACATTTCCCCCATCAAGGCTGTTCAAGCCCCCTATTACGGCGATAACTCTTACCGGACACCGCCGCCAGATTTACCCTCTCTCTTATTAAAGGAGCGAATTGTCTATCTGGGGATGCCACTGGTGCCAGCTGTCACGGAATTGATCGTCGCTCAACTCCTTTATTTACAATCCGACGACCCAGACAAGCCGATTAAAATTTATATCAACTCCACCGGTACATCCGGTTATAGTGGCGATCCCATTGGCTTTGAAACCGAAGCCTTCGCCATCTATGACACTATGAAATACATCAAGCCACCCATCCATACTATTTGCATCGGTTCCGCAATGGGTATGGCAGCGATGCTACTCGGTGCCGGTACAAAAGGTTGCCGCGCTAGTTTACCCAACGCCACCATTATCCTGCATCAGCCCAAGAGCTACGCCCAAGGACAAGCAACGGATATTCAAATTCGGGCGAAGGAAGTTTTGGCAAATAAGGCTTCGATGGTTGACATCATACATCGCACCACCGGACAACCCCCAGAAAAAATTACCAAAGATATGGATCGCCTCTTCTACATGACTCCCTATCAAGCCAAGGAATATGGTTTGATTGACCGAGTCTTTGAAAAAGAAGAACTAGCAAATCCACCTCTACCTGCAAGCATTCTTTAATTTGTCATTTGTTATTTGTCCTTTGTCCTTTGTCTAAAAACTCATGACGAATGACGAATGGCTAATGACTAATGACTAAAAATACTTAATTACAAACGGAGTAGCGAAAATGCCTATAGGTGTTCCTAAAGTTCCTTACCGGATGCCCGGTGGTCAGTTTACTGATTGGATCAGTATTTACGATCGCCTGTACCGGGAAAGAATTATTTTCTTGGGGCGTGACATTGATGACGAAATAGCCAACCAAATTATTGCCGTTATGCTATACCTGGATTCCGAAGATCCAGGTAAGGATATTTATTTGTACATCAATTCCCCTGGTGGTATGGTCACCTCAGGCTTGGCGATATATGATACCATGCAACACATCAAATCTGATGTGGTAACAATTTGCGTCGGTTTAGCCGCTTCTATGGGTTCTTTCCTATTGGCAGCAGGAACCAAAGGCAAACGCATGGCCTTGCCTCATTCACGGATTATGATTCACCAACCTTCCGGCGGCACCCGTGGACAAGCAACCGATATCGAAATTGAAGCTAGAGAGATTCTGCGGATTCGTAACCAGCTCAATCAGATTTATGCCAACAACACAGGTCAGACTCTAGCCAAAATTGAAAAAGACATGGATCGTGACTTTTTCATGTCTGCCGCCGAAGCGAAAGAATACGGTTTAATTGACCGCGTGATTGAAGAACGGCCGTAAGAGGCAGAGGGGGCAAGGGGGCAGGGAGATGAGGGAGATGAGGGAGATGAGGGAGATGAGGAAGATGAGGAGAAATTACCCATTACCCAGTCCCCAATCCCCAGTCCCCAATCCCCAATCCCCCATACCCAAGACAAATTGTTAAAACTGAACTTACACTTAGAAAATTACTTTTTATTATTAAAAACTCAACTTAAAGCTTTTTGCTTTAAGCTGAATATTCGCTAGCTCATAGCTCAAGATGGATCTTGGAGATTGCTACCGTTTATTGGGTTTAAGAACAGGAGCCTCTTTTGCCGACATCAAAACGTCTTACAGACGATTGGCGCAGCAATATCATCCTGATATCAATCCAGATGACAACCAAGCTAAAGAAAAATTTATTGCCTTAACGGAGGCTTACAAATTCCTGTTGACGGTAGTAATACCAGAAGACACATTTGCCAAGAAGTCGAGTCAACAGCCAGTATCTCAGGCTGAGGCAGCAGCAAAGACGGCTTCTCAGCAGGAAGAGAAAGCCACAGCCACTTCGGTAAAAACGCCAAAGCCGCCTCCTGCACCAAAGCCACCTAGTGTGACTGCCATAGAACAGCGGCTCAAATGGAAGACTTATGAGCAGTTGCAGCGCTTTTTAAAAGAAAAAAGATTTCCCCAAGCGATCGCACTTGCAGAAGCTTTAGCAGATCGTTTACCAGACGATGCAGAAGTTCGCCAGTGGCAAGCGATAGCTTATCAACTTTGGGGACGAGTACTCATCGATCAACATCAAGTGTTAAAAGCCAAAATTTATTTGAAAAAAGCTTTGAAGACTGACCCCAATAATAAAGCTTTATGGAATGAGGTGCAACGCGATTTCCAACGCTTAGATCAGATTTTTTAAGATATTAGGGTAAGCAATACTAAAAAATCAATTATCTACCATCTTTATATTCTTAGTGATGCGTTAGGCGAAATGCTTAACGCATCATAATTTTTGCAATTATTAGAATGATATTCATCGCTATAAAATCAGATTTTTTCAGATTTTATATAAATTGTATTAACACACTTTCTTGGTGCATTATATGAATCTCTGTATTCAGGTAATTTTATTTAGATAAACCTCGTCCATTTAGAAACCTGGAGTAGTGCGGGCATCTTGCCCGCTACGAAGAGTAGGGAGCAAGATGCTCCCACTACTTTTAAAACTATGGTTCTCAAAATAGATGTGGTTTACTTATCTGGTTTATCTCAATCATGTCGGCGTTTATCAGCGGTTATCGGCAGTTAGTCATTGATTATTTGAAATTTTTACATAAGTCTGTAGTATTATATTTTTAGGCAAATTTTCTGTTTTTAAATTACAGTAAACTCCAACACAATCACCCTAATAGGTAAAAGTTACTTTGGGTAAATAATCCCTGAATGTGATAGTTAGGGAATAATAAGTTTTATTTATGTCAAATTCTCCAATAAGTATAACCGTCAAGTTATTTGCTGCTTATCAAGAAGCTTATGGGACATCAGAACTGGTATTAGAATTTCCCAACGGTACACCGGTAAAAGCAGTATGCGATCGCTTAATTAGCGATCGTCCAGAACTAAAACAATTTCGAGATATCACCCGCTATGGGATTAATCTTATATTTGTGGAACCAGATACCCCTCTGCAAAATGGTGATGAAGTAGTCTTAATTCCCCCAGTTAGCGGTGGTTAAGGACTGGGGATTGGGGATTTGGGATTGGGGACTTGGTAAGGCAGTGGGGCAGGGAGCAGGGAGCAGGGGGGAAATTATTAATTTCAATTACCCATTACCCATTACCCATTACCCATTACCAAATGACAAATGACAAATGACAAATAACCAAAACAAACCAATTGTTTGGGTGCATGGAGACTGTCTGAGTCCCTACAATCCTGCACTGCAAAAATACCCGGATGTGCCAGCTATTTGGGTTTGGGACGACGCTTTAATAGAAGAATGGCAACTCAGCCTCAAACGCCTCACCTTTATCTACGAATGCTTGCTAGAGTTACCTGTAGAAATTCGTCGTGGCAATGTTGCTCAAGAAATTTTAACCTTCGCCCAAGAGCATAATGCCAATTTAGTTGTGACAGTCACCAGTCCCAGTCCCAACTTTACTGATATCTGCAAGTTGGTGAAATCGTCTTTAGTGATAGAAGTGCTAGAGGTAGAACCATTTTTTGATTACGACGGCTATATTGACCTGAAGCGCTTCTCACGCTACTGGAAAGTCGCCCAGAAGTATGTTTGAGACTATTGAGCTAAGACAACTAGCTGTGTTTTAAACTGAAACTAAGTTGTAAACACTCAATGATGACACAAATCACATTTAAGGTAGAAGCATTTTGGGACTCAGATGCACAAGTCTGGGTTGCAACTAGTGATGATGTGCCTGGATTAGTGACAGAAGCTTCTACGATTGAAGTTCTGACGCAAAAGCTGCGAGAAATAATTCCAGACCTGATCATTCTCAACAAAATTGTTCCTCAAGACTATGTAGGTTCTATCACCTTTGAATTAACCAGTCATCGCCAAGAGTTGATAGAGGTAGCTTCATAGATGAGTGTATCATTTACTCCTGTGACAAATGTATATTTAATTTTGCGTTAGTACTTATCTGTGCATCCAAGACTGTAATTTTGTACAACTACTAATTTTGGAACTCACTAGCAGAAATTGCGCGAATAATTAGAAAATAAATGCAGTTCGTCATGCTTACTACCTGGAAATGCCGACTAAACTTGCTGATGCACAAAATTTGCTTTCTGACCTAATCGCCCGCTACTCATCTCAAGTAGATTATTTAATGATCCGCCTGGAAGAAGCAGAAGGTACAGACATCTTATTGCGTGGTGATAAAGTAGAAACACTAAGCGAGGGTATCTCCATTGGTGGACATATTCGCGCTTGTTATAAAGGTGGGTGGGGTCTAAGCTGCTTTAATCAGCTTTCGACAATTACAGCACGGATTGAAGAAGCGATCGCAGCTGCACGGATGGTGGGAGATGAAGAAACTATACTAGCCCCCATTGAACCGATACAAGCCATATGCAGTCTACCCTTAACCAGGACAGACCCGCGCAAAATTTCTCTAATTCAGAAAAAAGAATTGTGCGATCGCTATTCTGAGTTACTCAAAAGTGTTGATCCCCGGATTAGTACTACCTCGGTACGCTACGGTGATAGTTCCCAAAAAATCATCCTCGCTAGTTCAGAAGGGACATTTATTGAGCAGTCTTGGGTGGATATGGAAATGCGCTTCGCCGCCACTGCGAGAAACGGCGAAACTGTACAAACAGGAAGAGAAACTACTGGTTCTCGCAAAGGCTATGAAGACTTAACCAATTTAGACGCACAAGTTAAGAATGCAGCCGAAAGAGCGATCGCAGCCTTATCTCTACCTTCAGTTAAAGGCAATACTTATACCGTAGTCATTGACCCCATCCTAACAGGGTTGTTTGTTCATGAAGCTTTTGGGCATCTCTCGGAAGCAGATATGGCTTACGAAAACCCCGATTTATTGGAAGTCATGACAATCGGACGGCGATTTGGCCCAGAAGAACTACAAATTTTTGATGGTGCTGCGCCTCCAGGACATCGTGGTAGTTATTTTTACGATGATGAAGGTACACCAGCCACCACCACCCAACTCATTAAAGATGGGGTTTTGGTAGGAAGATTACATTCTCGTGAAACTGCAGGCAAATTAGAGGAGCCACCTACAGGCAATGCACGTTGTCTCAATTATCACTTTATGCCGATTGTGCGGATGACAAACACCTGGATTGAGCGGGGTACAACACCAGTTGCAGACTTATTTAGCCATATTAAAGAAGGAGTATACGCCCGTAATTGGCTAGGTGGCATGACAAATGGCGAAATGTTTACCTTTAGTGCTGGTGAAGCATGGATGATTAGAAATGGCAAAATTGCTGAACCTGTGCGTGATGTCACACTTTCAGGTAACGTTTTCCAAACTTTAGCTGATATTGAAGCCATTGGTGATGACTTTTACTGGGATGAATCTGGAGGTTGTGGTAAAGGTGGACAAAATGGCTTACCTGTAGGTTGTGGTGGCCCAAGTCTACGAATTCGGGATGTAGTTGTTGGAGGCGAAGCTTAAAAAATTAATAATTTGTAATTAATAATTCAGTTTAAAACTTACCATTTTAATTACGAATTACGAATTATAAATTGCGAATTAAAAGCATATTTACCTGCACCAATTAGTAAGCTCTAAGCTATGCTTTTAAGGATAGGGCAAACACATCTCATTTTTAGCTGTTCTCACCATTCAGAACAGTTTGCATGATTTTCATGACATGGTATTCATGGAAATTTTTTGACATTGGTCATGCTTTGCGTAAATCCTGTTAAGTTTTGATTGGCATCAACTAACAGAGGGGAATTTTACAATCAAAACGCTTTTGTTCTGTTGTTAAACAGCATTTAGCGTGAGAGGTATTTAATCGTGGATAACGCTTCCAAGACGCAAAGCAACGCCAGTATTCCCCTATTGAGCAGATTAAGTTTAAGAGTTACACAAAAAAGAATTGTATTTACTAGCTTAATTTTATTTTTGGCTGGCATCAGTTTGGGTAGTTTCTGGTTTTACAACAGATATAAAGTTGCCAGTAAAATGGTAGCCAAACTCCAAGAATTATCTAATGCTGAGTATCCAGCAAATCCAGCATTATTGAGCAAAAACTATCAAAGATATTCTAACCGCAAGTTAACTATTATCAAGAGAGATGATACTCACTTCGATTTTGTACTAGAACCAAAAAACAAAACCACAGCGAAGATAGTCATTAAAAATATTGACCTAAAACTCTTAGTACCCAAGACCCCAGAATGGCTCAAAAAAGATAAAGATTTAGCATTAATTACCTTAATTGAGCGTGAATGGAACCGACAACAGGTAACTTTTCCTGCTAACTCAGAAAATATCGAAATCAGCGGTGGTGATGGTTTTGAACAACAAAACCTCACTGAAATTGCCTTAACGAACAATTGCTTAAATGCTGGTTTTTGGGAGATTGCCCTTTTCACTAAAGAAGATAGCAATAAAACCCTTTACTATCAAGGTTGGTTTGATTTTCCCATAGGGCATTATAAAAATATATTTGAAAATGCCAATAAAATTTCTTATTGGGATTATTGGTGGAGATTAGAACATTGGCAAGAACCAAGCGGTGCAATTATTAAGAATAACCTACTCAGAAATGTAATTGATGAAAAGGTAACCTTAACTAATTTTCCACTGGATGAAAAGATCATATCATTGGGAGAACAGAGTAGAAAAGTACGCACGACACTCACAAAAAACCTCACCACTTGGAGAGATTTTTATAGCAGCCAGCAAGAAATTCAATTTGCAACTTTTCGTACCCCAGGATTTTATCAGCCAGAACAATCTTGGAATACTCAGTACTGGAGAATCGGTAAATTTGAAAAAGCAACATTGCGGAATATTAAGCCGATTAATAGCCAGTCAACTTTACAAGAAATCGAGTTACTGTTTAGTGATACGAAGACAGGTGAAAAAAATAGATTGTTTATTGGCGGTGTGAACTTCAAAGATTTGCCAAAGTTAGCAATATCAGATTATCCTAAAGGCTTATCTATGCCATTGGGTATCAGCTTACCTCCATTTTTCCAAAGCTACGAAGATTTGCAAAAGAATCATCCAGATAAAAGTCCCTTCTTTAGCTTTTTGGTTGATTCTCAAAATAGATGGATTAATCATCATCAATTAGGGGTTGATGGTTCAATTATGCATCTGGATAAAGATAACCCCAATCTCTTGCATCTTTATTTACTTTCCTATGAAAGGAATAGCTTAATTGCACACTTTCTCGTCAATCTGGAATAAATGTTGCATAACTAATAAGATAGCCGAATTATTTAATAATTCGGCTATCTACTGCTTTTATAAAAAATTCTGAGTTTACTCAAATTTCAGGCAACAACTGATAGTGACTTAGTCTAATTTTACTTGCTTTACTAAAGCTATCCACATATCAGATGGATTTGAGTAATAATCAATTTCTTCAACTTGATATTGATAAGGTTGACAGCCAGATTGTACCAAAATGTAATCGCTGGGTTTAATACCTTTTCCTGTACCAGTCATGTAACCTGCTAAGCCTCCGTGTAATGGATCGAATACATAGTCTCTACCACGGACTAGTTGGCTATAATCATGTATTTTATGCTTTTGTTTTGATTCATTTAATATAACAAGCATTGGTAAGAACCCACTTACTAAACTGAAGCTGAAATTAAGACCTGTTTTAATAAGAGACATAGTGAGTTCTCCGCAAGGTTACTTTGATAACGAGGGTCGTAACAAGGTTTTAGAACACTAAGCCGAGAGAAGATTGTGTATGAAATCTAATTAGGGAATAACCTTGAAATTTACTGAATTACAAACAAAACAATATACTATAAGGGCAGCAATTACCCCATATAGTTTAGGTAGTCATGTTTATTTTTTTTGGATAAACCTTAAACTCTAATTCAGCTAAGGAATATCTAACCCAAGTTTTATCTGCACCCTATAAAAATGTAAACTAAAAAACAATTAGCATTTTTTTAACAAGGTAAAAAATAATTCTATATTATTATTTAGAATTATTTTTCTCAAAAGTAAATCAGGGCATATATTTTAACTTGTCACAATATACACTATTTGTGATACTGAAGCTCCATAAATCATGGCAACCGGAAGTATCCAATCTGTAACTAGCTAAGTATCTACCCTCAATATAGAATGCGCTCTTAATAAATAGTCTACATTAATAGTAATCTCGCCGTCTACTGTAAAATTACGAAGATATTGTGTGGATTTGATTGATATTTAAGTTTCTTATGTAGGATATTGGACTATTAATTAATCTACCAGTATCGAATATTTTGCACTAGCGATCGCATGTATTTTAAACAACAAAAATCTTCTATTTAGCGCTGTTTGCTTTCAGTGCTTCATCTACGTGCTTCAGTAATCCTTCTATAGAAGATGAGTTATCTAATACATAATCAGCTGCAGCCATTTTTTCTTGAAGGGGCATTTGGCTTAGTATTCTGGCTTGCGCTTGTTCCTCAGTTAAGTGGTTTCTTTGTATTAATCTTTGCATTTGTTGTGATTCAGCACAATACACTACCCAAATTTCTGTAACTAAATTAGTCATATGAGATTCAAACAACAGTGGTATGACTAACACTATTGTTGGTGCAGAGGATTCCGCAATTTCTTGGAGGAAGCGATCGCCTACATACGGATGAATCAAACTCTCTACCCAATGGCGTTCCTCTGAAAGATGAAAAATAATTTCGCCTAGCTTTTGGCGGTTCAAGTTACCATCTGGTAGTAAAATCTCTGAACCATAACGTTGAGCGATCGCACTCAAAATCGGTGAACCTACAGACACCGCATCTCTAGCATAAATATCTGCATCTAATATCGGTAGATTGTAAGCACTAGCTAAGTAATTAGCGACAGTACTTTTACCTGTAGCAATACCTCCAGTTAAGCCAATAATCCGTTTGTTCATTTGTCATTTATTCATGTTGTTTTGTCGTTTTATCGTGTGGTTTGGTATTTGGTGTTTAAGATTGGTATTCTATATCTTCCCATTACCAATTACCAATTACCGATTACCTAGTCCCCAATCCCTAATCCCTATTTTTTGCCCAATTAATTAAAGCTTGAGTTAAGCCATCTAAAGTATATTCTTCTGCTTCTACATCTACGCGTCCAATTAAAGCATGACAAGTTTTGGAGGTTTGGGGGCCAATGGAAGCAATACAGACTCCTGCTAAGATATCCGAGTGATTGGTGAATCTACTACTAATTAGTTGACAGAAAAACTGTACAGTTTTAGAACTGGCAAAAGTAATTATATCTACTGAGTGATTTTGCAAAGCTAATTCGGCAGCTTGGGGAATAGTACTAGGACAGCAAGACTGATATGCTGCAACTTCTATGACTTCTGCATTCTTAGCAGTTAATTCCTTCACTAAAACTTCTCTACCACCGCTTTCTACTCTAGGAAATAACACTTTTTTCCCCGCTAGATTCTCCGGGAAGTTTTCTACTAAAGAATCTGCGACAAAATTAGGGGGAATAAAATCGGGTTGTAAACCGCGTTGTTTGAGACTTTGGGCAGTTTTTTCGCCAACCACAGCTATTTTAATATTGGCTAATGTACGTGCATCTTTGCCTTGTGCGGTTAATCTATCAAAAAAGTAGTCTACCCCATTGGTAGAGGTGAGAATTAACCAGTCGAACTGAGGTAAATTAGCGATCGCATGATCTAAAGCTTCCCAACTGGAAGGGGGGCCAATTTCTAATGTAGGCATTTCAATTACAGTAGCACCTACGGCGGTGAGGCGATCGCAAAATTGGCTTGACTGTCCAACTGCACGGGTGACTAAAATTGTTTTACCACCAAGAGGAAGCTGAGAGTTACCTGAGATCATAGAAGGGCTGAAAGTTTGGGCTAAAGTTAAATTCTCTGAAGATATTGTCTCAGGTTGTAAGTAATTGCGTAGCCCCACTACCTCACCAATGACAATCACCACAGGCGAAAGAGATAAGCCAGCAGTCTGTTCGAGAATATTACCCAGTTGGGCTACCCAAATTTCTTGATTAGGAGTACCAGCCCAGCGAATAATCGCTATCGGTGTCAGACGCGATCGCCCTTGCTTGATTAGCCGATGTACAATCTCTGCAAGATGCTGTCCACCCATCAATATAACTAAGGTTTCCAGCCGTGACAGTGCTTCCCAATCTAAAGCCTCTGGTTCATGGGCTGTTAATACCGCAAAACAACGGCTTAAAACTGGATCTGTCAAGGGAATAGCTGCAAGTAAAGGTGCAGCTAAAGCCGAAGAAATTCCTGGTACTACTGCAAATGCACAGCCAGCAGCTTTCAACGCTTCAATTTCCGCAGTACAGCGTCCAAAAATAAATGGATCGCCTGACTTGAGTCTGACAACTCGTTTCCCTTGCTGACAGTAGCTAACTAATAACTTGTTAATCTCAGCTTGACTGGTGCTTGGTTTACCGCCACGTTTACCGACATCTACCTTTAAACAATCAGGCGGTACACAATGCAACAGTTGTTCATCTACTAGGGCATCGTATACCAACACCTGAGCTTGCTGCAAAAGATTGTAAGCCTTTACCGTGAGGTATGCCACATCTCCTGGCCCAGCACCGACAAGGTAAACTTTACCCGTTGCATCAATCATGGCTGAGATTTTTTACTGATATAATTTCCTTTAAATTACTCTTACAGATTTTGCAGCTAAATCAACGACGCAATCCCAAAAATCTGGTGTGCAAAATAGTTACACCCAATAATTAATTATGGCAATCAATTAATTTGTGAGTTAATTTTTTGCAACAATCGCTCAATTTGCTCAACCATCTCTTGATTATGCTGAGATTGAAATAACTCTCTAGCTTTTTGCAGATTGACAACCGCTTCATCTCGTTGATCTTGTTTGCTGAGAGACACACCCAAATTATAATAAGCGAATGCAGAGTTCGGATCGAGACTGAGAGCCTTTTTGTACTGAACGATCGCTTCTGGAATCTTGCCTTGATCGGACAGCGCATTTCCCAAAAGGCTATATCCAAAAGAATTTTGCGGCTTGAGGCGAATAGCTTCGCTATATTCCACCACAGCCTCTTCCAGCTTACCTTGATCTTGGAAAGCACTACCTAAATAATAGTGTGCTGCTGCATATTGCGGATCGATTTTAAGCGCTTGTTGATATTGGGCGATCGCTTCTGGAATCTTACCTTGATCGTACAAAGCATTTCCCAAAGCTGCATAACCTGCTGGGTTTTTGGGTTCCAAGCGAATGGTTTCTTGATAATGTGCTGATGCTGCTGCCCATTTTCCTTGATTATATAGAGCATTCCCTAGACGATAATGAGCCTCAGCATCATCAGGCGCAAGCCGAATCGCTTGTTGATATTCTGCGATCGCTTCATCTAAACGATCAAGCTTTGTCAAAGTCAAACCCAGATTTAAATAAGCTTCAGCATCGTTAGCATCAATACTAATAGCTGTTTGATAACTAGCGATCGCTTCTTTAGTTTTCCCTCGATCATCAAGCACATTTCCTAAACCAATATAAGCTTTGGCATAGTTGGGTTCTAATTCAATCACTTTCCGAAAAGCCGTTTCTGCACCTTGTAAATCTCCTTGAATATAGAGATTAATTGCCTTTTCTAAGCTAGCGATAGCCGCTTTATTCTTAATTGCTTTTGTTTGATAGGAGTTCTGCCATTTTGCAAAACTCCTATCCAAATCCGTTGCTAATACAACAGTCTGCTGTGTAAAACATAAGCCTATAATTACCGCAGGCAGCAGAGTTCTGATATTTAACATTTGTACTACTTTACCTACATTCTAGTTCAGCTTATCCTGTGTATCTCATAAACAAGTTTTTTGGGGAAATTTTATATAAATTTAATTTTCTATACTTTGTATATCTTTAACTAAATATAGATTTTTCTACTTTTAATTAGATGTTTTTGATATCTTACCCAATTGAAAAAATTAATTTGATAAATACATGATTATAAGCGTACAGATGTGCGCTCATCAAGATAATTGATGTATACCAAATATCATTAAAATGACACGATTTCCTACCATGATAAAAATTGCTGCACGTATATATATTGTATGTATGAAAAATAGATTAGTCTGATGGGTTATACCCCCTATAAATAGATAATAATAGGGGCACAAAATTTTGTGTCCCTAACGATGTACTTCATTGACCTGAAATACGTTGTAAATTAAACCGAAAAATTACTTAGCTTACTTCTAACCCCACACAAGCATGACGAATTACGAATTACGAATTAGTAATTACTACTTGGATTTAGCATTCATTTTTTCTAAAACCTGAGCAACTTTCTCAGCCTTTTCTGGTTGACGTTGTTTCCGCAATAAATCTTGCGCTATTTGCAAATTAGTCTTAGCTGCTTCTCGCTGTTCTTGCTGCATCAACACATTTGCTAGACGCAAGTAAGCTTGGGGATTTTTCGGACTGCGAAGAATCACATCTTCAAACCATTCTTTTGATTCTACAATTTTACCTTGCTGATTTAAGGTATCTCCTAACAGCAAGCGCACCATATCATTAGTGGTATTACGAGCAATTACTTGGCGAAAAGCAGCTTCTGCGCCTTGATAGTCTTGCTGCTGATAAAGATTGACACCTTTTTGAAATAAATTTGAGGTAATCAAAGTTTTGACAGCAAAATAAATTAGTAGAGCAATGCTAGAAGCTACTAAAACAATAGCAAAAATATCAATGGTATGAAAATTATTGAGCATTTTTTTAAGCCAAAAGACAGGCGATCGGGAAAATCAAATATTCGATGAAAAACAGTTTCCAGATAAATTGGTAGAATTGAGCGATCGCACTTTTTTCTTGCAAGTCCACTCCTAAACTCCGCACCCACAAAACACACAACACTACTAGATGGGTAATTACCAAAAATAGTATATTAACCGAGGCTAAACGCAACACACCCACTAAAATCATACCCACATAACATATCGTGAGTACCCCCAGCGCCAGATTAAATACGGCTTGCGGCCCCAGATGGATAGTCAAAGTTCTGATATTGTACAAGCGATCGCCTTCCATATCGGGCACATCTTTAAAAATTGCGATCGCAAATGTAAACACCAAAATAAATACTGTTAGCACCCAGACTGTAGCGGGAATTGAGGTATTCTTTTGCGCTAACCAACTAAAGTGCAAAAATAGCCCTAAGTTAACAATTGTTCCCCGCACTGAAAAAATACATAAAGCTGCCCAAAACGGAAACCGCTTCAAGCGAATTGGTGGTAAAGAATAAGCAGTACCAATTGCCAAACTAATAGCCACCATACCAAATAGAAATGGCCCAGATAATGCAGCAATGACTAGCGCCAAAACACCAGTAATCGCCACAATTATCTGTCCCTGTTTTTTAGAAAAATCCCCTGATGCTAGTGGTAAATGCGGCTTATTAATCTTATCTATTTCAATATCTTCTAGTTGATTCAACCCCACAATATAAACATTGCCGCACAAACAAGCAAACCAAGTCGCTAAAACAGCAGAAAAAGCATAATTGCTATTTCCCACAGCCACAGCAATCAAATACAAAGCCAACACACTCAAACTCGTACCAATAATTGTGTGTGGACGAGAAAATTGCCAAAACGCATCAAGCCAACGACCCCAAACACCAAAAGGCTTTTGCCCAGAATACTGATTCATAAATAATTTTTCGATGCCAAATCTTCAATATAGAATCTTGGGTGAACAAAGAACTAGTACCGCAACGCGGAAATCAATCTCCCTTATCCCCCTCATCTACCTCATCTCCCAATCCCCAATCCCCAGTCCCCAATCCCCAATCCCTTACTTATCCCCGCACAGTAACCCAAACCGAATCAAACCACGCTGATAGCCTCGACTCATCAAACCTAGAGACAGCGCCCCAACAATCGTAGTCCAACCCGCAGTTAGTAACCCCCAAATTGCTTTAGGCGTAAATGCTGAATCAATTACAAAATCCCAAAACGGGGCTACAGCTTGTGACCAATCAGCCGTACGAACATTTTGTAAGGAAATTTGATTAGCGATCGCTGCATATTCTGGCAGTGAAATTACGTAGGGTAAACAATATACCCGATAAATGTCTTGCAAGTGCTTGCGTTCATCGTCGGTCAGTGGTGCATTATCAATCGGGCGATGACACCAAGTCACCATAATCAACTTCCCACCAGGTTTCAGCACTCGGTAGCACTCTTGTAGAAACTTGATTTTATTAGGCATATGTTCGCCACTTTCCAAAGACCAAACCAAGTCAAAGCTATTGTCAGCAAAAGGCATTTCTTGAGCATCGGCGACCAAAAATTGACTTCTATCACTCAAATTCAACTTTTGAGCACGTTCGGTAGCCCTATTCGCCTGTACTGGACTGAGAGTGATTCCTGTCGCCTTAGCATGGAACTTTTCTGCCAGGTATAGCGAACTCCCACCAATACCACAGCCTACATCCAAAATATTCTCTGCTGTTTCTACTTCTGCCCAATGGAGTAATTCCTCAATTAAATCAATTTGCGCCTGACGACGGTCTTTTTTCTCGGTGCCGTCTGGCCCGTAATAGCCATGATGCATATGTTCGCCCCAAATCTCTTCCCAAAGACCCGAGGATGCATCGTAAAATTGCTGAATTTGTTGGTACAGTGTTGTGCTCATGAAGAAAGCAGTGTTATGAAAAAGCAGAACTGAAATAAACCTACTCGTAGGCTACCATGTGTGTTTTTAATTAAAGAAGGGTATTTTTGGTTCCAAGGAGGGGGAAGCCCATTTATACCTCTGAGTACAAATAATTAAATGCACCGTGAACGGCTGTAAAATATGGGAATTGATACAGTCAGCCCCCAGCATTCTCAGTAATTGAGAATTTTTTTATTTGGAATTTTAAATTATTTATGACTGTTGCCCGAACAATTTGCTTAGGATTTTTGGCGGTCATTACTGTAGGTACTCTCCTACTGATGATGCCTTTTTCCACTACTAGTGGTAATTGGAACGATCCAATTGTGGCGCTGTTCACTTCCACATCCGCAGTTTGTGTAACTGGTTTATCGGTAGTTGATCCTGGGACTTATTTTTCTTTTTGGGGTCAATTTTTTATTTTGCTATTGGTTCAGATTGGTGGTTTGGGCTACATGACAACCACCACCTTTCTAATTTTGCTCATTGGGCGCAAGTTTGACTTACGAGATAAAATCGCAATTCAACAAGCTTTAGACCGACCAGGGATGAGTGGTAGTAACCAAGTCATTCGCTCTATTATTGCCACTACCTTAATTTTTGAACTGACTGGTGTATTTTTACTAATACCAGCATTTGTCCCCACTTATGGTTTGGATCAAGGACTATGGCTAGCAATTTTCCATAGCATTAATTCTTGGAATAATGCAGGTTTTAGCCTTTTCAAAGATAGTTTAATTGGTTATCAGTCATCGGCTCTAGTAGTATTCACCGTTTCAGGCTTAATTATCTTTGGTGGGATTGGTTACCAGGTAATTTTGGAAATGTACTTTTGGTTACGCGATCGCCTACAACAAAAAACACAAAAACAAATTTTCTCACTAGATTTTAAAGTTGCTACCAGCACAACTTGCATACTTTTGTTTATTGGGACTATTGCATTTTTAGCTATTGAAGCCAGAAATCCCCAAACCTTTGGAGGTATGAATTTACCTGACAAATTGTTGTCAGCTTGGTTTCAATCAGTAACGCCAAGAACTGCTGGCTTTAACACCATCGATATTGGTAAAATGACCACTGCTGGTTTATTTATCACAATTGCACTGATGTTTATTGGTGCTAGTCCAGGTGGTACAGGTGGGGGTATAAAAACTACAACTTTAAGAGTTCTCACCAGTTGCACGCAATCAATTCTCCAAGGTAAAGAAGAAGTTTTATTATATGAACGTAAGGTAGCAATATCTTTAATTCTTAAAGCTGTTGGTGTGTTAGTTGGCTCTGTAGCTACTGTAATTTTATCGACAGTTTTAATTTCCCTCACAGATCCAAAGTTAGATTTCATTCAAATTTTGTTTGAAGTAGTATCTGCGTTTGCAACAGTCGGGCTTTCAACAGGTATTACTGCAACTGTTTCCACCACCGCCAAACTAGTCTTAATTGCCACAATGTATATTGGACGAGTTGGTGTTTTACTCCTCATGTCTGCTATCCTTGGAGACCCACGTCCTACCAGAATTCACTACCCTGAAGAAAATCTATTAGTGGGATAGTTGAAGTCAATAGATAAGCCAAGAGTCTATCCTATTAGCTACTACACAACCTGCTACAATTTACACTACCAATTAAAAATCGATGCTTGAATCTGTGACCAATTAAATTTATCGTTGAGCAACAAGAACATTATTAGGTGGGCATCTTGTCTTTCCTCATAAAACAACTTCAAAATATACTGACTTACTTAAGCCAGTATAAATTTTTCGCCATCAACAAAGGGTGTACTCATAAAGGATAGTAATTGTGAATCTTTCAGCCTTAAACTTTTTTCGCAGTTTACGTAAAGACAACCACCAATTTGCAGTCATTGGTTTAGGTCGCTTTGGTCGCTCTGTATCCTCTACATTGCATAGATTAGGTTATGAAGTATTGGCAACGGATATTGATGAAAAGCGAGTATCTGAAGCACTCACAGAGCGTATCGTTGGTCATGCATTACAGCTAGACTCCACAGAACCAGCCGCACTGAAAGAAGCCGGCATTTTTGAATTTGATACTGTGATCGTAGCCATTGGTAATTATATTCAAGAAAGTATTATTACTACCTTAAATGTCAAAGAAGGGGGCGTACCTCATGTAGTAGCCAAAGCCTCTAGCGAAGTTCACCAAAAGCTATTAAAACGAGTGGGAGCAGATCATGTAGTTTTCCCAGAATACGAAGCAGGTTGCGCCCTTGCACGTACACTTACTAAACCATCAATTTTAGAACGTTTTGACCTCGATCCAGATAACAGCATTGTCGAGTTGATTGTACCGGACGAATTTCATGCTAAAACCATCACGGAGTTGCAATTGCGTAATCGCTATGGCTTAAATTTAATTGCAGTCAGTCAGGATGGTAAATTTATTATTAATCCAGAACCTACCAAACGTTTAGAGCGCGGTTCCGCGATGGTAGTAATTGGTCACAATAAAGATATCAATCGCCTACCAATTTAAGTACACTATCAAATTTTTCAGCAGGCTGTACTCTATATAGTTGCTATCAAATATCAGCGTATCAGAAAGCAACTATCATGTTATTTGCAAATGAGAATTTAACTGATTGAGTTTAAAAAACTGCATCGCTAAATAGTAATTTAATTAATTACTATTCGCTAAATTCTGAATATTTTAGTAGGTAAGCAATTTTCATGAATGCTTATTGCTCTACAATCATGTTATCTTTAGTGAAAAAGCTTGATTGTAATTGTTGTAGAGAACCTAATGCGTACCAGTACGCAGAACCTACAGGCTAGGATTTCATCTGGAAAGTTCTCTTAACTTGGATAAGTTTTTGAAAAAACTCGGTATTTCTTTATTCCTTCTTCTCTATCACCCTTCGGATACTCTGCAAGTTCTCCTGTAAATTACGGCGGTTCCACATGGGAGTTGTTCTCCGTTGTAGTAAGTGGCATGGAAACCTTATACTTGCCATTCCCTGCTTCACCTGTTTCCGTTCTACATGAGTCATCTCAGCAATCAAAGCAGACTCCTGAAACTTATTTTCATCAGCCTCAGATTTTCCTCATTTTTCAGATTTAAGTTAGTACATAACAAAATAACCTGTAAATTTATACTTGCTAATTTCTTAATTTGGATGCCCTAATATGTAGTAAACATGACTTTTATAGCAACAAATAGCGATTAAATGAGAAATAAACGCAAATTAGAGTAATTTAGCTGAATTAATCTTGAACTTACCTAATTTCTTTCTCAAAATCGTTACTTTTCAAACTTAATAGTCATTTTTTGATGCTATAACAACTTACTTTTTCAGTTCCTAAACTATATGATACAAGCCAAACCTTTTCTATATGAAATTTTGGTTCCTAGCATGAAGATAAGATAACTTAACAATATTCATGGTTTTTTAAAATTATTGTTATAGTTACTGAATAGATCCAATTTATAGGTATTACCAATATTTAGACTAACAATAGTATGCAGCATTAAATTATCACTTATTGAACTTTATATACGCTTATATACGCCAATTAAGTATTTATTTAAATATATTTTTATTTGAAAAAATAAAAATATTAGCCTATAGATAAATTCACAGATTAAAAGTAAGAATTCCTTATTTATACTGAAGTTTTTTTTGCGTAAAACAAGCTAGATTTCTATTTACCCAATGAGTTAAGCAGCACAAACAAATAAGAAGTCTTTCTGATGCATATAAGTCTTGGCACTCAAGAATTAATACTGCTTAAGATAGAAAAGATGTCTTTAAACCTATACTGGAAAAGTTTTGAGTTCAATGAATAATTGAACCGAGCAAATAAGCTTCCTAAGACTGTAAAGTTTTAGGCTAATTTAACTTGGCAATTGCCAGATAAATGGCTAAAAAAAATCCTGCGTGTTTCAGCAGGACAGATTTCGATTGAATATATACACCTCTATCATGCCAAAAACCAAGAGATTTATCAAACAGCCTTCAAAGTTCTACCGTTCTTTGGTAGCAACAGTATTATTGGCTAACGGCATTTTCCAGTTTGTGACACCTGTATTAGCTGACGGGACAGCTGCTGGTCAATCAATCAGCAACACAGCAACCGCAACTTACGAAGATCCCAACAATCCAGGGACAACCATTAATGCAACCTCTAATACTGTGACTGTGACAGTAGCAGAAGTGGCAGGTATTACCTTAGCACCTAAGGGCGTACCTGAAGATCAAACTCCAGCCGATCCTGTTAAGGTTGGTGATTTAATTATCTACACATACGAAGTCAAGAACGTAGGTAACGACCCCACCAGATTCCGGATTCCTAACTTAGCAACCACAACTGGGCCTGGTACAGTTTCTGGTACACTACCTGGTAGTACCACTAGTGGGGAACTGCAATATAGTACTGATGGTGGTACAACCTGGGTCAACTTCAATGCTGCTGAGGTCGTCACGCCTTCAGTTCCAGTTAACGGTACTGTATTAGTACGTGTACCAGTTACCGTCCAAGCTGGTGCCAATACAGGTGACCTAATTACAGTTACCCTAGGTAACACACCAGGTAATGCTCAGAACGTAGAACGCATAGGCAGTAATATTAACGGTGGTGACGTTTACACCGTAGATAACGCAGATGGTGCTCCTAGTGAAATCACTGGCGCACCAGTCAATGGTACTCGTGAAGCTAGCGACATCCAAGAAATTAAAGTTGGTGCTGTCCAGAAGAATCTAGCCTTAGCAACATTATTGAAAACTCGTGGCGCTTACGTAGATAATGATGCAGCCCCTGGAACACCAACACCTGCGGATCTATCAGATGATAGTGTTACCTACAATTTGAGTGTTAGGGTAGAAGGCAATGATGTAACTGGTTTAGGTATTACTCCAAACCCACTAGCAGGTACTACAGGTATCAGCGTAGATGGAAATACTACAAAGAATTACATCTTAATTTCTGATGATATTCCTACAGGTACAGTCTTAAAAGCAGCGCCAACAGCACCTGCAGGTTGGACAGCAGTTTACAGCACTACAGCTATTGGTTCAACTAAGGCAAATGATGGTGCTTCAGTGCTATGGAAAACCTTCCAAGCAGGCGGTACTTTACAAGGATCTGATACTTTAGCGTCTGTAACACGTGTGGGTTTTGTCAAAGAGACTCTAGTAGCTGCTGATAATATTCCTGTAAATACAACTTTGACAGGCTTCTCCATCAAATTAGGTGTTGTCGGTACACCAGCAACTTTGTCTATTAACAATATTGCTCAAGTATTTGGTCAAACGCCTAATGGTGGTTTACCTGTGTATGATGAATCTGGTGACCAAAATCCCAGTAACTACGATGGGCCTGTAGGTGGTATGACACCTCCTGCTGGTACAGATCTCAATAATGATGGTCTACCTGATAGCCCCACAGCAGTTAATAATACTGTTACTAATGGTGTTGCTGACCCCACAACACAAGGTGTTGACGCAAGTAATAATAATACTGGTGCTGGCCCTGGCGGTGAAGTTAATACCTTCCAAATTCAAGCTGCGACAGCTGCGTCTGTACTGAATGGGCCTTTAAATGCACCTGGTGCAACTGGGCCAGATGGTACAACTGCAACTGACTTTACCAATAAATCTTCTTTAATTCCTGCCAATACATTACCAGGTAGTTTAATTGACCCCTCACCTGTAGGTTTCACCAACACATTACAGAACACTGGTACCGGAACAGGTAACATCACACTTGTACCGATTACACCAGCGAATCCTTTAGACTTGCCGACTGGGACAACAGCAACTATTACCTTTGGTAGTAATTCTGCAGTTTATACCTATACTCAAGGTTCTGGTTTTGCCCTAACTAGTGGTACAGCGATTACAATCCCCAGTGTTACCTCAGGTGCAACTACCAGCTATGGTGTAGAAGTTAATCTACCAACTGGTACCAAGCTGTCAACTGATACTTTGACAGATTATGCAAATGATGCAGAATTTGGTTACCCTGTACCGATTCAAGCCACTATTACTGTTGGTGCAAATACATCCACTAACGTCACTATTGACCGGGTTTATACTGGCTTCCTCAAATTAGTTAAAGTTTCCCGAATCTTACAAGGAAGCGGGCCAGCAGTAGGTGCAGGTCAGGATGACTTTGAAAGTACACCGAAGTACAGAAATCCCAACACAAACGTAGATATCGATCCGAATTCTAACGTTGCTGACGTACCTAGAAATCCTGCACCTGGAAATATTATTGAATACCAGATTCGATATACAAATATTTCCAATGTCCAAGCTGGTGCTGGTAATGTGGTCTTGAATGCAGGCAATGTCGTAATTACTGAAGATGGCACAGCATCTCCTAATAATTGGGCAGTAGACAATGATCTCAACGGTATCATTGATACTAGTAACATAACTAACCCACAAGCTGTAGATTCTGCGAGTGGAACCATCCAATTCTTCCCATCTGGTAACCAAACTGGAAGCACTCAAGCTACAGATGTTACTAAGTATGTGGATACCGCTAACGGTAATGTAATACCGCAAGAGCAAAGAACATTTACCTTCCAACGTCGGGTTAACTAGAACCCCTCACCCCTCTTCGTTAGAGAAGAGGGGTTAACAAGTCCGTAGTCATGACTACGGACTTAAAAATTAATGACATAGACCACTAGAACAATTTTCTAGGACAAGTAGGGAAAAATAAATCACTCATCAACATCTGAAAATATTCTGAGGTTTATTGACATGAAGCGTGTTTCTATTGCAGGTATGGGAGCGATCGCTTTAATTGCGACAGTTCCCTTTGTCAGCCAAATACCAGGAGTTGCAAATATTTGGCAATCGGGAAGTGCGATCGCACAAAATACCAAATATCAAGGTCAAGTGCAGTTGCGCCTAGATGCAGAAAAGCAAGTAATCGAAAAGGATCAGCAGGGTAAGCAAACCAAAAAATGGCAACCCTTAAAAGGTCAAGCTGTAGTTCAACCAGGAGACGTGCTGCGCTACACCTTGAGTAGCGAAAATAAAAACGCTCATCCCATTAAGAACCTCACTCTCAATCAACCCATTCCCAAAGGAATGGTCTATGTGCTGAAATCTGCAAATGTGGATGCTAATAAAGAAGCCAAAATTACTTACAGCATTGATGATGGACGCAGCTTTGTAGAAAATCCCACTGTCAAAGTTACCCTACCTAATGGCAAAGTGGAAACGCAAGCTGCACCAGCCACTGCTTACACCCATATCCGCTTAAAACTACCATCTGTAGGTGCAAAGTCAACAGTCAAAGCATCTTATCAAGTGCAGGTTCGTTGAAAAAAGGATGAGGGACTAGTACCGCTACCTTGGAAGTCAAAATTCATTAATTATTTCTCCCTCATCCCCAGTCCCCAGTCCCCAGTCCCCAGTCCCCAGTCCCCAGTCCCCAGTCCCCAGTCCCCAGTCCCCAATCCCCAATCCCCAACCACATTCACAGTCTTGGTATTTCATAGGAGAAATGTTAAGTGCTCTGTCCCAAAATCCAAAAGCATTTCACTCCTAATAGTAGATGGTTGCAGAAATTAACGGCAACGCTTCTTGTGAGCAATATCTTGCATGGTTCTTTACCAGTAAGAGCGCAACAAGCTGAAAACCAAGCTGAACGTCCAGCTTTTATTAATCAAGCTCAATATACTTATACAGATACAGCTACTAATGAAAAATATCTATCAACTTCTTCTCAAATCAACCTTGGCTCTGATAAATTAGCTGACCCATTAGGCAGAATTTTAGGTTGTAGTGGGGAATTATTACCTGATTACACTGGCTTTTCTATTGCTGTATATGAACCTAATCCCAGTGACCCAACAGGAACAGAATTAGGAAAATTATTACCACTAACAAGAACAGAAGTTCCTGATATTCCTGATAATCAAATACCTGGTGGATTAAAACCAAATATTGAAAATAGTAATCCCTACTTTCTGACGAATAGCGAACCGCGAGGGACTTATAACTTTTTATTAGATCCAAATCAAGGACAAACTGATAAAGGTAGTACTTATATTTTAGTCATCAATCCACCTGCAAATTCAATTTACCAACAACGACGCATCAAGATTCAAATTGTGGACAACAATGGGAATGGTAATAACAGCATCATTAGATATGTTGCTACTTCCCTGGATGGTCAACCAATCACCACTACAGGTGGTACTAATTTTACAGACACAGTAGCCCTTGTCCCCAATGCAGAAACCGTAGGACTGGACTTATTGGCATTTCGATTTACTACAGGGATGTGTCAACCCAATCAAGTACAGATTATCAAAACAGGCGATCGCGCTACTGCTGAACCTGGAGATACAGTTATTTACCGCCTGACAATCAAGAATTTATCAGATGCTGGTTTAAATAATCTGGTCATCACCGATAACTTACCATTAGGGTTCAAATTTTTACCACAATCAATCCGTGGTGAAATAGACTCTCAACCAGTTGCCATCACCTCACAAACCAATGGCAACATTATTACATTACGCGCAGATGTTACTGCTAGTGCCGGAAAAACACTGAATATTGTTTATGGGGTGCAACTTACCAGCGATGCTGTGCGGGGAACTGGTCGCAACAGTGCGATTGTGAATGCACAACGAGCTGATAACAGTTTTAGTACTAAGGATGGGCCAGCCACTTACCAATTAAAAATTCGGCCCGGAATAGTCTCTGATTGTGGCACAATCATCGGTCGCGTGTTTGTTGATAGAAACTTTGACGGGGAACAACAACCTGGTGAGAAAGGAATTCCTAATGCTGTAATTTTCTTGGAGGATGGTAACCGTATCACTACAGACCCCAATGGACTATTCTCTGTAGCTAATGTTTTACCAGGAAACCATACAGGTGTATTAGACCTCAGCAGCGTCAATGGTTACACCCTAGCTCCTAATGAGAAATTCCGCGAACGTAATAGCCAATCTCGCTTAGTGCGTTTAGAACCTGGTGGGCTAGTACGTATGAATTTCGCCGTCACCCCAGCCTTTCCGGAGCAAATTAAGAAATGAAACCCAGACTCCACCATACAACTACTTTCAACCTCAGCTTGATCGGGGCTATGGCAGGAGCCTTGAGTATAATTTTGTACCCAGTTGTCGCTCATGGGGAAACTACTGATAATTCACAGCCTGCAGTTGAAGTTAATGACAACTTCAATACTGCTTTACAGGCTGAGAAGGTTGAACAAATTATAGTCAGTTCAGAAGAACCAGAGAACAACATTCCTGAAACAATAATCGATGTAAATTCTGCTGATGCTGTTGATCGCAATCAACAGCATCCGACAACAGGTAGCTTGATTGAGAGTTCATCTATCAATTTTGATTCCTCAACATTTGATACCGAATTTAACAATCAATACAGCACAATAGCGACAACGGAAAGTCAGAAAGAAACACAGCCTTCTTTAGGAATACAACCTTTTCAACCAGCAGTTGAGACTACATTACCCAGAGGCTTAACTAAAATCGCTGCTGATGCTTCTAGTAGTACTACATCAGCAACAACAGAGGTTCAAACCTTTTCGCCAGTATTTGATGCCACATTACCCAGAGGCTTAACTAAAATTACGGCTGATGCTTCTAGTAGTACTACATCAGCAACAACAGAAATTCAAACTTTTCAGCCAGATGTGGAGACCACATTACCCAGAGGTTTATCTAAAATTGCGGCTGATGCTTCTAGTAGTACTACATCAGCAACAACAGAAATTCAAACCTTTCAGCCAGCTGTGGAGACCACATTACCCAGAGGCTTAACTAAAATTGCGGCTGATGCTTCTAGTATTACTACGCCAACAACAGAAATCCAAACTTTTCAACCAGCTGTTGAGACCACATTACCCAGAGGTTTATCTAAAATCGCACAGGGAGTCAAAGAGAATGTAGATCCTAATTCCCCATCTCCCAATGCTTCCCCCGTCTCCACAGGAGCGAAAATTCTAACTCCAACAGCTGACAGTGTTTTAGATGCACCAGCAACTACAGTAACTGTACAATTTCCGGCCGGGAGTCAGATAGAACTGCGCGTAAATGGAACGCTGGTAGACCCTTCCTTAGTGGGACGAACAGAAAGTGATAGTACTACTAAACTAGTAACGCAGACATGGTATGGTGTCTCGTTACAAGCAGGAAAAAACACTATTTCTGCACAAGTCTTAGGTAGTACAGAACCGCCAGCGACAGTACAAGTAGTAATTAGAGGCACGCCAAAACAACTAACATTAGAAACAGTAGAATCTCGGATTCCTGCTGATGGACGTGCAACGGCGACAGTTAGGGGTCAATTAATCGATGAAAATGGCAATCGCTCTAATCAAGATGCTGTCATCACTTTAATACCTACGGCTGGGGATTTTGTGGGTCAAGACTTTAAACCCGACCAACCTGGATTTCAAGTGGAGGCGAAAGGAGGGCAATTTACAGCTGCTTTGCGTTCTAATCTGAAAGCCCAAACTGTAAGAATTCTGGCCAAAGTCAATGATTTAGAAGCCTTTACCCAACTGCAATTTGAAACAGCGCTACGTCCTAGTCTGCTTACTGGTGTAGTCGATTTGCGCTTAGGTGCTAGAGGTACAGATTATTATGGTAGTTTTCGCGATTTCCTCCGTCCAGACAGAGATAACAGAACCCAATTAGATTTTCACTCCGCAATATTTGCCACTGGTGCAATTGGTGATTGGTTATTTACTGGTGCTTACAACAGTTCTCGCAACCTCAACGAGGACTGCAACTGTGATAACCGTCTATTCCGTAGTTACCAATTCAGTGAGCAAAACTATCCTGTCTATGGGGATAGTTCCACATCTACCGTTGTCACCCCTTCCATTGACAGCGTATATGTACGTTTTGAACATTCATCTGGTATCCCAGGGTCTACTCCCGATTATTTTATGTGGGGTGACTACAATACAGAGGAATTTGCTCGATCATCGCAGCAGTATACCGCTACTACCCGTCAACTACACGGTTTTAAAGCCAACTACAACCTAGGAAATCTGCAATTTACAGCATTCTATGGCAATAACCTCCAAGGTTTTCAACGAGATGCGATCGCTCCTGATGGTACTAGTGGTTATTATTTTCTGTCTCGCCGCATCTTAGTTCCTGGTAGTGAAAATGTATTTTTGGAGTTAGAAGAACTCAACCGTCCGGGAACTGTATTACAACGTCAACAACTAGGCCGAGGTTCAGACTACGAAATCGATTACGATCGCGGAACTTTATTATTCCGCGAACCGATTCTCCGCACTGATGTTGATCGAGATGGACAAGTTTTAGTCCGGAAGATTATTGTGAGCTATCAATATGACACTCAAGATTCTAATAGTGATATTTACGCAGGTCGCTTACAATACAACTTCTCTCGCGCTGTCAATCAGGAAAGTTGGTTAGCTGCAACCTACGTCAGAGAAAACCAAGGGGTGCGCGGTTTTGAATTATATGGCGCTGATGCCATGATTGCTTTAGGTGGTAACAGCAAGTTAATAGCAGAATATGCCCATTCCAGCAATAATTCTGATGTTATGGGTAAGGTTAGCGGTGAAGCTTACCGCTTAGAAGCTGAGGGACAAATTTTTAAAGGTATTCAAGGTCGTGCCTATTATCGTTATGCTGGTACGGGTTTTGCGAATAATGCCACCATCAGCTTTGTCCCAGGTCAAACTCGTTATGGCGCACAATTAACAGGTCAAGTTTCTGCAACTACCAATATCCGGCTGCAATATGACCACGAAGATAACTTTGGCATTGCACCCCAACCACTAGACACATTTGAAGAACTGTTTGCACCACGTTCTCAAGCTGTTCCTGGGAGTCAAGTAGATAATTCCCTAACGACGATTTCCGCGGGGATTCAACAACGCTTGGGTAGTGCCATTGTGGATTTAGATTGGATTCATCGCAACCGAGAAGATCGGATTCCCACAAATGCGCTCAGTAGTAATTCCGATCAATTGCGATCGCGTTTGACAGTTCCTTTGGCGAGTAACCTGACTTTCCAAGCGCAAAATGAACTGACTTTATCTTCAACCAAGGATACTGTTTACCCAGACCGGACTATTTTTGGACTCAACTGGGCTGTCATACCTGGGATTAATATTAGTCTTGCCCAACAGTTTTACAGTAGTGGTCAATTATCCGGTAATTCTATTACTAGCCTCAGTGTGAATGGCGAACACAAACTGGGTACTGATACCGTCTTGACTGGTCGTTACTCAATTTTGGGTGGTGCTAATGAAATCACTACCCAAGGAGCCATAGGTTTGAATAACCGTTGGTCTATTGCGCCTGGTTTGCGGTTAAATCTGGCTTACGAACATGTATTTGGCAGCTTCTTCCAAAAGACTGCAGCAGGTCAGCAATTTGCCCAACCTTTTGCACCTGGTCAAAGTGCTTCTGCTATTGGATTTAATGGTGGTGATAGCTACAGTGTTGGGCTGGAATACTCTGATAATCCGGAATTTCAAGCCAGCGCCCGTTATGAATATCGTAGTTCCTCTGGTGGTTCCAATACGGTTATTTCAGCGGCTGCGACTGGTAAAATTTCTCCTTCGCTGACAGCCTTAGTACGTTATCAACAGGCAAACTCTTCTAATCAAAAACTCACAGGATTAGGAGATACAGTCAACCTCAAGGTGGGTTTAGCCTACCGTGACCCCAATAGCGATAAATTTAACGCCTTGTTGCGTTATGAATACCGTCAAAATCCTGCAACTATTCCTGACACTATTTTGTTAGGTAGTGGTACAGGTTCCGAAGATCATACCTTTGCTTTAGAGGCTATCTATGCTCCCAACTGGCAATGGGAATTTTATGGCAAATATGCTTTACGTAATAGTACCTCTTACCTAGCCAGCGATTTAGTTGGTACTACTACAGTTAACCTGGCGCAATTCCGCGCAACCTATCGCCTAGGGTACAGTATGGATTTGGTTGGTGAAGCCCGTGTCATTAATCAATCTACCTATACAGAAACAGGCTTTGTCATCGAAGCTGGCTATTATCTCAGCCCCAATTTGCGACTTGCTGCTGGATATGTCTTTGGCCGAGTTGACGATCGCGATTTTTCTGGTACTCGCTCTGCGGGGGGGCCATATTTAGGTATCACACTGAAGCTTAACGAATTATTTGATGGTTTTGGGCAGCAAAAAGTTACCCCATTCCAAGAAAAAGAATCTCAAGTACCAGGAAAGTTAAGAATATGACGAAATTTATACGTATTTTTTTAAGTAATTTAACCTTAAAGTCAAACAACTCACACACCATCAAGGCAAATAAACAAGGAAAATTAGGAGGTTGAGACGATTTACTAACCAATTGCTCTAGATATCAAATTTTACATTGATGAGGGCAAGAAATGTTAAATATAATCTTACTTGCAGCAGCAATTATTATAGTTAGTGTAGTGATGTTTTTACACAATCGAATAAGTACTAAATTATACCGAAATTTTATAATTGGCTTTTTAAGCCTCATCCTATTTATCAGTCCTCTCAATTATCACAACGACATTGTTCTCGCTGCGGGAAATGACCCTTGCGCCACACCTGGAAAAGATGGCGCTGGCACCATCAACGGTATTGTCAATTCCTACTTTGCTGCCAACTCTGGAACTATCAATAGTGGCATAACTTCGATTACTGTCAACATAGCTAGTAAATTGCCTAACACTGCCCCCGATATTGCAGTTGGGGATTTGCTGATGATTATTCAGATGCAAGATGCTGACATTGACTCCAGCAACACAGCTAGCTACGGAGATGGTACAGGCGGAGATGTACCAGCCTATAGTAGTCCTGAGCCAACTCCTCCTACAGTGGCTACTGATACTCCCCCTTCTACTGGAGCGAGTGGCTTTACGGCAATTAATAATGCCGGACACTATGAATTTGTTGCTGTTACTAGTGTGTCGGGGACAACAATTGGCATTAAAGGTACCGGAACTAGTAAGGGATTGAACTATACATACCGCTCCGCCGCAGCTACAACCACAGCTGGCAGACGTAGTTACCAGATTATTCGAGTACCTCAATACTCTAGCGTCACCCTAAATGCTGGCGTTACTGCTTTACCGTGGGATGGGACGGTGGGTGGAGTTTTTGCTATAGATGTAGCAGGCAAAATGACTTTGGGTGGTGGAACTATTGTCGATCTGCGGGGTAAAGGGTTTCGTGCTGGAGCAGGTCGCCAATTAAGAGGAACGAGTGGAGGTGCCAATACAGACTATCGTACGAATTCCCAAAATAGCGGCACAACTGGTTTTAATGGTTCCAAGGGAGAAAGTATTGCTGGTACACCCAAATTTGTACTTAATTACTTCGATCCCAATACCATTAGTGCAACCAACGGTAACCCTACGACGGCACCAACGATTATCACTAATACTGATGAAGGATATCCCAATGGTAGCTATGGACGAGGTGCACCAGCTAATGCAGGTGGTGGTAGCACAGATGGTAATCCTTCTTCTAACGACCAAAATAGTGGTGGCGGCGGGGGTGCTAATGGTGGTGATGGTGGTCGTGGGGGACGAGCCTGGAGTAGTCAAGTGCCATCGGGAGGTTTTGGCGGTAAAGCATTTACCACAGCACTAATTAATAATGGTGAACGCCTATTTATGGGCGGAGGTGGAGGTGCAGGTACAACTAATGATGCTACCACTTCTGTTAGTAGAACCCTGGGGACAAACTATACAGGTTCACCAACCTATGCGAATGGTGCAGATTTTGATGGTAATAATAAAGCAAATAGTACTGGTATCTACAGTAGCGGTGGTGCAGGGGGTGGAATTGCTGTAGTGCGTGCTGATACTATCGCTGGCAGTGGCATATTTGATGTCAGAGGCGTACAAGGTTTAAGCATCGCTAATGATGGCGCTGGCGGCGGTGGTGGTGGGGGAACTGTTTATGCTGTTGCCTATGATGTTAAAAGTACTGGTACAACTGGGATTAGTAATCTCAGTGTGAATGCTGCTGGTGGGGATGGCGGTTGGTCAACCTTTAGAGAAGCTCACGGCCCTGGCGGCGGTGGCGGCGGTGGTGTTGTCGTTAGTACGAGTGCAGCGGCGACAGTCGTTAGCCTAGCAGGAGGAGCTGGTGGTCAAACTGGATTATTAATGAATGCTAATCCACGTAACTTTTATGCAGCCGGTGGCACAGGTTTAGTAGCTCCAATTTCTGCTAACGATAGCCCAGGAATTAAAAGTGGCGCTCAGTGCTTACCGAAGTTAACAGTGACTAAAACTACTAGCACTTCTACAATCACTAAACCAGGAACGGGTGCGATGACTGCGACTTATACCATCACAGTATCTAACGCGGCTCTCACATCCTCAGCTACTAACGTGGTGATTTCCGATTTGCTACCTACAGGTTTTACCTATGCTTCGACTACCTCAGTGACTATGAGCAGTGGCGCAACTCGTTCTACTACTCCCACTAACCCAACTGCAGCAGCAACCAATCCTAGTTGGGGGACGTTTACCATTCCAGAAGCTGAGTCTGTCACCATTGTTTTTAAAGTTGATATTCCTAATGCTACCGCCTTGGGAACTTATCAAAACCCAGCCACAGCAACCTATGACGATCCAACTCGGACTACGGCAGGTGGAACTACAACTGCTAGTTATAATTCTGCCTCGAGTACGGGGGAAGATGTCACGATTATTGGGATAGATTATGGCGATGCACCGGATACCAGCAGTGGTACAGGTGCAGGTGACTATCAAACGACTTTAGCTAATGGAGGAGCTAGTCATAACATTGTTAGTACTCTCAAAATGGGGGCAAATATTGATGCTGATGACGGCACGTTGCAAAATGCTAATGCTGATGCCGATGATACAACAGGTACACCTGATGATGAAGATGGTGTGACTTTACCTGCTATTAACACCAGCACCACATCTTACACTGCTACAGTCAACGTTACTAATACGGCGGCAGCTGCTTATTTAGTTGGTTGGATTGACTTTAACAAAGATGGTGTGTTTGCAGCTAGTGAAGGTGTCGCCTATGATTCCAATACAGGTTTAGCAGGTATCCAACCGATCGCAGTTAGTGCTACAGCCCAAAACATCAATATTCAGTGGACAGGGATTACGGGATTAACTGCGGGTGATACTTATGCTCGTTTCCGCTTGAGTGATAGCGCCACTCTCACAACCTCTACTCCTAATGGAGCGATCGCCAATGGTGAAGTTGAGGACTATAAGATTAGCATTGGTGCTGTGCCAAATCTCAGCCTAGTTAAACGAATTACGGCAATTAATGGCACAAATATTACCACTGCCTTTGTCAACGATTCCACCGTCAATGATGATGCATCTGGCTGGCCGACAGATAAAGATAAATATTTGCGTGGGGCGATCGCTTGTAATACTGGTAATGCTTGTAACTCTGTCTCTGGAGTATTCCCCGGAGATAACCTAGAATACACAATTTATTTCCTTTCCAGTGGTACAGATAACCTCAAGAATGTGAAAATCTGCGATCGCATTCCTACCAATACCACTTTTCAAACAGACACTTACACTGTCGGCAATGGCATTCTTTTAGGTTGGGATAATACGGCTTTAGCTGATCCTAGTACTTCCACAGGAACAGGTAAAGTACAACTCACCAACATTGCAGATAGCGATCGCGGTCAATTCTATAGTGCCGGCACATCATTACCTAATCCCCCTTGTGGTACAGCCACCAATACAAATGGTGGAGTTGTAGTAGATCTAGGTGCGAGTACTATCGTTCCCAAAGCCACTGCAGCAGGGACACCTTTTGCCTCCTACGGTTTCGTCCGCTTTAACGTGAAAGTCAATTAATCCACTGCCAATCAAACCTATGTGATTTACTTACTCAGTACTAAACCCAAAATCCTTGCTTTTGCCATCAAGTGCGATATAAATAATGTGTCCTTATTGCACTTTTATTCTCATACTCAGGGTTTATACGGAGAAATGCCAGATATGAGTTAACCCTTCTGCCCATTAGGGGGAGTTACTTTACAGCCAAAACTAGATAATCGCTATGTCAACCTCCTTTCTTCGAGCATCGACTCGCTTATTTTTAACCACTGCCATAATTTGTGGCAGTTTCTTACCTTTACTCAAAACAGTTTTGGCTGATTCCACTCCTCCGGGGACTACTATCGACAATAGCGCCACGGGCAGTTTTGAAGGAGAGACATCAGGCACTACTAATACCGTGACTTCTAACACTGTCAGCGTCACAGTTTTAGAAGTGGCAGGAATTACGATTAATTCAAGTAGTGTACCCACAGAAGCCCCTAGTAATGTGACTAATGCGGGCACATATCAAGGAATTGCGGGGATTAATACAGGTGATGTGGTCTATTTTGACTTCACCATTACTAACACTGGCAATGATCCGACGCAATTTTTTATCCCTGGTACAGCCACAATTACAGGTGGAACATTAGAAGGTATTCAGATTATTGCGGTTGATCCTGATGGTATCGGTACGGCTTCAACAACCACAGTTGCCGTCAATGTTCCCAGTGGCGGCGATAATACGATCAATTTGTTAGGTACAACTAATGGTTATATCCCTGTCAATGGCACCGTAAAAGTGCGAGTAGCTGTCAAAGTTACAGAAACAGTGGTGAATAATTCTATTACTGTAAATTTAGGAAATACACCTGTTCCGCCCAATCCCAGCAGCCAAAACCAACCTTATATAGCCAATGGCAATCTTGATGTCTATACAGTAGATTTGCCCAATGGGACAACTATTCCTAGTAGCTATGCCAGCATTCCTACAGTCAGTCAAGTTGCAGAAGCTAGCGGCAATCCTGCTAATGGCGATTCTACCAATCATCGCCAAGAAGCAAGCGCAAATCAATCTATTGCATTAGCAGCTACACCAAATACTTCTGGTTATAAATCAGTACAATTAACCACCGATAATGATAGTACTAATAGCGTTACTTCTGGTGACAAACTTACCTGGAGAGTGACCTATGCTAATACTGGTTCTGTAGATATTAGCAACTTTCAAATTACTGATGCTTTACCAGCAGGAGTCACGCTATCCACAGCATTAGCTGCTGCGAATATTACTGTCAATGCTACACAAGCAACAGCACCATCTGCTAATACTAGTTATAACGGTACAGGTAATAATAATCTCTTTGCTGCTGGCGTAACATTCAAAGCAGGTGGAGTGATTACAATTGATATTCCTGTGAATGTGAATGCAGCATTACCTAATGGCACAATTCTCAGCAATCAACCTACTGCTAATGGCTCAAATTTACTAACAGTGGGCGTAAAAACAGACAATATTGATAATAATACGACAGGTTTACCTACAGGAGTTACACCCTTAACTAACAGTATTCTGCAAACTCAAAATTCTAGTATTGACCCCACAACTGTAATTGTCGGAACTCCCACTGTAGTAGGTTATAAATCAGTTAAATTAACAACCGATCAAGGTGCAACAGGTCTTGACCCTGGAGACACTGTAACATGGACAGTAATTTATAAAAATACCGGAACAGTTGATGTTCCTAATTTTCAAATTACTGATACATTACCATCAGGGGTGACTAAATCAGGAACACCTACTCTTGTAACTGCAAGTGGTGGGGGGCAAACTTCTCCGACAATTAATAGTAGTTATGATGGAATTAGTAATACTAACCTCTTTGCTTCTGGAATTACATTAAAAGCAGGAGGCACAATAGTTGTTAATATTCCTGTAACGATTAATAGCGGAGTATCAGGCACAAAATCCAACCAAGCTACAGGCAAAGGTAATAACTTAATAACCGCAGGCATCAATACAGATAACGTTGACAGTGACACAGGAATAACAGAAGTTCCTGCAGCTAGTATTAAGCAAACTCAAACAGGAACAATTGACCCCACTGTAATTAATATTCCTGCTACTACACCAGCGCCTAGCCTATCAGGTTATAAATCTGTAAAACTAACAAATGATTTAGATAGTAGTAGTAGCATTACTGTGGGAGATACAATTACATGGTCAGTTACTTACATCAATACAGGTACAGTTGATGTTAGTAACTTCCAAATAACTGATATATTGCCATCAGGATTAACAAAATCAGGCAGTATTAATATTACGACTAATAATACTCAAGGTACAGCACCAACTGCCAATAGCAGTTATGATGGTACTGGCAATAATAGTCTTTTACAAACCCCAATTACTTTTAAAGCTGGGGGTATTATTACAGTCACAATTCCTGTGACTATTAACGCTGGAGCATCAGGTACAAAATCGAATCAAGCAACAGCTAATGGTGGGAATATCTCAGCTACAAATACAGATAATGTTGATAGTACTACTACCGGATTACCTACAGGTATAAGCATACCTAGTGGCAGCGTTACGCAAACACAAAATCCCAGTATTGATCCAACTACATTCACGATTATTGCGCCTCAAGTATCAGGTTACAAATCTGTGAAATTAACCACAGATGCAGATACAAGTAATAGCGTTACTTCCGGAGATACAGTCACATGGACAATTATTTATAAAAACTCAGGAACAGCGAGTGTTCCCAATTTTCAAATAGCAGATGCTTTACCAACTGGAGTTACAAAAACCGGAACACCAACTGTCAGCGTCAGTGGAGTAGGGCAAACAACTCCTACCGTTGATACTAACTACAATGGTAACGGCAATAATAATCTTTTCAGTACTACAGTGCCTTTAGTTGCTGGGGGTGTAATAGCTGTTAAAATTCCTGTGACAATTAACGCTAATCAAGTAGGAGATAAAGTTAACCAAGCTGTAGGTACAGGCACAGGAATCACCGCAGTTAATACAGATAATGTAGATAGTACCTCCACATTACCTAGTGATGTATTAGCGCAAATTGAAACAGGCAGTATAGCACAAACTCAACTAGCATCTGTTGACGCTACTAAAATCAGCATTCCCGAAGTGCAAGGATTTAAATCTGTCAAATTAACTAATGATGTAGATGCTAATAATTTAGTTACGGCTGGTGATGAACTAACTTGGACAATTGTTTATAAAAATACTAGTACCGTACCAATTAGTAATTTCCAAATTACAGATGTTTTAGATACTAATTTGACTAGAAGCGGAGCAAATCCGATTTCTGTGAATGTGAAAATTGCTGGAGTAAGTCAAACAGCCCCTACTATTAATTCAGCTTACACAGGTTCCAATCCTAATGCTAATTTAATTGATGCCTCTACTCCCTATACATTACCTGCTAATGCTGTTATTACTATCAATGTTCCTGTAAAAATTATCAGTGCTACTCCGGCAAATACAGTTTTAAGTAATCAAAGTATAGCCACTGCTAGTAACTTGCCTAGTATTGGTGTCAAAACAGATAACGTTGATAGTAACCCCACCACTACTTTACCAGCAGATGTCACTATACCTAGTAATAGTATCGATCAAACAGAAAATGCGGGAACAATTGACCCAACTACTGTAACTACAACTGTTCCAGTTAGTAGTGGTGTGCCTAATTTAATTTTGGTAAAAAGAATTACTGCAATTAATGGTGTGAATATTACAGGGTTTGTAGATGATACTACAAGTGCTCAAGCTAGCGATGATGATCATGCTAACTGGCCTACTCCTAAAAATACTTACTTACCTGGAGCTATAAATCTCAGCAATATTAAACCAGGCGATCAACTAGAGTATACGATTTATTATCTTTCTACTGGTACTCAGGATGCAACCAATGTCACAATTTGCGATTTAATTCCTAGTAATACTACCTTTTTGGGGACAGCATTTAATGGACTGACTGCTGATACAGGTGGTTTACCACAAGCAGATATGGGGATAGCATTTGCCAATAGCAACACTAGTTTACCTACTGTGCCAACAGTTTATATGACTAATGTTGCTGATGGCGATCGCGGTGTTTTCTATGCGCCTGGTACCACTCCTCCAGCAATTTGTAAAAAGCCAGTGAGTTTTACCACGATGACAGCCGCAGATAATACTAATGGTTTAGTGGTGGTTAATGTAGTGAAAAGTCCTGCTACTTTACCCAAAGCAACTGGATCTGGGA
The DNA here is from genome assembly GCA_002368155.1 of Nostoc carneum NIES-2107. Classification (GTDB taxonomy): domain Bacteria; phylum Cyanobacteriota; class Cyanobacteriia; order Cyanobacteriales; family Nostocaceae; genus Aulosira; species Aulosira carnea. The sequence continues at coordinate 8,290,768 of AP018180.1, forward strand.
ATCCGACTAATTCTTTTGGATATATCAGGTTCAAAGTTAAGGTGAATTGATAAGCTGTTACGTATTTAAATTGTATATCTCGCGCTTATTGGTCAAGGGTCAAGAGTCTAAATTCAAAGACTCTTGACCCTTGACAGACCTAACACCAGAATATTTGATTTAAGCATCTATCAACTTAAGTTTTTAGGTAATAGGATAAATATATAAAATAAGGACACAAAGTTTGTGTCCCTACAGAATATAAATTAATACGCTTGGGTTAAGCTCATGAGCAATTAATTTATCACTTATTAAAGAAGCCAGAAGAATTGGGGGATTCTCCCCCAAACCCCCGATTGGGTGACGGTTGCGTCCCCCAAACCCCCTCCAAAATTATTGTTCTGTTTTTTTGTTGAGTAACTAGTACCGCAAGGCGGAAGTCAAAAGTCAAAAGATTTATATATCTGGGCTTTTGAGTGTTTGAAACGGTAGCTTGATTTACGCCGTGTTGTACTAGTTTTTTGGTTTTGTTATCAATTAATTTTCTTAACTGAACTGTATGTGAATATAAATGAGTTGCAGATATTGTTTGAATTTGGATAACAGTCTCTAATGTTTAATGTACATTGGGGCAGCTATTTCTTAACAGGTAATACCAATTCCAATAATGTTTGTGAAAAGTGGGTATTACCTATTCTTTTGTTAAGGTAAAAATTTGGATTTTAATCAAATAAAAACCGCATTACTGAGAATTCATGGATGTAGGCTGTGGTGGTACCAAAATTGGTACATAGCCAGGATCACCTTGAAGTTCTTGAGAATTTTCTGGTTGATTTGGTTGTGGTAAATTATTGTCTGGAAATAGATTAATGGCGGCGGCTGGCGCAGCAGGAGTCTCTGTTTGAGCTACTTGAGGTGGTTTAGGCGCTAATATTTGAGCCATTTGTTGCATTAACGTTTGCATTTTCTCGGCTTGCGCGATGTTACCTTGAGCATTGTACTCCTGGTGGGCGCGTTTAAAGGCGCTATTAGCAGTTTTAAAATTACCCTGATTGTATAAAGCTACGCCCAAATTATAGTAAGCTGAGGCGTTTTTAGGATTATGTTGAATAGCTTGCTGGTAAACAGTGATCGCCTCTGATGTTTGCCCTTGCAGTGCCATCAGGCTACCCAAGTTGCTGTAAGCTACGGCATGGTCTGGATCTTGTTCTATGAGTTGTTTGTATGTAGCGATCGCTTCTTGAATTTGACCTTGTTGTTGTTGGGCGATCGCTAAATTAAAGTAAGCATTACTATTGTGAGTATCCAGATTAATTGCTTGCTGATAAGCTGCGATCGCTTCTGGTATTTGCCCTTGTTCGTACAATACTACGCCTAAATTATATTCTGCTGCTGCGATTGTCGGATCTATCAACAGGCTTTGACGATAAGCAGTAATTGCGGCTTCTCTTTGACCTTGTCGTTGCAAGGCTAAACCTAAGTTGTAGTAAGCTTGGCTAGAATTAGGATTAATCTTAATTGCCTCTGCAAACTCTTGTACAGCTACATCCAAGCGGTTTTGCTGTAGGAAAATGGTGCCTAGATAATTCCTAGCCATTCCTATTTTAGAATCTAGGCGCAATGCTTCTCTGAAGGCATATTCTGCACCTTGCCAGTCTTGGCGGTGATAACGCATCACTCCCTGCTGGAAGAAACTGGCGGCTTCTAGATTCTGGCTGACGACATTCTGGGCTAAAACTTTGCTTCCTGGTAAATTAGTCAATGTTGGTACAGCCAATACCAACATTGCAACAGAAGTTGAGAGCAGCTGCCGATAAGCACTTCGGTGCAGCGCTAACTGAGAAAAACTGCAAAACCACTGGCGAAGTTGATGTTTCTCTGACATGAGTGGCAGGCCTCTACTTGTTCCTTAGATCCTTATTAGTCAGAGTACCCACCACAACATGAAAAATTAAAAGTCAAAAATAAAGATTTTACAGTAGTGATGTATTTGGGGAATGGGGAATGGGGAATGGGTAATGGGTAATGGGTAATGGGGTGTTTCCCCATCTCCCTCATCTCCCTGCCCCCTGCCCCCCTGCCTCTGCGCTTATGGCAAAATTAACATGGCATCACCGAAGGAATAGAAACGATATCGAGCAGCGATCGCTTCTTGGTAGATATTGAGCAATCTTTCTCTACCAATTAAAGCACTCACTAGCATTAATAAACTGGAGCGTGGCAGGTGAAAATTAGTAATTAGACCATCTACTACCCGCCATTGGTATCCAGGGTAGATAAAAAGATTTGTTTTGCCACAGAATGGTTGTAATTCTCCAGATTGAGCGGCCCCTTCAAGGGATCTGACTGCTGTTGTACCTACCGCAATCACCCTACCGCCTGCTGCTTTTGTGGCACGAATTTGCTCTACTGTAGCGGCTGGCACTTCTATCCATTCTTCATGCATCTGGTGGGTAGTGACATCTTCTACTTCTACAGGGCGAAATGTGCCTACACCCACGTGTAATGTGATGAAAGCTTGATTAATGCCGCGATCGCGCAACGTTTCTAGTAGTTCGGGGGTAAAGTGTAGCCCGGCTGTTGGCGCTGCGATCGCGCCTGGATGTTGGGCATACACAGTTTGATACTGTTCGTCAGTCGCTTCGGAGGCTGTGATGTAGGGTGGTAAAGGAACTTCTCCAAATACATCTAATACTTGCACCAAAGGCACTCCTCCTGGCACATCAAATTGTAATAGCCGTCCCCCAGTTGCGGGATCTGTTTCTAAAACTGTAGCGGTGAGGGATAAAGAGGAATTCACTTCCTCGTCTTCCCCTGCTCCCTTGCTTCCTGGCTGAAAAGCTCTCCTTGGTGCAAAAATGATCTTTGAGCCTACTTTGAAGCGCTTACCTGGCTTGACTAAGGCTAACCAACAGTTATACTGGCGTTCCTCTAACAATAACACCTCAATTTCCGCACCCGTAGCCTTCCGTCCATACAGTCGTGCTGGTATCACGCTAGTATTATTCATTACTAATAAATCACCTGCTTTTAATAAGTGTGGTAGGTCGCGGAAAGTATGGTGTATACTTCGGGAATTAACTACCAGTAGCCGAGAACTATCTCTGGGAATAGCCGGATTTTGGGCAATTAGTTCGGTTGGTAGCTCGTAATCATACGCAGATAATGAACGGTCTAATTCCGTATTTACTACATCATTATTTGAGTCGGGTGTCAAAGCTGCTGGTGTTAATTGTTGCTCCATTGAATTTCATTCTGCCTTTAATTAAGCCTGTTTGAGCTTTCCGTGCTCATCACAACTCTAGGCGATCGCGGCTCGATTTTATGCCATGAATTTTTGATTGATACTATTACGTAACACGGAAATACCTATATGAAAATTGGGTAAACCTCCCTATCTAAAAACGGGGGCTTCTACCCTACCGGGAACTGGGAATTATTACGAATATAGAAATGTAGGATTGGCTTTGATCCCAAGCACCAACATGGAATACTTGTATTACCTGGCAAATGCCAGTCTAACTCTGAGGGTCGTTCAATACCTGCACGGCAGACCCCAGATGCCTGTTTCGTTCGTTACTGTCATCCATCAAATCGATGGCTGGGTAGTTAGGATAAAACTCAAAGGTCAAGTTTCACCCCAGGTTGACGGTGATTTTCGAGCTTTTCTGAACGAATTAGGAATCAGCTACGAACCACCAATGCGGGTACAAATGGCACTTTGGAGTTTGGAAGCAGGACAGTGTCCTGTAGACGTGATGCGTCGCTACCAAGTAGCAATAGTCTCGCATGGTAGCCCAGAAAGAGAGGAAATTGAAGCATTTCGGCAGCAGTTCGTTCGGGGATTGGGCTATTGTCCCGAAACATTAGCATAATCGCCTTTGGTTGTTACATTGATAGAGAATAATCTAGTAATTGGTCATTAGTAATTTAGATATTATATCTATTGCTGGTGACCAATTAGGCGTTATCATTCACAGAGTCGAAAGCGGCGGGAATATACTCTTGGAGTTGGAACTGATAACCCGCAACTACAGAACTAGCTAAGACTTTAGAGTTAGATTTCACTTCATGAAAATTTGTGGGTATTTTTTGGCAATAGACGATCGCAACATCAAACCTACAAGAATAATCGGCTTTATCTGGGTATTGAGCTAAGAATATCTCCGCAGTCCGCCAAAGTTTTGTTTGCTTTTTAGCAGTGATGGCGCTTCTTCCCCCCATATCCCAGTTACCAAGGCTACGAGTTTTGACTTCTACAAATGCCAAGGTGGAGTTTGGAGTGGGACTGTCATGATATTGAGCAATAATATCGATTTCTCCCCAACGGCACAAAAAGCGCCGATGCAAAATTAACCAACCTGTAGATTGCAGCCATTGTGCTACTAGGTCTTCACCTACGTCACCAATGTCGGGATAATGGGATGGAGGAGGGTTCGCCATTCGTTAAAAATATGATGAATAAAAAATTAAGTATTAGGATTTGCACAAGTATACTCTGTGTATTGCTGGGGGGAGTAGTTGCTATTACCGCAATTATTGGTTTTGTACCTACAGCTTTGGCACTACAATACAACAAAGAAATTTTGACAGAAGCTGATTTTTCTGGACGAGATTTAACAGATTCTAGTTTTACAAAAGCTAATTTGAAAAAAAGCAACTTTTCTGGTGCAAACTTAAGTGGAGTTAGCTTCTTCGCCGCCAATGTAGAATCAGCAAATTTTGAGGGAGCCGATCTCAGCAATGCTACTTTAGATTCAGCTCGTTTTATCAAAGCAAATTTGACCAATGCGGTGTTAGAAGGTGCTTTTGCAGCAAATGCTAAGTTTGATGGAGCAATTATTGATGGCGCAGATTTTACGGATGTGTTGCTGCGTCCAGATGAGCAGAAAAAATTATGTCAAGTTGCAAAGGGTACTAATCCCACTACAGGAAGAGATACGCGAGATAGTTTATTTTGTCCTTAGCAATTGAGAAAATAAATTTCAATTTTTTGCGGCAATGTTTTAGAATTGCTAGCAAAACTTTGAGTTTTGAGATTGAATGATGGTGTTTGGCAGGCGATCATACTGTATCTAATCATCAAGCTCCAAATTGCCAAAATTCAATCCTACTTTTGCTGAAACTGGCTTAGTAACCAAGCGCAGACTTCAGATTGACTGATTTCACGGCTACGGCGTAAGGCTTCCTCTAAAGTTGCAATTACCAATCCTGGTAATACTTGTGATTCTTGAATACGTTTACTACCTTGATCTGCCATAGCATAGGCGATAATTTGGGCATTCTGTACATCTACCACCCAGTATTCTGCAATGCCTAATTCTTCGTAGAGACTTCGCTTTATCCCCAAGTCATCCAGCAGAGATGTTTTAGCAATCTCAATCACTAAATCCGGCGCAGGGTAAAGATCTAAGTTGACAATTCCTGTATTAGTTGGGATAGTTTGGGCGTGTTCTTTGAGATAATATGCCACATCAGGCTGACAGTCCTGAATACCAGTTTTGCGAAAAGTTGTTGTGTCTAAACCTGTAGCTAAAATCCCTTGAAGTGTGGCAAATAGAGTTACAGCAAAAATAATTATCACATGGTCTTTACCATGATCAAAGCTAACTGGTGGCATTTCCAGCCTCATGTATCCTTTGTAGTAGTAGCTTTTTCCCCGCTCATTGAGCAAGCTGGTAACTATCTGCTCATATTCATCCCAAGAAGTGTAAATCCATGTATCTGTGGGTAACTGAGTTTGGAAATCACTCATTTTCTAACCCTCCCGCCAAAAATCAAATTTTTGTTGCTGGGCAAAATCTACCAATGCAATGGCATGATTTTCTAGAAGTCCCATACACAAAATATATTTCGTTTCTTTACTTTAAAGCGATCGCATGATGGCGAATGTGGTCTTCAATAAAGCTGGCTATAAAATAGTAGCTGTGGTCATAGCCTTCTTGATAGCGCAAGTTGAGGGGTTGGTTGACTGCTTGACAACTTTGCTCAAACACTTCTGGTAGCAATTGTTCGGCTAAAAATTTATCCGCAGTCCCTTGGTCAATGAGAATTGGGCTATGATACGCTCCCAGCTTGATTAATTCGCTAGCATCATAGTTACGCCAATCTTCTTGATTTGTTCCTAAATAACGGCTAAAGGCTTTTTGTCCCCAAGGACAGCGCATCGGTGCAGTAATGGGTGCAAAAGCGGAAACTGATTGATAGAGTTTTGGGTTTCGCAGCGCACAAACTAGGGCCCCATGTCCCCCCATAGAATGACCGAAAATACCTTGTTTTTCAGCGATGGCGGGAAAGTTGGCGGTAATGATTGCAGGTAATTCTTGGACAACATAACTATACATTTGATAGTGCGATCGCCAATGTTCTGTTGTCGCATCCACATAAAAACCTGCACCTGTCCCAAAATCCCAATCTTCATCCTCACCAGGAATCCCTGTATTGCGCGGACTGGTATCTGGCGCAACTAGCATTAACCCATACTCTGCTGCGTAACGCTGCGCCCCAGCTTTGACAATAAAATTCTCTTCGGTGCAAGTCAAACCAGCAAGGAAATAAAGAATTGGTACAGCTTGTTGACTCGCCTGTGGTGGTTGATAGACTGCAAAGCGCATTTCCCCGTTACAAGTCGAGGAGGGGTGGGAGTAAAAGCCGACTTTACCACCAAAGCTTTTAGATTCTGAAATTAGTTTGAGGTTTGTCATTTGTCATTTGTCATTTGTCATTTGTCATTTGTCATTTGGTAATGGGTAATTGGTAATGGGTAATTGGTAATTGGTAATTGGTGTTTGATGTTTGTTATTTCACCTCATCTCCCAGTCCCCAATCCCCAGTCCCCAGTCCCCAGTCCCCATTACCCCTAATCCCCAGAGGGGGCCCCGAGTTCCCCAGTCCCCAATCCCCAATCCCCAGTCCCCAATCCCCAATAATGACTCGCTTGATTTTGGGAATACTAAATTCACCTCCCAGTAAATTTGATTACTCAACGGTTATGGTTAGCACGCAAGTTAGTATCCCTGGTTATCGCATCAGCGAAGAAATATATAATGGCTCGAGAACGCTGGTTTATCGTGGGTATCGAGAGGCTGACCATCAACCTGTGGCAATCAAGCTGCTAAAAAATCCTTATCCTAGTTTTAGTGAATTGGTGCAGTTTCGCAATCAGTATACCATTGCCAAAAATCTTCCATCTCCTCTGGTTGTGCAAACCTATAGCCTGGAACCCTATCAGAATGGCTATGCGTTAGTGATGGAGGACTTTGGGGGAATTGCGCTTAACCTGTGGTGGGATAGGGGGGAAGCTGTAGGTTGTTTGCTGGAGTTTTTGAAGATTGCGATCGCTCTTTGCAATATCTTAGATGTTCTCTATCGCCATCGCATCATTCATAAAGATATTAAACCTGCCAATATTTTAGTTAATCCCGAAACTCATGAAATTCGCTTAATTGACTTTAGTATTGCATCTTTATTGCCCAGAGAAAGTCAAGCTGTTGTCAATCCTAATATTTTGGAAGGAACGCTAGGATATTTATCTCCAGAACAAACGGGGAGAATGAATCGTGGAATTGATTACCGCACTGATTTTTACTCTTTAGGTGTAACTTTTTACGAATTGCTAACTGGAGAATTACCATTTCAATCAAATGACATGATGGAAATGGTACATTGTCATATTGCTAAACAACCGGATCAATTCAAAATTCAACATTCAAAATTCAAAAATGGAGAATTGATTCCGCAAGTACTCTCAGATATTGTGATCAAACTGATGGCGAAAAATGCGGAAGAGCGCTATCAGAGTGCATTAGGGCTGAAATATGATTTAGAAAAATGCCTTGAACAACTGCAGACAACGGGGAAAATTGAGAGCTTCCCAATTGCACAAAGAGATGTGTGCGATCGCTTTATAATTCCTGATAAACTTTATGGTCGGCAAACTGAAGTAGAAGCGCTGTTAAATGCCTTTGAGCGAGTGAGCCAAGGTAATACAGAAATGATATTAGTTGCTGGCTTTTCGGGAATTGGGAAAACTGCTGTTGTTAATGAGATTCATAAGCCGATTGTCCGTCAACGGGGTTATTTTATTAAGGGTAAATTTGACCAATTTAATCGCAATATTCCTTTCTCAGCTTTTGTGCAAGCTTTGTGCGATTTGATGGGACAATTGCTGTCTGAAAGTGACGCACAACTGCAAATCTGGAAAACTCAAATCCTGAAAGCTTTGGGTGAAAATGTCCAGGTAATTGTAGATGTAATTCCGGAACTAGAACAGATTATTGGTGAGCAACCACCTGTAGCTCAATTAGGAGGAAATGCAGAGCAAAATCGCTTCAATTTACTGTTTCAGAAGTTTATTGCTACCTTTACTACAAAAGAGCATCCTCTAGTCATATTTATTGATGATTTGCAATGGGCAGATAGCGCTTCGTTAAAGTTAATAGAACTATTGATGGGAGAAAATAATCATGGTTATCTTTTATTGATTGGCGCTTACCGAGATAACGAAGTCTTTCCAGCCCATCCTTTAATAGTGACTTTAAATGAAATTAGCAAAAAGCAGACTAATTTCTCTACCATTACCTTAAGCCCACTCAAAATATCACAGATTAATCAACTAATAGCCGATACGCTCAATTGTTCTCCGGATATAGCTTTATCTTTAACTAAGTTAGTTTATCAGAAAACTCAAGGTAATCCCTTTTTTAATAACCAATTTCTGAAAGTATTGTATGAAGAAGGGTTGATTATATTTAATATTGATGTTGGTTATTGGCAATGTGATATTGCTCAAGTCAATACCTTAGCGCTGACAGATAATGTAGTGGAATTTATGGCAATGCAGCTACAGAAATTGCCACCAGCTACACAAGAAGTTTTACAGTTAGCAGCTTGCATTGGTAACTTATTTGATTTAGAAACTCTCGCGATTGTCCATCAAAAATCCCAAGTTGAAACTGCGGCAAATTTATGGCGTGCTTTACAAGTGGGTTTAATTATCCCTACTAGCGAAGTTTATAAATTTTTTCAGGGAACGAGTAATAATTCTGAAGCCAAGTTTGCTCACAATTATCATAATCAGGTTGCAACTTACAAGTTTTTACATGACCGCGTTCAACAAGCTGCTTATTCTTTAATTACCGAAGATAGAAAGCCTGTAACTCATTGGCAAATCGGCAATTTATTATTAAATAATACGCCTAAAACTAAACAAGAAGATAAGCTATTTGAAATAGTTAATCATTTGAATCTTGGCAAGGCATTAATTTCTGAACCACAAGCATCTCTAGAATTTATTAATTTAAATTTAAGAGCCGGGACAAAAGCTAAAGCAGCAAATGCCTATGCTGTAGCAGCTGAATATTTAAAAATAGGCGTGGAATCTTTGCCTGCAAATAGCTGGGAAACTTATTATAATCTGACACTAGCGCTGCATGAATCAATTACAGAGGTATTGTGTCTTAGTGGCGATTTTGCAGCAATGGAAACCTACGCTGAAGTGGCGTTGCAAAAATCCAAATTGCTACTTGAACAAGTTCCTATTTATAATATTAAAATTCAGGCTCATATGGCACAGAGCAAGCATCTTTATGCTTTACAAGTCGCGCTGAATGTGTTGGCAATGTTAGGTATAGAATTACCCAAACACCCCGATAAAAGCAATATCGAGCATGAGTTAGATGTAACCAAGCATCTATTAGCAAACAAAACTTCGGCAGATTTGCTCGCACTACCAGAAATGACAGATGTCACTATTAAAGCTGGGATGCAAATTCTCTCTAATATTATCTCTGTTGCTTATCAAGCTGCTCCTGAATTATTTAGGTTAATTGTACTCAAGCAAGTTCAACTGTCTCTTAGCTACGGTAACGCACCAGAATCTACCTATGCTTATGCTACCTATGGCTTGATGTTATGCGGCGTATTAGGAGAAATTGATGCAGGCTATGAGTTGGGACAACTCGCATTAGAGTTAGTCAATCAACTTCATGCAGTGAAGCTAAAATCAAAAACTATTTTTGCTGTCAATTGTTTTATTAGACATTGGAAAGTTCATCTCAAAGAAACCTTAAATTCTTTATTAGAAGCATACACTTGTGGTTTAGAAACCGGAGATATTGAATATGCGATGATGTCTGCTTATGTGTTTGGTAGATATGCTTATTTAAGTGGTCAAGAATTGAGTGGATTAGCGCAAGCTATGAGCAACTATGCCAATGTCATGAAACAATTAAAGCAAACTACCTATTTGAACTTTAATAGTATCTACCAACAATCAGTTTTTAACTTACTAGGAATGGTAGATAATCCTTGTTTATTGATTGGTGAACGCTACAACGAAGCAGAAATGTTACCATTACATTATGCTGCTAATCAATTCAGCATCATTTGTCAGGCTCATTTTTGTAAGTTGATTCTTTGCTATTTATTTGGCGAATATGAACAAGCTGTAGAAAACGCCAATGTTGTGAAGCAGTATTTCAGCAGCATTACTAGCTTGGCTGTGATTCCAACTTTTTATTTCTATGAATTGTTGACACAACTGGCTTTGTATCTAGATGCCCCATCTTCACAGCAAGAATCTATTATTGAATATGTCACAAGCAATTTGGGAAAAATGAGTAAATGGGCTGATTATGCACCTGATAATTATGAGCATAAATTCTGTTTAATTGCAGCAGAAAAACATCGGGTATTAGGGCAAAAAGCAGAAGCTATTGAATATTACGACCGCGCTATTACCCTGGCTAAAGAAAATCAGTACTTGCAAGAAGCTGCACTCGCTAATGAACTGACAGCTAAATTTTATTTGGCATGGGGTAAAGATAAGCTAGCTCAATTTTATATGCAAGAAGCGTACTATTGCTATGCTCATTGGGGTGCGAAAGCCAAAATTCAAGATTTAGAAAAACGCTATTCTGAACTGTTATTGCCGATATTTCAAGCACAAAATCATCGCTTCCAACTGAGCGAAACTTATATTTCTACTATTGATGCGTCTTCCTATCTGCATCAAACTATCCAAACTACTAGATCTAGTAGCAGTAGTAGTATTTCTAAAAATCTTGATTTTGGCACTATTTTTAAAGCATCACAAGCTTTATCTAGTGAAATTGAATTAGCAAAATTGCTCAATACCCTCATGGAAGTATTGATGACAAATGCGGGGGCAAAAAAGGCAGTTTTATTAGTAGTTAGAGATGGAAATTGGTTAATTGAAGCAATTGCTACGACAAATGAAGGTACAAATCAGCAAACTGTGCCATTAGAAGTTAGTCAAGCGATTCCGGTAACATTAGTAAATTACGTCAAACGTAGCGGTAAAACTGTGGTTTTGGATGATGCAACTTCCCAAACTGATTTTATCGCTGACCCTTATCTGATGCAGCAACAACCAAAAAGTGTGATGTGTACACCAATTTGGCATCAGGGCAAATTAATAGGTTTATTGTATTTAGAAAATCAATTAACGATCGCAGCCTTTACTCGCGATCGCACAGAAGTTATCCAACTATTATGTACTCAAGCTGCCATCTCCCTAGAAAATGCCCATCTTTACCAACAAGCTCAAGATTATGCCCAAAAGTTGGAACAGATGCTGAAGCAACTGAAGCACACACAACTGCAAATGGTGCAAAATGAGAAAATGGCTTCCTTAGGTAATTTAGTTGCAGGGGTAGCCCACGAAATTAACAATCCTGTAGGCTTTCTTAAAGGTAGCTTGAATAATGCTGAACAGTATATTCAAGACTTACTCACCCATGTGCAATTGTTGCAAGAAAATAACCCTATTCTCCCTCCCGTAGCGATCAATCATGCCGAAGAGATTGATTTAGAATTCCTGAAAGCCGATTTACCCAAGCTGGTGACTTCAATGAAAGTTGCATCTGAACGCATCAAAGATATTAGCACCAGTTTGCGTACCTTCTCGCGGGCGGACACATCAGAAAAAGTTGCTTGCAATCTCCATGAGGGAATTGAAAGTACACTGTTGATTTTGAAATATCGCCTGAAAGCTTCAGAAAAACGCCCAGCGATTCAGGTAATCAAAGAGTATGGTAATTTACCCCAGGTTAAATGCTTTTTAGGGCAGCTCAATCAAGTATTTATGAATATCTTAAGTAATGCGATTGATGCCTTAGATACAATCAGCGAGGGGCTTTCTTTTGCTGATATAGAAGCTCATCCTCAGCAAATTACCATTAGTACAGATATCTCTGATGATGGACGCATGGCGATTATTGCCATCAAGGATAACGGCCCAGGAATGCCAGAGTCAATTCGCGATCGCATCTTTGATCATCTGTTTACCACCAAAGAAGTTGGTAAAGGTACAGGATTAGGATTAGCGATCGCGCGTCAAATTGTTGAACAAACCCACAATGGGCGTTTAAGCTGTAACTCTGTTCTGGGTGAAGGGACGGAATTTGTCATCGAAATACCCGTGTAATCTGGTAGACATTTGGTTAAAGACTTTTGCTGAAGTAGCAGAGGGAGCAGAGGTGAAGATTTTCAGCTTTCCGCACAGATTTACTCAATCATCTCTAATCAACCAAACACGATCTGAAAAACTCCTTGTGGAGATAGGGAATAGGAAAGATGTTCCCAATGCCCTATGCCCAATGCCCTATGCCCCAAGCGACGGGGAGAACAACCTCATCAACCCACAAAGGGATGGAATTCCCCGTCGCTTTCAATGAAGAGGGGCGCAAAGCTTTGCGCCCCTGCAGATGTTTGATGTGTTGCAACAATCTTTTCCAGATGAGATTGATGTCTAATCATTTTATTATTACAGATTATGAAGAGTTTTTAATCTAAACTGACGCTTTGACAGCTAATGTATAGCCTTGTCAGCAGACTGAAGAACATACCTGAGGAATCATCCACAAGCGCAAATCCTGATTGTGAGAGTGATTGGTGGTGTCAGATAGCAAAGCAGTTACGAGAAAACATTTATCTACATAAAAATCTAAAGAAATTATTAAATATTAGAAATTATTGCTGATTGCATGAGATTGTAAATAAACAATAAAACCTCTCATTTTTAATGGGGTCAGCCATTTTAAAGACCCTAAATATAAAGCTATTTGGCACTCTCACTGTCTTTGACGTTGGGGGTGCCAAGCGCTTTTGATACAAATGTGGGCATTTACAAGCGTATTTAGACGCTGAATTCTATAAATAACCATATATAGCAATCCTAAATGAGTTGTGAAAAAAATGAACCATACATAAATATTTTGGGAAAATTAAAAACTTGATGATTAGTAACGAGTTCAAATAATCTCTTGACCTGAGAAAAGGATTTACATAAGTGGTAAAACTCTCGAATAAATTTTTTAGCGTACAACCAGATGTCTTCTACAGGATTTTGCGTTGGGTCATTGGGTGCAAATCTCATACAAGTAACTTTCCATTCATCTTCACTTAATCCTTGATTCAGATTATCTAAGTAAGCTTTAAATTCAGCAGAACGATGATAACTAGCTCCATCCCAAATTAAAGCAATACGGCTTTTTGGATACTGGGAAATTAAATATTGTACAAAAGCAATCGCGTTGCTAGAATCACCTTTTTTACAAGGCTTAATTAGAAACTCTTGTGTGTAATAATTTAGAGCGCCAAAATAGGTTTGTCTTTGTCGTTCATTGATCACTGGAACTTCAATCCGTTCTTTCGTATTTCCCCAAATATAACCACAAATATCTCCCCATAATAGGTGACATTCATCTTCAAAAAAAACTATGAGTTCCCCAGATACTATCTCACGCTCATGTGCCGTCAGCCATGCGGTTATTTCTAGTTTTTTTTTAGCTACTAGTTCTGCGTCTTTTTTAGGATTCTTTTTTTGTGTTTTTTTCCAACTTATATTAGCGTCTTTAAAGAGATCGTAATAGCTTTGATTTGACTCAAATACAACATCAAAATTATCTTCTACGTACTCCTTTAATTCTGATAAATGCCAATAGTTTTTCTGTTGAAGCCAGTTTAATACTACTTGTCTTTGTGCAGAGTCAAGATAACTTTTTGACCCTTTGTATTTTAGCCTCAATCCGGTTATACCCTGTTCTATAAATATATATTTCCATTTGTTTACAAAACCAACAGACACTCCGAGAATATTTCCAATCTTTGAATGTTTATAGTTTTGCATCACCATTTGTACTGCCAGTGCCCGTTTTAGTTCTCTGGAGTCTGAGGTAGCCTGAATGAACTCTATCAACTCTTCCATTTGTGCTGCCATGCACCCTATCAATGACTTCTAATGTTCACCATATCAACAACTGTGATTTTTCACAAATGATTTAGGATTGCTATATCTCGCCAAATCTGCTCCTCATATTAGGAGTCATATTTGATTTTGAAAAAATTCTCTATAAATTTATTCGTTATTTTCTGTTACTTTTCTAAGGAAAAAATAGTTCTAGAAATCAAACTGGATTGTTAGAGATATGCAATTTATCTACTCTTTACTAAAACTTACGCAAGTGTCATATTTTTTTCGTTTAGGTTTGTCCAGGGTCAAAAGTCAAGAGTCCAAAAAACCTAAATTTTTGACCCTTGACTTTTGACTCTTGACTCTTATGTCAGAGAATTACTGTGCCAGTTGCGTAAGTGCTGTTTACATCTAACCTGGATGAGGTAAAGTTTATTTACTCACTTATAAAATGCTGAAAATAGTTGGGAATACTAAATCTTTGGAAACACAGATTTAATAATCCAATTATTATGGTTAGCATCGAAGTTAGTATTCCTCATATTCCTGGTTATCACGTTAGTGAAGAAATCTACAACGGTTCCAGAACGCTGGTTTATCGAGGATTTCGAGAAGCTGACAATAAACCTGTGGTATTGAAACTATTAAAAAATTCTTATCCTAGTTTCAATGAACTAGTACAGTTCCGCAATCAGTACACTATTGCTAAAAATCTGCAATCACCACTAATTATTGGGACATACAGCCTGGAAGCATATCAGAATGGCTATGTGTTAGTTATGGAGGACTTTGGCGGAATTGCTCTGAGCCAATGGCACAAAATCAGAACAAATGTATTGAGTTTAATGGAGTTTTTCCAAATTGCGATCGCACTGTGCAATACATTAGATATTCTTTATCGCCATCGGATTATTCATAAGGATATTAAACCTGCGAATATTTTAATTAATCCCGAAACCAAGCAAATTAAATTAATTGACTTTAGTATTGCATCTTTACTACCACGGGAAACTCAAACGCTCATTAGCCTTAATGTATTGGAAGGCACACTTGCATATTTATCGCCAGAACAGACAGGGAGGATGAATCGCGGGATTGATTACCGTACAGACTTTTATTCTTTGGGTGTTACTTTTTACGAACTACTCACCGGAGAATTACCATTTCAATCAAATGATCCAATGGAGTTGGTACATTGTCATATTGCGAAAATTCCGACAGCATTGGGGAATCGGGAGGAAATTCCGCAAGTGCTTGCAGATATGGTGATGAAACTGCTGGCGAAAAATGCGGAAGACCGCTATCAGAGTGCTTTAGGGTTGAAATATGATTTAGAAAATTGCTTAGAACAACTACAAACAACAGGTAAGATTGAGAGTTTCCCGATTGGACGGCGGGATGTGTGCGATCGCTTTCTCATCCCTGATAAACTCTATGGCAGAACGGCAGAAGTTGAAAAGCTGCTGACAGCATTTAAGCAAGTCAGTACAGGTGCTAAGGAAATGGTGTTAGTAGCAGGTTTTTCTGGGATTGGGAAAACTGCTGTTGTCAATGAAGTTCACAAGCCAATTGTCCAGAAACGAGGCTATTTCATTAAAGGTAAATTCGACCAGTTTAATCGCAATATTCCTTTCTCGGCTTTTGTGCAAGCCTTACGCAATTTGATGCTGCAATTACTATCAGAAAGTGATGCACAATTGCAAAAATGGAAAAGTCAAATTCTCCAAGCCTTGGGTGAGAATGCACAGGTAATTGTGGAAGTAATTCCCGAATTAGAACAAATTATTGGTGTGCAACCACCTGTACCAGAATTAGCAGGAAATGCGGCTCAAAATCGCTTTAATTTACTATTCCAAAAATTCATTGCCATCTTTACTACTAAAGAACATCCCCTTGTCATCTTTCTTGATGATTTACAATGGGCAGATTTGGCTTCTTTAAAGTTGATGGAATTATTGATGAGTGAAACCGGTATCGGCTATCTCTTACTAATGGGAGCCTATCGAGATAACGAAGTTTCTCCAGTTCATCCTTTAATAGTAACTTTAAATGAAATCCAAGTAGATGGGGCTAATATCAACACCCTGACATTACCTCCTCTAAAATTATCTCAGATTAACCAACTAATAGCTGATACCCTCAGTTGTTCGCTAGAATTGGCATTACCTTTAACAAAATTGGTATATCAGAAAACTCAAGGTAATCCCTTTTTTAACAATCAATTTCTCAAGGTTTTATATGAAGAAGGACTGATTACTTTTAATGTTGAGCAAGGCTATTGGGAATGTGATATTGCTCAAGTTAATGCCTTAGCACTCACAGATGATGTGGTTGAGTTTATGTCTATGCAATTACAGAAATTGCCTGCAGCCACTCAAGATGTTTTAAAATTAGCTGCTTGCATTGGTAACACTTTTGATTTAGCGACATTGGCAACTGTGAGACAAAAATCTCTAGTAGCATCTGCTGCGGAATTATGGTCTGCTTTGCAATCTGGGTTAATTTTACCGCAAAGTGAGGTTTATAAGTTTTTTCAAGCAGCTGAGAATAATACCGATACCAAATTATTCAAATATCAAAATTCTCAAACTCCTACCTATAAGTTTTTACATGACCGCGTACAACAAGCAGCTTATTTTCTGATTCCGGAAGCTCAGAAGAAATTTACTCATTTAAATATTGGCAGATTAATTTTAAGTAATACACCAAAATCACAAATTGAAGATAAAATTTTTCAGATTGTCAATCAATTAAATCAAGGAGTTGAATTACTCACCAAACAAGATGATAAACATGAATTAGCTCAGTTAAATTTCCAAGCAGGATACAAAGCCAAAAATGCTACGGCTTACAGTGCTGCTTGGGAATATTTAACGATAGGGCGGCATTTATTAGCTGATGATGATTGGCAAAGTCAATATAATTTGTCGTTAAGTTTATACGCCGCATCAGTAGAAGTTGCTTATCTCAGTGGTAACTTTGCTGAGATGGAAAAACTAGCAGAAATTTTGCTGAAAGAAGCCAAAAACCTAGTCGATCAAGTTAAAGTATATGACGTTAAAAATCAGGCTTTGGTAGCACAAAATAAACCTGTAGAAGCAGTAAATAATGGGCTAAAATTTCTCAAATTATTGGGCGTAGAATTTCCCACAGAACCCAGCCAAGCTGATATTATAGCCGGATTACAAGCAACTCAAAGCCTTTGGCAAGACAAAGGAATTGCTGAATTAATTAACTTACCTGTAATGACAGATCCCATCCAGTTAGCGGCGATGCAAATGTTATCTAGCATCTCAGCCGCTAGCTATTTAGCGGTGCCGGCACTTTATCCGTTAATTTATTTTAAACAGGTAAGTTTATCAATTACATATGGCAATACTGCCATTTCTACCCATAGTTATGCTTGTTATGCTCTGATTCTCAGTGCCATAGTAGGAGATTTTGAAACAGGTTATCAATTTGGTAAACTCGCTTTAGATTTATTACCCCAACTCAAAGCCAAAGAACTAGAATGTAAAGTTCAATCTATGGTTTATGGCTTTGTCAAGCATTGGAAAATTCCTGTCAAAGAAACCTTAATACCTTTGCGTTCAGCTTATTATGTTGGTTTGGAAACAGGAGATTTACAATTTGCTGGCTACTCAGCCGTAATGTATTGCGGATTTACCTATTTTGCAGGCATAGAAAAAGAATTATCTGACTTGCAACGAGAAGTATTTGCCTTGAGCGATTCTATCAATCAAATTAAGCAGGTAACTTGTTTACAATATTTCCAAATGTTGCAACAGGCAATACATGATTTGCGCTCAGGGCGAAATGTTGTTGAATATTTACAGGGAGAATATTACGACGAACCCAAAATGCTAAATCAGCATTTACAAGCGCATGACAGGTTGGGAATTTTTTACCTGTATTTTAATAAATTGCTGTTGAATTATTTGCTGGGTAACTATCAACAAGCGGTTGTAGATGCTGCACTTACAGAACAACATTTAGATGGTGCTGCTGGGTTTGCTTATATTCCTATATTTTACTTTTATGATTCTCTCACACAGCTGGCAGCCTATAGAGAGAATTTAGTTGCAGATAAAGAGAAGTTAGTGGCAAAAATCACAACTAATCAAGAGAAAATGAAAAATTGGGCGCATAATGCACCCATGAATTGCCAGTACAAATTTGATTTAGTTGAGGCAGAATATCAACGACTATTTGGGGAAAAATGGCAAGCAATGGAAATGTACGATCGCGCCATTGCTGGGGCTAAAGACAATGGTTATCTGCGCGACGAAGCACTGGCTAATGAACTTGCGGCTAGCTTCTACCTGGATTGTGGCAAAGAGAAAGTAGCTCAAGCTTATCTACAAGAAGCCTATTACGGTTATGCTCGTTGGGGCGCTAAAGCCAAAGTCGAAGATTTAGAACGGCGCTATCCGCAATTGCTCAAGAGTATGTTGCAAAGACAGCAATATTCTTTGAATGCAACTACCACCATTGCAAATACTATCTCTGAAACTAGCGCCAGCAAGCCATTAAGCGATCGCACAGTTTCAGAAATTCTCGATTTAGCAACTATTCTCAAAGCTTCTCATGCTCTCTCCAGCGAAATTCATTTAGAACAGCTACTTTCAACCTTGCTGTCTGTAGTCATGGAAAATGCTGGTGCAGATAAAGGAGTACTACTGCTACAGAAAGAAAACAGGTTAGTACTAGAAGCTATTGCTACATTAGGAGTATCACCTACACTGGTGCGATCGCTACCTTTAGAAGAATCGCTAGATATACCAATTTCCTTGATTAACAGCGTTAAACGCACTCTGCAAGCCGCAACCATTGACAATGCAAATACTGATCCGATGTTGATGGTTGATACTTATATCATTTCCCAACAGCCCAAGAGTTTATTGTGTACGCCAATTATCCATCAAGGTAAGCTGCTAGGCATTCTTTATTTAGAAAATCACCTGACAGTTGGGGCTTTTACCAGCGATCGCCTGACAGTACTAAATTTATTATGTACTCAAGGGGCAATTTCTCTAGAAAATGCCCGCCTTTATCAAGAATCCCAAGCTAATGCCCAAAAACTAGCACAATCCCTCAAAAAACAGAAAACCTTGTTTGATGTGGTAACGCAGATGCGAGAGTCTTTAGACTTGGATGCGATATTTTGTGCAGTTACCCAAAATATGCGGCGGATTTTAAATGCGGATCGCGTTGGGATTTATCAATTTGAGGCAGAATCCAAGTATGAATATGGCAAGTTTATTGCCGAAGATGTCATCCCCGAATTTCCTTCAGCTTTAGCGATTAACGTTAAAGATCATTGCTTTGGCGAAGACTACGCCAACCTTTATAAACAAGGGCGGATCTGCGCTATGGCTGACTTAAATTCAACTAAGGTACTAGATTGCCATCGTGCGATTTTAGAACAATTTCATGTCAAAGCCTCCCTAGTGGTAGCAATTATTCAACATGGCGAACTGTGGGGTTTGCTGTGCGTTCACCAATGCGATCGCCCTCGTGAGTGGCGAGGTTCGGAAATTCAATTTGCCCAGCAAATAGCTGCTCAATTAGGGGTAGCACTCCAGCAAGCAGATTTGCTACTGCAAACTCGTCAACAAGCAACTCAACTCGAACAAGCGCTTCAGCATCTCCAGCAAACTCAACTGCAACTAGTGCAGAATGAGAAGATGTCAGCTTTAGGAAATTTAGTAGCTGGTGTGGCTCATGAAATTAACAATCCCGTGGGCTTTATTGCTGGTAACTTGGAACCAGCAAAAGACTATGTGCAAGACTTGTTTGATTTAATAGAGTTGTATGAAACATTGCCCCATGACAATGCGGCAATAGAAGATAAAATTGCCTCTATTGACTTAGAATATCTGCGGGAAGATTTACCTAAATTGCTAGATTCAATGTCATTGGGCATTGAACGCATTGGCAATATTAGCACCAGTTTACGCACTTTCTCCAGAGCCGATAAAGCCTACAAAGTCCCGTTTAATATTCACGAAGGTATCGATAGTACAATTTTAATTCTCAAGCATCGCTTAAAAGCGAACGAGCATCATCCAGCTATAGAGATTGTCAAAGAATATGGGCAATTGCCAATGGTGGAATGCTTCGCTGGACAATTAAACCAAGTATTTATGAACTTGTTGGCGAATGCGATCGATGCTTTGGAAGAGTCAAATAGCGATCGCAGCTTTGCAGAGATTCAAGCCAACCCCAATCAAATTACAATTCGCACGACTAAAAGTGAAGATGGAAAACAGGCGGTAATTAGCATTCAAGATAACGGTACCGGAATGTCTGAGGAAGTCAAACACAAGATATTTGATCATTTATTTACCACCAAAGGAGTTGGTAAAGGTACTGGTTTAGGATTAGCGATCGCACGTCAAATTGTGGAAGAAACTCACAACGGGCGTTTAATTTGTAACTCTGTTTTAGGTGAAGGTACAGAATTCCTCATTCAAATACCGATGTAAATTTTTTGGGGAAAAGGTTAAAGGGTAAGGGTGAAAAGAGGCAAGGGAGCAGGGAGCAGGTGAGACCAGCCCCCGTCTTGGCGGTCTCCGTCACGATGGGGGACTGGCGAACCCGAAGGGGAGCAAGGGGGAGAAATTGAGCCGGAGCGTGCCGAAGACACGCTACACGAACAACCCATGTTTCGTTTCTCTACGAGACGCTATGCGGTAAGCATAGCTATGGCGCAGGCTTTACGCCACCTGTGTCAACTTAAGCTAAAAGCTATATACGGCGAGTGTTGTAAAAATACCTCGCGCCCTCATCCCCTAACCCCTTCTCCCGCAGGAGAAGGGGAACTAAATCTCTTGCTCCCTTCTCCCTGTGGGAGAGGGGCTGGGGGTGAGGGCGAAACCTTGCAACCAAGAGGGTTTCACGTTAAGTTGACACCAATGGCTTTACGCTCCTTCCACGCCGGGGGAAAAGGCTTGTTCCCCCTGCTCCCTGCTCCTTTTCCCCCTGCCTTTTCCAGTTAAAGGTTGTTTCTTTCCCATTCCCCATTCCCCTTTTTCCCCTTCCCCCTTTCCTATTTAATTGACTGTAATCATCACTCCCTGGCTTTCATTCGCTAGCCTATCGACAGCGCACACAGCGTATGTTCCCGGCCCTACAGTGGCAAAGGTTGTACCAGCAGATAAAATGCGCTGAATTACCCAGCCATCCCCACTTTGGCGATAAAGTGTCCAAGAACGAACTGGCTGATTGTCTCCAGGTTTCCAATTGAGTCTACCGTTCACATAGACTAGCCCCGTGGGTGGTGCTGGTGCTGTCGTAACCTGGGAAGACCAAGTAGGAGGAATGGCAGGTTTGCTATAAATTTGAGTTTGAAATTTATCAGCGATACCTTGACTGTTTTCCATCAAAACACCCAAATTAAAGAAGATATTACCCAGGGAATACTTTCCAGCTTGGCTACGACTAAATATTACCTGCTTTTCAATCTCTTCACTTTCCCGACTCTTGTTGCTGGGTTCGGTCAAATTGTTACCAGCGTAAACGTGTTTTTGCTTGGTGTTTACCTGTGTCCACCAATTGAGCAAAGCAGGATAACTTTGTTGTGTTTGGTCAGTACGCCAATAAAGTTGAGGCGCAATATAATCAACCCAGCCTAGTTCTAACCATTTCTTGGAGTCAGCATACAGAACATTATAGGCATCTAAGCCAGTAATACCTGCTGGTTGTCCAGGGCGATAAATTCCAAAGGGACTAATGCCAAATTTAACGTGCGGCTTTGTGGCTTTAATTCCTTCCGATAACCGTAGCACCATAAGATTAACATTTTCTCGCCGCCAATCGCCTAAGCTAAGTCCACCGCCAGCGTTTTTGTAAGTGTCATAGGTTTTGCTGTCGGGGAAAGTTTGCCCAGATATGGGATAAGGATAAAAATAGTCGTCTAGGTGAACGCCATCGATATCATACCGACGCACAACATCAAGAATAACGTTATATGCCCTGTCCTGAACAATTTTAATCCCTGGATCCATCCACAATTGATTGCCCCATTTATAAACCACGTCTGGATTTGTCACGGCTATATGGGGACTAACATTAATTCCGCTATTGATACTAGTTTTGGCGCGGTAAGGGTTAAACCAAGCATGAACTTCAATGTTACGCTTGTGGCATTCTGCGATCGCAAACTCTAAGGGATCATAGTATGGATCTGGTGCTTTCCCCTGAGTTCCGGTAATCCAAGCACTCCAAGGTTCTAAGGTCGAAGCATACACAGCATCCCCTTCTGGTCGCACCTGGAAAATTAAGGCATTAAAGTTGAGTTGCTGTAATTTAGTAATAATTGCAACTAGTTCCGATTTCTGTTGTGCCACAGGTAATCCAGGTTTAGAAGGCCAATCACCATTCCAAACAGTTGCCACCCACGCCCCACGAAACTCCCTTTGATGACTTAGCCTCACAGTATTCTGTGGAACTTCTACCTTAGGTGGATCAACTGGAGGATCTACTACTACAGGCGGCTCAACTGGAGTTACTACTACCACAGGTGGCTCAACTTGAGGATCTACTGGCTTTGGAGTTACTACTACCACAGGTGGCTCAACTGGAGGTACTACTACCACAGGTGGGTTTGGAGATGGCACTAAATACGCAGAGGTAATCTTGTCTGCTTGTCCTAGATATATCAAAGCTTGATAGGCTATGACCGCTAAATCAGCGCGGGTTGCAGCTAGATTAGGATTGAGTAATTTGATATTTGGGTAGTTAACTACTAACCCTGCACTCGTAGCAATAGCTGCTTGATTTTTGGCATAACTAGCGATCGCAGTCGCATCTGTATAATATTGCGACAATTTATTGACTAAGTCAGGTTTTATCTTATTAGCAATCTCTAAGCCATTAACTATTGCCACTAAAACATCACCCCGAGAAATTCTATTATTGGGGCGGAAAGTTTTATCAGGGTATCCAGAAATAAACCCTGCTTCATAAGCATTTTTAATAACATTGGCTGCCCAATGATTAGTCGGTACATCAGTAAACGGGGAATATTTGCGCTTAGAAGTAAGTGTAAAGACTTTGGCAATGAGGGCAGCAAATTCAGCACGAGTTACTGAGTTATCTGGGCGAAAAGTACCGTTAGGATACCCATTGATCAAGTTCCGCCCTGATAAAGCTCCAATAAATGACCTTGCCCAA
Source organism: Nostoc carneum NIES-2107 (assembly GCA_002368155.1). Classification (GTDB taxonomy): domain Bacteria; phylum Cyanobacteriota; class Cyanobacteriia; order Cyanobacteriales; family Nostocaceae; genus Aulosira; species Aulosira carnea. The sequence goes on from AP018180.1 coordinate 8,314,139, forward strand.
TGGCCTTTAATATCCGAGAACGCTGTAGAAGTAGATACCATTGTTGATTGCAGCTAGCGTTGTCATTGTGATTATCTCTTGTTAATTTAGCAACATCAGCGCGATCGCTGCATTTCTACATTTTTCTTGTTACTTATCCTCATTCCTTTCATCTGCTTTACTTCTAATATGGTTATGTCCACCTTACAATTTGTATTGATTTATTTTAAAATTGTTTAAATTGTGGTATATTTGCCAAAATTTGTAACCACAAAGTTTCTGATTGCAGTTAAAGGGAACCTTTTTGAGGCTGACTAGTTCAGATATCAACTAAGTGTAATTATTATCTAGCAATAGAAATTTTTTCAATAGTATGTTTATGATATTCAGCAAAAAAATTCGCTTTACAGTTGGTTTTGTTACTTTATTACTTTTTGGTTTTGCCAATAGTCATCTATCTGCTCAGTCACAAGATAAACAAATCGCTTCAGCACATCAGACTACACAGAATATCGTTACTCAGCCGGAAAAACCCCTAACCTTATCATCTTTCCTTCTTCCTTTAATTAAATCTGCTCAAATACTTGCCGCAAGTGGACAAAATTTTGTGCCCCCTCAACAAATAATTGCTGGGTCACTTAGCAATACAGATAAAAATACATTGGTTCAGAATGTAGCATCAGCCTCTACAAAATATAATGTAATCGATGAATTTAAGAAATTTAAATTTAGTGTTAATAATAGTCAAGTTTTCTCTGCTGGTAAATTGCCAGCGACCAAGATAAGCTTCAACCAAAAAGATTTGTTAACTGTTATTACAAATACTAGAAAATATTATCAAGACCATGCTAATGCAGACCCTGATGTTTTACGTACAGGGCTTCTAGGTACTCAGGGAATAACTATAGATGATGTTCTCAAAACCTTAGATTTCATGGTTACTGTCTTACAAGAGGATATTGCTAATAATCGAACTACTCGGTTACAAAATGCTAATTTTATTAACAGCAATTTTAAAGTCATCAAATGGACTCCTTATAACCCCAAGCAGACAAATCAACAAAAATTGCGAATTACAAAATATGCTGTTTTTAATCACCCAGGCTCCCATAAGAAAACAGCTACATATAATATTCCAATCTATAGCCTAAAAGATAATTTAGCTGCTGATAAATTCTACACCAGATATACAAAACAAGATGTTCTCTCAGGAATTTATGAACCTGGTGGTAAAGAATATGGCAAAGTTGAACCCATTGCATATTTAACCCGCCAAGGTTTAGAAGAAGCCTTGATGGAGGGAACAATTTTAATTAAATTTACCGATGGCACAGAAGAATATTTCAATGTCGATAGAAATAATGAAATGCCCTATATCCGGGGATTAAAAGCTACTGCCCAAAAGCGTTACTGGTACTTTAGAAAAGTTGATGCTATTAAGGGTTATGGCTACAAAATAGATGCCAAAATATCCATTAAACCTGGAGTAACCTTTGCTGGTGATGTGCTCAATATTGGCTTAGGGAAAATCATTGTACTTGAGCATACTATCAGTGGACGCAAGCAACTGCAAATGGGAGTGATTGCTGATACAGGCGGAGCTTTTTTACCTAACCTGCATCAGCTTGATTTTTTAGCAGGGATTTTTAATAATCACCAAGAATTTGGACAGCGAATTGCCCAAATGCCTGACTATGCTAATGCATATATCTTAGTGAAGAAATGAAAAATCAGGCGTTGTGAAAAATTAAGAGAACGGGGAATTATTGATCAGTTGCTTACCATTTATACAATGATTGATGATTGCTCAATCAGTGCATCAGGTAAGCGGCCCCATTCATTCCACGAACCATCATAATTTCTTACTTTGGGATAACCCAACAAGTATTTCAACACAAACCAAGTATATGCCGATCGCCCACCAATGGCACAGTAAGGAAATACTTCCTTGTCAGGCGTAATTCCTTTACTATTGTAGAGATGATGCAACTCTTCGGCTGACTTGAATGTTCCATCTGCATTCAAAGTCAAGGTATGTTCAATATGCACTGCACCCGGAATATGTCCGGCGCGTTCTGTTCCTTATGGCGGCTGCATCATGAATAATTCACCACTGTATTCTTGAAGAGTACGTGCATCTAATAATACACGCTCTGTTTGCTTCAAAGAGGCTTGAACTTCTGCTAGCAAAACCCGCAAGTTAGCATCGGGTGCTTTGGCTTGGTAGTGTGTGGGTGTAAAAGTAGACAACTCTGCCGCTAGTGGGCGATTTTCTGCCACCCATTTTTGATAGCCACCATTGAGAACATATACGCGATTATTTCCAAAGAGTTGCAACAGCCAGAAAATCCAACCTCCGGTTCCAGGATAGCTACCATAGGGTCTGCTGAAAAAGTCATAAAAAAGCAATCTTAAGGGTTGACTAGTTATCTAAGCAAAGTGAAATATAATTTTTTATTGCCTATAGCTAGGAAAATCATAAATTTAAATTATGCCATTGGCTAAAAAAGGTCTATTTTGGAAAAATAGACCTAAAAAGGCATAAAAAACCCGTGACAGGTGAGTAGAAAGATTCATGACTAAAAAAGTAATAGCAATTGCTGTTTGAGAAGTATGAGACAGTTTTGCCATCACTTTACCCAGGCTAAACCTTCTTTTACCTTGTCCAAACTTTCCCTCAATAGAATTACGAATCCTTTCGTCCTCTTGAGCTTGCTTCTTTTTTTCTTTACTCACAGTTTTTGGAGGTCTTCCTAAAGGAACTCCACTGATTCTAATACCTCTTTCTTTACACCAAGCTCGGTTCTCTTTTGTGCGATAGATTTTATCAACATGAACGGATTCTGGATAATAACCTGTGTAATTTTTATATGCTTCTACTTGTGCTTTTAAATCTCCTGATTCATTAAAGTTATCCCAACTAATATGGTCTAAAAATACATATCCCTCAAAATAACTAGCTGATAATTTTGCCCCAAATTCCACGGCTTTCCCGGCTTTTCCCCGGACAATTGGACGGATATGTGGTTGGCTTAAACTAACGATTCGGTCATCAATACTCTGTTTTTTATTTTCATACAACCATAGTTGTTGACGATAAATTTCTCCAACAACTAACAAAGTTTTATATTGTCTCTTACTTAATGGTTCTAGGCTGGCTCCGGCAATAATTAACTGGTCAATATGTGAGAAGTTTCTTTTGATATATTGCAGTTGTTTTTTTATCGCTATTCTTCTATCTTTTTGAAATACACGACGTTTTTTGGCTACTTCTAGATAATCCTTCCGTGCTATATTTCGATACGTTCTTGGCTTTTTATCTAATTTGACTTTCACTTGTTCATAAAGCAAGTCTATAATTTTCTCTATCTGCAATCTTGCTTGATTTAGTATCTCTAAATCTGTCGGATAACTGATATCTCCAGGCGCACAAGTTGCATCTAATATTAATCTTCCCCGATTTTTTGGTTCACTTACCTCTTTTTCTTCTAATTCGGTTTTTTTTTAGCCTCTTGAGAAGATGTTGTCTCTAGCATCTTCTTCACCATTTCTTGATTCACTTTGTTCACTAGGTTAGCACTAATTCTTGAGCGAAAATGTACTAACATTGATGCGTCAAATGGAGATTCATTACTATAAGATGACATCCCTATAAAGTACTGTAGATAAGGATTTTCTTTAATTTGTTCTACTGTCTCTCTATCGCTTATCCCTAGCTTTTCTTTGATTATTAATGCGCCTAGCGCCATCCGAAATGATTTTGCTGGCGCTCCCATCTCTGCGGAGAAAGATGAAGAATATTCCTTTTCAAATTCTGTCCAGGGTATTAAATCAGCCATGATTACCCAACGATTTTCTGATGACAACTTTCCCTCAAATGGAAGCAAGAAGTTTGACGGTGCAATTGGAGTTGATTCTTCTTTTCGGTACATGGTTACTTCCGATACACAGTGGTGGGACTGACCACTGTGATGCAAGGATTTTGGGCTATTTTACTTTCTTTTGTTGCACCTGAATATACTTCTAGGGTCTGATAATCCAGAGACTGTCACTTTTTCTTGATTTTTCAGCAAGCCCTACCATAGGCGACGACTGTTGTGTCAGGGGAAATACCCGATCGCGAAAGCAGCTTTTCTATAGATGTGGGATCTAAATTGATTCGCAAATCGGGAGTTAAGATATCTGTGAAAATATTCCAAAAGACTGCACCAGGGATATGAGCATTTTTGTATGGTTCTGGACTCATATCCACCTCAACCACCCGCACACTAGAATCGTTGAGATGATCCATCAGCCATTGCGTATCGATCACAACTTCAGGATGAGCATACTGAGACATTGGCGGTTCTCCTGTGATTTACACTAAAACTAAGATTAGGAGAAGAGAGTTAGCTCGCCCAGTCCTCGATCGTGTACAGTTTTCGACACAATAATTATGAGACATTCCTTGCAGTTACTCTTTGAAGCCATCAACCAGGCCCAGAATGAACAGGAATTGCGATCGCAAGTTGTGCCGAAACTCGGTGAGTATTTTACGACTAAAAAATGTGGCATTTTCTTCTTTGATCAGCTGCGCCTTTTAGATCGCAAACTGCAGAAAATACTAGAAATTGCACTATCAATCGAACATAATCCAGTTGCACGTTACTTGGTGGAACGTCATACTCCAGTTCATGAAGCCTTAGTAACATCACCCCATGTCTGGAGAATGATTTGTCCCCGAAGCGATCATTGGCACGTCATGGCAGGGCCGATAGTCAGTCAGGGAAAATTAGTAGGTGCAATTGGCTTTACCCGCGAACAGAAAATGGCTGCATTTGATGCCCAAAATTTAGCCGATTTAAGTGCGCTGTGTCTGCACCTCTCGATTTGGAATGCGACAGTGCGATCGCAATCTCATAATTTTAAGAGCGATCGTCTAACGCCTCGGGAATTGGAAATTGCTGAATTAGTGGCGTTAGGTTACACCAACGCCGAAATCGGTCATCAACTTTGGATTACTGAAAATTCTGTGAAACAAGCACTAAAAAGAATGTTTCGTAAGCTTGAAGTTTCCTCTCGTGCTGAGATGGTTGCCCAACTTGCCGCAGTTACACAGCATTCTTCACCAATAACAAATAAAATACAGCAGATTGCAGGTACATGAGGCAATACTTATCGGTTAAGGGAAAAAAGGGGAATGGGAAAAGGGAAAGAAAAAACGGCGTTGCATAATAGAGGGATGAATTTAGGTGCGCTACTGTGAATTGTCCATACTGCGGCTCTACTGAGATTAGGAAAAATGGCTGGCGACGAGGTAAACAGAATCACATCTGTACTAATTGCGATCGCCAATTCATTGATATCTACAGCCCACCAAAAGGATACTCAGATGAGAAGAAAGTAGAATGCTTAAAAGCATACGTTAATGGTGCAGGCTTTAGAGCAATTGAACGTCAAACAGGGATTCATCACACGACGATAATTAACTGGGTAAAACAAATCGGCGAAAAGTTGCCGGAGGCACCGCCAACAGATAAAATACCATCCGTTGGGGAATTAGATGAACTAGAAACTTTTGTGCGGTCAAAAAAAACAAAATTTGGATATGGACGGCGTTAGACCACTTTAATAGGGGAATTTTGGCTTGGGTTGTAGGAGACCATAGTGCAGAAACCTTTAAACCTTTATGGAATATTGTTAGCCTCTGGGGATGCTATTTTTACGTCACAGATGGATGGCCTGTTTACGCTAGTTTCATTAACCCAGGAGACCATATTATTAGCAAAACATATATGACACGAGTAGAAGGAGAAAATACACGTTTACGCCATTATCTGGCACGTCTACATCGCAAAACATTATGTTACTCCAAATCTGTAGATATGCTTAAGCTATCAATTAAATTGTTACTACATTACCTGAAGTATGGAGAAATACCCGTATTTAGCTAATTCATCCCGCATTTATGCAACGCCGAAAAAACCTTTAACCCTTAACCTTTCACCTTTCCCCCTTAACTAATTTTGAGTTCAAAACGCTTAACCGAGTAGTCGTGCTATGTTAGCCCTCATCACGCCAACCAATTTCTCTTTCTATAATTTCCTTGATGAATTCGGGAATACCTTTATTCTGTGCAATAGCCTGTTGTTGTAATCTTTCATATATACCAATATCATCTCCTTGCCACATTAAATCTATTCTTCTGATTTGTCGCATGGCAATATGTGTATAGTTTTCTGGATAAGCCCAGTAACAGGATAAACATATAGACTTATCCTTGAGATGATTCCAGTTTTGACAATGCTCACAAGACCAAGATTTTGCTCGGTTGGCAGAGCCACAAAGCAGCATAAAGTTATCAGCTAAAAGTTCAGGTTCCCCATCAACTTCAAAAGGAATACGGTGATCTATCTGCAATTCACGTTCATCTAATTCTTCCAAATAAATGAAGCATTTACAGCCATATCTTTTAATTAACTCATCCTTCAATTGTTTTGATAAACCAGTTCTACCAGAGAATTTAGAAAATCTAGCCTTACTAATATCACCAAATCTATAAGCAGCTATCCTTCTACCATCGCTACCTGTAACACGGAAAGTTTCTAAAGGAATTCCATGTTCTCTAACATCTCTGGCTGCTCTGGGAGGATGATTATAGCCGTATGTGTTCTTAAGTTCTTCTGTAGTTACGAAACCATGTTGCAAAATGTGATCGATAACAGCTTTTGGTCTTTTGGCAGTAACGGACTGACAAAGTTTGATGAAATCATCGGGGAGTTGCTGAGAACTGTCCATGCTTCTCCAACAGAATAAGCTGTTTTTTCATGCTGCTAATATAGCTCTCTATCTCTGAAGTTTGATGACGAAGTAAAGATGGTGATAAGTACAAAAACTCTATTGTTACTTCATCTTTACCCAAGAGTGTTGCTTGGGATGAGCGCCCAACTTCGATTTCTATTTTTTTCAGCCCTAATGCTTCTGGTAAGGACTGGCCGAAAGTTTTATTTCCTCTTTTGCCATCATAACTAACTGCAAACGCCACTTCCTTACTATTTAAAGCCTCCAGAGCTAGAACAAAATCATCAAAATTTATTCCCGAAAAATATCTTTTATCTCTATTACCACATACACCTTGATAAGGCGGATCTAGATATATAAAATCGGTTTTTCTAACTGTAGATAAAACTTCTCTATAATCTAAACAAGTGAATTTACACTTATTTTTCAACAGATGAGAAATTCCTTCTATATTTTTTCTCATTTTGTCAGGCTGAGTTCCCTTGCGCCTTTTATCAGGGCTTTGATTGAAAAGACCTTCAGAGTTATACCTAACAGAACCTTTAACACATCTAGCTAGTAAATAAAGAAAAATTTGAGGGTCATTATTTATATTAAACTTATCTCTAGCGTGATAGTAATGTTCTAATGAATTACTATGCTGCTCATTCCAGATATTTGCATAAGCGGTTGCTATTATTTCAGGTTGCTCTACGATTAATTCTAATAACTCAATTAATGGTTTGTTTAAATCATTAAGCCAAAAATTTTGGGATATTTTTTGAGCGGATGCAGCAATACTAATTGCTGCAGTTCCCGCAAATGGTTCTACCAATCTCTCCACATTTCTAGGGAGAAATCTGAGAATATCTGAAGCTAGGTTTCTTTTACTGCCTTGATATTGAACCAAATGCGGAAGACTTGCCATGTTAGCCAATAACAAATGATCTAATTCAGCTTATCATAAGGGTTAAGACAGCTAATAGATGAGAGTCCCTCAACTGAATTCCTGTTTACTCATACTCATGCAACGCCCCTAACTTTCGCATTTCTGGCCAAATCATCGCGGTTGCAACCACCACCAGAATTGTGCCAATTCCACCACCAACAACGGAAACTATGGGGCCGAATAAAGCAGCAGCCAAACCTGACTCAAAACCCCCCAATTCATTGGAAGCACTAATAAACACGCTGTTAATTGCTGCTACTCGACCACGTAAATGGTTGGGTGTGCGAATCTGAACTAAGGTATGGCGAATCACAACACTAATACTATCTAATGCGCCACTTAACGCCAGCATTAGCAACGACAGCCAAAACCACCGCGACAAGCCAAAGATAATCGTTACTACCCCAAAACCTACCACAGACCAGAGTAAGGCTGGCCCGGCTTTACGCATCGGTGGCAAATGCGCTAAAGTTACCGCCATAATCAGCGCACCTATGGAAGGAGCGGCTTGCAGATACCCCAACTCTACAGGGCCGACGTGCAAAATATCTTTAGCAAAGATGGGTAATAAGGCTACTGCACCCCCTAGTAAGACTGCAAACATATCTAGGGTAATTGCCGCTAAGATTATCTGATTTTTCCAGACAAATTCAGCACCCCCAGCTAAGGCTTTGAGTGAGATTGGTTCTTTAGAAAGGGTGGTATTTTGCTGTTTAATTGGCAATGTTAAGGCGAAACATAAAAATGCTGCCACAGCCGCTAATATATATACACTTGTAGCATTTCCGAAAGCTGCGATCGCAAATCCTCCTAAAGCTGGGCCGATGACTGTCGCTAGCTGAAAGCTGGTACTATTCCAAGTAGCGGCATTGGTAAAGGCACTTGTTGGTATTAATTGCCACATCATGGCATCGCTGGCAGGTTTTAAAAATGCCTTGGCTACACCTGTTAAGACCAAGCAGGTATAAAAAAGACTAATTGCTCCTTGGGTATAGGAAACTACTGCCAAAGCCAATGAGCAAAGAGCTAGTAGCAGAATAGATAGTAATGTGGTGAATTTGCGATCGCACTTATCAGCGACATGGCCAGCAATTAATGTCAGGGCAATCATTGGTAGCACTTGCGCCAGCCCTACCCCACCTAATACCAGCGCTGAGTTGGTACGTTCATAGAGTTCCCAACCGATAGCTACTGTTTGCATTTGTGAGCCGGTAAACAGTACTACTCGCCCAATAGTAAATAATCGATAATCGCGAAACCTTAAAGCTGCAAAGGAGTCGTGTTGTTTTCCCTCTAGATTAAGGAGCTTTTTTAACTTCTGTTTGCTCAAAGACATTTTTTAGTAGAGTCAACCCTGCTTCAATTTGTGATATTTGTTCTGGTGTCAGACCATCAAGAATATCGGCAATATGAGCGCGAGTAGTTGCTTGGGATTGCAGTAACAGAAATTTTCCCGATTCTGTTAAATTCAAAACTATTCGCCGCCGTTCTTGAGGATGATCTGTACGCTGCACTAAATCGCGTTGTACTAAGCGTTCAATTGTTGTTGATGCTGTAGCGCAGGTAACTCCTAAATGCTCTGCTACCTCAGATAATGATGCACCAGGATTGCGGTTGAGAAAAGCTAGCGATCGCAACTGAGGTATTGATAGAGATTCAGCATTGTGACTACGCATATCTGCTCGGATAAACCGCATCAGCAAGGGAACTGTTTCCATTACTCTCGCAGCACATTCTTCCGTGGGTTTTCCGAGCTTGGGCATCTTTTTCTCCTAATTACATAGCCACCCGTGGGTAAAGTCGTCCACAGATGATAGTCAAGCCTATTAATGTTAGCAAGAGAATTGTACAGTCCAGACCAAACCCATAGATACTGGAGCCATGAGCGATCATTGCGCCGCGTAAGGCATCAACTTCATAAGTTAAGGGATTGATACTAGAAATTAGATGCAACCAACCTGGCATGAGTGATAAGGGATAGATGGCATTACTCGCAAAAAATAAGGGCATGGTAATTAATTGCCCTATACCTGTAAACCTTTCTCGACTTCTTACCAAACAGCCAATAATTAATGAAAAAACACAAAAACAGGCTGCACCTAACAGCACAATTATCACTACTTTGAGAATAGCCCAGGGATGCAGGTTGAGCTTGACACCCGACAGCAGGGCTAATCCATAGATAATTACTATTTGTGATAAGCTCCTGATTCCACAGGCTACAGCTTTACCCAACACCATTGCCGCACGGGGTATGGGACTAGCTAGGAATTTATGTACAATTCCTAAATCTCGCTCCCAAATTAGCGTCATCCCACCAGTGAAAATGGCTACAAAAAGTACACTTTGAGCTAAAATCCCCGGAGCCATAAATTCTAAATAAGATAAGTCTCCTGTAGGGATAGCGCGAGTGCGGGTGAAAACTTGCCCAAAAACTAACAGCCACAATGCAGGTTGTACGCCCCGAATTAATAAATCATAGGGATCGTGGCGCAGTTTGCGTATTTCTAGTTCCGCGATGACAAGAGTTTTGCTAAATAATTCTGCGATCGCAGAAATCAAATTACCTCTATTTCTAGGCTGAGGATCAACCCAACCTCTGAGCATTACGTCTGGTTCTTGCTGTGTCACGATAACTAACTCCTGATGCTAATTCGGCCCCTGTATAGTGAATGAACACATCGTCCAAAGTGGCGTTTGGTGTATCTAAAGCAGCTTTTAAATCTGTGGGTGAGCCAGTTGTAATCACCTTACCCTGATTCATAATCGCTACGCGATCGCACAAACTGTCTGCTTCTTCCAAAAAGTGAGTAGTTAAAAATATAGTTGTGCCGTAATCTGCACGGAGTTCCTGTACCAAATTCCAGACTTGGTTACGCGCCACCGGATCGAGTCCCACTGTTGGCTCATCGAGGAACATAATTTGCGGACGATGCAAGATGGATTGAGCAATTTCTAATTTGCGAATCATCCCCCCAGAATAATTTCTGACTAAGCGATGGGCAACTTCTGTTAAACCCATAAATTCCAGCACATCACGGATGCGCTGTTGGCGACGCTGAGACGGAATGTCATACAGCTTGGCAAAGATTAAGAGATTTTCATAGCCTGTGAGACTCCCATCAGCAGAGAGCGCTTGTGGTACATAACCAATCGCTCTTCTCACAGCCTGAGATTGATGAGTTACATCATAACCAGCTATGGTTCCTCTACCAGCACTGGGCGGTAGTAGCGTTGTCAACATCTTAATTACTGTGCTTTTCCCTGCTCCATTGGGGCCAAGCAAGCCGAATACTTCACCTGCTGCTACAGATAAATTCAAGCCATCAACAGCGGTGAAGCTGTCAAAACGGCGCGTGAGTTCGTGAGTTTCTAATATGACCGATTGTGGAAAGTTAGTAGCAGTTTCCAATCGGTCTGCTCTTCCTGTCAGTTTTGTCACAAGTCAGATGCACTTCCTTGAGAATTAATTTAGATAAGCTAATTATTAGCTTCTCATAGATTTACTGGAAGTCAAGAGTCTGGTTGTAGAAAAAGTTATCAATACTGGAATATTTAAGAAACACAGGGGAAAGGAATTGAATTACCAATGTTTCGTTATGATCGGCAAAAGGGTGTTTAAACGCAAAGTATTGCAAAGATAGCGCGGAGTGGCGCGGAGGGGTTTTGAAGTTAATTTAGTTGTCAGTAATATTTAGCTATGGAAGAGTATTACAAAGAAGACCTCGCATTTATTCATGATGTCGGTTTTAATGATTATGCTCTCAAGTCTGCTCCAGGGATATTGGAAATTCTGGCACAATACAATATCCGAGAAGGGCTGGTAGTAGACTTAGGTTGTGGTAGCGGTTTATCAGCCCAGGAGTTTACCAAAGCTGGGTATGATGTTTTAGGAATTGATATCTCTGAGTCGATGATTGCGATCGCACGCGCCAGAGTCCCAAATGCTGAGTTTAGGATTGGTTCACTGTTTGAGGCTGAGATTCCGCCTTGTAATGCTGTGACATCAATAGGTGAATGCCTTAACTACCAGTTTGATGCCAAAAGCGATCGCCAAACCCTCATTCATCTTTTCCATCGCATATATCACGCCTTAAATCCTGGGGGTGTCTTCATTTTCGACATTGCAGAACCAGGACAAGTTACCCAAGAAATCACTAAGGGATTTACTGAAGGTGAAGATTGGATAGTACTGGTTGAGAAGCAAGAAAATCAACAGCAAAACATTTTAACCCGCCGGATTATCACTTTTCGCAAAGTAGGACAACACTACAGACGTGATGACGAAATCCACTATCAGCAGTTATATACAGCAGAAGATATCGCTAGTACACTGCGGCGAGTTGGTTTTCAAGTCCAGACAATGCGTAATTATGGACAATATCCTCTACCAAAAGCCCATGTAGCTTTCGTTGCTCATAAGTTCAGTTAGGCTATTTCTTCTTCCCTATTCCCTATTCACTACCAAATAAATAATTTCAGGAATTAAAGCGGATTTCCATATCTTATATGTGACCTCTTATTTATTTAGATATCTTAGATTTTACTGTTGAAATCATCAAGATAATTTCAAGAATTAATCAAAAAAATTCTTCCTAGAAAGAATGAAATACAACTTGAAAACCAGCGGCATTAATTTGTATTGCTCCTTGTTTTGTGTTATTTAAGATTCCTCACTTGGGGTTACGTTTATTATTGGTATAGAATCTCTGTTATAAATTTCTGAAATTCTAATTTAGACCTTAAATTAAACATTTTATAATCTTTCCTTAATCATTGTCACATAAAAGTAATAGAAATGTCATATTTCTTGCTATCGTAGATACAAAAAAGTCTCAATGAAATTCTTATTTATTGGTAAATTTTTATGTTGAATACAAAAAATAAATAGGTAATTATTGATTTTTCGCAACTACAGAATAATTTCAATATATTAAACTCATCTTGTCATTAAAAGATGAATTTAATAGTAGATTTGTTGACTTTAAATGGAGAAATTCAAGAATGAAAGGTTCATTACATCCCAAAAATAATATTACTCTCAACCCATCTAGTAACGAGTCAATTTATGACGTGATTGATCGCGTCAGTATGAAGCGTCGGCGCTTTATTATGACAGCTGTAGGTGCGTCAGCACTAACTGTTCTAGGAAATGTCTCTGTAAGTGGTTTTCTCCAAACTGTTGAAGCGGCACCAGTTCCCAAAGGTAAAGGTTTTGGTGGTATTGGCTTTAAGAGTGTACCGCCAAATCTGCTCAATAAAACTACAGGACTTCTAGAAAAGGATCTTGTGAGTGTTCCTCAAGGTTATACAGCCAAAGTACTGGTTGCTTGGGGAGATCCGGTTGTGCCTGGTGGCCCTACTTGGCTAGTAGATGCTTCCCAAGATGCAAGCGCACAGGAAAAGCAATTTGGGATGCACGCCGATGGTATGCACTACTTCCCTTTTTCACCAGGAAATTCCTTTGGTAGAACAGTAAGTTCACAAATTGAATTCTTCAAAAGCTTTTTCAACAAGTCAAAAAATAATGGTTTGTTGTGCGTCAACCATGAGTATACCCAAGAATCAATTTTGCATACTAATGGTCTAGATCAAGTCACAATTGCCAAGGTGCGAAAGTCTCAGGCTGCTCATGGTGTGTCTGTTGTAGAAATTTTCAACAAGGGTAATAACTGGAAATATAATCCTAATTCCCGCTATGGTCGCCGCATTACTGCTAACACCGAGATGCAAATTTCTGGGCCTGCGGCTGGTGATGCATTGTTGAAGTCTAAGAAGTTTGAGATCACACCAAATGGCTCTGTTGACACAGGTAGGCTCAACGATGGCTACACCGCATACGGTACCATCAATAACTGCTCTAACGGCTATACACCTTGGGGTACTTATTTAACCTGCGAAGAAAACTGGAATGGCTATTTTGGCAACCTGGGTGAGACTCTAGTTTCAAATCCAGGGATAGCAGACTCCGAGATTCTCGCAGGACAGAATCGCTACGGTTTGTCAGCTTCAGGCGCTGGCTATCGTTGGCACGAGGTCGATCCCCGCTTCAACAGCCGTACAAACCCACTCGAACCTCACTTATTCGGTTGGGTGGTCGAGATTGACCCTTTCGATCCCTATAGCAAACCGATTAAACGTACAGCTCTTGGTAGATTCAAGCACGAGAGCGCTCAGGTTGTTGTAGATGACAATAACCGTGTTGCTTTCTATATGGGTGATGACGAACGCAACGAGTATATCTACAAGTTTGTGTGCGCTCGACGCTTCAATTCTAGACAACGTAGCGCTAACCGCAATTTACTTGACGATGGCGTTTTATACGTTGCCAAATTTAATGATAACGGCACTGGTGAGTGGATTCCGTTGGTATATGGTCAACGTGGTCTCACACCTGAAAATGGTTTCAGAAGTCAAGCTGAAGTACTGATCAAAACACGTCAGGCGGCGGATCGAGTTGGTGCAACAATGATGGATAGACCAGAGTGGACAGCAGTACGTCCTCAGATTCGTGGTTTTAAAGACATTGAGGTCTATTGCACGCTAACTAACAATAGCCTTCGTGGTACAACTCCACCCTCAGCCAATAATCCCAATGGATCGACAGGAGCAGCTACTGCACGTCCTCCTGTTGATGCTGCTAACCCACGTCCTGACAACCGTTACGGTCACATCATCCGTTGGCGTGAAGATGGGCGTACCGTGAAAGCTACAACCTTCAAATGGGATATTTTTGTTCTAGCTGGTGACAAAACTAGAGCAGAATCCAACCTGCAAGGTAATATCAACGGTGATGATTTCAGTTCACCAGATGGACTTTGGTTTGATGACTTCGGTCGTCTCTGGATTCAAACCGACCATGCAGGAAATGGTAGCGGTGACTTGGCAAATATTGGTAGTAATAATATGTTGTGTGCTGACCCCAACACCAAAGAAGTTAGACGCTTTTTGACTAGTCCCACGAATTGCGAGGTAACAGGCGTAACTACAACCCCAGATGGTAAAGCCTTGTTCATCAATATTCAGCATCCAGGTGAAGGTGCACCAGCTTCAAATCCCACCCAAACTAGCAACTGGCCTTACAGTCAAGGTTATGGCCCATCTGGTCGTCCACGTTCTTCAACTGTCGTGATTACCCGCGATGATGGTGGCATTATCGGTGAATAACAAAAATCACCCAAATTTCTCATCATAGGTGTAGAAATAGATAGTTACAAGAGGTGCGTTACGCGATCGCGTAACGCACCTCTAAGTTTGTAATACCAAATCAAATAATGTTTGATTTGGTATTAGGAATGCTTCAATCTCATTATCAGCTTTCATTAATTAAGAAGTTGGGTACGTTAACCTCGGAATAACGCACCTAATACCATTTTGAAAAAAGAACGCGACAGATGGGTTGGTAGGGGCACGGCACCAGTAAGATATTTGATATACCAAAAGATTATGGATGCCGTGCCCCTACAAAGAATTTATCTGTCGCAAACATTATTTGAACTGGTATAACTTCCTAATTCAGAGAAGAGTTAACCCATTGCTTGCACAGCAGTTAGCATGAAATTCAATCTTTGATCAAACTCTAGCTTTTTGACCATTGCTGTAAATTCATCTGTTCCATTAGGTAGCTGATAATCAGCAGGCATTGGAATGATGGTTCCATTTTCCATTCCTTGTGCCAGCAACAACCAAACTTCTAGCTTGGCATTAGGACTGAGCGCTTTGTAACCACGGTTAATCTCACTACTACCACCCTTAATCAGGTCGCGTTGTGCTTGCAATTGCTCTTGTTGAGACAAATCTTGAATGTGATCGAACACAGCTCTTGCAGGAGTGTCAACGCTGTTAGGAGGCGTTGGGTTGAGCTGAGGTTTCAAATCTAGGTAACCGTACCAAAGTAAAGCGAGTTGAGTATCTACATCAAAGCGTTGAAATCTTTCTAAAGCTGGTCTAGTGCTTTCGTCAACTGTGTAGGTCATAAAAACTCCAAATTAGGCGAATTTTCTTAGCTTTTGTAGTTAGTAAGAAAAATTTCCTTCAGTTACTCCACATAACTTAACGAATGATTCTAGAGGCATAATCCTACAAAAGATAGAAACAATACTTACACTGTCAGACAGATGTAGATACATTAATCACCATTTAAGTTGTCTCATCTGGGCAGGCAATATTTCCAACCCACAAAAAATTGAGAAAGTTTAATATGTAATTAGATGTGTTTGGTATTATCCTCTGAAGAAGACTAGAGCAAGTTACTTAACTTCCTGAATAAAGAGGTTATAGAAAATGAAAATAAGAGAAAAATAACAAATAACAAATGACAAATAACAAATCCCCAATTATTAGATTAGAAAATATCTTTAAAATCTACGGTAGCGGCGAAACAGAAGTCAAAGCACTTAATAATGTAAATTTGGCTATCGCTGAAGGTGAATATTGTTCAATTATGGGGCCTTCTGGCTCTGGTAAATCTACAGCTATGAATATTATCGGCTGTCTGGATCGCCCTACTTCTGGGAGCTACTATTTAGATAACGTCGATGTGGCGCAAATGGATGATAAAGCATTGGCGCATATTCGCAATATTAAACTAGGGTTTGTCTTCCAACAATTTCATTTATTACCCCAATTGACAGCCTTAGAAAATGTCATGTTACCAATGGCTTATGCGGGAGTCGATGCGAAAGAGAGACGCGATCGCGCTACGGAAGCTTTGATTAGAGTAGGCTTAGAAAAGCGTCTTTCTAACAAACCCACGCAACTATCAGGGGGACAACAACAAAGAGTTGCGATCGCGCGTGCTATTGTCAACCGTCCTGTGGTTCTGTTAGCAGATGAACCCACTGGCGCACTTGATTCTCGCACTACCCAAGAAGTCATGGATATCTTTAGCGAGTTAAACGCCAGTGGGATTACAGTTGTTATGGTTACCCACGAACCAGAAGTAGCGCGTCAAACTGCGCGCATAGTTTGGTTCCGCGATGGTGAAGTTATTCACTCTCACCTCACCCCAGCAGATTTAAATCAGATGGCGATGTCTTAGGGACTCAATACTTGTCGGTTAAGGGGAAAAGGGGTAAGAAAAAACCTTTAACCCTTACCCTTTCTCCTGCGGAGACGCTACGCGTAGCTTGCTTCCCCGCAGGGGTACACCTTTTCCCCAAATTAAATTAAGCTTACAAACTTGGAGTTTTACCAGTTTGTGCTTGAGTTTCTACAGGTTGGACATCACTGTAGCCCATGTTTCCTACAATGGTTCGCATCACAGACATTTGTTGCTCAAACTCTAATCCCTCGATTTGAGAAAGTAAATTGTCCATTGGATCTGTAGTTTCGTAATTGTCGGGTAGATCAACTACTTTATCTCCCATTGCTACCGCCCAAGCATACCAAACTAACAACTGATTATTTTCTTTTAAAGCACCATAGGCACGAGAATAATCGCTATCTTCACAATTAACAATTTGGCGCATAATTGCCAATTGTTCTTCATCAGATAAATCTAAATAATCTCCTAGCAAAATTGGTGCTAAATTGGGTTCTGCAGCAGCAGGTGCAGCTGGAGTAATTGAATCTCCCATCTTTTCATAAACAAAATAAAACCATGCTAATTTAGCATCGGTATCTAATTTATTAAAAGCTTCTACAACTTTTTGAGTTTCTTTTGTTAAGGCTTGAGGAACGCTTTGATTTTGGCTAGCGGTCATTATTTATCTCCAAGGCAATTTAACATATCAAACTAAGGGTTAACAGAATTTAATAATCAGAATCGACTTCCACAAGAAAGAGATTTATTTATAGCAATTTGCAGTTTTTATCTATCTTTTAATAGAGGTAAGAATATCTCCTAAGGTGCCAATGATTTTACAGATTGCTTTGATAGGATGACCACAGCAAGCGAAAAAATACCTAGGAGTCAATTATGCCTGATGAAATCAAGCCCAATGTCAGCGAAGCACCTACCCATGATGCACAGCTAGCAGCAGAAAACATAGCTGCTGGTGAAGAAAAAGCCCCTCAAGTAGATTTTGAAGCTGATTACGCTGCTGCACAAAAACTCAGTGTCAGTGAAATTGATCGCACAGGTGAAGGTGCGAAAGCCGCTGAAGCAGCAACAGCGCCTAAATATGAAGTTCCCAAACCAGAAGAAACTAAACTCGAAACCCAAGCAACTGGTAATCCTGATGATTATGCAGATATGGCTAAGGATGTTGCAGGTTCTAGAAACGAAGGTGTAGCTAGTATTGATGATGATCTAGTGCAAAAAGCTTTGGAAAAAGGTGAAGCAAAAAGTTGATAATTCGTAGTTCGTAGTTCGTAGTTCGTAATTACAAATATTAAGTAGGGAGGCATAATTATTTGTAGGATGGGTTAGCGATAGCGTAACCCATGCGGGTGTTGGGTTTCGTTCCTCAACCCAACCTACGTCCATCTTATATTTAATTCCAACCAGCTACTTAGAACACTAGACCTATCAGGATGGCACTATGACGGTTAGTGTTATTTAAAGAATGTAATTACGAATATACAGTGTATTTCGGTAAGTACAGCCATGTTACCTAAAATTAACTGAACATCACACTTTGCAATCTGCTGTGTGATGTTTTCATTAAGGTGGTAACAGCTATAACTACGAATTACGAATTTTTCCTATTTACTACTGTCAACAATTCACTAGGATGGTGAATTAAAAAATCTGGTTTTTGTTTGGCTAAAATTTCTGGGGAATTAAACCCCCAAGTTACAGCAATTACTTGAATATTTGCTTTCTTTGAAGCTTCTATATCTCTTGTTTCGTCACCAACATAAATTACTTGTTGCGGTTTTAGCTGCTTTTGCTTTAAGACATTATTGATAATTGTCTTTTTGCCAAAAATTGTAACACCTGAGTAGATAAAATCGAATAAATTATCTAACTCATTAACTTTAAGAAATTCGGTCACATTATCTTTTGAATTAGAAGTGATGATTCCCAAACTATAACCGTGAGCTTTTAATTCTATTAAAGCTTCTTTGATTCCGGGGATAGGTTGAAATTCGTGAATTTTATTTTTTAACTCTCCTTTAACTTTCTTTACTAAAAAAGGGATTTTAAATACAGAGATACCTGAGTATTTAATAATTTCCCTCGATGTTAAGTTTTTCAGGAGTGCTAGCTCCTCCTGACTAATTTGGACATAGCCAAATTCTACAGCCAAACGATTAGCAATGCTTACAAGAGCGTCTACTGTATCTGCAATCGTGCCATCAAAATCAAAAATAATCACTGTCTGCGTCATTCTGTTGCCTAGATGCGTCTAGATTAGCACGGGCATTACGTCTCAACATTTCTGGTTTAATCCGTCGCAAGGCTGAGGCTGTAAATTGTTGCTCCCACTCCTCTTCTGAGATTTCTGCTAATTCTATCAGCTTCGGTGCCAGATTCCCAGGATAAGGATTAAATTCTGTCACATCTGTGTTTTTTGCAAAACGTTGATTCCACGGACAAACATCTTGGCAGATATCACACCCTGCAACCCAGCCTTGTAAGTGGGGTTTAACGTTTGGGGGTAATTGTTCTGCCCGATTTTCAATTGTATGATACGCAATGCAGCGATTAGCATCTACTACATAGGGTTGGGTAATTGCACCAGTTGGGCAAGCTTCCAGACAGCGCGTACAGGTGCCACAATGTTCTGTAGCTGGGCGATCGCACTCTAGTTCCAGATTAGTGATCATCTCTCCTAAAAAGACCCAAGAACCATATTCCCTGGTAATTACATTGCCGTTTTTGGCAATCCAGCCAATACCAGATTTTTGCGCCCATAATTTGTCTTGTACGGGGCCTGTATCTGCATAATAACGCACCTGGACATTTTCACTCAGTGATTGTACCCAATTATTTAGTGCTTTAAGTTTCTTATGCATCACCTTGTGATAATCTCGTCCCCAACCATAACGAGAAATTTTGGCGTATTCCTTACCTTCGGGACGTTGATGTGGTGTGTAGTAATTGAGTGCCACGCAAATCAGCGATCGCGCTTCTGGCATCACTAAACGGATATCCTGACGCTTGGGGTTAGCCATCCATGCCATTTCGGCGTTATAACCCAGTGCTAGCCATGCTTGTAAACGCTGCGCGGCTGTTTCATCTACCCCATCCACAGCCGCAATTCCTACTTGATGAAATCCCAACTCCTGCGCTTTTTTCTTTACTACATCACTCGTGGTTATGCCAGAGTTATTCATTTCTCTTATCTAAATTTTGCCTCTATCCAGAGAACGACTTGATCATAACAAAGCAATATATACCGATAGCAGCTTTTATTTGACGGCGTTTGCCATGAATATTGATGTTTAGCTAGCCTCAAAAAAGTAATTTTATGACTACTGCTGAATTTAACAAGAAAACAGACACCAAAGAATTATCGATTGAGGGAATTACAGAACCGATTATTCTACGTTACTTTCAAGCTTTGAATGCGGGAGATTTTGCGGCAACATCTGCCTTGTTTGCTGAGGATGGTATTATGTATCCACCCTTTGAATCTGGTTTTGTAGGGCCAGATGCGATCGCAACATATTTAAAACAAGAAGCTCAAGGTATTAAAGCCGAACCGCACCAAGGAATCATTGAGAGTTTGCCAAACGAGCAAATTCAAGTTCAGGTAGCAGGAAAAGCCTTTACATCCTGGTGTGGTGTTAACGTTACTTGGTTATTTATTCTCAACCAACAACGCCAAATTATTGAAGCCAAAATTAAACTCTTAGCTTCTCCCCAAGAATTACTCGCTATGCGTCGCGATTAGGCATTTTGTTAGGATGTGTTGCAATACTTGTTGGGGAAGGGGGAAAAGGGGAATGGGAAAAAGGGGAAAGAAAAAACCTTTAACCCTTAACCTTTCCCCTTTCCCCCAATAAAACTCAGATGCTTAGGTAAAATCATCAATCCTGACTTTGCATCAAAAATTAACATGATCTTAATCGCTTCTTGATTGTGGGTCGGTAATTTCTTTGTGTTGCTTGACACAGGCTGTCAAAACAGAGAAACCTTCTGACTGGGAGTGAATATGGAATTCATGCATGACAATCTCCTGCTAAACAATCGTTGCAGACGGCGGAGTTTTTTGCTGGGTGCAGGATTCTTAACAGGGTTGGCGGTAACTAGCCAATGGAAACCAGCGATCGCAAAACTGAAGTTTTCTAACTATCCCTTTAGTCTTGGTGTTGCTTCTGGCGATCCTTTACCTGATAGTGTGGTTTTATGGACGCGATTAGCTCCCGATCCGCTGAACGGTGGCGGAATGCCGTATGAAAACGTGATAGTGCATTGGGAAATTGCGCTAGATGAAAGGATGAGAAAGGTTGTGCAAAAAGGCAAAGCCTTAGCAACTCCAGAATTAGCACACTCAGTACATATAGATGTCCGTGGTTTAAGGCCTGACCGTTGGTACTGGTATCAATTTCGAGTTGGTAATGAAGTTAGTCCCATTGGACGGACTCGCACAGCTAGCGCCTTCTATCGTTCTACCAAGCAACTTAACTTTGCTTTTGTTTCTTGCCAAGACTGGCAAAATGGCTACTATACAGCATTTAAACATTTAGCAGAAGAAGAACTAGACCTAGTAGTGCATCTGGGTGATTATATTTACGAATATGGCCCGCAACCCGGAGGGCCACGTCAACATAATAGTGCCGAAATTTTCTCCCTGGCTGACTACCGCAACCGTCACGCTTTATATAAAACAGACCCTAATTTACAAGCAGCTCATGCAGCCTTTCCTTGGATAGTAACTTGGGACGACCATGAAGTTGAAAACAACTATGCTAATTTAATTCCAGAAGAAAATCAAAGCCAACAAGCATTTATCACGAGGCGAGCTAATGCTTACAAAGCATACTACGAACATATGCCCCTGCGTGAAACTTCCTTACCGAATCAGTCAAATATGCAACTTTATCGCCGTTTTACCTTCGGTGATTTAGCGGAGTTTAACGTCTTAGATACTCGCCAATATCGCACCGACCAACCTTGTGATGATGGACTCAAATCCCGTTGTTTGCAAGCTTTCGATGTTAATGCGACGCTGACAGGAAAAGAACAAGAACAGTGGTTATTCCAGGGATTAGATAAATCGCGATCGCGCTGGAATATAATTGCACAACAAATCATGTTCGCTGAATATGATTTTGATCCGCGCCCAGAAATCGGATCATTTAACATGGATCAGTGGGATGGTTACGTAGCAGCGCGCGATCGGCTGTTGAAATTTCTCCAACAACGCCAACCTTCCAACCCAGTAGTGATTTCTGGCGATATCCATTCTAGTTGGGTACATGATATCAAAGCCGACTTCAACAACCCCGCTTCCATAACAGTGGGTACAGAATTTGTTGGAACTTCCATTTCCTCCGACTTCCCCACCCAATTTATCGCTCCAGTTCAAGCCGCCTTAATAGACAATCCCCACACCAAATTCTTTGATGGTGCATCTCGTGGCTACGTTCGTTGCCAACTCACCCCAAAACTCTGGCAAACCGATTACCGCGTTGTCTCAACTATTACTAGTCCTACAGCTGCCATTAGTACCCTAGCTTCCTTTGTAGTAGAAAACGGGCAACCAGGCGCACAACGCGCATAATACCAATTCTCCAAAATATGGCTACACATAGGCAGCAGAGGGGCAGGGGGCAGGGAGCAGGGGGAAAATTATCTGTAGCCTAGATTTAGAGAAATAATATAAGTCCTGTAGAGACGCGATTCATCGCGTCTTCAAGAAGCAGAAATTCATCGCGTCTTCAAGAAGCAGAGGTAGAGAAAATATATGCTCAATATCCTCACCCTTGCTATTGCCCAGATACCCGACTTTTTCAAAAATTCGGGTATCTAAATCTCGCTAAAGTGAGTGACTTTTAACCTTGCCATTACCATTCACACTGGCAATAAT
The DNA here is from genome assembly GCA_002368155.1 of Nostoc carneum NIES-2107. Taxonomy (GTDB): domain Bacteria; phylum Cyanobacteriota; class Cyanobacteriia; order Cyanobacteriales; family Nostocaceae; genus Aulosira; species Aulosira carnea. Next base: position 8,336,750 of record AP018180.1, read on the forward strand.
TGCTTCTTCCCCAGCAGGCTCAATTGAAGATTCGCCTCGCAGTCCCTTGCGGCGTTGGTTTTTCGGAACTCCTCCCGCCATACCATACTCTACACTGCTTTTGCCATATTTAGTTGCAACACCCATCAGCATATGTTCTGTCATGTCTGCCAGCTGACGCTCGGTTGCCAGCATTTCAGTATACAACCTATCCAAATTAGCAAGCGCACTGTTGTATGCATTTTCTTGATCTCGCATTGTCTCGATGAGGTTGGAATAGGCAAACAAAGTCAATCCATTACCTGCATCTAAATAGGGATCAATTGATTTAATGCCAGCCGCACGACGCACTGCTTTAATTAACACATCGGAAGTTCTTTGTCTTCTAGCCATATTTAAGATGCACCTTCTAATCTGGTTCTCAGTTAACAATTAAGTAAAAATACAGTCTTTTATCAGGTTTTTGACCGTTTACCGTTGACTTATTAACTGATTTAATCTTATTTACCTTAAAAAATTTCCTATCAATCAACCTGAGAGAATTTTGGCAAATCTCAAATAAATTTAGCTACATAGTAATACTACGATTTTTCAAAGAAATTACCCAAATTAATCAGCCAAAGTAACTTTTGAGAAAACAATATTTGCTTTTGCTTGCTAAATACACCGAAATGAGAAAGCCAAAGCAGCTTTTGAGAAAGCAATATCTGCTTTTGCTTGCTAAATACACTGAAATGAGAAAGCCAAAGCAGCTTTTGAGAAAGCAATATCTGCTTTTGCTTGCTAAATACACTGAAATGAGAAAGCCAAAGCAGCTTTTGAGAAAGCCAAAGCAGATTTGAAGAAAGCAATACTTGCTTTTGCTGATTAAATTGTTGTGAGGCAGAGATTGTCTTTGAAAATTGGCTATGCTTTAGTTTTCAATCAATTACCCCTCACGGGGATGGAAAAGCAGAGAGTTTTGGGGAAGTAGTGCGATCGCATTTTGCGCTATGGCTTGAAGTGACTCAGGCGAAGAGAAAATTTGAGAGTGCTGGGGATGCGATCGCATTCTCTATTAATGTAAATAAACTGTCAAATCTCAAGAAATATATTATATGCAACTTCATATTAAATTAGTATAAATTATACATTTCAATCACTAATTGACTTATCAGTTGCATCTTCTTACAAAAAAGAACGTGACAGATTGTAGGGGCAAGGCAATGCCTTGCCCTCGTGATTATATTGATGTGTCGCCAACATTATTTAAATTGGTATTACTTTGCTCAATTAGCCAAGTTTTATCCTCTTGATGAAAATTTAAGCTAAAAAATCAAGCTGCCCAAGCTTGTACTGATTTGAATGTGTTTAAAATTTAAAACCATGTTACTATTAAATTATTGAGAAATATTTTTGGTCAAGTGACTATAGAGATACCTCTCCAAATCTAAATCTCTACATTCTGTTAGTTCGGAGATATTCTATGTCAGTTTATATTGGTAATCTATCCCATGAAATTGAAGATGAGGATATCAGACAAGTATTTCTAAAGTATGGGTCTGTGAAAAGGATACTAGTATCTACCAAGCAAAAATCAGGCGAGAAGCGAGGTTTTGCAGTTGTTCAAATGGACAAAGACAGCGACGAAGTAGCAGCCATTAATGGATTACAAGGTACTGAATGGATGGGTTATAGCCTGAAAGTTAATAGAGCTAAGACTATCGTAGACGCAGCTTAAGCTTGTTTTATTGTATGTATGGCACTGAAGGATTTCAATTATTTTTTGGTTTACATAGAAACTAAAGTCAATTCCAACCAAAATCAGGTCAAAAACATCCCCATCAATACTATGGGTTAGATGAAAATTTGTAGAAGTGAGTAGAAATTGAAAATTAAAGCGTTGGATGTCAAAGCTGGCGATCGCATATTTGCATACTGTAAAAACAAACGGCAAATGTGTAAGGTGAAAGAAATATTAGATCAAGGTCAGACTAATGTCACACTCTCAGTATTTACCAGTGGACATTATCGCGGCTGCTTAGTCTCATGCGTAGTCAGGTTTCAGCGAGAAGCTTTAGTAGAATTAGTGAGCTAAATATTATTTTTTCCATCTTTCACCTAAAAGGAAATTTCTATGCCATAATAGGAGATGAGAATTAATTCGGTTAACAGCTTTTGTTTTTAGTATTGACAGGTTTTTTGTTTTTGGTATTTACAAACTTTTCTCCGAAATTTAAATCTCTACATATTTACAATTTCGGAGACAATCTATGTCAGTTTATGTAGGCAATCTTTCTTACGAAGTTACTGAAGCCACTCTAAATGCAGTTTTTGCAGAATATGGTTCTGTGAAGCGCGTTCAGCTACCTACAGATAGAGAAACAGGCCGTTTGCGCGGCTTTGGCTTTGTTGAAATGGGTACAGATGCAGAAGAAAATGCTGCTATTGAAGCTCTTGATGGCGCTGAGTGGATGGGAAGAGACTTAAAAGTAAATAAGGCTAAGCCCAGAGAAGAAAGAGGCGGCTCATTTGGCGGTGGTAACCGTGGTAATTACGGTGGACGCAACCGTTACTAAGCTTCACTATTTTAGCTAATTGACCTAACAGGTTAGATCAATTAATTCACTTGATGTATTAGTGGCTCAAGCATTTCTGCTTGAGCTTTTTTTATACAATTTTGACTTTAAAATCAAACAAGAAGTCATTAAACTTCTTGCAAAAGTCAGGAAAAGGAGGAAGGAGGAAAGATTTTGTATTTCCCCTTTAACCTTTTCCCTTTAACCTTTTCCCAGCAGTCTATTACCTTGTGAAACAAATTATTGGACTTTTATAAAGAAAATTTTTGTATCGCTTTGTAGGTAAAATATTAAATATTCGTTGGTCATCATGCCACTGAACAATCTTTTTTGAAGCTTTAGTTTAATATTGAGGAATTTCCAAAATGTCTACAGATACTGATTTAGTTGCTTATATCCAAGAAAGTGAATTTGAAACTCTTTTAGGTGAAAAAAACATTCTTGTAGTTGACTTTACTGCTACTTGGTGTGGCCCTTGTCGCCTCGTTGCTCCATTAATGGAGCAACTTGCACAAGAGTACAAAGATAGTGCAAAGGTCGTTAAGGTAGATGTAGATAACAACAAACCAATGTTAAAAAAATTTGGTCTTCGCAGTATTCCAGCAGTTTTAATTTTCAAAAATGGTGAGTTAGCAGAAACTATTGTTGGAGTTTCTCCTTACGAGAAATTTAGCAGTGCTGTCTCTCAGCTTCTCTAGCTTGTTTTGTAGGTAATTTTTAGTTCTCCCATACTTTTGGGAGTTACTAAATATAATTCCCTCACCCCTAAAAATTCTCTTAGATATCCAATCTACACAATAATATAAGTGTAGTAACTATGAACCCAGAAGCCAAACACATTGTTAGCGAACTCAGAAGTGAATTCTACTCTTTGTTCGCTGCTACGATGAAAACTCCAGTGAAAATAAGTAGTACATCTTATAGTAGTAACTCTCCCATCGCATCTTGGATAGATGATAGAGAACAACTAAATTATGTAAACATCTACGCTTATACAGCACCAGACGAAATTAACCCATTACGCCCATTCATTCTGCGGTTGGCTATTAATAAAAGCGCTCTTCAATTTATGATGGCTAAAAAATGGCAAAAATCTCGAGGGCTAAATCTCCTATGGGACTTTGAGTTAACTATCTTACCAACAGAAATTTTAGATTTTATTCCTTGGATAGTTAGCTTAGTTGAAGCCCAGAATCAAGCTGTACCTTCTCTGCTACAACCACCACCTCATCCATTTGAATTAAAAATACCAGATTTTGCGTTATGTAATAACCTATGGACTCTGGAAGCTTGTCTTCTCACGAAAGTAAAGGTGATGGAGCCAGCTTTTTAGTGGCTACCTCCAAACACAAATATAATTGATCAACGCTACAAATTTTCTTGGCTTGTATCGCTATTAACATCTCCTAAGCTATTTGCATCAAGGCTGATGGAGCCTTTGGTCAAAGACTTTAAAGTTGAAGCTAAAGCTAGTTGAGAAGCCACCTGATAAACTAGCTCTTTTGAGATGTTTTGTTGTTGGTTTAATAACTCAACAAAACTTTCAAAATCTTGCATCACACAATATCTGTATAATGCAGCTTTATTTTCTATAAGATGAAATTTCTCGTCAATCTTTGCTTTTGCTTCCTTCTCAGCCTCAGCAATGGAATTGACGAATCCGCCATTATGACATAATTCTCCAAAAATTTTATAGTAATAAGCTTTTCTGCTTAATGATTCCTCTTCAATGTGAATGGAATGAAACTTGTATTCAATTTTGTATTTTTTAGATTCCATAAATATATGACACTAAAGGATGCAGGAAGAAGAATCTTGAATTTCTTTCTCTTCCAGATTGGTGGGATAGCAGATTTATGACTATGGCAATCTAATCTAATTATTGAAATCGCTGGCGTAGTGAAGTAACAGACAAACTTGTTAATAACCAAGAGTAAAAGCTTGCGATTAATAAAAACAAAATTTTTGTACCATTTTATTCTCATCTTCAAGATTAACACGATATTCCATTAATCTACAGAATATATTGCTCAAGTCTCAGTTATATATTTTACCAATATAATTTTTTGCTTTCTGTGCTTGATTTTAGGTGAAATATCGGGAAAATGCACTATATAGGCTCTATATAGATAATGTATTTTATATAACTATTTTGTATAACTACTTTCCCATGTGACTTGCAATTTAAGCGCGCGCGATACTAAAGCCTTTCCCTAAGAAAAATTGCTAGAATTAATACCTTATATATAGAAATAAACTTAATAAACTATAAATTAGTTAGAAATGAACAATAATTTCAAAATTGAAAAATAATTTTGTTTAGTAAAACTAAATTAGTAAATCTATGCTAATGTAAAAACAGGAATCAAAAAGTAAGAATGCAAAAAGACTTCAAGACAATATTGAGGTAACTCGATAAAGTCCTTTTGCTCTGGTAAGTCCGCTTCAATATCGTTATGGTTTTTAGTAACGATCATCAAAGCCAGAACATCAAGATAATCACCTTAGTAATGGCTTGAAGTCAATCATAGCTTGCTTAGGTAATAGCCAAGTAATCTTTGGCTATGCTAGTTAGTTAAACAGCCAGCACCAATTCCTCTTAGAGTCTAGGGAGAAAGACTCTTAGTACATCCTGGCAATCCGAAAGAATTTAGAATGGTTACTTAACTTGAGAAACTATGTTCTCAGATTTGCTTACTAGGAAAATTAAAACTCCCAGTAGAGTAGATACCGTTCCAAGAAATTTAGGAATTTAACTAAATTGTCAAAATTCACCAATATACTGCCTAAACCATAGTGTTAAAGGTTGTTAATGCAGAAACTTACCTTGTAATTGGGAAGTTATTTTCCTGCATTAGTAGCAATAGCATGAAGTGATTTTTTATGGATAATTGCAAGAAATACTAAAAAGCGATCGCTCGTTATTTTAGGATATAAAATCAGGCAATTATGGCATACGAAAAATAGATAACTTGTAACAAACATTAAAAGTAAACTGCAATTTTGGTGGGTTGGGTATAGGACAAAAATCCTGCAAAGGTTGAAATTGCTAAACTCAAAACTCTTAATGTCTGAACCAGTGATGACGGTTTAGTTACAACAATCTAGAATGCTCATGCCCAGATTTTCCTGAGAGAAAATCCTTACAAATATATCTATCGCCAGCTTGCAATAGCCATCTTTGCAATAGTTCTTAAACACAAATCAAATCTTCGTCTATGCAACCTTTTACTATTATTTGCCTGGTGTGTTGCTTGGCAACAGCTATATGCAACTACCAAGAGTTTAGTCTCAGTTAGCCTTTCACTCCCATCGACCCATTAATTCTAGGAAAACACCAACCATGTCTATCGATAGCAAAATCAGACAAATAGCTTTCTACGGTAAAGGCGGTATTGGTAAGTCTACTACCTCTCAAAACACTCTGGCAGCAATGGCAGAAATGGGTCAACGCATCCTGATTGTAGGTTGCGACCCTAAAGCAGACTCAACTCGTTTAATGTTGCACTCTAAAGCACAAACCACCGTTCTTCACTTGGCTGCTGAACGTGGTGCAGTAGAAGACCTCGAACTGGAAGAAGTCATGCTGACTGGCTTCCGTGGTGTAAAATGCGTAGAGTCAGGCGGCCCAGAACCCGGTGTAGGTTGCGCCGGTCGTGGTATCATCACCGCTATTAACTTCTTGGAAGAAAACGGTGCTTACCAAGATGTTGACTTTGTATCTTACGACGTATTAGGCGACGTTGTTTGCGGTGGTTTTGCTATGCCTATCCGTGAAAACAAAGCACAAGAAATCTACATCGTTACCTCCGGTGAAATGATGGCGATGTATGCAGCTAACAACATCGCTCGCGGTATTTTGAAATATGCACACACTGGTGGTGTGCGTTTGGGTGGTTTGATTTGTAACAGCCGTAACGTTGACAGAGAAATCGAACTGATTGAAACTCTGGCAAAACGCTTAAATACCCAAATGATTCACTACGTACCTCGCGACAATATTGTTCAACACGCTGAGTTGCGTCGGATGACTGTTAACGAGTACGCTCCTGATAGCAACCAGTCTAACGAATACCGCACATTAGCTAACAAGATCATCAACAACCAGAATCTTCAAATTCCTACACCAATTGAAATGGAAGAACTAGAAGAATTGTTGATTGAATTCGGTATTCTCGAAAGCGAAGAAAATGCAGCAAAAATGATTGGCGCACCAGCTGAAAGCACTGCAAAGTAAATAATGTTTAGGGTGGGTTATTTCTCACCCTACCTGAATTTTTTCAGCCTTATACTGGTTGCATACATAGAATATTTAACAACGGTGACTATCTGTAAAACGATACAGTTACCGTTTTTACGTTTTTTACACCTTTTGACTTCCGCATAGTTCACGTAGGATGCGTTAGCGATAGCGTAACGCATCAGCGTCAAACTTTTCGTACGTTACAGCTTACTGAAATTTTTCAGAAATCAAATCGGATTCCTATATTTAACAACGGTGACTATCTGTAAAACGATACAGTTGCCATTTTTACGTTTTTTACACAATCTTTCTGCTTGAATTTTTAATTCTGCGTAGCAGTACTAGTTACTTTTGATGACGCTGAGTTAGCTATTTAGAGAGATGTCAGTGCCTGATATTGTCATTTAGCTTGGGAAAGTCAGATAAATTAATCGAGACTTTTCATGATTCAACCTCAAGCTATTTCTATACCCGAACCCGGAATTCCTAATCCAGTCCCCAATCCCTTACCCAGTCCTGAACCTTCACCAGGGCCAACCATTCCTCAGCCTGTACCGGGGCCAGTTCCCGAACCTGTACCAGCGCCGATTCCTCAGCCTGTACCAGCACCCATTCCGCAAACAGTTCCCGAACCAATTCCCCAAACAATTCCTGAACCTGTTTAGATTATCTTGGTAATGTAAGCCAAAATCTAGAATCTTAAGATGCTACGAGCCGGAATTGTCGGACTACCCAACGTCGGAAAATCTACTTTATTTAATGCTGTAGTTGCTAACGCCAAAGCCGAAGCCGCTAACTTCCCCTTTTGCACCATTGAACCCAATGTCGGCGTTGTCGCAGTACCGGATGAGCGCTTAAATGTTCTCTCGAACATATCCGGTTCAGTACAAATTATCCCAGCGCGTATTGAGTTTGTGGATATTGCCGGTTTGGTAAAAGGTGCAAGCCAGGGTGAGGGACTAGGTAATCAATTTCTCTCCCACATCCGGGAAGTAGATGCAATTGTCCATGTAGTGCGTTGTTTTGAAAATGATGATATTATTCACGTCGCGGGTTCTGTTGACCCAGCACGGGATATTGAAATCATTAATTTAGAGCTTGGTTTATCAGATTTAGCACAAATTGAGCGCCGTATCGACCGCACCCGCAAGCAAGCACGGACTAGCAAAGATGCACAATTTGAAATCACAGTTCTGGAAAAATTAGCTGCGGCTTTAAATGAAGGTAAATCAGTCAGACAAGTTAGTTTAACTGAAGAAGAAGCCGAAATTATTCAAGGACTAGGACTGCTGACGAATAAACCCATTATTTACGCCGCCAATGTCTCTGAAGATGACTTAGCAACAGGTAATGATTTTGTTGAGAAAGTGCGGCAAATAGCAGCCCAAGAAAATGCCCAAGTCGTCATCGTTTCTGCTCAAGTAGAAGCTGAACTAGTAGAATTACCAGAAGAAGATAAGGCTGATTTTTTAGCATCTTTAGGAGTAGAAGAAGGCGGTTTAAAATCTTTAATTCGTGCTACTTACACTCTGTTAGGTTTACGGACATATTTCACCAGCGGCCCTAAAGAAACTCGTGCTTGGACAATTCACGCCGGAATGTCTGCACCCCAAGCAGCAGGTGTTATTCACTCCGATTTTGAACGGGGATTTATTCGTGCTGAAACAGTTGCTTATGATGATTTAGTCACAACTGGTTCAATGAATGCTGCCAAGGAAAAAGGTTTAGTGAGAAGTGAAGGCAAAGAATATATCGTTAAAGAAGGCGATGTGATGTTGTTCCGATTTAATGTGTAATACCAATTTTTATGCAGCTGCATAGAATTTGATCCCCCCTAGCCCCCCTTAAAAAAGGGGGGAACCGGAAAAAATAGCTCAAAGTCCCCTTAATAAGAGGAATACAGAAAAAATAGCTCAAAGTCCCCTTAATAAGGGGGGAGCAGGAAAAAATCTCTCAAAGTCCCCCTTTTTAAGGGGGATTTAGGGGGATCTAAATATGTGCAACTCCACATGATTAAATTGGTATAAGTAATTCGTAATTACAAGACGGATTATTTTAACCGCCGATGAACGCAGATGATTTATCGGCGGTTTTTATTCTCCACCAACAACATACACAGCAGAACCGAAATTCTCATCATCAGTACCAACAACTACACCACCATTCGCACCAGGAACAATTTCTATACCTTCAATTTTGTGGTAATTAGTACGATAAAGCGGAACAAGTTGCGAGTTTTGTCTAAATATCAATTTGTTGTTACGATATCCCAGAGAACCTGCAACATATACAGCCGATTGAAATGGCCCATCATCTCCAGCATCACTTGCTGCGCTAATAAAGACAACTCCCGCCGAATCAACTTTGATATCAGAAACATGGCGAACATTTCCAGATGGAAATGGAACTGTAAAATTGCTATAACCTGCGGGAATAATTTGATATTTAGTTAAATCCAGCAATCCCCAATAAATATTTGCTGGTTGTTCAGCCTCTCCCCGATGTGCCCAAACCGCAATTAATTTACCATCTATATCTTGTAGAGAAAAAGCTTCAAAGTTACTACCTTTTGGGAATGCTGGTAGAGTAAATTCTTTAATAACTGAGATAGTTTTTTTATCAGCATCTAATTTAAAATAATAAGCCTTACCAGTACTGGCTAAAGCGATAAATGAAGTATTATTCGTACCCGGAATAGATGTTAAAGCTTCTAAATCTTCTGGTAAGAGTTTACTTGACCAATTTAACGCTAAATATTCTGGCTGATTTTTACCTTTAATATTAATAATTGCTAGACGACCTTGGTCAGGTTTTTTATTATCATGAACAATCAGAAATTCTAGAGAATTGCTTTCTTGCTGAATTAGTGCGATTCCACTGATACCAAAAGGGATACTACCCCGCACAGGTAGCCACTCTTGCGCCCAAACTCGCTGACAGATGAATAACAGCGTGGCTAAGACTACTAAATTGATAATTAATTTCAGAAACCGAGGGAGATTAAGTACTTCTGATAGACGCATAGATGAGCATCGTTAAGAGAGATTGCGTTAACGGATGACCCATCATATCAAATCCAGGCGATCGCGCCATATAATTAGATAACTTTTAGTAATCTTCACTGCCAATAACAACCGAAATTATACTTAATTATTTAGAGATATTTATTAACTCGACACATTCTTTTTGTAATGTTATTTTTGAAACTGTATACCAGTAAACAATCACTTCAGGATGATGCACAATGCTGGGATGGATATTTGGTGGTTTAGTTAAAAAATTAGAGCGTTCAGCAAAGAAAATTTCACGAGATTTTGTGTACTCAAGTAGTAAAGAAATAAATGACTTATTTGATAAAAAACTTAACCCCTTGGCTGACAGACTAGACTATGTATCTAAAGAACGGATAAAACAAGTTGAGGAATTAGAAGTTCAGGCTAAAGCTGATATTGAGTCCTTACTAAATAATGCAGAGCATAAAGTTAAAGAGAATCTACAAGAAATTGATGAAATACGTAAATCGGCTATCCAAGATGTAAGAAATACTGTTGGTGAAGTTGATGCTTATGTAGAAAATAGAATAAATCAAATTGCTTTAACTGTAATGAGAGCATTAAGCCAAACGGAAAAGATAACTGAAAATATTTTTGAAGAAATTAATATTTTTGAAGAAAAAATGTTTCAAGATATAGATTATCTAGTTGATAAAATAAACGAAAACATAGATGAAAAGTTAGAATTAATTCGTAATGAATTAAGAAAACATTTAGCTCATGCTTTACCAAATCCGATTGATAAATGTAGGCGAAGATTAAAAATAGGGATGAAGCCTGGCCCTATGTTGTCTGATGTTGAGCTTTATCAATTAAATGAGTGCTATGAACTAAGCAATTTAAATGAGAACATTTCGATTGATAAAGTAATAGATATTTATGGACAACTGCAACTCAATGCAGCGAGAATGGCTGCTTTAGTTAAAAAATCTCCAGTCTTGAAAAGACAAGCTATGGAAGACTGGCTCAAATATGGTTTACTTTGTGAGTTTTGGAGAAAGACAATGAGAGATTCTGATCGTACAGACAATTCTCTATTAGAGCCTCAACATTCACAAAAGCTTTTGACTGGTAAATAAATTAACTATAGGTTTTTTATGAAACAAGCTGATCCAACAAACTGGAAAACGCCTTTAGAATATTATGAAACGGCGATAGAAGAACTTAGACGAGCCAAAGAAGAGTTGCAAGAAGAATTAGAAAATATCAAAGCTAGTAATGTAAAAGCTTTAGAATCAAGTGTTAGGTCTTTTCAAGCGGAAATACATTCATTGAAATCTGAGCTTCATCTGACAAAAGAAAAGCTTGAATCTGCCGAAAAAACTGCACTAGAAGCTGAAAAAGTTGCTAATCATGCTCAGAAAAAAATTCGAGAAATTATAGATAAACCCCCTGAATCAAGCTTAAATTTGCTGATTCTGGATGAAGTTGCACACCTTAAAGAACAATCATCGCAAATTATTAGTATAGTTAAAAATCCCCCTGAAAGTGAGACACAAAATAAAATCTTAGAAGTATTATTAAGCTTACAAAATCAAGTTAATCAACTTGAAATCGAATTAACTCTTATATCTCCTACTTCAGGTATAAACTACAGTAAATTGCGAGATTTGTTAGCAGAAAGTAAGTGGCAGGAAGCAGATAAAGAAACTTGTTTCCATATACTTAGAATCTCTGATAAAGAAGAGGAGAAGTGGTTAGACGATGGAGATATTAAGAGACTATCTCGCCATGACTTACGAATTATTAACAATCTTTGGTTAAAGTATAGTAATGGCAGATTTGGTTTTAGTGTGCAAAAACAAATATGGCAAGATTCCAACGAAGATTATAAACTCTTTGGGCATCGCGTTGGCTGGCTGGTAAATCTTGTAAACACTGAATGGCGTAAATACGAAGAGGCGATATTTAGTATTGATGCTCCAGAAGGACATCTTCCATACACAATTAGGGTATTTGGTTTAGGTTATCGAAATCCTGGAGAAATTCAACACAGGCTAAAACGTTTCTTGCCAAGATACTAATTTATTCCCAATCCCCAATCCCTAATCCCCAATCCCCAACCTCTACGCTTGCCCACTACCAACACAACTTAGTATGCTGGGCGTTACAGGTGGGAACTTAGAAGGCGGGTACATTTTGGATTTGTCTACTCCTTTGCAATTAATTGGACGTTCGGCGGAATTTCAGCACATAGTAGAAGTGCTGGCGCAGGATGGTGATTTGCTGATTACAGGCGTACCGGGGAGTGGAAGACGAACCTTGGTGCGAGGTGCAGCGCAAGAAGTGGGTGCGATCGTGCTGGAAATAGATTGTATCCGCGCTATAGATGGGCAGCGATTTGTGCAATTGTTGGCTGAGGCGATTAGTCAAAATTGGCAAGCAGAAAAAATCCAAGCTTGGGTTGCTCAAAATGCTAGCGAGTTTTTTGTTTGGAATCTGGAAGGTAAACTCAAATTATTGCCTTCTGTTAATCAAAAAGAAATATGGCAAGCATTTGAAATTTTACTCTCCTTGCCACAAATCATCGCATTAGATTTACAGCAACGAGTAGTGCTAATTTTGCAGAGTTTTCCTCACATTCGGTCTTGGGATCGAAATAATTTGTGGGAAACAACATTCCGGGGAGAAATTAAAGCACAAACTGAAGTTAGTTACGTTCTCATCGCTACAATCGCAGAAACAAACCAGCAAACAGATGAGGCTGATTATCCTATTGAAACTGTGCAGTTACCTCCTTTAGCTAAAGATGTTTTGGCAGTGTGGGCGAGGGAGATTTTACATACTCAAGGACTAAAATTTGATTCGCGTTCTCACGCATTACAACTTTTCCTAGATGCGGTACAAGGGCATATAGGCGATGCAATGGCGTTAATTCGCCGCCTACAAACTTTGTGCAGTTCTGACGGATTAATTACTGAAGAAGAGGTACAGCAAGCTATTGAAGCATTGCTCAAAGATTTATCGATTATTTTTGAATCTTTACTGATGCTACTGCCAGCAAATCAAGTACACTTACTGGAATGTTTAGCTTTAGATCCCACAGAAAAACCGCAAAGTAAAGAATATATACAAAAACATGGACTTTCCAGAGGTGGTAGCCTTCAAGGTGCTTTAACTGGTCTACAGCACAAGGGTTTGATCTACAATGCAGAACAGGGTTATAGGCTGGCTTTACCGTTACTGGCTTTATGGTTGCAGCGACGGTTGAGATAAGAGGTAAAAAATTCAAGATAAAGGAGGAAAGGAAAATTCCTAATGTTCGCTATGGGGTTTCAAACAAGCACCATAGATTTAAATTTTTCTTTCTTTTCCATCTATTTTATAGATATAAAACTTCTTATCTAAAGATTCTAGATTATCCCGCTTTTTTCATAAAAATCAGGAAATTTGTGGCTTAAGCCTATGTATAGAAGGCTTGTAATGACATTTGTAGGGTTATTAGCCTTAGTGTTGGCTCATAAAATGGCCCTCATCTACCAAATTCAGCCAGGGATATCCTTATGGTTTCCGCCATCAGGTGTGGCGATCGCTCTCACTTTTTGGTTCGGCCCCTATGGTATCTTGCTCACAGGGGTGGCATCTTTATTGATGTCAAGATTTTGGGGCTTGCATGGTTGGGAACAGCTAATTAGTTTGGTTGATGTAATTGAACCTTTGGTTGCTTGGTTACTTTATCGTCGTTTCAATCAAGGTTCGCTGAAATTCAATAGTCTAAAAGATGCAGCAATTTTTACATTTACTGTACCAATAGCTGCCTCTGCTGCCTTAGCTGTGGTTGGTAATTTCGCTTGGGTAGCTGTAGGAAAACTGTCGGTGGCTACCCTAGCTCAAAATATTCCTCATTGGTGGTTAGGTAATGCTATTGGAATCATGGCTATTACACCTACTGCTTTATTAGTGCTAACTCCATACCTGCAATCTTGGGGGTGGCTACCCCATGCTGAACCCTCAGATTCTATGTTGAATGCACTTCACTCCCAACCATCCCGGCGCTACATCATAGAAATTGGCATCATTATTTTATTATGTGTGGCGATCGCAATTCTCACTGTTACCCAAACTCACCAAACTAGCTTTAAGTTCCAACAACTATCATTTTTGAGCTTTGTTCCTGTTTTATGGGCAGCAAGTCGCTTTGGCGTGACCAGTGGGATGCTAATTTCTACTTTCTGCGTACTGGTAACTTTATTTTGTTATCTCATTGTCTACCCAAATGCTATCTTAATGCCCCAGTTTCCGGTGCCACCAGAAGTTTTACACGTTCACAAACTAAGTTTATTCGTGCAGTGTGCTGTTAGCTTACTGGTGGGAACTGCAATTACAGAAAGGGCAAAAAGTCAAATAGCATTAGCTGTGGAAAGAGTCAGACTTGGTGAATATCAAGCACGTGCAGCGCTTACAGAAAAACTCCTTCAACTAAATGATTCACTAGTAGAAACTAATGTGCGCCTAGAAGAATCTAATCGAGATAAAGATGCATTACTCAAGCGCGAACATTCCCTGCGTCAACGGTTAGCTAATATTCTCGAAAGTATGACTGATGCATTTATTGCTGTCAACCATGATTGGGAAATTACTTATGTGAATCAACAAGCAGTCAAAATTACTGGTTTAGAACCAGACAAACTACTGGGTAAAAATTTTTGGCAACAGTGGCCTGGCGCTGAGAATACAACTTTTGAGTGGGAATATCGTCGAGCTTTAAATGATGGTATACCTGTGCATTTTGAGGCTTTTTGCGAAGCTGATCAAAAGTGGTTTGAAGCCCATGCTTATCCATCGGAAGATGGTTTGGGTATCTTTTTTAGAAACATCACCAGGCGCAAACAAGCAGAAGTTGAACGCGAACATTTACTGACAAGAGAACAAGCCGCACGCGCTGAAGCTGAAAAAGCAAACCGACTCAAAGATGAATTTTTAGCTGTACTTTCTCACGAATTACGTACTCCCCTCAACCCGATTTTAGGTTGGGCAACATTAATTAAAATGTACAAATATCAAGGAGAAAAGCTGCTACAAGGTTTAGAAATTATTGAGCGCAATGCTAAGTTACAAATTCAATTAATTGAAGACTTGTTAGATGTTTCCCGGATTCAACAAGGGAAAATGGTGTTAAATATCCAGCCAGTAAATTTAGTTAATACTATTACAGCGGCTTTGGAGACAATGCATTTAGCATTAGAAGCTAAAAATATTCAAGTTAAAACATTTTTTCAGCAAAACATTGGGGTGGTGGCTGGTGATAGTGCTCGTCTACAACAAATTGTCTGGAACCTACTTTCTAATGCCGTAAAATTTACGCCATCTAGGGGAGAAATAGAAGTACGGCTAGAACAAATCAATACGAATGCTGTAATTCAAGTTAAAGATAATGGTAAAGGCATTAGCCGAGAGTTTTTACCCCATGTATTTGAATATTTCCGCCAAGGTGATGGCACAATTACCCGAGAATTTGGAGGTTTGGGTTTGGGGTTAGCCATTGTGAAAAATCTCACAGAACTGCATGGTGGAATGGTTGATGTAGAGAGCTTAGGAGAAGGTGAGGGGGCAACATTTACTATTAATTTACCATTAATGTCTGAGCAACCCAAAATAGCTAAGAAATGCGAAAAATCACATAATTATAGTAATTTATCAGGACTACGCATTTTAGTAGTAGATGATGACCAAGATACAGGTGAATTTCTCACAATTATGCTGGCAAATTTGGGAGCATCAGTAACAGCAGTAAATTCAGCCGGAGAAGCTTTAGAAATAATTGCCCAATCACCTCCAGATTTACTGTTAAGTGATATTGGAATGCCAGGAATAGATGGCTATATGCTAATACGTTTAATTCGCGCTATGCCACCAGAAAAAGGGGGAAAAATCCCTGCGATCGCACTGACTGCTTTTGCTGGAGAAATGAACCAAAAACAAGCACTAGCCGCAGGGTTTCAAATGCATTTAGCTAAGCCAGTGGAATTAGGAAAATTATTATCAGCAACCACAGAACTTTTAGAGTTGGGAGTTAGGAGTTAGGGATTGGGGATTGGGGACTGGGGATTGGGGATTGGGGATTGGA
>AP018181.1:0-477485 GCA_002368155.1 Nostoc carneum NIES-2107
TGTAGGGGCACGGGCATTGCCCTGCCCTCTAGAATATAATTGATGTGTCGCAAATATTATTTGATTTGGTATAAGAATACAGTTCAGTTAAGCTCATTAGGGATTGATTTGTCACTTATTAAAGAAGCCAGAAGAATTGGGGGATTCTCCCCCAAACCCCCGATTGGGTGACGGTTGCGTCCCCCAAACCCCCTCCAAAATTATTGTTGAGTTTTTTGTTGAGTAACTAGTTTTTGGGGTTTGTTTTCAATTAATTTTCTTAACTGAACTGTATTGGTCATGCGTTGTTATTTTGGCAATGCAACCTAGTTTAAATAATGATGCATTTTATGCCTTAAAATTCAAATTTAATATGTATTTTTATGGCTAAAACTGCATAATCTCAGAACACTCAAATTTATAGATGAGAAATATTATATGCGGTTAATTCAGTTGTAATGACTGTACTTTAATTTGACTCTTGAGTCTTGAGTTATGACTTTAACTCAAGACTCAGGACTCAGGACTCAGGACTCAATACATGACACTGTCCATGATTCCGTAATAAATGGTCGCACAGAACCAAGGCCACCATTGCTTCTACCATCGGAACTGCACGAGGTAATACGCAAGGATCGTGCCTTCCTTTGGCTGCTAATACAGTTTCTTCGCCTTCACGAGTTACAGTTTTTTGTTCTTTTCTAATTGTCGCTGTCGGCTTAAATGCAACTCGTAAAATTATATTTTCTCCGTTAGAAATTCCTCCCTGAATCCCACCAGAACGGTTAGTTACGGTGCGAATTTCACCGTTTTCATCAATATAAAATTCGTCGTTATGTTCAATTCCTGTTAACAGGGTTCCTGCAAAACCAGAACCAATTTCAAAACCTTTGCTAGCAGGAAGAGACATTACAGCTTTGGCAATATCTGCTTCTAATTTATCAAAGACTGGTTCGCCTAAACCTTTGGGTACATTCCGCGCTACACATTCAACTACACCACCGATGGAATCGCCTTGTCTACCAGTTTGCTCAATTAATTCAATCATGCGTTCTGCCAACTCGCCATCGGGACAGCGAACGATGTTGCTTTCAACTTGTTCTAAGGTGACAGTGTTGGGATCGATAACGCCTTCTAAGTCTTTGATGCGCTTGACGTAACCGATGATTTCTACATTTGCAACTTGGCGGAGAATTTTTTTAGCGATCGCACCTGCTGCTACTCTACCAATTGTCTCACGCGCTGAAGACCTACCGCCACCTTGCCAGTTACGAATCCCATATTTGGCATCATAAGTTGCATCAGCGTGGGAGGGGCGATACTTCTGAGCCATCTCGTCGTAATCTTGGGGACGAGTATCTTTATTTCGCACCAAAATTGAGATTGGGGTTCCTAGAGTTTTACCTTCAAATACTCCAGATAATATCTCGCAGATATCAGCTTCTTTGCGCGGTGTGGTAATTTTACTTTGTCCTGGCCGTCTTCTATCTAGCTCTACTTGAATTTCTTCCGCCGAAATCTCTAGCCGCGGCGGACAACCATCAATCACAACCCCCACACCGCCGCCGTGGGACTCTCCAAAAGTAGTAACGCGAAATAGATGACCAAAAGTATTGCCCATGATATTGAAAAAAATAGACCAGGCTTATGTATTTTACCTATAGTTCCGATCAAAGTTAATTTTTCCTTTAGGATTTACCACTGGCCTGCAATGGTATTATTTTGTCAAATGAATGACTGTAATTATGTAACCATTAGCTGATAATTCTTGATCAACAGCAAAACTTACTGAACCACCTATAATTTTAGGTTTGTGCAAATTCATTCTTTCTCAGAATTTGACCCCAGCCCACAAAGTAATTATGAGCAGGGTTTGCAAAGGGTGCTAGACCGTCTAGTCATCACGATGCAGCGAGATGCATTAGTTCGAGAAACGATTAACCAACTTAGAGATTCGCTTCAGGTTGACCGTGTAGTTTTGTATTACTTTTATGGAAAATGGCATGGGCAGGTAACTGCGGAATCTGTAGCCTCTAGTGAATACTCGATTTTTGGTTCCAAAGGGCCAGATAATTGTTTTAATCAAGAGTATGCCAATTTGTATTTAGCAGGACGAGTCAGAGCGATCGCGGATATTGAATTAGAATCATTGCATGATTGCCATCGAGATTTTCTTCGCAGTTTGCAGGTGCGTGCAAATTTAGTAGTACCAGTTATCATACCCAAAGGGTTATGGGGATTGTTAGTAGCCCATCACTGTCAAGCGCCTCATGTTTGGTCGCCATCAGATATTGAACAGATGCAAACAGCAGCCAATACTCTAGCAACTGCACCTTGTATTGTCGAAAGTTAAATAGGTTGCTTGCTTTAGTAAGTCGGAAATTGCACCAAACTATGTTATTTAACTTGAAATCCTGACTAAAGACAAATGACCAAAGACAAATGACAGCCTCAGCCAGTTATCTTTAATTTCTCCAACATACTTATCTTGATATATAAACTAGATATAATCTTTGTTGTTGATACCAAAGATATTGAGGATAAAACTCATTTTTCGTTATCCATATTGTGGTGCTAGGCAGCGGTTTTTTAATGAAATCTTTAGTTTGATTGCTTTCCTGCCATTCTCTGGGCTTCAAGTCATCAGGTAGTTTGTTTTTCAAATCGTCATATTTGACTAAATTTTTCTCCTTAATTAAAGTTTGAAAATATGCCTTTGGGACATTGATAGCTATTCTGACTTGTGGATCAGGAGTATCGCTAATAATTTCATACTTTAAATCTGAATAATTATTAGGTAAAGGCGCACCCAACCACTTTTCTATTACCTCTAAAGGAGGTTTTTGTTGATTCTGATGGCTGTAGTTTTTACCGAAATTTAAATTTAAACACCCTATCAAAAAAAATAAAGGTATTAATAATATAAGTTTTTGATTTTTCCACATATCTTTGCATTTACAGCAACTATAAAATTAGGAGAAACAAAGATGAAATTTGGTTATACAGTGATTTGGGTAGATGATGTAATGAAGACCGTTGAGTTTTATGAAAAAGCTTTTGGTCTTGTTCGTCGCACTATTCGGGAGCAGAATCAAGTTACTTGGGCAGAAATGGAAACTGGTGAAACTACCCTAGCTTTTTCCTCAACTAATGAAGCCCAGACATTATTTCCTAATGGTTTCTATGCTAACGATATTATACAAGCGCCTTCCTTAATCCAAATCTCATTGATCACACCTGATGTTGCTACTGCTTATATGAGAGCTTTGGGAGCAGGTGCAAAATCATTAGATGCGCCAAAACGTCAGCCTGGCGGACAGATGCTGGCTCGCGTCCGCGATATTAATGGTGTACTGGTGTCATTAGTTAGTGGATTATAAAAATAACAATATTGTCTAGTAGTCCACCAAGTCAACTTTGCTGGGTGAAGAAACGAACCACGAAGACACGAAGTACTCAAAGAAAGAGGAAAAGAAGAGAACTAGAAAATTTAATGCACCTAGCATAGTTCCCTTGTCAGACTACTAGATTAGCCAATCTTTTACTATAATTATCTTGAATTTTGCTTTCCTAATTCATCAGAAAAGGAACAATAGTTACAGATAATTGTCAGGTCACAATATTTTGTGTTCAGGGGAAATAATAAAAATCAATTCCCTAATAAATGTAGTAGCGTGGCAAGGCTAAAATGTTGCAATAATTTTTCTCGTGGGGTGGAGCATCTTGCCATAGGTGTCAAGTTAAGGCAGAAGCCCAAATGTCAAGCGACCTGGCGGCGTTACGTCGGTGTCGCTGACGAACAGCTTTCACCAAGCCCATAGAACGCTGATGCTCAACTAACCAAGGAATGAGCTGTAGTTGTGAGTTGTGCGATCGCGCACGATGGAAAAAATATAAACTACGGAACACCATTTCCACGGAAATACGTTCTATTGGCTGCTGTAAAGCCACAGCGACATCAGCACACAAATCATTGAGTACGGCGTAAAAAATCCAAGTAGCATAAACTTGCATCTGTACACCATTAGTGCCACCAACCCAGAGATAAGATAAACCCAGTAAGCGTTTAGTCAATAAAAATGCATCTTCGCTTGGACAACGACGACGATATAAATCACAAACTTGCTGTGGGGAAAGCTGTTCTGGGTCAAGGACGTTGGTCAAGTAATGATACCAAGTTGTACCCCAGAGTACTGAGACTTGACGCATGGGGTGGCGACATGGATCAGTATGGTGAAGTCCCATTTGAATAATTTCGTCTTTGTAATGAGAACCACTGGAAATGACCCGCACTAGTTGATATCGGACTTTGGCTTTTTGTCTGGTTAAGATATATTTTCCTTGCTCAGTTAGAGTATCAAACCACTCAAATCCATAAAAGCCCATATCTGTGATCAGTATTCCCCCAATGGGTAAACGTTCTGTAATTTGTGACCACCACTTTGTTTCGTTACGCTTGGCATCAGCATCGAAAAATGCTGCCACTGGGCGATGAGTAAATGCTTCCACTACCATCAGCATCTTTCCCCCCAAGACTGCACCTGTTTTTTGTTGCAGTTGTCCCAAATGTTTTTTGACTGCTTCTAAGGTTGACGCATCTGCAATCCATACTGCACCAAACGATGATGCTACTGATGACCACATTGGTGGCATTTCCTTCAAGTGTCTTTTGGCTGCCAGACGCTCTATCACTTGCTCAAACAGCCCGATAAACAGGTGTGCCGGTAAGCTCCCTAGGCGTTGAGATAGTGCTTGCCGACTCACAGACATCGCCTCCACCCACATCAATCCTTCCACTTCCAGGCAGCGCAACACATCTGTTAAATGTTGTACTTGTCTATACACTAGACTCAATACTATTGCTGCCATCACTGGTAGCGTGAGCACGCGATCTCGCAAGCTACGTTCTTTATCTTTAACATCTTTGAGATTGGCAAATGTCCCTGGAGTTAATAGCTCAATCAACCGTGATTCTATCTCCTCACTTGTTGGGGCTGGGCAACTTACCCGATGTCGAAAGTCTGGATTTCCTTGTTTCTTCCTTGGCTTAGGCATGGTTAAACTCAACACCATTGTGTTCAGTTTAACCATTGAGTTCTACCCACTTGACAAGAATCTAATTTTCTTAACTTGACACCTATGACAAGATGTCCACCCCACAAGATGGAATAATTTATTTCTTGGAAATCCCTACTAGCAATTCAAATCATGTTATGCCACTTCAAATAATATTTGCGACAGATAAATTCTTTGTAAGGGCACGGCATCCGCAATGTTTTGGCATATCAAATATATTATTGGTGCCGTGCCCCTACCCATCTGTCGCATTCTTTTTTCAAAATGGTATTAGCTATGAATAAATTCTTCTCCCCTGCATCCTCTGCTCCCTCTGCTTCCTCTGCTTCCCCTAAGCGCTTCTCAAAGCAACAATTGGGTCAAGTTTAGCGGCGCGACGTGCGGGAACGACACCAAAGAATAGGCCGATTCCGCCAGAGATACCAACAGCCATTGTAATTGCTACGGGAGAAATGCCAGCTTGTAACGGCGTTAAGGCTGCGACTAACAAAATCCCACTGACACCTACACCAGTACCTACTAAGCCACCAATTGCAGAAACAATTACCGCTTCAATCATGAACTGTAGCAAAATATCTTGCTCAGTTGCCCCGATCGCTTTTCTGAGTCCAATTTCTTGGGTGCGTTCGGTGACGGATACTAGCATGATGTTCATAATTCCAATACCACCGACAAACAAAGATATGCCCGCGATCGCAGCTAGCATAATTGTTAGTGCGCCTGTAATTTGTCCGACTGTTTGCAAAGCATCTTTTTGAGAACGGATGGTAAAGTCATCTTCGCCAGTAATTTTGTGGCGTTGGCGCAGTAAATTGGTAATTTGAAACTCTGCTGCATCAACGCTATCGGCATTTTTGGCAGAGGCGACAATATAGCTTAACTCCAAACCATAGGGAGAAGTTCGCCCAATTAAGCGATTAGCTGTGGTGATAATTGGTACTAATGCTGCATCGTCGTAATTCACGCCTAAATTAGAACCTTTAGCCGTGAGTACACCAATCACTTGAAAGCTAGTATTTTTAATTCTTAATTGCTGTCCTACAGGATTAGCACTACCAAACAGCCTTTGGGCTAAATCTGCACCCAATACAGCAACTTGGTTGCTGCGCTTCATATCGATGTCAGTAAAAAATCGCCCTTTAGCGGTTTCAAAATCCCTAACTGTCAAGAACGTGGGAGTTGTGCCAATGATATTAACATCAGTGTTGCGATTGCGGTAAGTAACAACTTGACGGCTATTTAATTCCGCCGTCACATTTGCAACTGTGGGTACTTGAGTGGCGATCGCTTTCGCATCTTCCAAAACCAGAGTTTTCGGTACATCCCTAGAGATGCGCTGCGTTTCTTGGTTACCGGGAATTACAAATAAGATATTAGGCCCCAAAGACTCCAGCTGTTGCGAAACATACTTCTGTCCACCTTCGCCAATCCCAATCATTGCAATCACCGAAGCGTTACCAATGACAATCCCCAGCATGGTAAGCGCGCTGCGTAACTTATTCGCCAGCAGGGTTTTCCCCGCCATTTGGATACTTTCTAACAGGTTCATGATCGATGGTAATTGGTAATGGGTAATCGGTGTTTGTCAAGGGTCAAAAGTCAAAGGTCAAAAGTCAAAGGTCAAAAGTAATTTATCTTGTTGTCCCCCAGTCCCCAGTCCCCAGTCCCCAGTCCCCAGTCCCCAATGCCTTACTTACCCTTCTCCTTCGCCTTCTCAATTTTGTAATCCTTCGGTGGGTTTACGAAAATGCGATCGCCTGTTTTCACGCCTTCTAAAACCTGGGTTTGGTCTTGGATTTGTGCGCCGACGGTAACTTGGCGAAATTGGGGTTTATTGTTTTCGTCGGGGACGAGTACGCCAGTTTGTCCTTTTTCGGTGACAATAGCGACGGTGGGTATAACTAATGCATTGTTGACGCGATCGCCTAAAAAGGTCAAATCTACGTTTAAGCCAGAACGTAGTTTATCTATCCCTGTATCTAATGCAACTCGCACTTGGAAGGAAGTTACACCTTGTTCCACTACGGCTTCTGGTGCAATGAGGCGTACACGACCTTTAAATACTTGGTCGGGATAAGCATCAGCAACAATTTCTACCTGTTGTCCTGGCTTAATTCTGCCAATGTCGGTTTCAGGGACTTGCGCTAACACTTCTAAACCACGCGCCACGGCGACAATGGAGCTAGATGTAGCTGATGCACTACTAGATGCGGAAGTTGTAGGTGTGACAAATGAACCCACGTTAGCGTATTTCTGCGTAACTATACCGTTAAAAGGTGCGCGAATTTCTGTATCTGCAAGCCTGACTTGGGCGGCTTTTAATTGCGCTTGAGCTGCTTTGACTGCGGCTTGGCGTTGAGCAATTTCTTCAGGACGGCTACCATTTTGTAACAGTACTAAAGCGGCGTTGGCTTCAGTAACGGCTGCTTCTTTCGCGTCAATTTCTTCGCTACGAGTTCCACTTTGCAACAGAGATAGGCGTTTTTGCGCTTCTTCTAAAGCAGCTTTGGCGCGGCTATTTTCACTAATATACTGATCGAGCTGATCTTGAGAAGTTGCGCCTTGTCTAGTTAATTCCTGATAGCGTACTACCCGCGCTTGCGTTAAATTAACCTGAGCTTTTGCAGATTCGACTTGCGCTTGCGCCTGTCCAATTTCTTGAGCGCGATTACCCGCACGCGCTGCGGCTAGTTGTGCTTCTGCTTGCGCTAAACGTGCTTTTGCTTGGGCGATTTCTTGGGGACGACTCCCCGCCCGCGCCTCATCGAGTTGGGCTTGGGCTTGGGCGATATTAGCTTGATATTGCAGGATTTGCGCTTGAATTTCGCCAACATCCATGCGGGCTATGACTTGCCCTTTTTGCACGCGATCGCCTTGTTCAACATATAATTCACCCAACACCCCAGGATTTTTGGGACTGATATTTACACTTTGAACTGGTACTACCTTCCCACTCGCCGTAATCCGCAGCGTCACACTTTGGGTTTCTACAGGAACAGTTAGTTGAGATATATCTTGTTTAGTATTTCCCCGATTCACCAAATTATAAGTAGTAGTAGTGCCCACAACCAAAGCACCAGCTGTTATTAACCCTATCAGCCAGCGCATGGGATACTTAATTTTTTTGCCAATCACAGGGATTTCTATGTGCGTATTCATGATACTAGCCGATAAAGATTGTTTTGCTGAAATAGCTGTTAGTTAATGGGCTATTACTGCAATTTAGAAGGAAATAAAGTTCAGAATCAAGGTTATATATTAATCAACGACCTCAAGATTCATTTGCTCAGTTATTGCATATTAAGATACCTTCATATTAGCTATTCACTTCTTTGCGTGGCTTCACCTGACTGGGTGACTCAAAATCAGGCTGAAGTATGAAGTGTGAAGTCTGAAGTAATATCAAAATTCCGCCCTAAGCTTAATTATCCTAGACTCTATCGGACTCATATTTGATTTTTGAAGTTCACGTAGTAGGATGCGTTAGCGATAGCGTAACGCATCCGTGCTGATTCCTATATGCTTTTATCCCTAATTGAAATATTGCTTTTTTATCCAAATTTTGCTGCAATATTTCATAGGAAGTAAAATCACCACAGCCCATCCTACAAAAACATTCAAAATACATTAGTAGGGGCATGACATTCAGACAATTTCTGTAGAGAGCGAAAGTATTTTCATGCCTTACCCCTAAATTATCTGCCTTAGCAGCATTCCTAGAACACCGATTCAGTAATCAAATAGAAGTAGAGGCTGGCTCAGTAGTGTGAGTAAAAATTTTGGCAAGGACATGAAGATTATGAACAACCGCTACGCGACGAAGATCAAATAAGTTTTTGCGACAACCAACATAGCGAGCTTGTTCACCTTGCCAACGACCAATATGAGATAAAGAATGCTCAACACAAACGCGTTCGCGGAGTTTGGCACGTCCAATAGGGGTTAATTGACGTTCTCGTAACTCTCGAAATAATTGTTCTTCTGGATGAATTGAAATACTACGTCCGCGTGGTGAACTGGTGCAAGATTCTCTGAGAGGACAGGTTGCACAAACTTCTTGTGGGAACTGAATTTTAGCACCCAAACTAAAAGGTAAAGTTACCTGATTGGGACAACAAATAGTACCATTGTCCCAGTCCAACACAAAGGCAGTTTTACCAAATTTTGTACCGTTGTGGACGACCCAAGCCTTACAGTATATACTCAATTGCTCACTACGATTTTTAACTAAGGAGCTACTCAAGTAAGCCCGGTCAATATGCAATTCGGTAAGTTCAACATCTTGTGTTTGTAAGTCCTGAGTAATCGCATCGGTTACTGATGCTTCTGGGACATTAGCTTTGGTAATACCAACAGCGCGAATCATTCCGTTGTCTAAATCTCGTAACACATGACGTTTATAGCCATCAATTTTCTGGCTACGGCTTTTACGTCCATGTCTCATCTCTTCGTCTTCAACTGAAATACGTCGTTCT
The DNA here is from genome assembly GCA_002368155.1 of Nostoc carneum NIES-2107. GTDB lineage: Bacteria > Cyanobacteriota > Cyanobacteriia > Cyanobacteriales > Nostocaceae > Aulosira > Aulosira carnea. Next base: position 9,531 of record AP018181.1, read on the forward strand.
TTGGCAACACCAGAGCGCAGTTTTACCTCACCATTGGCATCAACTTCCACATCCTGTGTTTCGATTTGTCTTGCTGTTTCAAGAGTTGAACGAAGTAGCGGATGTTCATTTTCAGTAGGCTGTGTTTGAACAAAAGTCTCAACTCTCTCTAAAGCATCCAGTACAATCCCCAAGGCCAAATTTTTCTGATCTGGGTCATCCCAGTTTAAGTCTAAAGCCGCTTTCAAGCTTGAAGTTGCAACCATATCTACCCCAATATCTTGTGCAACTTCCGCCAACCCCCTCCCCTGCTGGACAGCTATCACGCCAATCGCTTTTTTGAGCGCGTGACCCAATAAATTATATGTATCTTCAACCTTCGATGCTCCCCACAAGGGGCTGGAATCAAGCGCTGCCCGTAATTGCCTTGAGCCAAAACCCTTGCTCTGTTCTGCTAGTTTTACTGTTTTCTCAATTAATCGTCGGTCGAGTCCTTGGATAATCAGTGCTGTGCGAAACCTGGCAAGTGTCGCTTGAGAAAATGGTGCTTGCTCACAATCAATGCAATCAAGCACTAACTGCCAACGTCTATCCATGAGCAACGCTTCAATCGCTTCCGCATCGGATGCTCCTGTATAAGCTTGTAAGATTGTCACTAATGCCAGTTGTGCTGGAGGTACTGGTGGATGCCCTTTGGGAGAATCTGCATAAAGCTTGCTCAGTTCTTCTTGAAATTCCTCATCAAATAACTGATGACGGTATTGCCGCAAGAACGTGAATAGCTTTGCTCTTTTGATCCGCTTGACGATTTTTTGCTCTTGAGCGTTAAGTTCGGTCGGTGGATGCCAATGGACTGGACGCATAGGTATACTCTCGGTCTTTCATGCATCTGTGTAACATCGAATATACCTGAAACTTGAGCGCACTTTTCCTTGAGAGTTGATTAAATCTCTATATTCCATTACTAATGGCTACAATCATTACCTGATAAGATTTTGCTCTATTTTTACCTTCATCCTTTTACTCTATATCAGCTTGATTTGCTTTCGTTTCTCCATTACTGAATCGGTGTTCTAGTACAGCAATTCAGTAAATCTCTCAAAAAGCTCCATTTCTCTCCTTTTTGACTTGTGATTTCTGTGCTAACGTGTGGCTCTAGAAGTGACAGAACGCTGTAAATTAGCCAAAGCGCGATTGTAATCCAAAATAGCTGTAACGCGATTACCTTCCGCCCTTGTTAAGTCGTTCTCCGCCGCAATTACCTCTGTTTGCGTACCGACACCTGCTTGAAACCTCAGCCTAGCGATTTGCAAAGCTTCCCTAGCTTGGCTTAAAGCCAAAGTCGAAGTCTGCACATTATTGAGATTAGACTGCAACTGAACATAAAATTGTTCCACATCAAAGCGAATTTGATCGCGCTGATTAGCAAATTGAGTCTCTGCGATCGCAATATTAGCGCGTGACTGAGCTGCTCTAGCTCTAGCTGCACCACCATCAAATAAAGTTAAACTGCTTTGTAGTCCCACGGAATAGCCATCAACAACGCTAATCCCATCATTATAAATATCTCGAAAACTATAGGTTCCAGTTACACCCAGTTGCGGCCCTAATTGCGAAAGTGCTTGTCTTCGCTGCTGTTCGGCTTGATTGCGTTGCGCTAAAAATTGCGGCAATTCGGGGCGATTTTGAAAAGCTTGTACAATAGTTTGTTCTAGTGTTTGTTGCCATAAACCAGCTAATTGCACGGGATCAGCCGCAGTAATATCAACTGATTGTGGCAAATTTAAGAGAGTACCAAACTGACGACGAGCAATTTGCTGATTTGCAATAGAATTAGTCAGTTGTTGTTGAGCATTAGCTAAATTTACCTGAGCTTGCAGAACATCAAACTGCGTACCTACTCCTGCTTGTAATCTTGCTTGTGTATCTCGTAAACTAGCTTGGGCATTCTCTACCGCAGAGCGATTAATTCTTACTTGTTCGTCTGCACCTTGCAAATTGTAGTACTGGGTAGCGACATTTAAACCAATTACTAAAGATTGATTTTCTAAATTTAATTCATCTATACGTACTTGTTCTTCCGCAGAACGAATATTAGCTTGTCGGTTACCAGAAGTATAGAGATTATAATTTATTTGTGCTTGACCGTTAAAAGCAGTGCTGGATTGAGTTGAACCACCAGTAAATAAATCACTACCACTATTAGCCAAATTCCCACTCACACTAGCATTAGGAAGTAAAGCCGCCTGAGCTTCTCGTAACGCACTACGGCTACGTTGTACCTGAAATTGCGCTGCTTGTAAAGTCGGATTGTTGCGTCTAGCTAATTCCAAAGCTTGAGCCAAACTCAGAGGTACAGTTCCCTGAATTCTTACTTCTTCGGGTTTGGTAGGAAACAGTAAAGGGTTAGGATTAGGGCTAAGATTATCAATAACTGACCCAGAATTATTAACTGTAGGACTCGGAGATTGTAGCGTTTGTGCTGTAGTTTCTGCATTGACGCTTTTAGCTAAAGTCGTCATGAGAACTGCAACTAATAATGTAACCCAGGTAGAATGCACGCGGAATAAAATAAAATTCATGGCGGATGTAGTAAATAGGTTTGATAGAATAGTAAATCTTGAATATTTATTGGTAATGTTGAATTATATCTAAAGCTCCACAGAGCAGCTTTATAAATATAAACTATTCTTACGCACCCTAAATATACTTAAACATCTTATCTTATTCTTTTGTGTAGTTTGCGATTCCTTTCCCTACTTTTGCCCTAACTACTTATTTGATGTTGTAAAATATTATTCAATAATAAAATTGATTGCAATATAAGATTAAAGTTACAAAAATAATAAATCAGCCCACAATTAACCCATCTTGCACGCGGATGATTCTTTTAGTTTGGGCTGCAATATCAGGTTCATGAGTAACAATGACAATTGTGATACCTTGTTCATTTAACTCTGTTAATAAATTCATAACCTCATAAGAAGTTTCTGTATCTAATGCGCCTGTAGGTTCGTCTGCCAAAACTAATGCAGGTCGATTCACCAAAGCACGCGCGATCGCTACTCGTTGTTGTTGTCCCCCAGAAAGTTGACTCGGACGGTTAGCCACACGGTCTTTTAATCCTACTCTTTCTAATGCATCCAATGCTCTTTGGCGGCGTTTCGGCTTAGGTAAATTAGCGTAAACCATTGGTAGCATGACATTATCTAGCGCTGTTGCTCTTGCCAAAAGATTAAATTGCTGGAAAACAAAACCTATTCTTTGATTGCGAATATAAGCCAACTCATCATCATCAAAAGTGGTGAGGTTTCTGCCTTCAAAAATATAATGTCCTGCGCTGGGACGATCCAAACAACCCAAAATATTCATCAGTGTAGACTTACCCGAACCTGATGCACCCATAATCGCAACATATTCGCCTTCCTCAATAGAAAGTTGAATTCCCTTCAAAATAGGAACTTCAACTTCTCCTAGGTGATAGGTTTTGGTAATCGATTCCATCCAAATCATTGTTGGCATATTGGTATTCGTCCTTTGTCATTCGTCATTTGGTAATCGGTAATCGGTAATTGGTAATTGGTGTTTGTTTCCCTTTTACCCCTTTCCCTTTCCCCTTTTCCCCAATCCCCAGTCCCCAGTCCCTCGTCAATCGCTACGTAAAGCCGTAATTGGGTCTAATTTGGCAGCATTTCTGGCGGGAATTACGCCAGCGACTAAGCCGACACCTAACGAGAGTGCAAAGCCAACAATTATGGAGAGAACAGAAATCACAAAGGGGAACTTAAAAATATTCGCTGCACCAAAAGCGATCGCAATCCCGCTTACCATGCCAATTACGCCACCGACTATGGAAATAACGATCGCTTCGGCTAAAAATTGATTCAATATAGCTGAATTGGTTGCACCAACGGCTTTGCGAATGCCAATTTCTCTGGTACGTTCCACCACAGACACCAGCATGATGTTAGCAATGCCAATACCACCCACTACTAGCGAAATACCTGCGATCGCAACTACCATGACGGTAAACAATCCCACGACGTTGGTAAAGGTGCTGACAATATCAGCTTGGTTAGTCAGCCGAAAATCATCAGCTTGTGGTGGATAAATATTGTGACGTAAACGTAAGAGATTGGTAACCTGAAACTGCGCCGCCTCTAACTGTTCTTGATTGGCACCTTTAACTAAAATGCCACTTACAGAAACACCTGCTAGAGCATTGTTACCAACTAATCTGGCAGACATACTTGTTAGCGGTATGAAAACTTGGTCATCTCGATCCATTGGCCCTTGAGAACCTTTCGGTTCCATCACCCCAATTACTTTATAAGCTTCTCCTCGAATCCGGATTGTCTCATCTATGGGATTAGCACCTTGACCAAACAGAGTATTTAATACTGTCGGCCCAAGTACAGCTACCTGTGCAGCCGTATTCAGTTCTTCCTCAGTAAAATACCTTCCTTGTTGCGGGTGAGTATTTCTGATATCTGGGTAACTTAAATCAGTGCCGTAAATGGTGGTTGATGTATTTTGCCCTCCATAAACTACTTGTGCATTGCGCTGTAAATAAGCTGACACCATCTGAGCCGATGGCGCTTGTTGTGCGATCGCCTTTGCATCTTCCCATGTCAAAGTACTACTAGAACCTATCCCTTGGCTGATATTTCCGCTTCTCGCCGCACCTGCCAAGATTTGGATGACATCTGTACCTAATGCTTGGATTTGCTGCTCAACACCCTTTTGTACGCCCTGTCCCACAGAGGTAATGGCAATCACAGAGGAAATGCCAATAATTACGCCCAGCATCGTCAATCCCGTGCGTAATTTATTACTCCACAGCGTTTCCGCTGCCATTGTCAAAATTTCTAAAAACGGAACAGTCCGGGTATTTTTAGGTTTGTAAAACCCCTTAAATAGCTTAAACATACTAGGAGAGGGATTGGGGACTGGGGGCTGGGGACTGGGGATTGGGGAACTCGGGGCCCCCTCTGGGGATAAGGGGCAATGGGGATTGGGGATTGGGGACAAGGGTAAAAGGGGAAACACCAATTACCAGATGACAAATGACAAAGGACAATTCTTTAAGGCGCACCGCCACCTTGACGACCGCCACCAGAACCACCACCTTGGCGACCGCCACCGCCACCGCCACCGCCTCCCACGCCAGGGAAAACTCCGCCTCGGGGTGTAGATTGTGGTCGTGAACCTGGTGGGAAACTGAGCAATACTCTCTCGTCACCAGTCAAGCCTGATTTTACTTCCGTAAATTTACCAACAGTTACGCCAGTTTCAATACGTGTAAATATAGGTTTGTTATCTGTCCCTGCTACAAACACACCTGTGCTATTTTCTCGACGCACAACAGATGCGGTTGGCACTACCAGCGCATTCTCTACTTGACCAACTTGGAAATCTGTAGTCACATTCATCCCAGACCGCAATAATCTTTGGGGATCTGTAAGCGATATTCTGACTTCAAAACTCGTGACATTTTGCGTCACTACAGATTGGGCGGCGATTTGCTTGACTTTACCTTCAAAAACTTTTCCTGGGTAAGCATCTGCCTGAATTGTCACTGGTAAACCCAGGCGAATTTTGGAAATATTGGTTTCTGCTAAATCAGCAACAACTTCATTCGTAGAAGCTAACGCCAAAATCGAGGAAGAAGTAGCAGAAGATACATCGCTACTGGCAGTCGTTGGAGTCACAAACGCACCTGGATCGGCGTATTTCTTAGTTACAACGCCATCAAAAGGTGCGCGAATAATGGTGTCATTTATTTGAGCTTGAATATTTTGCAGTGAACCGCGAGCAGATGTAACTTGAGCACGTGCTACATCAATATCTTCGGGGCGGCTTCCAGCTTTTAATAGAGCTAAAGCTTGTTGTCTTTGGTTAACTGTAGCCCTGGCTTGGGCAATATCTTCTGGACGCGAACCAGCTCTTTGTAAAGCTAAGGCTTGCTGCGCTTCATTGACAGCAGCTTGGGCGCTGTCTCTATCTGCCCGTTTTTGGTTAACAACCTGTAGGGCAATACCGCCAGAATTGTACAGTTGTTGATTACGGCGATAATCATCTTCCGCTTTACTCAGAGTTGCTTGAGCGCTTTGTAAGCGTGCTTGTGCTTGACCAATATCCTGGGGTCGATTTCCCGCTTGCGCCTTTTGCAGATTCGCCTCGGCTTCGTCTAATGCTGCTTGTGCTTGAGCAATATCTTGAGGGCGATTTCCGGCTTGCGCCTTTTGCAGATTCGCCTCGGCTTGCGCTAACTGTCCTTGAGCAGAAGTGAGTTGTCCGCGCAGATTGGAATCATCCATGTAAGCAACAATCTGTCCTGCTTTGACAATATCTCCTTCCTTTGCTAATAGTCTTTTGAGGATGCCAGAATTTTTCGGGCTGAGGTTAATGGAGCGCTCAGGTTTGACTGTACCATTCGCTGAAACTGTAATAGCTAAAGTCTGTCGTTCGAGAGGCTGCGTCAGCACCCTTCGTCTAGCTTGCTGAGTGGGAACGACAGCTACCTGGTAATAAATTGCAGAGCCAATTCCACCCAAAAGCCCAACAGCAAGTAGCCACGACAGCCAACGAATTTTGAACTTTCTTTTGCTTTTGGGAAGCAAAGCCGATGAATCAACAGATGGCGATGAATCGATAGATTTTGATGAATCAATAGTCATTTGCACTCTGGAATAGGAAAAAGCTAGTTTTTTAAGTCTGCAAGTATCACCTGGGAGCTTTTATCGTATAAATTCATGCTAGTAATTATCGACCAAAATTAGTGAATTGAGTGCATGACTAAAGTCACTAATAATTGAAAACTCATTTGTGACCTAAGTCATCAATTTGGCATTTGTCATTTGTCATTTGTCATTTGGTAATTGGTAATCAGGTATTTGGTGTTTGGCGTTTGGTCTTTGTCAAGAGTCAAAAGTCCAGAGTCAAATCTTTCTAACCAATTACCCAATCCCCAATCCCCAGTCCCCAATCCCCAGTCGCTAAATCTTCGGCAAAATTTCTGGTAACAAATGAGAAGGCACTTTGGATAAAGCTTGATTTTGTCCTTGAATTCCTAGCTCACTGTGGAAGGCGCGCACTGTTTTGACGATATACGAAAAGGTGGTTTGATATGCTTCTGATTGTTTACTTAATCCATTTAAGGCGTGCAAATGATTTTCTAATGCTGCTTCTAAATGTTGTGAACGGACTTTTTTATCAGTATTAAAATATTGATCTGTGGCAATCTGATAATGAGCTAAACCTAAGTTATTGTGAGTAGATAGGACATCAAAACTTAAAACAGCAGGATTAAGTGAGTGAGCCAATGCTAATGCTTCGTCATAAGCAGCAATGCACAATTGCAAATATTTATGCCGCTGTTCTTTAGTGGTTTGCGAAAGATTTGCTAAATGCCAATATGCCGTTCCCAAATTATTTTCTGTAGCTGCACAGCCGCTAGGAACAGCCGCCGGAGTGCGATATTTTAAAGCGTCGGTATAAACATCAATAGCCATCTTCAGATGGTGCGCTGGTTGCTCGTATTGGGCAAGATTCCAGTAGGCTGTGCCGATGTTGTTTTGAATCATGCCATATTTGAGCGGCTCATATTCAGGGCTATAGTGAGCCAGTGCTAAATTATAAGCTGCGATCGCTTTTTTTAAATTGACTACTGGTTGATTGTATTGCCCTAAATGCCAGTAAGCAGTACCCAAGTTATTCTGGCAAGCTGCGTACTTTAATGGCTCCATTGCGGTTGTACGATAGCGTAGTGCTTCGTTATACGCTATGACTGCTTGCTGCCAACTTTCGGCTGGGTTACCAAACCGCGCTAAATCACCGTAAGCTGTGCCTAAATTATTTTGCACCCGCGCGTAAGTTTCTGGGTTGGTTTGGGGTGATATTAGCTTTAAAGCTAATTTATAAAATTCAATTCCCTGCTCAATATAAGTTTGTCCTTCTTCAGAATTGGGTGGTGTGCGATATAGCATCCAGTAGAGTGTACCCAAGTCATTCAAAATATCCGGTAGCTGTGGTGAGGTTTCATCAAAAGTAACTGCTTCTTGGTAGGCGAGAATTGCTACCATGATGTTTTCTAAATTTGATTGCCCTTGTTCAATGCGAAGGCGATAGTAATTACCTAAGCGATGATACGCTGCTGATAGTAATTCCCCAGAGGCTTCCTGCGAGTGCAATTTCTCAATTTCAACTAGCATTTGCTGCGCTAGAGAAATATCCTCGTCATCTTGAATAATCTTAGAATTAATAGTTTCTAGTACTAGCTCAGTCAAATCCTTACTGATATGAGCCAGAGATGGCAATTGTGGAAGCTTATTGCCATTATTTGATATTGCTAGGGGTGCTTCTTGCTTACCCTCAATTTGTAAAATTTCTGATGTGGAAATCGGTACTGCCGGAGGTGGTGTAGTATCTACTGGTGCTTCTGGCTCAAAATCTAAATCATCCTCAAACTTCAGCTCGTTACTTTCTACAGCTTTGAGTTCCGCCTGAGCCACTGCTTCTTCTAACAGGGATGGTTCAAAATCATCAAAATCTAAACTTCTAGAACCTGCAAAACGTTCTGGATAAGCACCATTATGAGATGTTGGCGTTGGTTCGCCAGCAAACATAAACACACCAGTACGACAACGCCAAAACTGTGGTGCTGACTGTTGAATCGCAGATAACCAAGGACGCGGTACCCACAACAGCAAACTAGATTCGAGGAAACTGTTGGACTCTTGGTTAGCTAAATATTCTTCGCTTAGGCGCAGGTAGTGTAAAAATAATCGCTGTACGGCTACTGGTTGCTTAGTGAGGAGCTCGACACCAACAATTTGAAACGCTGGTATCGGTAAAGGTCTTCCGGGAGTATCTTTTGATGCTCCAATAATCGGCGGTGGATAACTAGTCAGCCATTGATTTATCTGCGCGATGGGATTGGGATCGTTTAAATTTAAGCGTAAAGTCGCTAAACGCGGATAGGCTGGCGTACTACTTTCCAGGCTATCTTCTGGTTGATAAAGTATTTGTCCAACAGGATAAGCCAAAGTAGAATGCAAACGGGCGGCTACTTGATTTCTTAAGTGTAAATCATCACAAACTGCCAAGAACAATTGCCTTCGCAAATTCAGGCTTAAGGCAAGTTTTAATCGGTGATATACTTGCCGATTCCAAGAGAAATTATCTGTGTGTGCAGTATCATTCACGCTCATAGTGGCTACAAGGCCAAAACACCGTTTACATTCTTTTTCAGGGTATATCTCAGCAGTTAAACCCTGGGGAAATTTTAAAATTTAACATTACAATCTCCCTAAATATAATGATAATGCCGATTAATGAATGAGGGGTATAACCCTACACTTGGTCATTGCCAAGCTTCTGTTTAGGAATGCTATTCCAAAGGCTCTACCTTTAATTAATCATCGGGCTTCGCCTCTTGATACAGCTTTGATTCCCAAAGCTAGACATAAATGATCGAGGTAAAACCTTACATTAATTCGCCAACAATCTCAATAAATTTAGGAACTTGTAGCCTGCTATTTTTTGGTCAAAAATATAACCATCAAGATGGTTTTAATATGGGTTTTGTTCCACTCAGGATTAATCCCAGTTTTCAGATTTCAAGAAGGCTAGAGCCTATATTTATACTGCAACAAATATAATAATTGTAACAAAAATTGACACTATTATGTCCGAAAAAATTTGCGGTAAGTTAATAGGTATTTAAATTGCATCATTAGGGCAGGCAAGATGCTTACCCCACAAGAGATTGATAAAATTTATCTGCTAATTAGATTTGTTTTAGCTTAACTGCCAAAGTTTTTTGTCAGCATCTATCAAAGGTAGTCAAGAACAGTGAAATTATCTGACAAAATTAGGGGCGTACAATTAGCTGTACGCCCCTACAGTGGCTTATGTTTCAGCGCTGATTACGAAGCATTTTGTAACTCAGCAGTGCGGACTGATAGTTGTTGTGTTTGATTACCTCGTTGCACTTTCACCTGCAACACTTGACCGAGGCGACTATTTTCAACAACATTCTGCAACTGTTCCGCAGTGGTAATTGCTTGTCCATCAATTTGGACAATTACATCCCCGCGTCGGATACCCGCAGATGCAGCTGGAGAATTGGGTACAACTCGCATCACTAAAACTCCGTTAACTTCTGGTATTTGAATAGGAGAGTTAGGATCTGTGTTGTTCTGCTTGGCTAACTCGGGTGTTAAAGATACCATTTGCACGCCTAAATAGGGGTGAGCAACTTTACCCGTGCGTTGCAGTTGTTCTGCGATCGCTTTGGCTTTATCTATGGGAATAGCAAAGCCAATCCCCATAGCATCAGCACGAATGGCGGTATTAATCCCAATTACTTCCCCTGTCCCATTTAATAACGGCCCGCCAGAGTTACCGGGGTTAATCGCTGCGTCAGTTTGAATAAACTCTAGACGTTTATCTGTAATCCCCACTTGGGCGCTAGAACGCTTGAGGGTGCTGACAATTCCCAAAGTTACGGTATTATCAAATCCTAAAGGATTACCAACTGCGATCGCCCAGTCTCCCACCTGTACGTTACTAGAAGAACCTAGGGGAGCAACTGGTAAATCATTCCCTGCGTTAATTTTCACTACCGCCAAATCTGTAACTTCATCAATACCTTGAACTTTGCCGTCAAAGGTGCGACCATCTTTAAGTCGAACTGTCACGCGATCGGCTTTATCGACTACGTGGGCATTAGTAAGAACTAGTCCACTCTTATCCAAAATGAAGCCAGAACCCAGACCGCGCAACTGTTCTCTCGATGGCTGTTGTGAGTAGCCATCACCGAAAAACTGGCGGAAAAATGGGTCTTCAAAGAATGGATCGTTGCGACGGGTAATTGTGCGTTCTGTGTCAATTCGCACCACTGCTGGCCCCACACGATTGACGGCGGCTGTAACAAAGCTGCTGCTACCTATAGCCGCTGAAGCTGGTGATTGACGTTGCGCCAGCAATTCTGATGGATTTGCAGTTGTAGCCTTGGGTGCTGGTTCAGCTTCCGAAGGTAACACCCGCAAAGTGGTAAAAGTTAGCACAACTCCTAGAAATATGGCTAAAACATGGGAACTGAGTTGGCGTATAGACCGGGTTAGTTTGGGAACTCTCATAATCACAACCTAAATCTAGAAGCGTAATTTTTACTTAGTCGTGACAACTCTATCTAAATTTATTTTTACAGAATCGATGAGAATGCTTGCGTATAGACGCTTACACTCTACTTCAGGTTTCACAATGACAGGAGCTAGAGTCTAGGAGCTAAGTAACAAATATGTCCTTGCTCTCCCTGACAATGCCCAGACATAGAGTGAACACCTGTAATCAAATTAATTGTATATTTACCTCAAAAGCTATTATGGACATTTCCCCTACCAAGGTTCGGATTTCACGCCACAATTAAAGATTGGTGGTTGTCATTGGGTAATGGGTAATGGGTAATGGGTAATGGGTAATAGGTAATAGGAATTTATCTCCCAGTCCCTAGTCCCCAATCCCCATTACCCCTTATCCCCAGAGGGGGCCCCGAGTTCCCCAATCCCCAGTCCCCAGTCCCTAGTCCCCAATCCCTCATCCCCACTACGCTACTATCTTAGTTAGCCAACACTTCGATAACCCATGAATGGATTAAACCGCTCGCCTGAAGAATCCTTGAGTACATCTCAGCCAGCAGAACACTTGCACAATCACAGTACAGATCACGAACATTCTGATCATCATTCTGTGCATAGAGACTCGGTACATCCTCACGTGCATAGCGAAGAGTCTTTAAAGCGAATTGTGAATCGGCTTTCGCGTATAGAGGGTCACATTCGTGGTATTAAAACAATGGTGCAGCAAAATAGCCCTTGTCCGGATGTTTTATTGCAAATAGCCGCAGTCAGGGGTGCATTGGATCGGGTAGCGCGAATTGTACTCGATGAACATTTAACTGAGTGTATTGCTAGAGCTGCCCAAGAAGGTAATATTGATACGGAAATTGCCGAACTTAAGGCAGCTTTAGATAGGTTTTTGCCTTAAAAACAGCTAATTATCAATCAATAATTATCTTCCTAATTTTTATTCATTAGGGTGATTGACTATTTATAAAAAATGCCTTTAACAAACTATCAATTTAACTACTCTTTAATTAAAAATTACAATAAGCCAGTAATTCTTTTTTTGCATGGCTTTATGGGAAAAATTGATGAATTTGATGAAGCCATCACCTTACTATATGATGAATTCTCTTATTTGACTATTGACCTCCCTGGGCATGGCAGAACGCAAGTTTTAGGAACTGATGAATGCTATACCATGCCATACATTGCTCATGCTTTAATTAACTTGTTAGATGAACTGCAAATTAGCAGATGCTTTTTAGTTGGCTATTCAATGGGTGGGCGATTAGCTTTATATCTAACCCTGCATTTCCCCGAACGTTTTTCTAAAGTGGTACTAGAATCTGCTTCTCCAGGTTTAGCAACAGAAGCAGAACGGTTAGCGCGCATTCAATATGATTATCATATAGGCAGAAAATTAATCAGAAGTCTTGAGACAAGTGATTTTGAAGAATTCTTGTCAAATTGGTATAGCCAGCCGATTTTTGGTGATATCAAAAATCATCCCAAATACGAATTAATGCTCGAAAGTCGCTTGCAAAATCATCCTCTAGAATTAGATAAATCCCTACGTTTTATGGGTATGGGATATCAACCTTCTTTATGGGAAGAACTCAAACAAAGTAAGAATCCTCTGCTGTTATTGGTTGGGGAATATGATGAAAAGTTTATAGATATTAATCAGAAAATGGCTGATATTTGTCACAATGCTCAGTTAAAAGTAATTAAAAATGCTGGGCACAATACTCACTTTGAAAATACGAGCGAATTTGTGCAACATCTCCGCACATTTTTAGTGTAAATTTTTGAATTTACGTAGGATGCGTTAGCGATAGCGTAACGCATCAATGCCAAGGCCTTTTGTTCGTTACGGCTTCTTCTTCATAACTCATAATTTTGAAAATGTAGAGAGTGTTAGGGATAGCGTAACGCATCGCTCTCAAAGCTGTTCGTGCGTTACGGCTACGCCTAACACACGCTACTAGGTACGAAAATTACAATTTTGTAATTTAAAAGTCAGGCAAACTGTAATTTTCCAATCCTTTAATCATAAATATAAACAATTTATCTTGTCAGAGATACTAACAAGGTTAACGGACTAACCACTGGGAGTAAAACCGTTTACCGAGGTCTCAAAAACAAGCTGTTTTTCTCATACTGGTAAGCTGTAAACACACTACCCAATTGCAGAGACATGATTTTCATGCAATTGGGGTAGTGTTTCTTTCATCGTCCGAGTTTGGAGTTTTTATGAATCGCATTTTTCGTAAATATCATCGTTGGTTAGCAATTATATGTGCGTTACCATTACTGCTAACCACAATCACTGGTATTACTTTTCCCATTGCTAAAGCTATGCATCAGCGGGAATTAGCAGGTTTTCTCATCCACCTCCACACCCTGGAAACTTTTGGATTGGATGGCGTTTTCCCAATTATTAATGGAATTGGCTTACTAGGATTGTTAATTACTGGAATTTACATGACAAGTTTGTTTCGCGAACGACGTTTTCCCTCTAAGCCGCTAGACTTTTAAGGAGCATCTCATACCATTTTAGATTTTAGATTTTAGATTTTGGATTGGGTATTACCTTCTGAATTAGGCTTGTGTTAATGAATCGTTTAAACACAATCGATAGAGAACAGGAAAACAAGCAGTTTTAAATAATTAAAATAGAAAAGTACTTCTAAGTATACCAATAGTCACAGGGTCATTATTAGGTGTATGTCCGGGTTCTATGATATGAATGATTCCTGGCGTAATACTAATATTATCTGTGACTTGAAAGCGATAAAAACCTTCGATTTGCAGTGTCGTTCCTGGTTGTCCGCCTGCACGTCCTAAACCTGTATTAATTGTGTCAGGAACATTGCTACCTGTTTGTAAGTTACTACTAGTAATTTTTGGCGGTTGTCCGACATAAATTCCGCCCAAATTACCTTTAGCAAATAAATCTGGAAAATTAACAAATGCCATGTAATTTGTTGTTTCCACACTTCCCGATTGACCAGGAATGTAAGAACTGGTATATCCCCCCCATGCACCAAGAGTAATGCGGGGTGAAACTTGCCAAGTAACTGTTGCACCCGCAGCATTGGTTTGTAGAGGTGCGGAATTTGCTGTTAAACATTCATCACCTACTGTAGTGATTAAGCAACCATCAGGTGAGTAATTATTCACATAATATAAACTTAAATCTACAGTATCAGTTGGCGTTACTAATAACTGTACAGCAGCAGTAGTATTCCCATTAAATAAGCCTGTAGCCTTGCCAGGATTACCAGGAGTATAACTAGCATAAACTGCCTGTAAACTGAGGCGTTTAGCAATCTGCCAATCCACAGCTATGCCACCATGACCAAACCCTATATTTAAAATAGGGTTGCGTTGTGCAAACAGTGATAGGGGGCCTGTAGCACCGCTTTCTGCCCGGTTTGGGCCGCGAAAAGCGGTTGTCATATTGACGTTTTCTGTACCGATCATCAGCGCTAAGTTGTCAGCAGCTAACCAGTGATATTGCAGATCGCTAATGATGAAGCCATCTGTAGGAAATTCGTAGCCCAGCAAAACATCATTGCGAGAAACGCTATTGTTAAATCTCGGCCCACTCGCACCGATTCCATGTAAAAGACCTGTAAACAAGTAACTACGCGGCGTAAATTGCGTAGTTAAATACAGCTGACTCATGAAGATGACATTGGCATTTGTGCCTAGGTCATTTGTATCTTTGATACCGTCTCTAGGGCTAACGTCACCACGATTACTATTTCTTCCTTGCACGCCAACTATGGCGAAGCCACTGAGTTTAGTGGTTGTGGAAAATTGATTGGCTTCAAGTTCGGCTGTGCGGGCTTCTAATTTATCAACTCTACCCCTTAAAGCAGCTAATTCTGGGGCAAATTCTGATTGTAATTTTTGGATTTGGGATAAATCTTCGCGGCTAACTAAGTCACTGGTAGCTGTAGCGATTAACTCGTTAACTCTATCTAAGCAAGCATTCACACCTGCGGCAAATTCATAGCGTGTCAAAGCGCGATCGCCTCGATAAGTGCTATTGGGATAACCTGCAATACAACCGTAGCGCTCGACTAAAGATTGTAATGCCTGAAATGCCCAGTCTGTTGGTTGTACGTCTTTTAGCTGTGATACCGATGTTACTTGCGCCATCGGTTCTGGAGCTTCTAGAGAAGACTCTTCGCTAGAAAATGGCAGACTATAATCTTGAGCGATCGCTTTTTGGCTAAATCCATTTACGCCCGCAATTATTAACCATGCCAGCATCCAGGTTCTTCTTTTAGTGGGGCGTATCATTGGCTTCTACTCTGCTTCCATACTTAGGCCATGAGTGTATTCACGTTTATGTATAAATGGCTTGAGTAATTTTACGGCTTTTGTGTCAAATTTGACTGGAAAATTTTTGGGCAATATTTAAAAACCGCGAGTATAAAAGATAAATTATGCAGCCTCAAACTACTCTCTAGATAGAGTGCAAACCAACATGGTCAATCGATTGCGAAAGCTAAGTTTAAAACCCTCATGGCAAAATCAGCCTCATGTTGGGAGAAATCAAGATACCTCCACAACACCTAAAGAAAATTCTCAATGGAGAAATAGGCTGACATCAACCCTAGCGATCGCCATATTGTTGAGTAGTGTTGGTGTATTAATTTCTTTTTCGTGGCTCAGTATTCTTTATATTTTCAATCCAGAGCAAATTATCTGGATGAATAAATTTTTACCTGAATGGGCACAAATATCTCGGGGTAATTACAAAGATAAACCCCTGACTCTCAAACAAATTAAACTTAGCCTGAGTCAAAAAAAACTTATAGCTGGGGAAACTATAACTGTACCAAAGGATAAACAACAGTCTTTTTTGCTGCCAGTTTTTCAACAGCGTCCTGATTGCCTGAATGATTGTCAAGCCTTGGTAGAGTTGAGGGTTTATCAACAATCTCAAGATTTGGAATTACCATCTCCAACCGAAAAATACTACCGTTTAGCCAGTCAACTAGCCATAACTGGGCCAGAAGAATCTTTTGTGGCTTCTACTGCTGATGAAGTGGAATTAGAGAACCTAGAAAACAGCCAAACCTTACCGTTAACTGAAGTAAACCGCTTTCCGGGTGGCACCTCATCAGGATTGTGGCTAAATCTACAAGGTAAACTGCCTCAAGGAACTAGTGCGATCGCTTACGGTAACATTGTCTACTACAATCCAGAACGCAGTAATTTGCAACAGATGTTGACTTGGAAAAGCCCTAATGGACAACTACCAAAATGGCAGCAAGTAACTGGAGATAGTGTCAAAGAGTTAGTTATCGATCAAACCATAGGTTTAGAACCAAGATTACGCATTTATCAAATTAAACCTTTAAAATTATTTCTCCATCCCATTGCTTTAGAAGAAATTTCCTTAAAAATACCAGCCCTGAAAAATCCTGCTTACGAAAACGCCTTATTACTAGCCCGCAACGGACTGTGGACTCCAGCCTTTGAGTGGTTGCAATCATTACAGAAACAGCAAAAAGCCACGCTTCCTGCAGCTGCACAAGCGCAAATAGATGTAATTGGCTTGCATTCCCAACTGACGAAAACCGAAGCTGATAAAACTTGGGCAATTCCCTCTCAAGAGGTGCTAGCAGATTTAATTGATGGTCGCTGGCAGAAAGCTTTACAGGTATTTGAAGCTTCGCCGCAAAATGTGCCGGAAATTGCGACTCTGCTGCAAATGGATGGAGGGAGATTATGGAACCGCATCACTACTGCATTGCGAGTCAACCCCAATAGACCAGAGGTAATCGCTTGGGGTGCATTGGTATTAGCTGTTCAACGGGGGGAAGAACACGCTATTTCTTGGTTGAAAGCACAACCCAAAATTACGCCCCAAACGATGACTTATATTGAAGGTTTGTTAGCCACACTCAGTAACGAAGGTATCAGACCAAAAATCCTTTCTACTCAACCCAGTCGAATTGTGGGTTCGGTGCAACTCATTACCCAAGTCAACAAAAATGATTGGCTAAGACCAAACCTGACAACAGACCTGCAACTCACAGATAACGAAGTTTGGTATCAAGTAGAGGTGAGTGCATTTAATGATGGTAAACGCTGGCTAAATTTCCCTTTTGGAAATTTTCAATTACCTAAAATTTCTCCAGCAAAATTTATGTGGGACACCTTGGGTATCAGTGCTGACCCGACAATTTTAATAGTGGTTTGGTTACCCAACGGAGAACAACAAATGACCACCGCCACAATTAAAGGCGTGCAATTGCAAGGTGGAGTTTTACGCTTGCTAGTATCCGGACAACCAATCGCGGAAAATCAAAATTCTCTCCAACCGCGACCTTTAGCTTTAACAGATGCGGCGCTGGAATGGGTACAACCATCCCCCATCACTCTAGAAGAACTCTCACAACAAGATCCAGCTAGAGTATCGGCAATGCTACCAACAGTGTGGAAGTCATTACAACAATCAGGTCAAATTCCCAATGGTGCCATGCCCCGTGTGCCACAGATGTTGCAACAAATAGGCTATTGGCCCGTGCAAGTCTTAAATTTAACCAATAATACGCATCCAGAAAGCGTGTTGACTATCTCAGATGAAGCGATCGCATCTTTAAATCATCCAGGAATTGACACACAAGCAGCCGCCAAAAATCTTTCTCGTCCCCGCACTTTAATCTTGTCTGATAGTGGTAAGGTAATTTATACTGAGTTTCAGCAAAATTACCACCAAACACTAACGGGGATAGCCCAACTTGCAGATGGACAATCTCTAGCGCTATTAGTAGAAAATGGTGATAAATATAGCCTCAAGCGCTGGTCAAAGAAAAATCAACGCTTTGAATAACAGCCGCAGGAAGGTTGAAGGCTGAAGTATAAAGGATGAATTTAATTTAGGGGTGCAAAAAGATTGGCTAATTTGGTTTTAGCCTTGAGCCTCCAGAATTCAACCTTCAGCCTGCGTTTAGCCTATTGCTCTTGGCTATCAGCAGACAGACGTTGCTCCTTCAGGCTTTGCAACTGTAACAGCAAAGATTCTACCTCTGCTCGCAGGTGCATTAATTTAGCTTGTTGGTCGTCTTGGTAGTAAGCCTTGTTTAATTGGCTTTTCCAAAGATCTTGGCAAGGACGATCAGAAACACTAGTAGAAGAACTGGTAGACATAGTTATTTAAATCCACAACTCAACTCACACCATTAGAGATAATATAATAATGTAGTTTTAAGCTTTGTTAAATGATTGTATACTTTCAATCATTTACTCTAATGGGTTTATAGTTTTGTGATAAGAGACTCAAATTGTGATGGCTGTGTTCCAGAAAAAACATCACAGATAAGATTCGCTTTTGGCAAAACTTCTGACAAAGCTGACTAGAAAATGGTAAATAAAAATCTAGGTAAAACGCCCGCACTATAAAAATTACTCTGTTCTTGTGATGAGAGCGTCTCTTGGTGCAAGATGTTTACCATTGAAATTTTTCTGTTTGCACGAAAAAACTGATATAAATTACCGTGACTGTAAGCCTATCTGCTGCTAAATCTCATCGCCAACCTTGGCCCGGACTGATCGAAGCCTATCGTGAATACTTGCCCGTCAGCGAAACCACGCCCGTTGTCACTTTATTAGAGGGTAATACACCACTAATTCCAGTGCCCGCGATCGCAGAACGCATTGGTAGACAAGTCCGCGTTTTTGTCAAATACGACGGTCTTAACCCCACTGGTAGCTTCAAAGACCGGGGAATGACAATGGCTATTTCCAAAGCCAAGGAAGCAGGGGCAAAGGCGGTAATTTGTGCCAGTACAGGTAACACCTCAGCAGCAGCCGCAGCTTATGCTAGGCGTGGCGGGATGAAAGCTTTTGTGCTGATTCCCGATGGTTATGTAGCACTGGGTAAGTTAGCACAGGCTTTACTATACGGGGCAGAAGTGCTGGCGGTAAAAGGCAACTTTGACCGCGCCTTAGAAATTGTCCGTGAAATGGCAGAAAGCTACCCCATTACTTTGGTGAATTCTGTCAATCCCTACCGTTTAGAAGGGCAAAAAACAGCCGCCTTTGAAATTGTTGATGTTTTAGGTAATGCCCCAGACTGGCTATGTATCCCAGTTGGCAATGCGGGGAATATATCCGCATATTGGATGGGATTTTGTCAATACCACCAAGTAGGGAAATGCGATCGCTTACCCACAGTGATGGGCTTCCAAGCAGCAGGTGCAGCGCCTTTAGTTAACGGTCAGCCAGTACAGCATCCCGAAACAGTAGCAACAGCGATTCGCATTGGCAATCCTGCAAGTTGGGAAAAAGCTGTAGCAGTGAAATCAGCTAGCCAAGGAAACTTCTACGCCGTTACCGATGAAGAAATTCTTGATGCTTACAGATTGTTAGCATCAACAGAAGGCGTTTTCTGCGAACCAGCCAGTGCTGCTTCCGTAGCCGGAATGTTGCAGGTGAAAGACCAAATTCCTTCAGGAGCAACAGTTGTGTGCGTCCTCACGGGTAATGGTTTAAAAGACCCAGATACAGCCATTAAGCACAGCCACAGCCAATTTAAACAAGGAATTGAGGCAGAATTAGGCGCAGTTGCTGCAGCGATGGGATTTTAGAATTTTAAATTTTGGATTGATCAACAGATTCCCGAGTTTTTCAAAAAGTCGGGAATCTAAATTTCTCTACGTTAATTGAGAATGCTGCTAAGTAGGGAGGCATAATTATTTGTAGGATGGGTTAGCGATAGCGTAACCCATGCGGGTGTTGGGTTGAGGCACGAAACCCAACCTACGTCCATCTTATATTTAATTCCAACCAGCTACTTATATAGCGCAGATTCTAGAACGCCAATAATGAATATCAAAATCAGAAAAGAAGTGCCTGGTGATGTTGCTGATATTGAAGCTTTGACAACAGCGGCGTTTCTTAATACGACCTATAGTAGCCATACCGAACAGTTGATTGTGAATGCTTTGCGTGACTCAGGGAACTTAACAATTTCTCTGGTTGCTGAGGCTAAAGGTAAAATCGTTGGGCATATTGCTGTATCCCCAGTTGAAATTTCTGATGGTAGCCAAGGGTGGTATGGACTGGGGCCAATCTCTGTAGCGCCGGAACATCAAGGCGTTGGGATTGGCTCACAACTGATGAGGGAAGCGTTGACTAATCTACGCCAACTAGGTGCATCTGGATGTGTATTGCTGGGAAACCCTAACTACTACAGCCGTTTTGGTTTTAAGGCAGAGCCTAGTTTAGTTCTACCCGATGTTCCACCTGAATACTTCCAAGCTATTTCCTTTAAGGGACACATACCAACTGGACTCGTCTCATATCATGAGTCCTTTAATATACAAGCTTAATACCAATTTAGTCAGATAGATTTTTTGTAGGGGCACGGCACCAGTCAGATATTTGATATGCCGAAATATTGTGGATGCCGTGCCCTTACTTTAATTATGGATGCTGCGTTGGTGCGTTGCGCTTGGCGACAACACACCCTATATCAATTTGTTGTATTCTTTTTTCCAACTGTTATTAATTTCTCACCTGTAGAGAATGGGTGAATTTCAACGCTTCAGTTAAACTGGAAGAGAGTTAAAGAATGCAAACAAAACAATGGATATACAAACTATAAAAGAACGAATTGCCATCGTTCAAAGCAAACGTGATTATTTACTCAGTCTCTTAGAACAACCAAATATTGGGACTTTGAGAATTGATGTAAATCAAGCATTAGAAGAATTAGATGATTTGCTGGATGAATTTAGACGCACGGTTCCAGAGGCAGGAAATAACTAAGCCAATCTTGGTTTAAATAACAACAAAATTGCGTTGGTACATAGTTATTGATCAACTGTACCAACGCTTTTAATAGCTATCATGTCCCTAAATCCCCAGAATTCTCTTGCGCTTGGGTTAATCAAGCACTTTCACTATATTGCATTATTTATCTTGGAACTTATACCAATTTGAACAATGATTGCGATAGATGAATGGCGCAAAAGCTCAGTCAATCAATCTTTCACAATCCTGCTTGGAAAATTTGACGGCAGCTGCTACAAGTCAGGGAACCCGCAAGGGCACACTGGCTCAACTTTCCGTAAAATCTCAAGTCCAAAATTGTATTAACTATTCATTGCTCGGTCTCCTAATTCTCTCACCCTAGCGATGAGTTCAGTGGTAGGTACATCTTTTTTGCAAAATTCATCAAAGTTAGACATACCATTGGGATGAAAATTAGTATCTTCCACTGAAGAGTAAGCCAAGATTTGTGTTTTGGGAGAGATAGCTTTAATGTGCCCTGAAGCACTCCAGCCATCCATAACGGGCATTTGTAAATCTAAAACAATTACATCAGGTTGATAGCGTTTAACCATTTCTATAGCTTCTTGACCATTACTGGCTAAACCTACTACCTGGATATTTTTTTGACAAGAAAAAGCTAATTGTAGGGTTAGGCGGGTTAGTTCGTGATCGTCAACCACTAAAACACGTAAGGTAGAAGACTCACAGGACAACATTAACATTTAAAAGTTTAAGTACAATAACTTTTATAGTTTATGGTAATTAGTCCGGCGAGTTACTCTATCCTATGGTTGAATAATTGGGGTTTTAGCTCACTAAATAATTTAGATTTTGTGAGGAAAAATTAAAGTTTTCTAAAAGTAGTAGATTTAGCTAATTGTCAAGATAGAAGGAATTCTTTTTTGTATCAATGAGGTTTGAGCTAATGCTAGTTGAGCGTAATGCCATATTGATCAGGCTTTGTTGTGAGTGCGCTTCCGGCGCGCGATCGCATGGTTGCCTTTGGATATAGCTGCCATTGGCTTGTAATTCCCAAGCTTGGCGATTGTCCGCTAGCATGATTCCTAAGATTTCTTGCAAATCTTTAGCAATATCTGGGTCTTTGATTGGGGTAATTACTTCGACACGGCGGTCTAGGTTCCGACGCATCCAATCGGCGCTACCAATATAGATTTCTTCTTGAGCATTGTTGTAAAAATAAAAAATGCGGGAGTGTTCTAAAAAGCGACCGACTATGCTAATGATCCGAATATTTTCACTAATATCTTTCAGCCCTGGGCGCAAGCAGCAAACACCGCGCACAATCAAATCGATTTGGACTCCAGCACGGGAAGCTTCATATAAAGTCGCAATAATCTGAGGATCAACTAGAGAATTCATTTTGGCAACAATTCTCCCAGTAATCCCATTTTTGGCATTTTCGATTTCCCGATGAATTAGTGCTAAAAAGCGATCACGCATATTCACAGGTGCAACTAATAATTCGCGATAAGACTTTTGTCGGGAATAACCTGTGAGAAAATTGAATAAATCGGTAATATCAGCACCAATTTCTTCGTTGCAGGTGAATAATCCTAAATCTGTATATAGTCGTGCAGTTTTTTGATTATAGTTACCAGTGCCAATATGGACATAACGCCGCATCCGGTCTTTTTCTCGACGCACGACCATAATCGTTTTACAGTGAGTTTTCAGCCCAACTAAACCATAAACAACGTGAACGCCGACTCTTTCTAAGCGTCTGGCCCAGTAAATATTATTCTCTTCATCAAACCGCGCTTTTAATTCCACTAATACAGATACTTGCTTGCCATTTTCTGCGGCTGCAATTAAAGCATTAACAATAGGCGAGTCCCCAGAAGTCCGATAAAGGGTCATTTTAATAGCTAAGACATTCGGGTCATGGGCAGCATGGGTAATAAAGCGCACCACGGTTGTGGAAAAAGATTGATAGGGATGGTGTACTAACAAATCCTTTTCACTGATGACCGCAAAAAAGTCTTTTCCTTCCTCTACCTCTGGAATTTCCGCACTGAGACTAGGTTCTCGCAACCATTGCAAGCGGGAAGGAACTACAGATTGTCTTGGTGGATCTTTAAATTCTGGTAGCGGTAATGACAGAAAGTACATCAAATCCCGCAGTCCCAAAAGTCCATCGACTTCGTAAATATCGCTTTCGGTTAATTCTAAATCTTCTAATAAACGCGATCGCACTGTTTCGGGAGTTTGGGATTGAATTTCTAAGCGGACTGGGGTTCCACCAATGCGGCGTTTTCTCAGTTCTTGTTCAATCGCCAAGAGTAAATCGTCGGCTTCATCCTCTTCCAAGGCCAAATCAGCATCACGAGTAATGCGGAAAGGATGATACTCCTGAATATTCATTCCCGGAAATAGGAAATCTAAATTATGTGCGATCGCCTGTTCTAAAGGTACACCAGTCCAGTGAGCAGGTTGACCGTTGTGATAAATTCCTAACTCTGGCGGTAAGGGTATAAATCGCGGTAAAACTTTCGGGACTTTGACTCTGGCGAAAAATTCTTCTTCTGTTTCGGGATTTTTCACCACCACAGCCAAATTCAGGCTGAGATTGGAAATGTAGGGGAAAGGATGGCTAGGATCAACAGCTAAGGGAGTTAAAACCGGAAAAATTTGTTCTTCAAAATAGTTATCTAAATAATTCCGTTGTTTATCAGTTAACTC
Source organism: Nostoc carneum NIES-2107 (assembly GCA_002368155.1). Lineage (GTDB taxonomy): Bacteria > Cyanobacteriota > Cyanobacteriia > Cyanobacteriales > Nostocaceae > Aulosira > Aulosira carnea. Next base: position 33,143 of record AP018181.1, read on the forward strand.
TATATAATCCAGAATATGTATTTTATTTTGCGCCAATAACGGTCTTAGTACTTGCTCAAAATGCTGATGCTGTTTAGTTACCTGGGGACTGAGGGTAAACCTGATATCATCTAGCTGTTGTTGTGGCGTGCGGCCATCAGGACTTAACTGTGAGACTTTGGCCTCGACTTGTTGCTTTAAACCTGCAACCCTCACCATAAAGAACTCATCCAAGTTAGAGGTAAATATCGCCAAAAACTTGAGTCTTTCCAAAAGAGGCGTTCGCTGGTCGAAAGCTTCATGTAAAACTCGGTTATTAAACTCTAACCAGCTTAGTTCTCGGTTGATGTAGTATTGTGAATCGCTCAGATTGATGGGAGTAGTAGCGCTCTTTTTGGATTTTGCCATGATCACCTTAGGGCGGATAGTTGCAGCCCATGCAACTGAATAATAAACATAGTAAATGAAATAGTGTAAGCAAGCGAGCAGCTTTTTAGCAATAAGTAATCAGTGCTGAGTTGCAGAGACGCGATTAATCGCGTCTGTACAAGATTGCTGAGTCCTGAGTGCTGAGTATAGATTAATTTTGGAGTTCTTCCCAATTACCCATTACCAATTACCAATTACCAATTACCAATCCCCAGTCCCCAGTCCCTATTCCCTATTCCCCATTCCCCATTCCCTATGTTCCAAGCTACTCGCCGCCGCCTGGCTCTTTGGTACACTGCCGTGACAGCGGTATTACTCTTATTATTTGCCAGTGGAGTATATTTCTATGTCCGCAATACATTGATTGAGCGGATTGATGATACTCTCAATCATGTTGTGGAAGTAGTAGAGCGATCGCTCATCATTGAGCCAGTCAATAGTGGCACTGAGACATTACGCATTAATTTAGAAGCCAGTTTTCGTGATAATACTGACACAGTAGAAGATGATCATATTGATTTGGAATGGTTTAGTGCGAATGGCGAATTACTTTGGTCAACGCTATCCACACCTTTGAATATTCCCATTCATGCGAATCGGACTGGTGAAACTGTGCGTGTAGGGAATGAAGGCTGGGAAAAGTCACCAGTGTTATTACGTCAAGTGACACACCGGGTAGAATTTGGTCGCCAAGTGTTAGGTTATCTGCGTGTTAGCCATCCCTGGTTTGAAGTTAGTAAACCCAGTCGCCAATTTATGTTGGATTTAGCTATTGGTACGTGGTTAATGGTGCTTTCTGTGGGTGCTAGTGGTTGGTTTCTCTCTGGTAAAGCAATGGAACCTGTAGGGGATTCCTATCAACGGCTGAAACAATTTACTGCTGATGCTTCTCACGAATTGCGAAGTCCAATTACTTTAATTCAAACTAATGTACAAGTTGCGCTGGCTGATTTAGAGTCAGCAGAGGTAGAACCTACGGCATCTTTACAATATCGCCAACAGTTAAAATTAGTAGAACGACTTACTCAACGCTTGGGTAGGTTAGTTAATGATTTACTATTCCTCGCACGTCAAGATAGTGGCATTAGCAAAGATAACTTTTCCTCTTGTCCTTTGGATGCTTTGCTGATGGAAGTGCTAGAAGAACAGCAATTATTAGCTAAAGAAAAGAAAATCAACCTGGCTTTAGATTTGGTAGATCCTGCACCTGGAGACACTAACCCCGAACTATCTGAAGATTGGTTTACACTTGTAGCTAATTGGGATCAATTGGTGCGACTATTCACTAATTTGATTGGTAACGCTGTGCAATATACCCCATCTAGTGGACGGGTAAATATAGAATTGGCGCGTTTAGAAGGTATCAATCGAGTTGCTGGCTTGCGTTACAGTAGCGCTCAATTACAAGTTAAAGTCAGTGATACAGGTGTTGGCATTCCTGGAGATGCACTACCAAAGTTATTTGACCGTTTTTATCGGGTAGATCCGGCGCGTACCCATAGTAATGGTAATACAGCTACAGAAATTTCTACTGGGTCAGGATTAGGGTTAGCGATCGCTCAAGCTATTGTCGAACATCACCAAGGCCAAATTCAAGTCGAAAGCCGTCTAGGTAAGGGTACTACTTTTACAGTTACTTTACCCGTAACTCTCGAGTCTTAATTTGGGAGTTGGCATTTGTTTCTTATGACAGATGAAACACAATTGCTTTCCCTACTAACTTAGATAGTAAAATTGTTGTATTGAGATATTTTGACTCTCAATACTGATGACATCCTTTTAATAAACTGCTAACGGCTAGATGCATCAAATTTTATTTAATTAATATTTTTAGAGAGTTTATTTTTACTAACTCATTTTCAATAGTTTGGCTAATTTACTCATAATTTATTATGCAAGTAGTAACTTATAAAAATTCAGATAATCATTAATTTCTCATTCCTTGGAAATAAAGAATGATTGTAATTTAATTAATTTTCAGACCTTTGGTTAGATATAAAAAAATCGCTAAACTGTTAGATTTAAAGTAATGAAATCAAGATTATAAAAAGCAAATAATTTCAATGATTAAGGGTAATAAATGCAAAATTATTACCTAATGTAATTTGCTTATTTATCAAATGCATCAATAATTTCAGGTAAGATTTTCTAGGAGTGTACAATGAATAGCAATTCGCAAAAGTTTCGCAAGTCGGCTGAATTTTTGGCTGCTCTGTGTGGCGGTTTATTGATGAGTGTACCAGCACTTGCACAAACACCAATACCAGTAACACCACAGCCTAGTTCTGTAGGGAAAGTTAATCCTTGTCCCAGGATTTTTTATGAAGAACCACACAATAGTCGTGTTTTGGTTCCTCAAGGATGTCCGCCTAATGCTTTAACCCAACAAGTGCAATCCCAAGGAACAGTTCCTTATAATTCTGCTAACCCATCACCAAATCAAACCAATACAGGTGTAGGTGGAGAAGCGCCGGGAAGCACTTCTAATTCACAACTTAACCCTAATCCCGGTGTTTTAAACGAAGCACCTTATAATCGCTCCCAACAGAATACACAAACTCAAAATTCAACTACATATTCGACCCCACAGCAAGTTCCTGGTCAACAAAATTCTGTAACTGAACCCTCTCTCAGACAACAGGGACAAAGTCCAGTTGCAACAGTAGCGCTCAACAATGGTAGTGTTAATGTCAGACTAGTGAATGATACTGGCGCTAATGTAACTTATCAAGTTATTGGCGATACTAACGAGCGATCGCTCAGTGGTAAATCGGATATAGTACTACAGAATTTACGTGCGCCCATCACAGTGACATTTCAACGAGAAGATGGCGGATTATTGTCAGTGAATGCACAAGCTTCTTCCGAAACTGGATCATTAGAAGTCAGATTGGATGAAACCACAGACGTAGCTCAAGATGCAAAAGCTATGCGAATCCAATCCAATGGCTCAGTATTTTTGAATTAGGCATTTGTCATTTGTCATTTGTCATTTGTAAAAATAATAGTAGGGCTGGTGATGTCCAACCCTACTATTATCAAGTGATTGCCTTCAAAACCCAAAATATAAAAGGCAATAGTTCATACCAATTTGTTTAGTTCACAATCCAAAATCCAAAATCTAAAATCCAAAATTGTCTTAACGTTTGGGTAATTTAGTCAGCTTATCAACCAAAAATACCTCCTGCTTGCTGTCTTCCAGCGTTCGCGCTAATACCAGCGCTCTTTCGTAAAAGTTACGAGCAGTGAGATAATTATTGAGTTTTTCGTATATCTTGGCGTAGGTCATAAAAACTCCAAATTCTTCCCGGAGATTTTGCGAGTCTCTAGCCATTGCTAGGCGTTGTTCTAATAAGTCAAAAGCACGCTCATTGCGTCCTACAGAACTATGAGCTGTAACTAAACCGTCAAGCGCTCTTAAATAATTAGTGCGATCGCGTGTAGTTTTCGCTATCCTCAAAGCAGCGCCATAAGTGCCAATGGTATCGTCATAATTACCCATTGCGAGGTAAGCATCACCCAAATTGTTGAGGGTATTTGTCTCACCAATCACATCACCACTTTGACGACGGAAAGACAAAGCAGTTTCATACAATTTTATTGCCTTGCTGTAATTGCCGACTCTAGCATTTACCAGTCCCCAATTACTCAAAGACAAGCCTTCTCCGGCAATATTTTGGACATTTTGGGCGATTTCCAGTGCTTCTTGTACGGTTTTACCTGCTGGGATGAATTCTCCTTTTTGTAGCAGAACTGTACTAATATTATTCAATGCAAAAATCTGAGACTGAAAATCTTTAGTATCACGAGCGATCGCTAACCTCCGGCGTAATGCATCTTCCCCTTCTTGCAAACGGTCTAGCTGGATGTAGGCTTTCGCTAGCAAATCATAGGTCATACCTTGGGCTTTGTAGTCACCCAAAGAGTGATAAATTTCTAGTGCTTGCAAGCAAGAATCAACTGTTTTATCGGCATAACCTAAGCTGTATTGTTGTTCACCGATATTTAATAAGCTGTCTGCTTGGTCTCTTGAGTCTCGTAACGTCGAACGATTTAACGGACGGTGCAGTTGTTGAGTAATATCAACCGCACTGGCTACTAAGGGGCTAAAAGCCACAGCTAAAATTAACAAGCAAGCAGTCAAAAATTGGGATTTACCACCCTGGCGCGAGGCGAGGATAGCACAATCCCAACTTTTTAATCCTGATTTCAGGCGGGGATTTAAATTGAGAATGCTAGCCTCTGGTAAGAAATACCGTTGTTTCATAAAACTTACCCGAGAAATGTCGCTTTTAAGTAGAAGGTTTTATAAGCAAGATTAAAACTACCTCGGATAAATTTCAAATTTACGTGTATATACTTAAGCTAGATTAGGCTGCATCTTCGCCTAAATAAATCACACGAATATCTCCAGGTAATTTGTCCTCTAACATACGATATCCTTCCTGGAGAAAATTGGCTACTTCGTTCGGAGTAAAATTTTCACCCTCAGCTTGGAGATAAGCAGCAATTCGCGTTTCACTCCAGCGGAAAGTTTGAGCCATTAAGACGACAAAGCGCAAAACTGGAGGGAGTTGATCCAAGGCTTGCTCAACATAACACCACAAAGCAGGCGAAGTAGCTTTGAGAGAATAATGAATTGCTTCTGTGGGTGGTAATTCAATCTCATTAATGCAGTAGGCGGTGATGTTAATCAGCCAATTTTGTAGAGTTAAGGGTTCTTGGTTGGGTGTTGGGCTATTTAAATCTAGCCCACCGAGTTCATAGTAAATATGTCGCCAAGTGAGGGCGAACAAATAATCTGCTTGCACAGGCGATCGCGCTGAATGCCGAATCAAGGTGTAAACTATCGGGCTATAGCGGCAAAAAATCGCCGTAAAGTACTTTCCGCTTTCGGGAGAGCGTTGAAACAGATTTACTAGTTCTTGGTCACTTTGATGGAACAGCGACTTAACCAGGGGGTGATTAGCTTCGGGAAAGTGAGGGATTTGCACGAGCCGTAGGTTTGATAGTTGTTAATATAAATTTGGGATTGTCAGTCTCCCATTTAGCGCACAATAACTTCATGTTTGTCTAATTTTGCTTCAGACTCACGCCACTGGAGTATTGATACACTATAAACAAGGACTTAATTTTAGTCTTTATCGACAATAATAAAAGCCATTCCCTTATACAATATTTGACTTGTTCATGGTTATAGCCTCTAGTGTGATATCGTTCCAACTTAGTCCTTTAACTTTAGGCTCGTTTCTGCCTTCCCTGCCCCTGGATAGCCTACTCTCCACCCAAGGCATTATGGTATTGCTCCTGGCGGCTTACGCGGGAGCAATGTGGATGTTCCTCACCAGTGCGCCCAAAGTACACACCGTCATGGTGTCAGATTTGGAAATTGCGCGACAGTTGTATGAAGGGCTGCTAGATTTGCCAGCCGCTGAAGTGCCTTTGCACTACTACTACAACTACGAACAAACTATAGGCGCAACAGGCATAGACCCACTTTATATGTCTACAGGGCCTAGTTTCTCCAACAAAATGATGAATAATGCCAGTGATGGCTTGTGGTATCAGTTAAAGAAAAATACCCAGTTGCACGTGATTACTGGCGCTAGTTTAGGCACAAAAAACCAGCAACGCCATGTTTGCTTTGACCGCGATTGCCTAGAAATGATTTTAATGCGAGTGGAAACACGCGGTTTGAAATTCAAGATTCGCAACCAAAAACCCCTTAATTTTTTAGTTAAGGATTATGAAGAACGGATTATTGAAATGGCTGAGGTTGCGAATTAGTTATTAATTAGGGGTGTAGTCATCAGTAACCATGAGTTAGGGGCGCAAAGCTTTGCGCCCCTACATAATTATTGGGTGTAAAATTTTTTATAATTTGATGATTTCGCAACAACAAAATAATTAAATTCCTACTGCGTCGCCTGAAAAATTTTGCAAGCCCTATTTATAGAAAAATCCGGCTCGATTAACGTTAAATCCTGTAGAGACGCGATGAATCGCGTCTTCACAACCCCGAAATCAGGACAAAAAAATTATTAACCGAACCGTATTGATTTATAGGATGAAATGTCACTAACTTAAGCGAGATTTAGATTCCCGACTTTTCCAAGAAGTTGGGAATCTGGGTAGCAAGGTTTGCGAATTTTTGATGTCATCTCGGTGCGTTGCGCTACGCGACAACACACCCTACTTTCATCAGCACTCAAAACTCTAGAGATTTCTACCGCGAATTTCTTCCAACTTCTCTAAGAGTTCTGCTGCTAAATTAAAAAGTTCAATTTCATCAATTTCAATAGTGCTGTAGCGGTAACTGTCTCCCACAACCACCTTACCTGCTAAAAAATTTTTGATAGCAAAAATCTGGTCTTCTTGTGGGAAACTCAAATATTTGTCCAGCTTGCTAGCAATTTCGGAGATGGGTTTGTCTTGCAGTTGCTTGCGTACCCTAACAGCTACCCAGTTATCACTTTCCAGGAAGGCTATTACAGCAGCTTCAAAACTCTGCGGTTCTTCTTCTACCCATTTTTCCCACCAATCTTCATCAACATCATCAAAATATAAATTTACACAGTCAAGTCCATAAGTCATCCATTCTCTTTGTAATTGCCTAGCTGCTTCTAAATGTGCCAAAAAATTTTCTAATCTTGCTTGAGGTTCAACTGGAATTTTGTGCCCCATAATCATGTAGTTTGGTGAAGACAGTGACGGAAAATGGTCTAAAACTATAAATTGAATTTTAAGTAAATACCTGTTGGCAAGCGATCGCTGTTATATAGTGATATATTCACTACCTGATTGACAAAATCCGTAATGTGGGGATTGTAACTTAAGAACAAACCTCTATCTATGCTCCAAAGTAGCAAGGTATTTTCCCAATTATCAGATTTTTCCTGAGAAAATTCATCCGAAAGACTAGTGATCTGAATACACAGTGGTTGCTTCTCTCGATTACTAACAATTATATCAGTTGCCATTGAGAAGTCTGCTATATAACACTGCCAAAAAGTGCCTTCCCGATGGATGATATCACTAGCAATCAATCTCAGAACATTGATATCCGCTTGATGGTACTCTCCCGCCATCAATTTCTGTTTCCAAATAGAGAATTTTGGATCTACTTGATTCAACCATTTGGGGAATAAATAACTATACCAATAGTATTCCGTTGGTGTCATCCGTTCATAGTATTGTTGCCGCTCCTCTAGTGATGCAGAAGACTGAATATCAAGCCAAATCAGCGCATCTTTAATTATCTGTTGCAGAAAAAAAAGTACAAATTTCTTAGATGTTAGGGAACCAGGCTTAACATCTTTTACCCAACGATTGATCTCTTCTAACCTTTTCGCTAAACCAGGATCTATTAAAGATGCTTCATCTATGAGTAATCTTAATTGTTTTTTAATATCTTTGGCTTGCAAATAATGATAAACCTCAAAACTGGAGTGAGCGGCAAGAATTATAAAATTATTTTATAGCATTCTTAATTAATAACCTGCAAAAACGCAAAAGCTTACGTTTTTACAGGTGTTTTTAGCCATGTAATTGCTAGTTGGGATTAAGTTGTCGCTTCTGGGGATGAGTCAGATTTTTCGGGTTTGAGTAGGGGGAAAGCGATCGCACGTTATCGTAAACCCTGACAGATGAAAGCAGACCAGTAACGCGGATGTAAAAAGGGAAACTCTTCCGTAGAACTTTCGATGGCTTGAATTAATCGGTTTAATCTGGCATACATCTTATATTCACGCTCCCATTCACGATGTTTTACTGTCCCAGGGCTGTATTGTTTTCTACTTTTTATCAGTTCCCTTTCCCTGGCTTCTGCTTCTGGAGAAATTTTTTTAACATCCTCTTTCCTTAAACTGCGTAAGGAGATTTGGGCTTGTCGTAAAGCTTGCGGACGGCTTTTACCTTGTTGTCTGTGTTGGTAGTAAAATACTGAAAATACTGCTGTTGCTAAATCATCTACTGCCCACAGAGTACTGACAACGCTTCTCGCACCAGCACACAAGAAGCCTGTGGAGAGGGTGAGAATATCATCTGTTAGCCCAGGAATACCCAAATTCGTCTCGCAGCAGGAAAGAAAAACATCAGAGAGATTGGGTAAACGCCATCCTGGTGTCATCAACTGCCCTAATGTAATTGTGCCATCTCCTAATTTCAAATATGATGCGAGGGGATTGTCAAGGCATGATTCAGCATGATGACAGCAGTGAAGCACTTGAACTTGTTCAGCTAGCTGACGATAATTAGCTTTAGTCGCTTGAATGCTACCTCTTAGGCGTTGAGAGTGAGGAATGTTGTACAGTTTGGCAAGTTGTTCACCTTCAAAACTGGCGCAGGGTAAATCATCTGTGGCATCTTCAACAGTGCCATACAATTCGCAATTTTCTATCTTGTCGCGTTGTTGACAAAACTCTAAGATTTGGCAGCTAGGAGTATAGCGAATCAGAAACTGATCTCCTAGATATTGATGATTTCCAATTGGTAAAGCCGCGAAGGGAATTTGGTGCAGCAACAAGTGAGGTACTAGAATTATTTCTTCAATACCTTCTAAATGTTGAGAAATTAATTTAGGCAGTTGCAAGCGTTGAGCTAGTTCGCCCAGAATCTGATTAATTTGGCTATTCCATGTCTGGATATTACTGACATAAGATGATATCCAATTCTGCTCAATCCAGTCTTGCAGGGTTTTTAGCCCTTGTCCGGTGCAAGTGTGGAGGGTAATTTGATTTTGTCGCAGGACAAAGATATGGGTGTCGTTATCGGTAGTATAGAAATTGAGAATAGCGGTAGTAGGCTGGTCAATCAGCTTTTGGATTGCGGAGAAATTAGGGGCGTTAACTTGAATTTCGCCAGCTAACACAGGATCTAAGCGTCTGATTTGTTCCCAAATTTGCTGTTTTCCTGCTTCCAATAATGCGATCGCTTCGTTGTAAGCTTGGAATGTAGCGCGTGTTTGATTACCGTTATCGTTGGATTTTGAGCGATTGCGTTCTCGATCAATTTGCTGTTGTAGTTGTTCATACTGCTGCAATAATTCCTTAACTGCTGGGGGAATTTCGCCGCTTTGGTAGAGGTCGTTACTTGCCATTAAGTCTACCAGACGTTTAGAGCGCGATCGCTCGGCATATTCAAAGGCTTTTTCTATTTGTCCTGCTTTAATGCAGATTTCTACCATCTCTTGATAAACATCAATAGCTTCTTCTAGAATTTCTTGGCGGCGAGTCTCGGAATTTGCCCAAGTCCGACGAGTTTCGACAGCTTCTATAGCTGCGGCGTAGCCTTGAATGGCTGTGTCCCACTTCTCCTCTCTAGAACTTATCAAAACAAGGGCTATTCCTGCTTCATAACACAGATGAGGAAACCTATTAGGTGTGCATATTTCTAGTTCTTGCTGGAAACACTGGATAGCTAAAGCAACATTTTCTTGACGATTTCCGCGGATGCGATTTGCATAAACACCACCAAGATTATGTTGAATATCAGCCCATCGTTGAGGAAAGCGATCTCGAGTACAGACCTTTAATGCTTCTCTAAAGTGATATATGGCTTTTTCAAAAGCTTGACTTCTACCAAACTGGAAAAATGGTAATACATAGGATGTATTTAATATTTTTTTACCTATCTTTGGTGAAAACTGTGTAAGCCGAGAATTTTTTTTAGTAACAAGACTGGAAACAAGAGAATTAATTATCATATCGACCCTAGTTCGATTTTTCAGGGCGCTACTATGATAGGCAATCCCAAGTTCCATGTGAGTTAAACCACAAAGTTCTGGGTTACGCTCTGGAGTATATTCTTGCAGTGCTTGCTCAAAATAGAAAATAGCTTGTTTAATATTCTCAGTTATAGAACCGAGCATTCTATCGACGTAAACTGTAGCAAGATTTAATTGAATTTCTGCCCATATTTGTGGATCGCGATCGCGGATATCTACTTGCAAAGCCTCTTGACAATGCTGAAGAGACAGTTCTAAATTTTCTGATTTATCCCCGTAAATTCGTCTGCGAAAAGCAATACCTAAATAGCTTTTGGTTTTAGCCCATGCTTCGGGTAAATGTTGTTGAGTCCTTACTTGTAGAGCTTGCGTAAAACAATTAATAGCCGATTCAATATTTTCGGCTTCATCTCCTCGAATACGACGCAGATAGGAATTACCCAAATGTTGTTGAACCCTTCCCCACTCTTCGGGATATGTTTCTGGGCTAAATACTTGTAATGCTTGCGTATAAAAGTAGATAGCTTTTTCTAAATTTTTAGCTCTATCTCCTGCATGATTTGCATCGTAATAATCACCAAAATTTAGTTGGATCTTTGCCCATTCCCCTGGATTTTTCTTTTTTGTAGATGAGTTCAGGGTTAACTGATTGACTCCAATTTGAATATATTCTTCTATATTATCTTCCCTATTTTCCCATGAGACGCTAGCAAGATTATGCTGGAGGTTTAACCATTGTTTAGGAAACCGTTCTGGTGGAAACTCTTGGATTGCTTCTGTAAGATGCTGAATTGATTTTTTAATATTCTCATAACGGTTACCTTTAATGCGATCGCTATAGGCAACTCCCAGATCATTTTTGGCTTTTAACCATTCTTCAGGATAGCGCTTTGGTGTGAATACTTCTAATTCTTTATGAAAACAGCGGATAGCTTTTTCAATATTCTCTACTCTGTCATCTCTCAAACGCTCCAGGTATGACTCACCAAGATTGTGTTGAATACTCGCCCATACTTCGGGGAAATGAAAACGAGTAACTAATGTCAATAAAAATTCATTACCAGCTATCAAAATTTCTAAATAATTAATCCTATTACCCTGATCAAAATTATTCAACAGGTTGAGGAATTGTAAAGTAGCATCTACTGCCTCATAAGCTTGTTGAAAATTTGTAGCTAATTTAGTTTTCAGCCAGCGCCTCATAACTTTAGCAAATTCATCGTTTAATTTATCTTGGTTAGCTTCCAGTATGCGATAAACAACTTGAGGATTATCAGTATTTTCTAAAATTATTTTGAATAATTTATGTATAAAAGCAAGATATTCTTTATTGTCATTTTGGTTCTTTTGTTGTTTGACAATTCCAAAACCTTTACCCATATTATTAAATTTACTATCTATTTACTTTTATCAAAATAATCTGATAACTTATCTACTAGTTCTTCGGCTAAATCCAACAATTCAAGTTCATCAATTTCATTACTGCTTCCGCGATTATTTTCTCCAACCGCCACACTACCAGCTAATACATTTTTAATAGCAAAAATTCGGTCTTCTTCAGATAAATTCAGACATTTTTCTAACTCTACAGCAATTTCCTGTACTGTCTTTGTACTCAACCGCTCTCTTACTTTCACTGCTACTAAATCATCACTTTCCAGTAGTTTTACTAAAGCTGTTATTAGCCTATTATCCTCACTAGAAAACTTCTCAATTGCTGCACGAACATATTCCCGCACGCTCATGTTTGCAGCTAATGCTTTTTGTGCCACTATCTCTGGTACATCTACTAGCAATACACCATCATTATCGCTGGCTTGATATAAGTCATTCCCTTGTTTAACGGCTACCAGCAAATCTGCGCCCAAGGTATGTAAATAGTGCAACACTGATTCTAATTCATGGTCTTTTAAAGCCGATTCCAACTTAGACACCGCCGCTTGCTGTACTCCCAGTTTTTCGGCTAGCTGTGCCTGTGTTAATCCGGCTTTATTACGTATTTCCCGCATAGCATCGGTAAGATAGAGGCGTAAATACTCTAGCTTCCCTGCTAAAATCACCTCTGAGTCTTCGCTGATTGGCTGTTGTAACCAAGCTTGAAAATTAGGCTTTTTCATGATTCCTCTGCTGCAATTGCCGCAATCTCTCTCTTGCAGGCGCTTTGTCTCTTTCTTTGATAGCGTCGTTGTATTTTTTCATAAAGGCATGTAGCACCACAAACCTCTGAGGAGTCACAGCCGTTAAGATAAACCTGGGATTATGTTCGCTCTTGGTCATCCTTAACTCATACAGATCATCTTCCAGCTTTTCAAAAATGCCGCTGGTGAGTGATGCTAGTCCTTTGTTGCACAGGTAGCCAAGATTAACCTGCAAACGTCTGGTTTCGGAAGCACTGAGTAATGGCTTTGGTGGATTTTCTGGTTCCTCCTCTGCTGGAATCATCCTGATGAAAAAAGCAAGTAAATCTTTGGGGATTTCTCCATTGGCATCTTGATAAACTTCCCAAGTCCAGGTCACTTCCTACCTCACAATATATTATTCCTTATAAGGAATGTCAAGCCAATTATTCTTTATAAGGAATATCATATAGAATAAGTAAGGGCAAGTAAGATAATAAAAGATTAACTCATAAAAATGGTGCGCTAGGCAAAGCCATAACGCACCCTACTGTTGAATGGGATTGACTATTTCAACTCAATTGTTCATACTTAAATTTCCCTTTAATCGACTTGTTAAAATATTGACCTTTAGACGGTGCATTGTCTAAGTCTTCCTTAATACTTGAAGGTACTTTGAAATACTCGTAAACACTTCCACTATCAAATTCAATAGTCAGTGTTTGAGTTGTTGGATCATAGCGAAATTCCTTAATAAAGCTACCTTCAGGTTTGAGTAGGGGGAAAGCGATCGCATCCCGAATACTGGCAGAATCAGTTAATAGCATCACCAACCTATCAATCCCAATCCCTAATCCGCCTGTAGGTGGCATTCCATATTCCAAAGCTGTTAAAAAGTCTTCATCAACACCTTGGGCTTCTAAGTCGCCAGCAGCTTTGCGTGCAGCTTGGGCTTCGAGACGTTCTCTTTGGTCAATGGGGTCGGTAAGTTCTGAGAAACTGTTACCAGTCTCCCGCCCAACAATAAATAACTCAAACCTTTCTACCAAACCAGGCTTAGAACGGTGCGGCTTCGCTAAAGGCGAAATTTCTACGGGATAGTCAATGACAAAAGTTGGCTGAATTAAATTGGCTTCTACTTTTTCTTCAAAGGCTAAATTCAGTAACTTACCAATAGATTGAGCTTCATCTACACCAGGAATCCCAGCATTTTTACTGGCTGTTTTTGCCTCTTCTACTGTTTGGAAAGCATTAAAATCCAAGCCTGTGTATTCTTTGACTAAGTCATGCATCGTTACCCGCCGCCAAGGTGGTGTCAAATCAACAGCTACTTCTTGGTAGGTAATCTGCAGTGTGTTGAGTACTTCTTGGGCAACAGTGGTGATAATTCCCTCTGTTAGCGCCATCATGTCATTGTAGTCGGCGTAGGCTTGGTAAATTTCAATTGTGGTAAATTCTGGGTTATGTCGAGTCGAAATTCCTTCGTTACGGAAAATTCGCCCTAACTCAAATACCTTTTCAAAACCACCAACAATCAACCTTTTCAAATGCAGTTCTGTGGCAATCCGCAGATACAACTCCATCTCTAAGGTGTTGTGATAGGTGATAAACGGACGTGCATCCGCACCCCCAGCCTCACTTTGCAGCACTGGCGTTTCAATTTCCAGAAAATCGCGCTGTTCTAAATAGCGACGAATCCCCGCAGTAATTTGGGCGCGACGGCGGAAAGTTTGCCGCACATCTGGGTTGACAATTAAATCAACATAACGCTGACGGTAACGTTTAGCCACATCCGTCAACCCGTGCCACTTGTCGGGTAGAGGCAATAAAGATTTAGTGAGAATACTGTATTGTTTGACGTAAACAGATAACTCGCCCTTTTCAGTCCGTTTTATAGTGCCTTTGACTCCCAGGATGTCGCCTGCGTCTGAGAGTTGCTTGAGGTGATTGAAAGCATCAGCATCAATATCTGCCATGCTTTCTTGAATACGATTTTTCTCTAAATAAAGCTGAATCGTGCCTGTTTCATCTTGCAAAGTGAAGAAAGCCAGTTTACCAAAGACACGACGCGCTAGAATGCGCCCAGCAATGGCAACTTCTAAATCAACCTCTTCACCACTAGGTAAATCAGCAAATTTTTCTTGTAGTTGTGCTGCGTGGTGGGTAGACTCCCATCGATAGGCATAGGGATTCATTCCCAGTTGTTTTAGCTGGTCTATTTTTTCCAGCCTCGTGGCACGGATATCTTCTTCCGACATGGTAACGAACGCTCATAGGGCAAGATTAATTATAGATGCTGCAAAACTAGCCGCGACTCTCAAGGATGAAGATTTACTAATAAGAAGTATTGTTTACAAAATTAGCTCATGACCTTACAGCTAAGAGTTTAGGGACTTCCAGAAAACAGATTATCCCATTTTCATAGTGGCAGATTCTTTCTCCTCTGCCTCCTCTGCCTCCTCTGCATACACAGCGTTCGCGTAGCGTCCCGCAGGGATGGAATATTTTTTTAGTTAGAAGTCCCTTAGTGACACATTTCCCAGTCACAGGCTACAACAGAGTGAATTCTGACACAGTATAAAATCTACTCCTGTGTGGAGAAATATGCAAAAATGATACCTTTACCTCTTATAGTTGACAATATTCTCTCAAATTTGCTTAAAAGTACTGCTAATAGCATTGACAGTACACTAGATGAAATAGCTACTAGTTATAGTACTGCAGCTTTCTTAGCATCTTTATTTAAGGATGATAATCGCTACATAGAAGCAATCATACAATCTCAAGCAATTAGTGACAATCACCTCAATGAGTTACCAAAACAGTTGCGTGTGGAGTTTAGTAAACAACTTCTTGAACTATTAGGTGAATGGCAAGCTAATCAAGTGCAGCGTAAATTACCAGATATCCGCAACCTCTTTGAGCAAAGAAATTTATCAAGTCTTTTTAGTCGAGAAGAAACTGACAATATTTTAAATAATAGGCAAAAAAAACATCGGTTATTAGTATTAGTAGCACCACCACATATTAGCCCTCATTGTCCATCTTCTTTGCAACATGATTTACCGATTGAACTTCCAGAAAAATTAAAAACTTTTCTCCATAAAGATTATCCTCTCAGCAGTGAATTATGCCCTGTAGAATTTTATGGCGACTATTTTATGCGTGCCATTAGTGATACAGACATCCTCCAACTACAACAAATTTTGGCTCCTATTCCTACAGTTGTACTGCACAGCAAAATTACTGATTATGAAGTTTATTTTCATGTGAATTTTTGGCATCCTAATCATAGCAAGATAGCTAAAATTCATCTACCTACCTGGAATTGGGAAGCAGCACAGGAAGCCTTACAAGCAGCTGATTATAATGAGACACGTGCTATTCGCACTATTCGGCAAATTATAGTGACGCTTCACCAACTGCTAGCAGCATTGATCACAGATTGGTATTACTTACATCTCAGTCATATATATGAGCCACAACTATTTGAGTTACAGCCAGAGTTAGCAATCGGACAATGCTCATCAGATTTGCTCAAACCATATACTGATATTCTGCACGATTTTTATCAACAGCAAAAGCAAGCCTATCAGGAGACATTAAACCATTTAATTAATGAAAAATCTGCAAAATACAGTGAAATTAATATCGGAGTTGAACGACCTATAATTAAACCTGAATATTTTAGAATAGGTCAAGATGATATTCAAATTTTTCACAATAAATTTGGTATAGATTACTCTAATTTACAGCTTCTTTTATCAGAAAAAAACTGGCAACAAGCCGATAGAGAAACCACAAAAATTATTTTTACTATTGCAAGTCAACAAATCACCAACTTAAATTTTGAGCTACCAATGATGAATCAAATATTATTGTCTAGCAACTCTATTACCAATTTCCCTTGTGAGGATCTGCGGATAATTGATAAGCTGTGGTTAAATTATAGTAATTTACGTTTTGGATTTAGTATTCAAACTTGTATCTGGCAAAGAGCAAGTCAAACAGCAGAAGATGTCAATTTGAAATGCAAAGATTTTACTGAGCATGTAGCCTGGATAGTAAATGGTAAGTGGCTGAAAGACGAGCAAATAATTTATGGTCTTGATGCTCCTCTAGGCCATCTGCCCTTTGATTTCACCAAATTATTTCTCAGAAAAGATTTGAAAAATTTTAATAATTGGGGGTGTTGGTATGAATTATATTATCGTATCCAAACTTGTGAGATATAATATAGAAAAAGTTTAGATGAGTTTTGTATTAGTTTTGGCTGCAAAAATATAGTATTTTTTTTAAATAATTCTGGTTTATTCAGGTAAATTTTTTGTAATTTAATTTATTGTCTGAAATCATAAAAATTTTGACAACAAACAATATTGAAGTAATTTAAGGGCGCAATATATGCGCCCTTACCCATTTGTCCCTTGATTTTTTCTTGACTTTTTTGACTTGTGTCTAAGATTCTGTAGACTCTGTTGATTTATGATTTCTAGGAATCACCAGTACTTTATCAACTCTATTGCCATCCATATCCATGACTTCAAAACGCATCCCCTGCCATTCAAAATGATCTGCGGCGGCGGGTATTCGGCCTAGATGAGTAATCACAAAGCCACCCAAAGTTTGATAGCTACCTCGCTCATCTGGTTGCCATTCCTCCATATCAAATATTTCTAAAAATTCTTCTACAGGTAACATTCCATCTAACAGCCAGGAACCATCTTCTCTTTGCACAGCTTGGGGTTGATCCTGACTGGGATCAGCTGGCACATCACCCACAATTTCGCTCATGATGTCATTGAGGGTTACTAGTCCTTGAATTACACCATATTCATCCACTACCAGCGCCATGTGAGTAACGGTTTGTTTAAATAACTCCAAAACTCTTAAACCACGGGTACTTTCTGGCACAAATACAGGCTGTCGTAATCCCACAGTTAAATCGAGAGGTTCGCTCTTAAAACTCCTAGCTAATAAGTCTGTCACCGGGATGACACCCAGGACGTTATCTAATCCTTCTTGACAAACTGGATACCGAGAATAGGCACTATCCACCATTTTCTCGCGGTTTTCTTCTGCACTGTCTTCCAAATCCAGCCAGACAATATCAGGGCGAGGAGTCATAAAAGCGCTGACAGGGCGATCGCCTAACCTAAATACTCGCTCTACCATGTCCTGTTCAGCTTCTTCAAAAGTACCAGCCTCAGTACCTTGCTCAATTAGAATTTTAATTTCTTCTTCCGTGACTTGCGGCTCAGTAGATGGTCTAATTCCTAACACCCTCAACACCATTTCGGTAGAAGCACTTAACAGGTAAACCGCTGGAGATGCGATCGCAGCTAAAGCCCGCATCGGTATGGCTACAAATGCAGCAATGGCTTCTGGATTGTTTAATGCCAAGCGCTTTGGCACTAATTCGCCCACAATCAGCGACAAATAAGTGATAATTAAAACTACTAGCCCGAATGAAATTGGCTGACTGTAAGCTGCTAAAAACGGGATTAACTTCACATAAACCGCTAATTTTTCCGCAATAGTCGCGCCACCAAACGCACCAGTCAGAATTCCAATCAGGGTAATCCCAATTTGAATCGTAGAAAAAAATTGATTCGGAGACTCAGCCAGTTTTAGCGCTGCTCGTGCTTTTGCGTCTCCTTGATTAGCCAACTGCTGTAACCTTACCTTACGCGCCGAGACGATGGCCATCTCGGACATAGAAAACACCCCATTGGCAATAATTAATACCAAAATGATTAAAATTTCAAAAGTCATGGAGGACATTCTTATAATTGCCGCTATCAAGAGCGAACTTAGCTTAACTCTTAGTATCTAGTATTAAAGGTGCATCGATAAACGCTTTAATTGTACATAAAGAGAATGGGGCATGGGGCATTGGGTAATGGGTAATGGGTAATGGGTAATGGGTAATGGGTAATGGGTAATGGGTAATGGGTAATGAGTAATGAGTAATGAGTAATGAGTAATGGGAATTTGCCCCTTGTCTCCCTGCCCCCTGCCCCCTGCCTTTTCCCAGTCCCCAATCCCCAGTCCCCCAGACGGCTGTTAACAGTATTTAAAATGGTTGACATAAGCTGCTACTCGACGACTCCAAATTTATAGTAAAAGTTATGGCATTTTCTTCTATTGTGCGTGCTTTAGTGCGATCGCCACTAACCACCGAGCTAGTTTCTAAACTCAATCGTCAACAGGATTTGCGGTTAAATGGTATTCCCCGCCTTCCTAAGGGTTTAGTGGCTTCAGCATTGGCGCAAAATTCTGAAAAGAATTTATTTGTGGTCTGTGCCACTCTGGAGGAAGCTGGACGCGCTTATGCACAATTAGAAGCTATGGGATGGAAAAATGTTTATTTTTATCCCACCTCCGAAGCTTCACCCTATGAGCCTTTTGACCCCGAAACGGAAATGACTTGGGGACAAATGCAGGTGTTGGCTGATTTGGTGAAGAGTCAAGAGTCAACAGTCAATGGTCAACAGTCAACGGTCAATGGTCAACAGTCAAAAATTGCCATTGTAGCTACAACTGGCGCATTACAACCCCATCTACCACCACCAGAAGCTTTCATTCCTTATTGCTTGACTTTAAAAAAGGGGATGGAATTTGGTTTAAATACCTTTAGTACCAAACTCGCTACTTTAGGCTATGAACGAGTACCCTTGGTAGAAACAGAAGGGCAGTGGAGTCGGCGCGGTGATATTGTTGATATCTTTCCGGTAGCGTCAGAGTTACCAGTGCGGTTGGAATGGTTTGGTGATGAAATCGAACAAATCCGGGAATTTGATCCCTCAACTCAACGTTCTGCCCTTGACAAAATTGACCACATTGTCCTCACCCCTACCAGCTTTGCACCCATTGTCACCGATGAACTAAAGAATCGTGCTGATTTCGCAGCCATAACTGCTGAATTTGATTCAGACTCAGCACTCTTAGAAGGAAGCCGTCGCTTTTTAGGGTTAGCTTTTGAGCAACCAGCATCTTTGTTAGACTATTTAAGCGAAAATACTCTAGTTGCCATTGATGAGCCAGAACAATGTCATGCTCATAGCGATCGCTGGGTAGAAAATGCTGAGGAACAATGGTCTCTGGGAACTGGAGAAATTGGGCTAGGTTCTTTACAATTGCCAAAAATCCATCGGTCTTTTGATGACTGTTTAGCAACAACAGAGAAGTTTAAACGAGTATATTTATCGGAACTGGCGGAAGAAAATACTGGTATTAATCTCGCCAGTAGACCTGTTCCCGTTACACCACATCAATTTGCCAAACTTGCTGACACATTACGCCAAGAACGCGATCGCAATTTTTCGACTTGGCTAATTTCGGCTCAACCTTCTCGTTCGGTTTCGCTGTTGCAAGAACATGATTGTCCGGCGCAGTTTATCCCTAATCCCCGCGATTACCTCGCAATTGAAAAGCTGCAAATTAACCATATACCTGTAGCGCTTAAATATTCTGGGTTGGCGGAACTGGAAGGTTTTATTCTCCCTACTTTCCGCTTGGTAATAGTTACAGACAGGGAATTTTACGGACAGCATTCCTTAGCTACTCCTAGCTATATTCGCAAGCGCCGCCAAGCTGCATCGAAGCAAGTTGACCCCAACAAGCTACGTCCGGGAGATTATGTAGTTCACCGCAGTCACGGGATTGGTAAATTTGTCAAACTCGAAAGTCTGACAATTAACGATGAAACCCGCGATTATATTGTGGTGCAGTATGCTGACGGTTTGCTGAGAGTTGCAGCCGATCAAGTTGGTTCTTTATCGCGGTTCCGCACTACCGCCGATAAAGCACCCGAACTGCACAAAATGACGGGTAAAGCTTGGGAAAATACCAAAAATAAAGTCCGCAAAGCTATTAAGAAGTTAGCTGTGGACTTACTGAAATTATATGCAGCGCGATCGCAACAACAAGGCTTTAATTACCCACAAGATATGCCTTGGCAAGAAGAAATGGAAGATTCTTTCCCCTACCAACCGACTACAGACCAGCTAAAAGCCGTACAGGATGTCAAACGCGACATGGAAAGCGATCGCCCAATGGATCGCTTGGTTTGTGGCGATGTGGGTTTTGGGAAAACGGAAGTCGCTATTCGCGCCATTTTCAAAGCTGTCACTGCTGGTAAACAAGTAGCTTTACTTGCACCGACAACCATCCTCACCCAGCAACATTACCACACCCTGAAAGAACGCTTTGCCCCTTACCCGGTGAATGTTGGCTTACTCAACCGCTTCCGGACTGCTGAAGAACGGCGAGAAATTCAAAAGCGCTTATCGACGGGGGAACTAGATGTAGTAGTGGGAACGCACCAACTTTTAGGCAAAGGTGTATCCTTCCGCGATTTAGGACTGTTGGTAGTCGATGAAGAACAACGCTTTGGCGTTAACCAAAAGGAGAAAATTAAAAGCCTCAAAACTCAGGTGGATGTGCTGACTCTGTCTGCTACGCCTATTCCCCGTACCTTATATATGTCTTTGTCGGGGATTCGGGAAATGAGCTTAATTACCACACCACCCCCATCCCGGCGACCAATTCAAACTCATCTCGCTCAGATGAATTATGAAACTATCCGTACAGCTATTCGTCAAGAACTAGACAGAGGGGGGCAAGTATTTTACGTAGTTCCCCGGGTAGAAGGAATTGAAGAGACAACCGCAAAATTGCGCGAAATCATTCCCTCAGCTAGGTTTGCCGTAGCTCACGGTCAAATGGATGAAGGACAATTAGAATCAACAATGCTTACCTTTAACAATGGTGATGCAGAGATTTTAGTTTGTACGACAATTATTGAATCTGGTTTAGATATTCCCAGAGTTAACACCATCTTAATTGAAGATGCCCACCGCTTCGGTTTATCGCAATTGTATCAATTACGGGGTCGTGTGGGGCGTGCGGGGATTCAAGCTCACGCCTGGTTATTTTACCCCCAGCAGCGAACCTTATCGGAAGCTGCACGCCAGAGATTACGAGCCATTCAAGAATTTACGCAATTGGGATCTGGGTATCAACTAGCAATGCGCGACATGGAAATACGCGGTGTCGGTAACTTGCTAGGTGCAGAACAATCCGGTCAAATGGATGCGATCGGCTTTGATTTGTATATGGAAATGTTGGAAGAATCCATTCGCGAAATCCGCGGACAGGAAATTCCCAAAGTTGACGATACCCAAATTGACCTCAACCTTACAGCATTCATTCCTGCTGATTACATCCCCGACTTAGATCAAAAGATGAGTGCTTATCGTGCAGTAGCAGCAGCGAAATCCAGAGAAGAATTAAACCAGATTCAAGCCGAATGGAGCGATCGCTACGGTACAATTCCCGCGCCAGCTAGCCAATTATTGCGGGTGATGGAACTTAAACAGCTAGCCAAGAAATTAGGATTTAGTCGCATTAAACCCGAAAACAAACAGCACATCATTTTAGAAACCCCAATGGAAGAACCAGCTTGGAACTTACTCGCTGCGAATTTACCAGACAGTTTGAAAACACGCTTTGTCTATTCTCCAGGTAAAGTAACAGTGCGAGGTTTAGCGGTTCTTAAAGCAGATAAACAATTGCAGAGTTTACTTGATGCGATGAGTAAAATGCAGGGTGCGATTCCGGAAGCAGCTATTGCTTGAACCTAATTCTCATAGCAATTTTGGATTTTCGATTGTGAAAGATTGGCTGCCCTTTTGAGCTATCCATCTCTCACAATCATTATTTGAATTGGGATTAATTTTTCTACTTTCATGAAACTGCAATCTGTTGTACTTGATTGCAGCTTTAATCTAATGTTTCGGTTTTCGAGATCAAAATATTCAAAATCAAAATATTCAACAAGGGCTGAAAATACCGATGATAAATCCCGCAAAGGCTGATTACATCGGTTTGTTTCATTTTCTTCTTGAATTTTAATAGCAAGCACCTTGTTGTCCTAGTGGTAGAAATCTTTAATAAAGCACACCTTAACGAAATGCAAGCACCTGATAACTGTTGGTTAAATTTCAGAAAAAGCTAAATGATGGATTTAAGCCGGTTCAAACACTCCAGGTGGAATGGGCACGAGTTGAGGCGTTGACAAACAAGTTCCTTGTCTGTACCAAATGCCTTCCACCTCAAAAGCCTCGAACTGGGTAGTGAGAATTGCCCAAGCTTTTTCGTTTAACCCAGCAGAATATGTCCAGGTGAATCGGCGATCGTTATATAATCTCTGCTCTAGTTCTGCTAAATCCTCGGGTAGCCAAAATTGGGTCATTACCCTTTGAGTAGCAATTTCTGGCGGCGTTTGTAACATTTCAGCCATTGGCTGATTCACAATAATTTGCTTGCGAGTATCTTGTCTAACAATGCTCACTGGGCGCTCGTTTTCAGCCGCAGCAACCATGCGGTACAACAACTCCGATGGAACTTGTAACTGGCTGCAAAACACAGCACCCTGATATTGCAATATCCGTTCCGCAGTTTCTGGCAATGTTGGCGGTTCTTTAGTCGCCATCCATCCGAAAAATTCAATTGGTTGTTTACAGCCTCGCCAGCGAATCCGCACTTTCCCATTTATTTTGTATGCAGTTTCGCTGAGAGCGTCTCCGTAGCTTTGCGCTAAATGCGTGGCATCGCGCTTTGTAGGGGCAAAAATTGAAACCCCTTCATGAGACATTTTATAATTCCACCCCGGTAAGTTGAGGATTCTAAGAATACTCACACTCATCTTTTTCGACACCTCCAGAATCTCTATATACTTTTACACCCTTAATGTCCCGATACACGGAAACTTTATCCTGATATACAGAAACTTTAAATGTTTCTTGCCAAATCTTTTTTCTTTCCTCCTCTGGAATACCTAAAGCCGATGTGATGATTGCGAAGTCTCCTGGTGTTGGGAGTACTTCACCTTTTGCCAGCGCTTGTAGATTTTTAACTCCACAGCGCTTGAGTTTTGTCATGTTGGCTTGTACTACATCAGCAATTGTTTCGGGCTTTTGTGGCTTTTCAGAGCGAGAACCAATTTTTTTAGTGATCCACTCCTGAGTCATCTCCTCTATTGCGTCGCTTTGAGAAATGCCCAAGCGCGCACAGATGCTTTTGAATTCTAAGGCTAAATCCCGGGGAATATAGCCGCTAATTTGCTTGTAATCATCAGAACGCCTTCTGTCAGTCATATATCTCAAATGGTGAATTTAGTACTTGTTCCTATTTTCTCTCATGAAGTCGGAAATGCAAGACATTTTCCTGTGTCACATTTAAATGACAACTTGACAAAAAAAAATGACAAGCCTAGTATGGTTTACATGGAGCAGTAAGCGGCTGAAGACTAAGAAACGGTAGACCACACCCGGAGCTAGCTGCGATTTTTTGTAGCTAGCTTCTCACCTTAATGTGCAAATTGAGGGTTTTTGACGACCCGTTGTTATTAAGTATATATGCTTGTGCCCATTGTACAACAATAGAGCCTAGATTTGCCTACTGAATTCTTATGTTGTACCTGGCTAATTTGGATGGACATCTACACTCTGTTACGAAAAATAAAATTCACTGCACAAATGATTTTTTTGGGAGTAACAAAGGTCAATCTCACTTTTGGTTTTAACAGCACCAAGTTGCCGTAATGCCTGATTACCTGAGTTTTGAACTCATTCACGGTATCGAATCAACAATAACTATGACCCAATTAACCTTTGAGCAATTCGTCCATCCTTTGTCTGAGTTTCCTAACATTGTCCAAATGGAAGGTAGCGATGAGCCAATGTTAGATTTGTACACGATGGCAGGACTAGTACTGTATACTGCATGTGCGAACAATAACCTTCACGCTAGAGAGAATATACTTCAGACCTTAGCGAACTACCCAGAATTAGATGGCGATGTTTTGTTTGATCGTTGTCAGATGGGCGATCGCGCTGCAATATTACAAATGACATCTCTGATAGTTTCTGGGCTAGAAAGCAGCTTGGAAGCGCTGACAGTGGTTTAGAGACTAGGTTTGAAAATTTCTGCAAGTCGGTATTAAGTCGGAATTTGTATCGGTGAATGCGATACTGCTCGTTTTTGGTTTTGGGGAACAGGTGTTCGCGTAGCGTCTCCGCAGGAGAAAGGTTAAGGGTTAAAGGTTTTTTCTTTTCCTTTTCCCATTCCCCTTTTTCCCCTTAACCGATAAGTATTGCCATAGGGTGATGTTTTGGATTGTCAGGCATTGAGAAAATATCCAAGAACATCACCCACATTTTGATGAGTAAGCTAGTTTTGCCGGCATCCATACAAACTGGAGTTTAGACTAAATGGGAGAGATGAAAGAGAAAAAGGGGATGTCTGATTGAAGACAGTCCCCCTTTCGGCAGAAGCTAAGAGAGAATCACCTACTCTTATCTGCCAATATGAAACGTGCCAGACTCGAAGAATTTCGTCAAGCAGCCTATACGCATCTAGGCAAAGCACATGATGCAACATTTGAACTAACAGATGCGATACTGTTGACCCGTAATGTCTACAGTCTGGCAGATTTATCTTTATCGCCAGTGTTTAGACGCAAATGGCCGAGTATCTATGAAGCGATACAAGATACCAAACCAGACCGCGAGAAATTAATGGAGTTATATATCAAGCAAATACCAACAGAAAAACGCATATTGTTGGCAGGAGATCATACAGCTTGGTCACGCCCAGATGCGGTGACACTCAAAGAACGGACAATAGAACACAGTAGCACAGAGATCGCGGGAAATAAACCGATTACGATTGGGCAGGGATATAGTACTATAGCTTGGATACCAGAGGATTCAGGAAGTTGGGCACTACCGCTGAGGCATGAACGGATTACCAGTTGGGACAATCCGATTGAGAAAGCAGTTGAACAACTCAAAAAGGTATGTGAATCAATGTCTGTTCGACCAATTTCGCTTTGGGACAGTGAATATGGTTGTGCGCCTTTTGTGTTAAAGACAGCTAGTATAAAAGCCGATATCTTAGTTAGACTACGTTCAAATCTGTGTCTATGGGGCGCACCACCTGCTTACTCTGGCAAGGGTCGTCCTCGCAAGCATGGTGCTCAATTTAAACTCAATGAACCCTCAACCTGGGGCGAAGTGGCATCTGTGCTGGAAGTAAATGACCCAAAATTGGGACGAGTTAAAGTCAGTCTGTGGGAAGATTTGCATTTTCGCAAAGCTGCTACACGCCCCATGACGCTACTGAGGGTGGAACGTCTTGATCTTGATGGCAATTTGAGAGTATTAAGACCCTTGTGGTTAGCTTGGGTTGGGGAACAAATGCCACCATTGGATGAAGTTTGGCGATTGTACTTGCGCCGATTCACGATTGACCATTGGTATCGCTTTCTCAAGCAACGCTTACATTGGACAGTACCAAAATTCAGTACTCCAGAACAATGTGAACATTGGAGTGACTTAATGCCGTTAATGACCTGGGAGTTATGGTTAGCTCGTGATATAGTTGCTGATAATCCTCTTCCCTGGCAAAAGTCAATGGATAAATTGACCCCAGGACGAGTTGCTCAAGCTATGGGTGGAGTTTTCGCTGCGATTGGTACTCCTACCTCTCCACCCAAACCTCGTGGAAAGTCCCTTGGGTGGACACCAGGTAAAGCCCGTAACCGGAAAATACGATATCCAATTGTTAAAAAGACTGCTTCTAAACCACGGAAAGAGGAACAAAAATCTGCTTAATCTCAAATATCTTCATTCTTGAAGGTTGTGTTTTATGAACTCAGCACTGCTGGGTCATTTGTTGCTGCCTAGTCTAAACTCAAGTACAAAGTGTTTTAGACAAATACAGCAAGCCGGATGAGATTTTTACAGCAATACTGCCAATTATCGGAGAAGTATTGCAGTGCGATCGCTGTTTTCTGTATCTGAGAAATCCTCAAACTAAGTTTGCTAAAGTCGCCTATTGCTGGCGGCGAAATTCCGAAGTACCGGATATTACTGACTCTGACTGGAGATTAGATCCAGAGTCGTTACCCCAAGAAGATCCTTTATTTGCAGCTGCATTACGGAATGATCCTTCTGTGTATGTTGAAGATATAGAGACTGAAAGCCCAGAAGTAGTAAATAAAGAATTTGAACGGGAAAATTTTGGACATAGAGCGCTGATTCATGCTCATTTGTGCCAAAATTATCAATTATGGGGAATTTTGCAGCCTTGTGTGTTTGGTCAAAAGCGGATTTGGTCAGAAAGCGATCGCGCTTTTGTCACGCAACTGGAAAGCATACTGACACCCTTGGCAGTTAGCTATGTCAAAACCGCAACTGATTACCCCAGTTAATAAAACTCAATAATTTGTCACATCACATTGTCACACTTGCTTAAACCCGATAATTGCTGGTTTTTGAGTCAAGCTTCTTGTTGCTTATTTTCGCTGAAGTGGCTATTTGATAAAAAAATTTGTACCCTAGCTATCAGCAAATATCTTCATTTTTTTGGGGAATATAATGCAATTAGCTCAAAAGCTTGGCATTGCAACTGCTAGTCATATTATGGTCTTCGCCAGTATACTAGCGTCTTCTGTAACATCAGCTAGTGCTTTTACCATAACTACTGGGGGTACCTCAGTACCAGGGGCCGGTCAAATCTCCAGCGTCCCCAATACAAAAACAATCAATTTTGACAATGGCATAGCACCAACTACTGGATACGCTCAATATTCCGCGAGTATTGGTATACCAGCTATAGTCCAAGGTACTGTTGGTGGGGAATATGCTACACCATCTGGTGATCAAACGAAATATCTAACAATTGCTCCAGTGGGAGCTAATGTTTTAGGGAGTAATTCTCCAATTACAATTGCTTTGGCTAAAGCAGCTAATTACTTTGGTTTGTACTGGGGTTCGGTTGATGCATTCAATAGTGTAGCCTTCTACAAAGGTCAGACTTTACTCAAAAGCTTCGATGGTAGTAATGTTCCTGGTACTACTGCTAGCGGCGATCAGTCGAGTCCTGAAGACAACGTTTACGTGAACTTCTTTGCTGGTAAAGGACAAGAATTTGACAAGATAATTTTGGGCAGTTCTCAAGTAGCCTTTGAAAGTGATAATCATGCTTTCCAAGAGGTTCCCGAACCTTTGACTATTGGTGGCTCATTACTTGCTCTCGGTTTTGGTTTTTGGATGAAACATCAACCCCTGCGGGGAATTCAAAATTCAAAATTCAAAATTAAGAAAATTTGACAGAATCTAGGTTTTGGGTTTTGTATCTGTTGCTCTGTTTTGGCAAATGGGTATGAAAAACTCCACCCACAAGGGGATGGAGTTTTTGGGCATGGGGAATCGGGCATGGGGCATGGGAAAGAACATACCAATGCCCAATGCCCAATCCCCAATGCCCCAAGCGGCGGGGCGGCTGTCCCTCTCCACCCACAAGGGGATGGAGTTTCCCGCCGCTTTCAATAAAACTGCATCTCTTTTCTCTGTTGACCAAATCATTCTGGCAAAACATTTGCCTCAAAAGACAAAACCCTGCTTACGCAGGGTTAAATTTCACAAAACTATGAACAAGGAGTTATTAATTTAACGACAAGATTTCATTTCGTCTTCTAATTGACGCACTAGCCTCTCGTCGCCGTTGGCTCTCGCTACTTGCAGGCGACGTTCGATATTTCTTTGAATATTTTCTCTGTGAGCTTCTCGGGCTTGGTTTGCGGCTTGTAATCTATTTGTATTCATAATGATTACCTGGTTATCTGTCACTTTTTGTGTTGTATTCATAATATAGCACAAATTTCGTAGCCTTTGTTACAGAATTTTCCGCTTTATTATATATTTATAGATGAACATCGTATCTACCAATGGATCAATCACAAATCCTTAATGGAAAAGCGAGTGTAGTGACGCTGTTAAGCGATTTTGGCGATCGCGATGTTTATGTAGCTGTGATGAAGGGCGTAATTGCTCAAATCAACCCTCAGCTAAGGGTTATCGACTTAAATCACCAAATACCACCACAAAATCTTGCTGCTGCTAGGTTTTGCTTAATGGATGCTTATCCTTACTTCCCAGAGGGGACGGTGCATATAGCTGTAGTAGATCCGGGAGTGGGTAGCAAACGCAGGGCGATCGCAGTAGAGTTTGCCCAAGGATTTTTAGTAGGGCCGGATAATGGCATTTTCAATGGCATACTCAGTCAACAACAGGCGATCGCAGCAGTTGAATTAACCAATCGTAACTATTGGCGGGTCTGTGAAATTAGCCGCACATTTCACGGTAGAGATATTTTTGCACCAGTCGGAGCTAATTTAGCAAGCGGTGTGCCAATCCAAGAACTGGGACAAGAAATTGATCCCGCTAGTTTGGTACAGCTAGAGCTCACACAATGCCAACAGATAGGAAATGTTATCACAGGTTGTATTCAATATATTGACCATTTTGGTAACCTAGTGAGCAACATTCCGGGGAGTTATGTGCAAGGTAGAACCTGGCGCGTACAAGTGCGAGGCTTGACAATACCGGGGTGTGAAACTTACAGCGATGTCAAAGTTAGAGAAGCCATTGCATTAGTAGGGAGTCATGGCTGGGTAGAAATTGCCATCAATAGTGGTAATGCACAGTCGCAATTGCAGATCAACTGGCAAGATAGTTTAGAGGTAATACTGCTCAGTTAGAGATTTTTACCTTTGAATTTGGTTAGGGTAAAAGGGGAAAGGGTAAGGGTGAAAGGTTTTTTCTTGATCCTTTCCCGCTGAACTGACAAGTAATGAGGCTACAAGTTCTACAATTTTGCATTTTAGAGGTTATTTATAAAGTAAAAATAAAATTATTGTAGGATGCGTAAGGCGCTGGCTGGTTGCCAATATGATTTCACCAAATAACTATCCTAGAGCCTAACGCATCATCCATGCGGCGGTGCGTTACGGCTAAATTCCATTTTCTCTGTGTCCCAAATGCCTTCATAGCCGTAACACACCCTACTTAAGATCTACTTTAGAAATGGTCTCTTAGATTGTGGATTGTGAAAGATTTATTGTAGAGATACCAAATCCAGACTCATAACTAATCTATGACTACACAAACATTATCAGCACCAGAAGTTTATCAAGGTCAGTTTGGGGAATTTACCATTACTCAAAGCGATCGCACTGGGGTAATTATCTATCGCGCTGGATTGATGGTGGCTGCACTTAGCTTGGCGATCGCTAGCGCCTTAGTGGTGTTTAACAATCAACCAGCAACTTTAGCAGCTATAACTCCGCTATATGCTTGTTTTACGCTAGCTCTTGGTGTAAGTTTAATCACCATCCATATCTATATGCTGGCATTGCACCGAATGTTACAAGTTTTTTGGGCAATTGGTAGCATTGCAGCAGTGGGATTGGCACTTTATACCAGTGAACCTTTAGCTGTTACTGTTTACAATCATCCTCTTACCTTATTCGGTATTGGATTTACCTTTGTAGCGCTGACAGGTATTTATTTCAAAGAAGCTTTTTGCTTCAATCGCTTGGAAACTAAGGTATTAACTTTTACGGTACCGCTGTTGTTATTAGGGCATCTAGTAGGAATTTTACCAATTCCAGCAGAACAAGTTTTACTAGGAATTTGGGCAATTTTATTTTTAGTCTTTGCATTCCGGAAGACAGTGCAAGCAATTCCTGCGGATATTGGCGATAAGTCTGTGTTTACTTATTTGAAACAGCAGCGTTCAAATAAGGGTTAATGCAGAAGAGAAAAAATCGTCAGAGATTAAAACTCCCCAAAATTAGATTAATTAAACGCCAAGAATTGTGGGTTTTGACGGTTCAGGGATGGATAATTGCGATCGCGCTAGTTGCGGCTTTACTGTTTTTCGCAATTACTCATATACATCCATTTCTAGCCGTCAATGCTCCCATCAAATCAGCAAAAATATTGGTGGTGGAAGGATGGGTACCAGATTACGCACTGCAAGAGGCGATTAGTGAATTTAAACGCGGGAATTATCGCCAAATCATCACCACAGGTGGAACATTAGAGCAGGGAAGTTATTTAAGCGAATATAAAAGCTTTGCAGACGTAGCCGCAATCACATTAAAGAAACTAGGTGTAGCACCAGAGAAAGTAATAGCTGTTCCAGCACCTTATGTAATTAAGGATCGTAGCTATGCATCTGCTAACGAATTTAGTCGCTGGTTAGCCAATTCAGAGTTTAGCGGAGAATCCATCAATCTATTCTCTTGGGATGCTCATACTCGTAGAAGCTGGCTGCTATTTAAAAAAGTATTAGCCTCTCATATTCAAATAGGCGCGATCGCATCAAGCAACAGAGACTACAATCCCCAGCAATGGTGGCGTTACAGCCAAGGTGTGCGAACAGTCTTAGATGAAGCGATCGCCTATATTTATGCACAATTTTTTAATTGGAAGGCTTAGATTGGTCATTGGTCATTTGTCATTTGTCATTTGTCATTTGGTGTTTGTTATTCCCCTTTTCCCCAGTCCCCATTCCCCAGTCCCCAATCCCCAGTCCCCATTAACACCTAAGCCAAAATTGGGAATACTCAAACCAATGGCTGTGAGGATGAGAAAGTGGGAGAAGAACGCGCGTATTGGTTGGCTTGGTCGCAAATTTCTGGGATTGGCCCTGTATTCCTGGGGCGTTTGCAGCAGCATTTTGGTACGCTGTCTGTAGCTTGGAAAGCAACGAAGGCAGAATTAGCGCAGGTAGAGGGTTTTGGTTTTCAGACGTTGGAAAAAGTAGTCAAACAGCGATCGCGTTTGTATCCAGAACAATTATTGATCAAGCACCAAGAAGAAAACCCCCATTTTTGGACACCAGCAGATCAAGATTATCCCCGCTTGCTATTAGAAACACCCAGTCCACCCGCCTGTTTGTACTATCGCGGTGAAGTAGAACTGCAAGAAAATCTGGGAAATAAACCTTCAGTGGGGATTGTTGGGACTCGTCAACCTTCAGATTATGGCATCCGTTGGACTCGCCAAATTAGCACAGCTTTAGCAAAAAACGGTTTTACAGTAGTTTCGGGAATGGCTGAGGGCATCGATACCGAAAGCCATGCCGCTACAATTAAAGCTGGTGGAAGGACGATCGCAGTTTTAGGTACAGGTGTTGATATTATCTATCCACCCAAAAACCGGGAACTCTACAAGCAGATTTTAACTGCGGGATTAGTTGTGAGTGAGTATCCCGCCAAAACCCCACCTGATCGCAATCATTTCCCACGTCGCAATCGGATTATTGCAGGTTTGAGTCGTGCCATATTAGTTATCGAAGCACCAATCAAATCAGGTGCGTTAATTACAGCCACCTACGCCAATGATTTCGGTAGAGATGTTTACGCCTTACCTGGCAGAATTGATGATTACCCATCCCAAGGTTGTTTAAAATTAATTAGTCAAGGTGCTTCAATAATTCTCAAAGAATTAGACGAACTGTTAAAAACCCTGGGAGCAATACCACAAATCGATGTAGTGCAAGAATCTTCAGCACCCCAGCAGTTGAGTTTGCCAGATTTAGCACCAGAATTGCAACAGGTAATCAATGCGATCGCCTCTGATGCTTTACCATTTGATTTTATTATTCAAAAAACTGGCATGGACGCTGGTTCAGTTTCCAGCGCCTTATTACAGTTAGAATTGATGGGTTTAGTATCGCAACTCCCAGGAATGCGATATCAAAAAGTTTGATAGTAACGCCAGAAAAGCGTTGGCGCTGAGGCGTTACGCTATCGCCAACGCATTCTACTGGACTGACACAGCTAATTTGTGTAACAGCAAAAATTCATTTCATCCGCGTTTATCGGCGGTTAATTTCATCAAATATAATGCCTCATTTTAGTCGTGTTAGTCCAATACAACTTCGATATTTTTAAATTATAAATTACCTACTTATGTACTTTATTAGTATGAAATACAGTGTAATTTAAATCAGTATATTTAAATTAAGTTTGAAACTTTGCAGACTAGAAAGCCAGATTGGTTTTAAATTAAAAATTGATAATCAAACTACTAATGATATTCTCACTCCACACAAAATTTTATGGATTCTAATCAGGCACTTTGTAAAGCTATTGCCAATCGTATTCAAACTAGTCCCCAAAGAAGAATTACTTTTGCTGAATACATGGATATGGTGTTATATCATCCTGAACATGGTTATTATTCCAGCAATGCAGTCAAAATTGGGTTTGAGGGTGGTGATTTTTTTACTTCTGTCTATCTTGGCAATGACTTTGGGGAATTACTAGCAGAACAATTTCTGCAGATGTGGGAAATTTTAGGGCAACCTGATACCTTTTCTCTGGTAGAAATGGGAGCAGGACAAGGACTATTAGCGTCACATATCCTGAATTACTGTCAGCAGAACTATCCCAACTTTTTTGCCACCCTGGAATATATCATTGTGGAGAAATCGCCATCACTGAAGCAAGAACAGCAGCAAACTTTACAAGATTTCTCTGTACAATGGTGCGATTTAGAGGAAATAGCACCAAATTCTATTACAGGTTGTTTTTTTTCTAATGAATTGGTGGATGCATTGCCAGTGCATCAGTTTATCCTAGAAGCAGGGGAACTGCGAGAAATTTATGTGACAACCAGGGGAGAGGGAGATATTGATTTGTCACCTCTACCAACTTTCTCATCTGCGGCTGCTAACCTATCTTTCCCATCATCATTTGTAGAGATTTCAGGGGAACCTTCTACGCCTCGGTTAGCAGAATATCTCGATTTAGTGGGAATCGAAATTACCCAAGGTGCTTATACAGATGGCTACCGTAGTGAGATTAATCTAGCTGCTCTAGATTGGTTGAGTATAGTGGCAGACCGCTTGCAGTGTGGCTATGTGTTAACAATTGATTATGGCTACCCCGCTAGTCGCTACTATAACCCCAGGCGATCGCAAGGAACGTTACAGTGCTATTATCACCATCGGCACCATGACAACCCTTATGTCAACATTGGGCAGCAAGACATTACAGCTCACGTTGATTTTACTGCTTTGGAGCGATGGGGCGATCGCTGTGGTTTAGAAAAAGTTGGTTTTACCCAGCAAGGATTATTTTTGATGGCTTTAGGCTTAGGAACTCGCATTGCTACCCTTTCTCATCAAGAACAATCAATTTCACAATTGTTGCGGCGGCGAGAATCTCTACACGAACTTCTTAACCCTTTAGGACTAGGTGGCTTTGGAGTCTTAGTTCAAAGCAAAGGATTAAAAGACAAAGCTATCTCACTCAAAGGATTAACTGTGCCAGAGTGAAAGTGTAATGGGTAATGGGTAATGGGTAATGGGTAATGGGAGAAGAGAAGTAAAGAAATAAATTTTGACTCTTGTACAGACGCGATTAATCGCGTCTCTCCGAAAACTTAAAACTCTATGTAATGCCGTACTAGTCTTCAGAGACTAAGTAACACTGTTACAGTGAGAACTAAAGCATCAGGAATTAAAAATTATGAGTACTCATGACTTGTTAATGCTAATAACACTACTGACTCCCGGTATTTTACTGTCGGTTGTGATTATGGCAACTTTTGCCGCAGGTGGCTAATCACCATCCGGGAATCAGCATTCAGTTACCAGTTATCAGTCAACACTGTTAACTGGTAACTGTTAGCTGTTAACTATTAACTGATAATGGAAAAGCGATCGCTGTACCAAAGGAACGTAAACAATGAAGGTGGCATTTCTGGGAACTGGACTAATGGGACTACCGATGGCCCAAAGGCTATTAGCTGCAAATATAGAGTTAGTTGCCTATAACCGCACCCCAGAAAAATTAGCACCACTACAAGCAGCTGGTGCAGAAATTGCGACACATCCCCGCTATGCAATTCGCGCTGCTGATTGCATAATTCTCATGCTCACTAATGCTGCTGCTATTTATAGTGTCTTGCTTTCTGACACTTCCTGGCGGACTCTCTCAGGACGAACTGTCATCCAAATGGGGACAATTACCCCTACAGAAAGCCAAGAAATTCGAGATGCGGTAGTGGCTGCGGGTGGCGAATATATAGAAGCGCCTGTTTTAGGTAGTATCCCAGAAGCACAAACAGGCAAACTCATTGTCATGGTAGGCGCTCGTGAAGATCAATTTCAGCGCTACTTAAATTTACTACAAAATTTTGGCCCGGAACCTCGGTTAGTAGGCCCTGTAGGCGCTGCTGCGTCTGTGAAATTGGCACTTAATCAACTAATTGCTTCACTGACAACTAGCTTTGCGTTGAGTTTAGCTTTTGTGCAGCGTCAGGGTATTGACGTAGAGAAATTCATGGAAATTCTACGAGAAAGTGTACTTTACGCTCCTACTTTTGATAAAAAGCTGGCACGAATGTTAGATGGAAATTTTGCGAATCCGAATTTCCCCACTAAACATTTGTTGAAAGATACCGACTTATTTATCAATGAGGCTAAAACAGTTGAATTGGATGTTAGCAGTATTAAAGGTGTGCGGCAAATCTTACACTCAGCAATGAAAATGTCATTTGCTAATGATGATTATTCCGCTGTTTTTTACGCTATCAAAGCCTGGGAAGAAGGACGTTGGGAGTAGTGATTGAGTCAAAACCCAGAGGGGAACTAAAAATTAAATATTAAGCACTAAATGATGACCGCTATCTGACTTATTGTTGATTACATAGCGGCATCGCTGGTATTTTGAGAACAATTGAATAAGAAAATTGAATACAGTGAAATGCGATCGCCTAAAATTGAACTATTGGGCAAACGACCATAATTAATGACCTATGGTAAAGTCTCAACCTTATCATGCTCTGCCTACCAGCGCTGAACTGCCTTGTTCGGACGATACGCCAGTGGATAACGAAGATCAGAATTTTATTCCTAATTTACTGCTGTTTCTCCTAGAGTCAATTTGGGCAAACAGGAATGACTGGTTTTTTGGGGTAGATATGGGTATTTACCACACAACTGGAGTAAGTCATCTAGTACCAGTAGTTCCCGATGGTTTTTTGAGCTTAGGAGTGCAACGGCGCAAAGCAGATACATCGCGCTCAAGCTATGTAGTGTGGGAAGAAGCAAACATTGTACCCAAGTTGGTTTTAGAAGTAGTTTCCAAAACACCCGGTGATGAATATGATAATAAGCTCAATATCTATGCCAAATTAGGTGTCCTTTACTACGTTATCTACAATCCGCAGTACTGGCGACGTGACCAACATCAACCTTTTGAATTGTATAAATTGATTGATGGCGAATATCAACTGCAAATAGGTGAACCTTTTTGGATGGCAGAAATTGGATTGGGAATTGGGCGATCGCGTTACACTTCTGGCACAATTCAAAGAGAAGCTTTGTATTGGTATGACGAAACTGGTACTCGCTACCCAACTGCAGAGGAAGTTGCTCAAGCTGAACGCCAACAGCGAGAACTAGCTCAACAACAGGCTCAAGCTGAACGTCAACAAAAAGAACGATTAGCAGCCAAGCTCAGAGAATTGGGAATCGATCCAGATAATATTTGATGATATTGCGATCGCTCACCAACAAGTCAAAAGTTAAAACTACATCAAAAGTATCTTCTGTTTTTACCAGCTAAAAATTGCTGAAATGTAATATGAGAAAAAGAGTAAATGCCCTTTGCTCTCTCTACTAATAACCCATTTTGAACTTGAATATACTTGAGGAGCGCTGCGCTATCGATTTCCGCTACATCGATGTTTCTCTTAGCATCAGATAAGTTTTGAATATATTCACAAATCTGCTTCTCAATCGCTTCTTGTTTAAAAAAATATTCTCTTCTGTCCCAATTATTTTGGGCAATTTCACTTAATAATTCTTCGATTAGCTGTGGAGAAATTTGCTTATTACTTCCATTTCGTTGAATATAATGCTGCTTATCCCATTGCTTAATTAATATATTCAATGCTTCTTGATAAATTTCTGATTGATCAAAGGTAAAATAAGATATCTCGGCAAAAAATAAACATAAAAATGTAAGTAATAAAGGATTATTCGCTAACTCTTGCAGAGATTGATTTTCTTGTAGCTTGTGTAAAACATATTGTGCTTTTATGGGTTCTTTTTCCTGAAACCACTTGGTGACAAACTCAGTCATCTGCTGCTCATCAAAATCGGCAATTTCTACTTCTGTAAACTGTTCAAAAATATATTTGCGTGCCGCAACTCTACAAGTAATTACAAAGCGATTGGTATAAAATCTGGTTGTAAACCTGGAAATATCCCGTACAACTCGTTCAAAATCTGCATCCTGAATTTCATCTAACCCATCCAAAAAAACGAATGCTAAACCCTCTGTTAACAGGTTTAGGACTGCATTGGGTACAGCAACCCCACATTCTTCAAACTGTTCTGTAATGTACTCAAATAAATTGGGTTCCTCCCTAGCCTCTGCAAAGTCTTTGAGATGAATAAAAATCGGGACGCGATCGCCTCTATACTCGCCTAAGTTACACTGAATGGCTAACCACTTTAAAAATATCGTTTTCCCGCTTCCCGGTTTCCCCAAAATCATCAATTTATCGTGGCTGTCTAAGGCTTCTAAGGCTGGTCGGCGCGGTTGTTGTAAACTACCTAAGTTAAAGCAGTTAAACTTCCCTGGCTCAAAATTTCGCGATATCTCCGCAATATCTAGCCGCCTTCGTCCACTCATTCGTTGCCAAATCTTGACTTCAGTGTAGATAGTATCCAACCTTCTTGGCTGTTCCATATCTAGCACCCGCATCACCCCACAACGCCTTTGAATACTGTCGTGGACTTTTTCGCGGAGAATCTGCACCAAACTTTGCATCTGACTAACGCTGGCTGGCTGTTCTACCTCTGGAAAGGATGAGGAGATGATAATGTCTTCCCAATTGAGATTCAGCTTTTCGCAAATTGTCACGAAGATATAGCGATCAACTGGTTTACCTTGAAAAAACTTGGTAACTGGCTGGCGGCTAATCCCTAGTTCTCCCGCTAACCCCTGCTGTGTCAAGGAATTACGGATTAGCGCAGCTTCGGCCTTACTAATTCCCTTAGCCGATGCTTGGAGCGATCGCCTAGTCATTACCTCTAGCTCTAATGATTTTGTTAATTATATTACTACTTTTAAGTAAAATCATACATAAGTCAATCTAAAGTCATACACAAATCATGCTCAAGAATGATTGTAAATCATACATGAGAGTGCGAATCTAGAGATCTAGGTATTTGACATCTCTTACATGAAGAAGTGAATATTATGTTATGTGGTCGGCGAAGGAGGGATTATGAGCGGCATTAACGTCACGATTGACGCTCCTACCGGAAAATATGTGAAACAAGCACTAGAGCGAATTGCTAGAGAATTTCAGGATTATCTCAATTCCTTACAACCTGAGGAAATAAAATGTTTAGCTGAACGTTTAACGCCTACTAATATCAAGCCAAAGTATTCTCAAGCTGAAATCAACTTTGCTGCCAAGCTTGGTGCCGATCAAATCAGCGATGAGGAGCATAGTAAATTAGAACTGGCTGCTTTAACGAGAAATTTTAAATGGAGACAAGAACTACTTAAATCTTCATTAACGGCTCCACAAGTAGCCGATTTGTTAAACACGACCCGTCAGACACCACACGATCGCTTAAAAAAGAATAGCCTAATTGCCGTTCAAGATAACGGAGTTTGGAAATTTCCCACCTGGCAATTCGATCCGGAGGGGCCAGATGGAGTAATCGCTGGGCTACCTGATGTTTTAAAGGCTCTCAATGTTCCTGCTTTATCCAAAATTAGTTGGCTAACTAAACCCAACAGTGCTTTAAATGGGCTAACCCCCATCGAAGCTTTGAAGTTTGGGCAGATAGACGATGTAATTGCGGCTGCTAGGACTGTCGGAGTTTTATAGTCATCTTGCAATCAAAAAATGAGCATCAGAATCAACGCGGAGCAGTTGAGACGCTTTGACGTGGAGAATGAAAATTCCCCGCGTCTTTGCTATCTCTACCTCCGCGTCTGCTTTCTCAGCCTTTAAGTATAAATCTTGCCTAAAAATCATCTGAGTGGCTGACAAAAGTTACAGAGACTACACTTGAATAGATAAAAATGTCCGGAAATACGTAGCCGACTTTTGAATTTTTGTGTAGATGTAGTTTTAATGTACTAGTTTACAGAGGCAGTAAAATTCTGCAACTTCAATTGAAGGCTGTACCCCTACGGAGAAGCAAGCTACGTGCAGTGTCTCCGACAGGAGAAGTATAAAGCATAAAAGATGAAGTAAAACCTAGAAATAAATATGAGGCAACTCAGAACGGCGGTAGGTTTGCTTTGATTTTCTTAATGGATAAATCCCAGCGAATCAGAGCAAACTTTTATTGTTGTTTCATCTTTCATCCTTTATACTTCTGCGGTCAAGTATTCCCATTTTGTCAGTTAACCAGATGAGGAGTAATCAAGGTGGTCAAACTCATTGTCCCGCCACCTCGCTTTGGCAGGCCAAAACCAAAATTTCATATTTTAAAAAAGGGCACGGAATTTTTTCGGATTTTTCGCACAGAATTTGGCACGACTGCGCTGACTTTTCGGGAGTGGGGGCCACTTTTTCGCTTCGATCATCATCGCGCTAACTATCCCAGTTTTTCCTACGAGCCATTGGATTACCAACCAGCCAATGACCAGGAACGCGGTATATACTACATTGCCCCAAAACTTTCGAGTTGTCTAGTGGAAGTTTTTGGTGATATTGGTTGTATTGAAATTACTGACCAGCTGATTGCGATTGTGACTGCGACACGAGATTTAAAATTACTGGATTTGCGCGGCAATGGTGCCATGCGAGCTGGTGCAAATGAAGCTACTCTCGCCAAGACAGAAAAGCGTGGTCTTAGCCAAGCTTGGTCACGTTATTTTTATGAGCAGCCAGAAATTTACTCCCAAATTCACGGGTTAATTTATTGCAATGCTCATAACAATGAAGATGCGATCGCTATTTATGAGCGTGCAGAACATTTCTTCAGTTGTAGCCCAGACAATGTATTGCCGCTAAAACACGAGTTATTACGCGGGCCAATATTAAAAGCGGCAGATGAGAATAATTTAGAAGTAATTCC
This sequence comes from Nostoc carneum NIES-2107, assembly GCA_002368155.1. GTDB lineage: Bacteria > Cyanobacteriota > Cyanobacteriia > Cyanobacteriales > Nostocaceae > Aulosira > Aulosira carnea. Next base: position 72,380 of record AP018181.1, read on the forward strand.
CTATTGGTAATTCGTAGTTCGTAATTCGTAATTCGTAATTAAAGGGTGAGGGAAACTTGCCCTTTACGAAAAGTTATATGTCGCTATCATTAACTGAATGCTTACCAATGACAAAAGACAAATGACAAATGACAAATGACAAATAACAATTATGTTTAATTACACTGCCCTATAAAAATATGAATAGTAAATCAGATAAAGAGCCTGGTAACAACCAGATTTCTCGGGAAGCGGTGGATTGGCTGCTGCGGCGAATTATTCACATTCCGAAAAACTGGTTAATTATTAGTAGTATTTTTATTCTCCTCAGCACTTTTCAAGTCAATGGTGGAGAAAAATTAACTTTTAAATTTGAAGTCACAAATACAACAGCTATTTTCTTAGCTTTAATTTGGTTACCTTCTATCCTCAAGATATTTGCATTAACTGGCGGAGCGGTGAAGACACCTGCAGGGGAAATTACTGGCTCTAGTATGATGCCAATGTTACAGTCATTAACGGGAGATACCTTAGGCTATTTGATTGAGCAGACCAAGCTAGCAGAAGATGTTGCACCACCACAACAGCAGCTAGAAATGCGGCAAATCCGCCATGAATGGCAGAAAGCCTACGCATCAACGGTTCCTGTATCGGAAGCCAGGCAACAAATTGAGCGTTTAAGTCAACGCTATAAGGAACTGAGAAGTTCCCTACCATCGGGAGCAAAACGCACATTTGAAATGGAGTCTATTGCCGGACGAATGCGGGCACTGGCTCCGGAAGTGAATTTTTCTGCAGCAGAAGTCAATAATTTACTCAAATCTAACGACCAAGGTAAGCGCTTGCTGGGGCTTTCAATCGTGGAATGGAGTGGAGATGCAAATTATTTTTATGCAGTGCTAAGTATTATTAATAACTCAGAAACAGCCTTTGAGCAGACTTGTGCATTGCGTGCAGTAGAAAAGATGGTATCCAAGCTCAACGAACAACAGGAACAAGACTTGCTGTCAGCGCTGATACATCAACGCAATTTCAATGAAGCCCAAAAGTGCTGGATTAGACCTAACTCTAATCGTTGGGCATTGAGCGATCGCATCTTATCTCTGTTAGAAAAATAGGTATATTAGAATATCTTCCCTCTTCAACAAGGGAACAGAAAGTAGGGAACAGGATTTCCTATTTTCTGTTCCCTTGTTAATATATGCTCAAATTCAGGTGGAATTCTCCCTAGTAGTACGCCAAGGCAACTTGGCGGGGTAAAGGGGAAAGGGTAAAGGTGAAAGGTTTTTGTCCCTTACCCTTTTCCCTTTAACCTTTACCCAACCTCCACCTAACATTTTTGGGTTGGCAGACTACTAGATATACCTTTAAAAGATTGTCTAGTTTCTCGTCTGAGGCTATGAATATCTACCAACAGTCAAAGCCTCGTTGACTTTAACGACAAAATTTGCTTTTCGTCTAGAGCGCAGATCGTTTAAGCTAGCTGAAAGATTCTTTGGATTTATGGGTAAAAGGCGGTAAGAGTGTGCGTAAAAATTTTGGATTAATGTCTCTTCTGGTAGTCTGTAGTTTGTGGGGTATGCCAAAAGCAGCGCAAGCACAGGCTCTACTACCTCATACACTGCAATTAGATGCCGGCAAATTAGAAAAACAAGGTTTGAGCTTGGCACAAGAAGCTGCACAACTGAGTCAGTTTCAACAGTTTGAGTTAGCTTTGCCACGAGCTCGTTTGGCTAGTCAACTAGCTCCAAAAAATGATAAAGTTTGGTTTCTATTAGGTGGTTTGCATCTGCAAAATAAAGAGTTTGATGCGGCACTCGCAGCCTTGAAAAAGGCCCAAACTCTCAATCCCAAAAATGCCGACGTTCTATTTGCAATGGGTTCGGCTAATTTTCAGCAGAAAAAATATCAGTTAGCTGTTGCTAATTACCAAGCTGGGTTGAAGTTAAAACCTCAAGATGCAGACGCTTTGTTTGATTTGGGGAATGCTTATTACATGATGGGTCGCTTACCTGATGCGATCGCCCAATATAATAAAGCGGTTTCCTTTGATCAGAAATTCTGGCCAGCAATTAACAATACTGGCTTAATTCAATACGAACAAGGTGATACCCAAAATGCCATTAAACAATGGCAAAAGGCTGTATCTTTAGATAAACAAGCCGCAGAACCTTTACTAGCGCTAGCAGTAGCCCTATATACTAAAGGCGATCGCCAACAAGGTTTAGCAATGGGAGAAGCTGCACTCCGCATTGACCAACGCTATGGTGATTTGGATTTCCTCAAGCAAAATCTTTGGGGTGAACGTCTACTATCCGATACCAAAAAGTTCCTCGAATTACCGAGGATTCAAGCAGCTCTCCAGCAGCGGGAAAGCCCATTAAACTCTACCCAAGAACCTCAATAAAAGAGGACTAATTGGCAATTGGTAATTGGAGCCGCTTTTACCCATGACCTCTTACCACTTGCCTAAAGATGCCATTCCATAGTACATATATACTGATTAACAGCAAGTAGTGCATTCCTGAAAAAGTCACCAATTCTAGAGTACTAGTACATCTAGTTGCGGATATCAACCATTCACAACAGTTCAACAGCCTGTAATCAGAGTCTTTTGACTGTTTTGTAGTCGTGCTAGTCTTTGGGTAGAAGTGCCAGGATCTGGTCAACAAAAAGTTGATGGTCAACCACAGGCTTAGAAATGTAGCCATCAGCGCCACTTTGTTTCAAAAAGTTCTCGCGATCGCCTTCCATAGCGTGAGCAGTCACCAGAATCACAGGTAAATTTGCTGTTTGCGGATCAGATTTCAACATTTGTGTAATCTTGATACCGTCAACGGACTTGCCCTGGTAAACACTCCGAGACAAAGAAACATCCATTAAAATCAGGTCTGCATCTCCAGATTGGGCAATTTTTATAACTTCTTCCACATTTTCTGTATGCTTAACATCTAAGCCCCCGCGCTTGGTCAAAATTTTGGAAAAAACGCGAGCATTAATGAGATCGTCTTCTACAATCAGAACAGTTTTCATGAGAACTTAACTTATAGGAATTTGGGGGATGAACATCTGGAAAACAGTTGTCTGCCTCCTTTTTAATCTTCAGTGTCTATCCCTGTCATCAAGGATAATACTACTGCTTCTTATCATTTGACTAACAATATTTAGTTAGAAATTGCTTTTCATCCGTTATGCTGTGGTTGTTGCAGCGTTAGTTTCCAGCGACTTTTGTGTAATTAAATTTCAGGGAAAAAGCTCATGGCAAAACAGTTAAACCTTCTCTCCACGGGACAGGTAATCACAACAGCCCTGCACACAGAGATGCAACGGTCTTACCTCGAATATGCCATGAGCGTAATTGTTGGGAGAGCGTTGCCAGATGTGCGTGATGGCTTAAAGCCAGTACATCGCCGGATTTTGTATGCAATGCACGAACTGGGTTTGACACCAGATAGACCATATCGGAAATGTGCCCGTGTGGTGGGGGATGTGCTTGGTAAATACCATCCCCACGGTGACCAATCAGTTTATGATGCCTTAGTTAGGTTAGTACAAGATTTTTCCAGCCGCTATCCCTTACTGGCAGGACATGGTAACTTTGGCAGCGTTGACAATGACCCACCAGCCGCGATGCGTTATACAGAAACCCGCCTCGCAGCCATTGGTCATGAGGGAATGCTAACGGAAATTGGCGATGAAACTGTGGAATTTATCGGCAATTTCGATAATTCTCAACAAGAACCCACAGTATTACCCGCTCAGTTACCCTTCCTACTCCTGAATGGCTGTTCTGGAATTGCAGTAGGGATGGCGACAAATATTCCCCCACACAATTTAGGGGAAGTAGTTGATGGATTAATCGCCTTAATCGATCAGCCAGATTTAGCGGATGAAAAATTATTTGAGTTAATTCCCGGGCCAGATTTTCCCACAGGTGGAGAAATTATCGGCTCAGCTGGAATTCGCGAAGCCTACACCACAGGTAAGGGTGGGATTGTATTGCGGGGTGTAGCGCAATTAGAAGAAATCGCACCCGCAAGGGGAAGCAAGCGACGGACAGCAATTATCATCACAGAACTGCCATATCAGGTAAATAAAGCCGCCTGGATTGAAAAAGTCGCAGAATTGGTGAATCAAGGGCGCTTGCAGGGAATTTCTGACATTCGTGACGAAAGTGATCGCGAAGGGATGCGCGTGGTAATTGAACTCAAACGCGATATTAATCCCCAAGAAATCCTCCAGCATTTGTATCATCAAACTGCCTTACAAACCAATTTTGGGGCAATTCTCTTAGCTTTGGTAGATGGACAACCCCGCCAGTTAAGCTTGCGTCAGTTATTGCTGGAATTTTTAAGTTTCCGCGAGCAGACACTCTCCCGCCGCTATAGCTACGAGTTAGGGAAAGCGGAAAATCGGCTGCATTTGGTGGAAGGTTTACTCTTAGCTTTATCCAATGTTGATACGGTAATTGAAATTTTGCGCCAAGCACCCGACGGTAGCACCGCAAAAATTACTCTATGTAGCCAACTAAATTTAAGTGAAGTCCAAGCAGATGCAATTTTAGCTATGCCATTGCGTCGCTTAACAAGTTTAGAACACCAGAATTTACAACAGGAATTTGAGCAACTCACACAACAAATAAATTTATTACGCATCTTACTCAGCGATCGCAAAGAATTACTCAAGGCTTTGAAAAAAGATTTGCGATCGCTCAAGCGTAAATACAGCGATCCTCGACGGACAAAACTAGTCAACCTGAGTGCTGAGGAAATCAAAAAACAAGGAGAAACTCAGAGCAAAAAATCAGGCGATCGCGACGCGGAAAATCTTAAAGTTAGCTCGGAAATTCTCAAATCAGAAGTACCCGCAGAAGAAGCTATTTTAGAATTTACTCACCGGGGATATGTCCGCCGCATTGCAGTTAACGGTAAAAAACCAAAAACAGAAAATGGTCTCAATGAGAACGACTTTATTATCCAAACTCAAATAACTGATACAGATAAAGAGTTGTTGGTACTTACTAGCGGTGCGAAAGTTTACCCAGTCAGAGTAGGCGATATCCCTGCAGTGACGGGGCGTTCTCCCAAGGGTACACCACTGATTACCTTGCTCTCCAATACAGCCCAAGGTACTCAAGAAGGGGTGATTAATCGCTTGTTGTTACCAGAGAATGTGGAAAACACTCAGATGATTCTTCTCACAAGGCAAGGGCGAATTAAGCGCCTGGCGTTAGAAGAATTGAGCAACCTGACGCGTCGAGTCACAATTTTAAAACTGAAAGACGATGATGAACTGATATATAGCCAATTAATTACTACAGGTAAACATCTGATTGTTGCTAGTTCCAGCGGACGGCTGTTGCGATTCGCTGTAAATGACGAACAACTGCCCATTATGGGACGTGCGGCTATGGGATTACAAGCATTACGCATGTTAAGACAACAGCAGATGGTGGGCTGTGGTGTTGTGAGTGGACAAGAAGAGTTATTGCTAGTTACTCAAGAAGGATACGCTAAACGCCTCACAGCTAATCAGTTAAAAGCTGCTAATCGCGGCGATTTAGGCACGCAAGCGCTGAAATTCACTAATAAAACCGACAACTTAGCCGCAATGCTGGTGGCGATCGCCTCTGGTGAGGTAGCGTTACTCACCAATAAAGAACGGATAGTGCGGCTACCTCTAGAAACCGTACCTTTTGCAGATCGAGATAGCAAAGGCCAAAGCGTCCTGCAACTCAACCGCGATGAGAAAATCATTAGCGTTGTGGAAGTGCGTTAATCAATAAAGCAAAATATATTGTGCGATCGCAGGTAGTCAGGACTAAAGTCCTGATTTTTCCACATTTCTCACCCTATAAATGTGAACAAATATTAATATTTCTGAGAATCAGACTAATAGTAAATTGGCAAAAAAATGCGCCAGGTACTTGATAGAGACGTGAAATATCAAGTCTTTATAGGTAGTACCTAAATTGTCATAATTTTTTTGAAATTGAGCAATTTCTGAAATCCAGGTAGAATAGTTGCAAAACTATTTCAATAAATTATCGCTTTACTTGCAGTAAAGTCATGCAAATTCAGCCTCTGACTTAAGAAGAGGCGATTTTTTCAATTTATCTGAGTATAATTACTCTCTCCCCTTGCTAGCAGTTCAAATCTGCTCCTACCTCTAAAGATAGATATTTTCGCCTTGATGTATCAGTTAGTGTTTTTTGCGTCAAGTTTTAGCAATAAAACTACAAATACATCCTTGCAATTATGAAAATCATTGTTATATTAGTTTACATAACCACATAAATCTTATTATAGTCTCGTTGGAGTACCTACCATGACAAACGCAACCAAAACCCTATCTGCACCTGTAGTAGAAGATCGCAACTCTTGGCGTTGGGGCTTTACCCCCCAAGCAGAAATTTGGAACGGTCGTTTAGCAATGATCGGCTTCTTAGCAGCAGCTTTAATTGAGCTGTTATCTGGGAAAGGCTTTCTGCACTTCTGGGGTATTCTCTAATACCAATCTTTAATTTGCTATCAATCTTAAAATACAAAATTAGGTATAAATAAAAAACCTGGGAATGTATACATTCCCAGGTTTTTTTTGTTCCTTGTCCTTGGTCATTAGTCATGCGCTAAAAGCTAATGACTAAGAACTGATGATTAATCACTAACGGATATATTCTTTAAGAACACTGTTGCGATTTGGGTGGCGTAACTTGCGGAGTGCTTTAGCTTCAATTTGACGAATGCGTTCGCGAGTCACGTTGAAAATTTGGCCGATTTCCTCTAAGGTTTTCATGCGGCCATCATCCAAACCGTAACGTAATCTCAGAACATCTCTTTCGCGAGGGCTAAGGCTGTCGAGGACTTTTTCTAAATCTTCACGCAGCAGATTTTTAGAAACTTGGTCTTCTGGAGTTTCGCCATCGGATTCAATAAAATCGCCTAAGCGGGAATCTTCTTCTTTCCCAATAGGTGTTTCTAAAGAAATAGGCAATTGGGCAGATTTAGCAATAAACCGTAGCTTCTCAATTGTCATTTCCATGCGAGTCGCAATTTCTTCTTCAGTTGGTTTGCGACCCATTTCTTGAGAAAGTAGCTTAGTGGTTTTCTTGATGCGTGAAATTGTTTCGTAGAGGTGAACTGGAAGACGAATAGTGCGGGATTGATCGGCAATCGCTCTGGTAATTGCTTGACGAATCCACCATGTAGCGTAGGTAGAAAACTTATAACCTTTTTCATGGTCAAATTTTTCTGCGGCGCGAATCAAGCCTAGGCTACCTTCTTGAATTAAATCTTGGAAGGATAAGCCACGATTCATGTATTTCTTGGCAATTGAAACTACAAGGCGGAGGTTAGATTGCACCATCTTATCTTTCGCCCTGCGACCAACATGCAAACGGTAGCGAAATGCTGGCAATGGTAGTTGCACAGCTTCTGCCCATTCGCTATCGCGAGGATCGCGTTCCAACTGTTCCGAAAGCCTTTCCCGTATTCTTTCTAATTCCAGTAAATCAGCAATTTTACGTGCTAATTCAATTTCTTCATCTGCCCGCAACAGACGAATGCGACCAATTTCTTGCAAGTAAAGGCGAATAGAATCTTCGGTATAGTGCTTTTTCTTGCTTTGTGTGCGACGACGCGATTTAGCGGCTTTTCCAGACTTTGCGTCGTCCTCATCAGACTGAGGCTCTAAAAAATCATCAATGTCGCCATCATCAGTTATCAGCAAGTCCTCTTCATCTTCTATTAAGAGTTCTTCTAACTCGAGCTCAGGCTGATTCATTATTTCTAGGTCAGGCTGATATATGCTTTCGAGTACGTTGTTAGCCTGGTTCATGCCGCGTTCCTCATGCTCCTTGCAGAATCAATTACTCAAGATGTGTGTATTGCTCTTTTATTAAGATATTAAGAGCTATTTGCCACCGAAAATATTTTTTTGGCCAGGTTGCCTGAGATATTTTCGGAAATTTTAGATCTCCTATTGGAGAGTTTATTACTAAGTGTGGAAATCGCTGTTGTAGCTAACTTACTCACACAAGTAAAGGCTATGCGTAATTATTAGCGCATATTACCTTTAACTAACTTGTCTAAAAAAAGACATGTCTTGATAAAAAAATTTACCACTACAGTTAAATAAACATAACTGTTGATAGATTTTTTCCGTAAAGACTGTTCCGATTGTAGCCTGTTTCACAGAAATTGCACTCTTTTTGTGTGTTAATCTTGTAGTCCTTAAGGCAGGTAAAGCCACTATTATCAAAAAGAACTTCCAAACGGTAGTCATGCCCTTAAATCTTTTTTGAAACTTTTTCCAATTGCAGTGGCATTGTCATTCGATGAAGACTTAAGTATCCCTGCCCATGCACGATTCCAAGTAGAATGCACAACATTTATTACTTAGAAACAGCGCATTTCATATTAACTCAAGCGAGTAGCTTTAGCGCACGTATTTTTACATTTCCTTCATAAAGCAGTAAATCCGTGAAGCTAAGGCGGAAATTCCCGCTAGGTAGATACAGCTAATATGCTGGTGTTTGTCTGTAGGGAATCTTTATTTTGTGTGCTAATTACCTAAACTGAGGAGTTAGGGTAATGGTAAAACCAGCCTGATGCTTCAAATGAAATTGAAATAAAGTTGGTCTTATTCACACGTTAGCGCACTACGAAGATTTCAGCCCTATGAAACTTGACAAACTTTTCCTATTGTATACAACGATATTTTAATCAATTCATAAAGGATTTGACATTACTGATGAACATTAATTTTCCTACTGAAGCTAAATAGTTTAAAGAAGGGGTTATACACCTACTTGGAAAACTGCTTAAGTAAAATATTTGTAATTTTTAATACTCATTACTACAGTAATTTAGAAGTTCTCTTGTTAACCAGGAATATTGCAGCTGCTGAACAAATCCCTTCGCGGATATGAAATAGCGCTTTGCTATTCAAGGATAGCAAATACATTTCTGAGTGGGGCAAAATTTACTGATACTCAATAAAGCAAGACCTTTGTACCTTCCGTTGTTGAAATATTGATGAAGTTAACAAACTTATCCATGCTTAACTACTGAGAATAAAAGATATAGCTTGACAAACAAAACTTTCCATGTAATGTGAAGTTTCCGTGAATTTTATTATTTTTGTGATTAAAGTTTATGTATTTTATCAACTATTCTCATCATTAACTATATAGCTTTTGGATGCGTGCTATACGGAAAAAAGCTGAGAGTAACTATAAAGGCGCGATCAACGCGCCTGGCAATGTGGTTTATTAACCTATAGGACTTGAAAAAGTGCAATAAGTTAATAAACAAACAAAATTGCACTTGATTTTTCCGGTTTGGTACTCAAGAGTTCAAATTTCTGGCAACTTTAACTCTTGAATAGCTGATTCACGTCACAACTTATTAGATATCTAGATCCGTTAAATTCAGTTTAGAACCATAGGTTTCGATAAATTCTCGCCGGGGTGCGACGCGATCGCCCATTAAAATTGTGAAAATGCGATCGGCTTCAGCCGCATCCTCAATCTCGACTTGCTTCATTTTGCGGGTTTCGGGGTTCATTGTCGTTGTCCAGAGTTGTTCTGGCATCATTTCTCCCAAACCTTTAAACCGTTGGATGGTGTAGTTGGCATTGCTAGGAAAGGCAGCAATCTTTTGTTGTAATTCGCGATCGCTATAGCAATACTCGTGATTGCGTCCTCGTTCTAATTTATAAAGCGGAGGACAAGCAATATAAATGAAGCCCTGCTCAATTAATGCTCGCTGATACCGATAGAAAAATGTTAACAATAGTGTACGGATATGGGCTCCATCCACGTCAGCGTCAGTCATAATTACTATGCGATGATAGCGCAATTGCGAAGCGTCGAATTCTTCACCTTTGACACCTAAACCTAGTGCTGTAATTAATGCTTGGACTTCATTATTTTTATAAATTTTGGAGTCGTCAGTTTTCTCAATATTGAGGATTTTACCGCGTAAGGGAAGGATGGCTTGGGTACGGCGATCGCGTCCTTGTTTAGCACTACCACCTGCAGAATCACCTTCTACAATATAGATTTCCGATTCGCTAGGATCGCGAGAACTGCAATCTGCCAATTTACCAGGCAATGGTGAGGATTCTAGCACCGATTTGCGGCGCACTAACTCCCTCGCATGACGGGCGGCTTCGGCGGCTTTAAAGGCTTGGATAGCTTTATCTAAAACTGCATCAGCTACACCGGGGTGAAATTCTAGATATTCGGTGAGGACTTCCCCAACCAAAGAATCAACAATCCCGCGAACTTCTGTATTACCCAGTTTAGTTTTAGTTTGTCCTTCAAATTCGGGATCGGGAACTTTAACGGAAATTACCGCCGTCAGTCCTTCCCGCACGTGTTCACCACTAAGATTGGCTTCATTTTCTTTAATTTTGTTCCGCTTGCGCGCGATCGCATTGAGTGTGCGTGTCAGAACTGCCTTTAAGCCTTCTAAATGCGTACCACCATCAACTGTACGAATATTATTAGCAAACCCTAGAACATTATCTGTATAAGCATCAGTACACCACTGCAAAGCTACTTCTACTTGAACATTATTACGTTCACCTTGCACATAAATAATTTCTTCATGCAGAGGCTGCTTCTCGCGGTTCATGTAGGCAATATATTCTTTGATCCCGCCCTTATATTCGTAGGTTTCTACCTTGGGAGTATCGCTTTTGAGTAATTCCAGGCGGTTGTCAGTAAATGTAATTTTGACACCTGCATTTAGATAAGCCAGCTCCCGCAAGCGACCCGCTAAAGTAATGTAATCAAACTCAATGCCTGTAGTGAAGATTTGAGTATCAGGCTTGAAGGTAACAGAAGTTCCGGTTCTCGCTTCCTTGTAAGCCTTGGTTTGCAGGTCAGAAGCTGGAATTCCTCGTTCATAACGCTGGAGATGAACCTTTTTATCCCGCCAAACTGTCACCTCAACAAACTCAGACAGGGCGTTAACTACAGAAATCCCTACCCCGTGTAAACCTCCAGAAACTTTGTAGCCGCCACCGCCAAACTTACCCCCGGCGTGTAACACTGTCAACACAGTTTCCAAAGCTGATTTTCCGGTTTTTGGGTGAATATCAGTAGGAATACCCCGCCCATCATCTGTTACAGTAACAGAGCCGTCAGCGTTGATATCCACTTCCACATGAGTGCAATAACCAGCTAAAGCCTCATCAACCGAGTTATCCACCACCTCGTAAACTAAATGATGGAGTCCCCGCGGGCCAGTGGAACCGATGTACATACCTGGTCGTTTGCGGACGGCTTCCAGACCTTCCAGAACTTGAATCTGATCGGCACTGTAACTGCTCGTCATGAAAATTCTCCTGATGCGTGGGGTTGAAAATCGCCAAAAGGCTAAAAAAGTCAAATCACTCCAAAATTCTAACACATCAGCCTTGCTAGCGTCTGTAGGGCAATTTTGTGGGAGGTTTATACAGGGGCTGCACCCCTGGGATTGGGGATTGGGGACTGGGGATTGGGGATGGGGGGATGAGGGAGATAAGGGGGAAAGGGGAAGGGGGAAAGGAGAAAGGGATAAAAGGGGAACAATTACCAATTACCGATTACCAATTACCAAATGACAAAGGACAAATGACAAATAACAAATGACTAAATTAGTTGTAATTTGTGGAGCGACGGCGACGGGGAAGTCGGGTTTGGGTTTGGCTTTAGCTATGCACTTAGAGACTGTGATTCTCAGTGCTGATTCTCGCCAAGTGTACCGCGAGTTTAATATTGGCACAGCTAAAGCGACATTAGCGGAACAAAAAATGGTGCAGCACTATTTAATAGATATCTGCGCGCCAACAAACACGATGACGGTAGCAGATTACCAAGAACAAGCACAAGATTTAATTACTGCTGTTGCTAATTCTCCCTTATTAATGATTGGAGGGACTGGTTTATACATACGTTCCATTGTTCAAGGCATGAAAATTCCGCGAGTGGCTCCGCAATTAGAACTGCGATCGCAACTCACAGAACTTGGTCAAAATCAACTTTACGCTATGTTGCAACAAGTTGATCCGGTTGCTGCTCAAAAAATTCATCCCCATGACCCTGTACGGACTTTAAGGGCTTTAGAAGTATATTATGTGACGGGAATCCCTATTTCTGACCTACAAGGGGAGAATCCGCCAAATTACCCGATTTTACAAATTGGCTTAGATTGCGCTACTGACGCGTTACGCCTACGCATTCACCAGCGTACTGAGCAGATGATCAAAGAGGGATTAGTGGCTGAGGTCGATTATCTTTGCCAGAAATATGGTGCTGATTTACCTTTATTAAACACTTTAGGGTATCAAGAAATTAAGCAATATTTAGCTGGGGAAATTTCTTTAGAGGAAGCTAAGGAATTAATAGTTTTACATACGCGGCAATTTGCCAAGCGACAACGGACTTGGTTTCGAGCCTATCCCCAAATTGAATGGTTTGATGCCAATGATGCTGATTTATTCGCTAAAGTTTTGCGGCGTGTGGAGGAGTTTATGGACAAATGAAAAAGGAATTACTAATTCGTAATTCGTAGTTCGTAATTCGTAATTTGTAATTCGTAGTTCGTAATTCGTAATTAAAAATTTCTTAATTGCAGGGCATAACAAAGTCATTGATTAAGCAAAAAATAAATTTATTCATGATTGTGCTGCTCCTTTCAGAGATTGGTATATAGCGTCTAATCTAGCTTGGATAGCAGGCGGTTTAGCAGTGAAATGAATATAAAAACTGCCATTTTCTACTGGTTTATCAAACACCTTGGCATATATATCTTCTTGAAGTTCTGGCGGGATGTTTGGTACTAATAATTTGAGTTTGATGTTAGTCTGTGCTGGTGGTAGAGAAACTTCTGCTGCATTTTCTATGCGAATTTTAGCGCCCTTAGCTGAGAGTTCAACTATACTTCCTTGATATATAGTTGTGCTAATATGCTTTTCTTCTAACAACGCATATTGTATAGGGATGATGCCTGAGAGTGGTAAAAATTCCTCTGCTTCTATAGATAGAAAAAGATTGTAATCTCCGCTAATTCCATAAACTTGGTGTACAGTAATTGGCTGTTTTACTCCTTTTGGCTGTACTTGTCTATTTCCACTTAATTGCACAATTGATCCAGCAGCTTTTAATGTCTCATCAGATATTAAAACTTCACCTCCTGTTGTGTAAGATTCAATGCGATAAGTAAGGTTTACCTGACTACCCACGACACCATATTTAGTGCGTTTTTGTGAGCCGATATTACCTAAAATAACCAGTCCAGTATTAATCCCAATTCCCATGTCTAATTGAGGAAAACCTAAATTTTGCAGCCTTTCATTGACAGCACTCATTGCTAATTGCATGGCACAAGCACAAGCTACCGCCTTAGCAGCATCATCTTCTTTGGGCATAGGCGCGCCAAATAGCACTAAAATGCCATCACCCATGAATTCATTAATAGTGCCTTGGTATTGGGTAATGACATCAGCCATGTATTCTAAATAGATGTTAAGGATTGTGATGACTTCTTCTGGTTGCGATCGCTCTGAGATGGCGGTGAATCCTCTTAAATCAGAAGTCAGGATTGTAATTCTCCGCCTCTCACCCCCAAGTTTCAATCCTTCGGGACTATCTAACAAGTTAGCGACAATTTCATCACTCAGATAACGGCCAAACACTTGGCGAATTAGGGAATTTCTTTTTTCTAAATCTGTATTGGCTTGAGCTAAATCAGCCGTGCGTTCTGTGACACGCACTTCTAATTCTCTAGTTGTTTGACGCAACCTACTAATAACCAAGGTTAACCCAGCTAGCCCCAGTACAGATAATCCTCCCAACATCACAAATGTTGTTTGCAAACTTTTATTAGTTTTTTCTGTAAAACTGTCTAGAGATTGAGTAATCGCCAAAACTCCCCGCACGTCTCCTACTTGCCAATCGCGTTTTGGACTATTAGGATCACTGTCGTGACAAGCGACGCAGCTAGCCTCCATACGTACAGATTGCCCATATCGCCATAAGCTACGACCATCTTGTTTCTCCAGACGAGAAAAATTGTTCTCTTCAGGATGTTGTCTTAAGTAGGTAAGTGCTTGTTTCTCAAAATCATCTCTGGGCCCACCTTCAGCTTTTCGCCAGGGATAGGGGTAATCACTGTATAACCGGACTGCCATCCCCGCTTTTTGTTCGCTGATGTTTTTTCCGAGTTCAATGGCGTAAGTTGCAGGTGGGGGAATTGCACCTTCTTTGATCAGGTAGTTGTGGATGACGCTAATTCCCTTAACTTTTCTGGCGCGATCGGCACCTGCACTACTATAAAGGTTCCAAGCATCAATTATTGATTTTGCTTGCAATTCGGCATTCATCAGTGCTTGGGATTTTATGAGGCTAGTCGAAAGACTAGACATATTTGCTAAAGCTACACCCACTCCAATGGAGAATAAGAGCAGAAGAATCAAAACAGTTTGTTTAAAAAGCAGGTTGAGGAAAAAGCGCCATACGCGAGAAATAAACGTATTCATCGCTAAATTTGAGTACTATTTATTACTTTATTTTTTCACAAACTATTAATATATCTCAAGAAACATTGTAGATAAGTTATATGTAACAGGACTTACGCAACTGGTACACACATCTTCTGATTTAAGAGTCAAGCGTCAAGAGTCAAGGGTCAAAAATTCAGGTCTTTTGGACTTTTGACAGCCTAAACGAAAAAAATGTGACACTCGCGTAAGTCCTATGTAATTTATCTACATTTACTTGCTAAAACTGCTAACTGTTGTATTTGTATTTTTTTCTGGCAAGATCTACGAATGTGAAGTTTTCTATTCTTTGATAAATATCTGCAACGCTGATTATTGCAAGTGTTATTTATAGTTTAGTTAACCGAGCTAGGAAACAAGCATATTTTTTGACTTAATTTCGCCCAAAGCAAAATCTCCAAAGCTAGAGATTTTCGAGAAAAATGAAGATAAAAACTCCGGGAATCTGCTAAATTTTCCGATACTTTAGCATATATATCTTCTTGCAGTTCTGCTGGAATATTCGATACTAACAAGTTGAGTTTAATGTTTGTTTGTGCAGGTGGTAAACAACCCTCAGATACATGATCACAGTAGACTTTAGCTCCCTTTTCTGAAATTTGGGTTACACTTCCCTGAAACATCGTTTCATTAATATGCTTTTCCTCAATCATGGCGTACTGGATGGGGATGATTTCAGTCAGAGTGAAGAATATTTCTTCTTCTCTGGGTAGAAAAAGGTTGTATGGTTTGCCAATACCGTCAACACAGTAAATATTAATTAGTTGTTTCACTCCTTTAGGATGTACTTGCTTTTGCCCGTTGATTCTGACAATAGAGCCAACTTCTTGTAATGTTTGTTCTGAAATCAGAATCTCACCCCCTAGACTGTAAGATTCAATCCGGTAAGCTAGATTTACTTGACTGCCGACAATACCATACTTAGTACGTTTCTCTGAGCCAATATTTCCCAAAATTACCAAACCTGTATTGATACCAATACCCATGTCTAGTTGAGGGAAATTTAAATACTTCAACTTTTCATTCACAGCATCCATCGCCAACTGCATAGCACAAGCACAAGCTACTGCTCTTAGCGCGTCATCTTCTCTAGGCGTAGGAGCACCAAATAGCACCAAAATTCCATCACCCATGAACTCATTAATGCTTCCCTGATACTTGGTAATGACATCTGCCATGTATTCAAAATAGATGTTGAGGATACTAATGACTTCTTCTGGTTGCGATCGCTCTGAGATGGCTGTAAATCCTCTTAAATCAGAAGTCAGGATCGTCATTTTTCTTCTATCGCCGCCAAGTTTCAATCTTTCTGGGCTTTCTAGCAAATTGGCGACAATATCATCACTTAAATAACGTCCAAACACTTGACGAATCAGTAAATTCCGTTTTTCTAAGTCCATATTGGCTTGAGCCAGTTGGGTAGTGCGTTCCTGTACTTTTTGTTCTAGAGTTTGGTAGAGTAGTGCATTTTCAATGGAAATAGCGGCTTGAGAAGATAAAATTTTTAAAACTTCCAGGTGATTTTCCGTAAATGCACCTGTGGTTAAGTGATTTTCCAAATACAACACACCCATAAGTTTGGCTTGATTCAGGATGGGAGTACAAAGAACTGATTGGGGTTGATTTTCTTTAATAAAAATATCTTTAATAAATAGACCTTCACAAGTAGCATTGCTAAGGACAACATCCGACTGGGTTCTAGCTACATAATTGACGATGACTGTTGGTAGCACATCGCTGTGATTCACTGGCAATGATTGCAGAACTTTGACAGTATCGCTACCCACTTCTTTGACAGCTTTGATCCACAGTTCACCGTTTTGGCAGAGGATTAAAACACCTTTAGTTGCTCCCGCATTTTCAATGACGATCGCCATCAATTTCGCTAGTAAATTCTCCAAGACAATTTCACCTGCGATCGCTTGGGAAGCTTTGATTACAGTTGCCAAGTCTAGCGCTTCAGCAACACCAGTATCACTGCTAGAAGAAGTTGAGGAAGTTGTCAGGCGATTGAGGGTTTGACTGATGCTGGTACGTGCTTTTTCAAAACTACTAGATTGCCATATCAGCAGCTGGGGATAGGTCTGTTCTAGCTGTCTAACTTTGGCGATCGCTCCCCATCGCTGATAACAATAATGGGCATCCACCATGTAAACCTGAGCAATTTTGGTCATGCCTTTTGTTAAATAAAACTTGGCTGCTAGTTCATTTGCTAAAGCTTCTTCTTGTAAATATTCATGTTCTCTAGACAATTCTATGGCGCGATTATAGTTATCTATTGCCTGAATATCTTCACCCAGAACTCGATGCCTTTCTGCTGCCACTAAATGATACTTGTGTAAGAAATTCATCGGTGCATGGTATGCCCAGATTTGCATTTTTTGTTGGTTAGTATGTACTTTATCTAATATCTGGATTTTTTCATCGCTTTCAGCCTCTGCATATATAGCTAGTTGGTATAAAGACTCATAAAAATTAAATATAGCTCCGAGAATAAATGCACATCCACTATCCAGGTATGTTTCTGCTAGCACAGCATATTTATTTACTAGCGGAAAATCTTGCAGTAAGTAACTAACTATCAGTCTGTTAATTGCCAAAACAAAAATTGTGTTACATAGATTAGCTTCTAGCAGAAATTTTAAGAGTTTTTCATCATTAAAATCCCCACAATTACAACCAACTGTGGGTTCAAATCTGTCCAGTAATTTCAAAATAGAGCGACGAATTATTTCATTCTTACAAAGTACTGATTCCTGTTTTAATTCCAGCATTAAATGGCTGTATTTTGACATATCCTGTTCAGTTTCTACCAATGGATACCCTGCGAGATAAGAATGGCAACCATAATGTAAAGCCGCTCGGGCAGCATATTCAAAATCTGCCATTTCTATACCGATTTGATAACTACTAAGTAAGGGTTTTAGTGTTTCTTTAACATGGAATTTCCACGGCATAATAAAGATATTAAAGGCAAAAAAAGTCTTAGCTTGAAATTCTTTAGCATCGAATTTGTCTAAAATCTTTAATGCCAATTGACCAAACTCATAACCTGTATCAATATCATCCACAATCCCAGACAAAAATAAGCCATACCAAGCATAAGATGAAGCAGCAACTGCAGAATTACCATACTGAACTAACAGTTTTACTTGTTGCAGAGTCATCAATTGAAAAATGATCGGCGCTGTATTGTAAGCACTAATAGTCACATTTGACATTAGCCGGAGAGCGGCTATTTGATAGGGATCTGTCATTTCTGGTAGGTCAAGTAAATCCAGAGGTTCTTTACCAGCTAATGCATATTTTGTTTCTGTATAACTCTGTTGAACATCTAATTTACTGGGATTTTGTGGAAACCTAATTTCTAGTAAATCTAAAATTTCTAAGGTTGTTTCTATCGTTCCCTGCATCTTATTACGAGCAGCACAAAATTGGATTTTAATTTCATAGACTTTTACTTTATCAAGCACAGTCTTTGCTTGTTGTAAAACTATTTGCATATAACGCTCCATCTCTGCAAACTCGCCATTGATGTAGGCTGCTTCGACGGCTTCTTGATAAAGTGCTAGTGTCAGTTCATATTGCTCCTCCCAGCTACAATTACCTAACAGCTTCATGCCATTTCGCAAGTAATTCATTGCCGAATTATAGGCGGCGGATAGTTTGGATTTTTTACCAGCACAGAGATTTAATTCTGCCAATTCATACTTTTCTGATTGATTAGTAATCAATTGCATTCCAAAATTGAGTTGATTGACAATATCAAAAATTTTTTCTTCTCGTGCACATTGATTATTTTTGAGCAGTAGTTGCCCTACTTGTAGATGTACTATTTGTTTTTGGTCTTCGGGAATTAAGCAATAAGCAGCTTGCTGTACGCGATCGTGCAAGAATTTGTAAGATATCAAAGCTGGGAGATGAGAAACAGCAAATTTTGACTCTGTTTCTGTCTCTTGCTTGATCCAATCCTCAGTCCTCAGCAGTTGATCCTCATTTCCCAAAGGCAGAATTAGCCCTGACTCAATTGCTTCCCATAAATCACTAGCAGTTGCGATCGCAGTTTTTTTATAGACAATTGATAGCGTTTGTAAATCAAATTGATACCCAATACAAGCGGCTAGCTTTAAAATTTGTTGAGTCTGAGCAGAGAGTTTTTGAATTTTATCTGCCATTAAATCAACAACATTATTTGTAATGGGTGCAGCTTGAATATCCGCTATATTCCACTGCCATACTCCTTGATCAAAATCAAATTCTACTAGTTCTTGTGTATATAAGGATTTCAAGAACTCATTCACAAAAAAAGGATTACCATGAGTTTTCTCAACAACAAGTTCCGCCAATGGCATGGCTCTGGATTGCTCGCAGTGTAGAGTTTCTGTAATTAACTGCGTAACATGAGCTAAATTTAACGGAGAAAGAGATATATGATTGAGCTTAGGAAAAAGATTGTTACCACAATTGATTTTATGATTGTGCTTTTGAATTTCTTTTAATGTCAACATTAATTGATGAGTTGCATTAACTTCTTTATCTCGGTAGGCACCTATAAGAAATAAATAATGACTATCTGCTTCTGTCATCAGCAATTGGAGCAGTTTTAAGGAAGCAGAATCTGCCCATTGCAAATCATCTAAAAAAATTACTAAAGGGTGTTCAGGTTTACTAAATATATGGATGAAGTTTTGCAAGACTCTATTAAAGCGATTTTGTGATTCTACTACTCCTAATTCTGGTACAGCAGGCTGTTTACCTACAATTAGTTCGATTTCAGGAATTACATTAATAATCACCTGGCAATTAGTCGATAAAGCAGCTAAAATTTTTTCCCGCCAAACTGCAATTTGGGCATCAGATTCTGTCAACAACTGGCGAATTAATGTCTGAAATGCCTGAATTATAGAAGCATAGGGAATATTCCTCTGCAATTGGTCACACTTACCAGCAATAAAGTATCCTTTGTGCTTAGTAATTGGTTGATAAACTTCTTGTACTAATGCTGATTTGCCGATACCAGAATACCCAGATATGAGCATCATTTCCGAATAGCCAGATGGGGAATATATGCATAAGTTGTCTCTATCTCCCCCTAGTACTCGTTCACAAGCATTTACTAATGTAGAAATTTCTCTATCTCTGCCATACAATTTTTGGGGAATTTGAAAGATTGGTGAAATATCTTGCTGTCCTAATGGAAAGTATGAAATTTGCTTAGTTTCGCATAATTGATTGAGGCATTTTTGCAAATCTGCTCTCAATCCATAGCTACTTTGATATCTTTCTTCCGGCGTTTTGGCTAACAATTTCAAGATAATAGCGGAAATTGTTTCAGGAATATCCGAATTCAATTCATGAGGTGGTAGTGGCTGTTTTGCAATATGACAATGAACCAACTCCATTGCATCGTTAGTTTCAAATGGTAAATGCTGGGTGAGCATTTCATAAAAGGTGACACCTAAAGAGTAAAAGTCAGTCCGATAGTCTATTGATCTATTCATCCTTCCTGTTTGTTCTGGCGACATATAAGCTAATGTCCCTTCCAAACGATTGAGATTACAGATGAACTGGGTTTCTCTAGAAACTCGGGAAGCGATCGCAAAATCTGTAATTTTGATCTCGCCAGTTTGCGAGCTAATAATAATATTGTGTGGCTTAATATCCTGATGAATAATCCGTTTTTTGAATAATTCGCCTAAAATATCTACTAATTTAATGGCAATTGTCAAAAATTCTGTGATTTTTAGGGTTTTGATTTGAATATATTGATATAGCGATTCTCCTCCAAAATCTTCTAATATCAATGCTAGAGAGCCATTAGTATTTTTCAAGCAATAAGACTTGACAATTCCTGGCATATTCAGAAATTGGGTGATGTCATATTCATGCTTCAATCTGGCGATATCATTAAGAGTGGGATATTCGTTGTTAACCACCTTCACAATTATTGGTTGTTGATCCCCTAGTCTAAAGCCCCGATAAATAACCGTTTTTGACCCTACATAAATAGTTTCTAGAATTTGATGCCCTGAAACTGTAATCATAGTTGTATTCTTGACTCCCAATAAGTATTACCTATTTTTTGATTTTCAATATTGAGGAATCACAATCAATTCCTCAATATTGGAACATCAACCATTTGGGCAGATGATTGGAAAATTTTTCATCTTAACGCTTGTAAGCTTTAAGAACACTGACTAAAGAGTGTTTATGTTGGGAAAGCTTTTGCAATAGCGCTAAAGAATATTTACAAACAGTTAATCCGTGAAGAGTTATCTATCAGTTATCAAGTGATTAATGTTAAGTAATCACTTGCATAACGAATTTAATAAACAAACCTTAAAATGTAGTTTTTAATACTGTTTATCAAATATGTTTATGGAATTTAAAAAAAGTAGATGAGAGAAGTTTAATAAAAGTATTGATTTGCAAATTTTCTTAGTAATGAAAAACTGAATAAATGATATTAGCTTGATTATCAAATCATGATAATCATAATTTGATAATCAAAAACACACAAGACAAGCATAATGCCGATTAAAAAAGTTTTCTCTAATCAATAGCGATGATGAAGTAGGTTAAAAGCAAATACAGTTCAGTTAAGAAAATTAATTGATAACAAAACCAAAAAACTGGTTACTCAACAAAAAAACAGAACAATACTTTTGGAGGGGGTTTGGGGGACGCAACCGTCACCCAATCGGGGGTTTGGGGGAGAATCCCCCAATTGAGCTAGCTTTTTTAATAAGTGACAAATCAATCGCTAATGAGCTTAACCCAAGCGTATTGTTGTGATCTAGTACGCAATAAATGCAAAAAAGGCGATCGCACTCTGGTAACTCCTGTCACAATATTCTTGTATGAGCCATGCATTTGCAGGCTCAGGTGCTCAACCTGGACTGCATCTAACCCTTATCAGAAACAAGTTATGCTCACCCAAGACAAACAACAACGTAACTGGAAACCTATTATTCAAGCATTTGAGGCTGTTCTGGGTAAAAATGGTGTAGTGCAACGCCGTGAGGAACTAATTACTTATGAATGCGATGGTTTAACAGGTTATCGCCAGCGTCCGGCGGTAGTTGTACTTCCCAGAACTACAGAACAGGTTGCAGCGGCGGTAAAAATATGCAACCAATACTCTCTTCCCTTCATTGCACGGGGTTCTGGGACAGGTTTATCTGGTGGCGCTTTGCCTGGGGAAGATTCAGTTTTAATTGTTACTTCTTTAATGCGGCAAATACTCAGCATTGATTTAGAAAATCAACGTGCTGTTGTGCAACCAGGAGTAATTAATAGCTGGGTAACACAAGCGGTAAGTGGTGCAGGTTTTTATTATGCACCAGACCCCTCCAGCCAAATTATCTGTTCAATTGGCGGCAATATTGCGGAAAATTCTGGGGGTGTGCATTGTCTGAAATATGGTGTAACTACTAATCATGTTCTCGGATTAAAATTAGTGCTGCCTGATGGTGAGATAGTAGAGGTGGGTGGACAAATTCCCGAAATGCCTGGTTATGATTTAACAGGTATATTTGTGGGTTCAGAAGGTACTTTGGGGATTGCTACAGAAATTACCCTGAAAATTCTCAAAACTGCGGAATCAATTTGTGTATTGTTAGCAGACTTTACGAGTGTTGAAGCTGCTGGGGCTGCTGTTTCCGATATCATCAGTGCGGGGATTATTCCTGGTGGTATGGAAATGATGGATAACTTTAGTATTAATGCTGTGGAAGATGTGGTAGCAACTAATTGTTATCCTCGCGATGCTACGGCAATTTTACTAATTGAAATCGATGGTTTAGAAGTAGAAGTTGCAGGTAATAAACAACGGGTAATAGAAATTTGTAAACAGAATGGTGCGCGTAGTGTCACTTCTGCCAGCGATCCCGAAACGCGATTAAAACTTTGGAAAGGGCGGAAAGCTGCTTTTGCGGCTGCAGGACATTTAAGCCCAGATTATTATGTGCAAGATGGCGTAATTCCTCGAACTCAGTTACCCTATGTGTTACAAGAAATTGAGGCATTAAGCCAAAAATTTGGTTATCGAGTTGCCAATGTATTTCATGCTGGTGATGGTAATCTTCACCCACTAATTCTTTACGATAACTCCATACATGGGGCATTAGAAAAAGTTGAAGAATTAGGAGGAGAAATTCTCAAACTTTGCGTGAAAGTCGGCGGTAGCATTTCGGGCGAACATGGTATTGGTGCAGATAAAAAATGCTATATGCCAGATATGTTTAGTCAAGCTGATTTAGAAACTATGCAATGGGTAAGGCAAGTTTTTAATCCCAAAGGTCTAGCCAATCCAGACAAGATATTTCCTACACCACGAACTTGTGGAGAAGCGGCAAATACAGTAAGCGCGAAAAAGTTTGAAGGAATTGAGAGATTTTAATAATTCGTAATTCGTAATTCGTAATTCGTAATTAAAAGCAAGATAATTACGAGTTACGAAGCAAACTGAGCAATTAGAAAGTTTTGAATGATGACCTGATCATGAGAATTATGTTGTATTCAGTCTAGATTTCTAGTAGAAATTACGATGAGATACATTGGTAGGGGCAAGGCACTGCCTTGTCCTTACAATTGTCTGGCTTTGCGCCCGCATAATTTACGTAATACCAATTCAAATAATGTTTGCGACACATCAATATATTCTAGAGGGCAAGGCAGTGCCTTGCCCCTACAATCTGTCGCGTTATTTTTTCAAATTGGTATAACGCAAAAAATATTTGAATTTGTATGATTTTTGGCAGATGTAAATCTCTGTTGATGCTGCAATTTGTCACGGCAGCTTTGGTAACTGATGACGAATAACTTTGAGGACTGCTATAGTATAAAAGCCTGCTGATCCAGGCTTTTTTTGCATATATTTACTGTTTGATAAGGATGAGTATGTTTGTTATTCTCAAAGATTAAAATAGTTAAATTTGAGCAAATTTGATTTTGAGATATTTGCTAAAGTTGATGCTATAACTACATAATCCGGAAACTGGAGATTGACTTTGTAGTTATATATTTTCCTTCTATCCTTTCTATCTCTTCAAAACGAAGTCAAGCCCATAAATGAATCGGTTTGCCCGCCGTTATTTTTGTTACTGGCTGTGTTTGGAATTATTATTATGCTTCATCGCATTTTCTCTTCCTTCTCATTCAGTTTATTACCAAAAAGCCAGTCCTCCAACTACAACCGAAATTCGTGGTGTTTGGCTAACTAATGTTGCCAGTGGTGTATTCTTTGTCCCTTGGGGTATTAATCGCGCTGTTAACCAACTTTCAGAGCTTAACTTTAATACTATTTATCCTGTAGTTTGGAACAGAGGTCATACTTTTTACAATAGTACAGTTGCGAAAAGAGTAACAGGTTCAGATACTCAACCTTTACTCAAAATTATGCATGGTGGACAAGATGTTTTAGCAGAGTTAATTCAACTTGCTAAACCTCAAGGTATCAGAATTGTCCCTTGGTTTGAATATGGGTTTATGACACCACCATATTCTCAATTAGCACTACGTTACCCGGAATGGCTAACAAATGGGCAAGAAGGTATTAAGTCAGTTAATGAAATTCCACCGGAAGAAATTGGTAATAATCATGTTACTAAACTAGCTTGGCTTAATCCTTTGCATCCACAAGTTCAAGAGTTCATTCAAGAGCTAATTGTAGAAGTTGTCAGTAAATATGATGTGGATGGAATTCAGCTTGACGACCATTTTGGTATGCCAGTACAGTTTGGTTACGATGCTTTTACTATCGAACTTTACCAACAAGAACACCAAGGTAAAAGTCCGCCCAAAAACCCTTTTAATTCAGAATGGATGCGTTGGCGAGCGGAAAAACTGACTGATTTCATGGCAGCAATTTATCAATCTGTGAAAGCAGTGAAACCTTATGTGAAAATTTCTTTGTCTCCCAACTCTCAAGCTTTTGCTTACAAATATTATTTGCAAAATTGGGAAGATTGGGTAAAAAAAGGTTTAATAGATGAGTTGATTTTGCAGGTATATCGAGATAGCAAAAATAGTTTTATCGCAGAACTAGAACAGCCAGCCGTGGAATTTGCTCGCAGCCAAATACCTGTAGGCATTGGGATATCAACGGGCACATTGCGCGATTCCGTAGAGATTACCCAAATCAAAGAACAGGTTAAGATAGCGCGCGATCGCAAGTTTAATGGTATCTCATTTTTCTACTGGGAAAGTTTATGGGGTTATATCTCACCAGAGTCCCCCCAAAGGCGACGCAGGGCTTTTCTAGAGATGTTTAACACCAAAGCTGCGACACCAATTCTCCTACCAAAGAAAATTTGATGTTATTTGTACCTGTCAAAACTCAATTTAGCTTTACTTTGCAATGGACAATAGCCACTTTGAGTGGTTTTTTAGTGAGTCTGCTATTCATTGAAATTGGCGAAAAGCCAGATTTGGGTTTATTACAGGCGATGATTGGCGGATTAGCGATTGCACTAGCTCAGACTATCATGCTCACCCATACCAGCTTTTACCTGAAGTGGGTATTGTTCACAATGGGGGGTTGGGGTGCGATCGCAATTATTGGTGTAGGTGCTATAGGTTGGATTGTACCCACAACTGACTTACTCCCAACGAGGATGCTTTATGAGGCGCTTTCTGGGTTAATTGGCGGTTTTGTCATTGGATTTGCTCAATGGTGGGCTATTTACCAATCAGTTCCTTTAGCTTGGCGCTGGATATTTATTAGTGCATTTAGCTGGGCAATAGCCTTGCCCATCGGTGCAGCTATTGGCTTGATTTTACGTCAACTCACACAGTTTTTTCTAGGCGAAGTTATCGGTTTAGCGATCGCTTGGCTGCTGGTTGCTATTTTGACGGGGATGAATGCTTATAAGTTGTTGAAGTGATTGGGGGGTTGGGGACTGGGGACTGGGGATTGGGGACTGGGGATTGGGGACTGGGGATGAGGGAGCAGAGGAAGCAGAGGTGCAGGGGAGAATAGCCATTACTCATTACTCATTACTCATTACTCATTACTCATTACTCATTACCAATGCCCCACCTATTAAGAATAATCACAATAATTCATAATAGTCCTTGATTATACTTAAAATATGTGCAAAAATCTTTAAGGAATTATTAACAAATCAATATCAAGTAACTTTACACTAACCTGCCCATGTATTTTATTCTTCAACCAGCAGGATTTGTTAAGCTTACTTTTATGGGCTTTCCGTAATTTCTGAAGAGAAATAGAGAAAGACGCAAATATCAATAGATCCAAGCTGACAATCCTTTGCTTTAGGCGCTAAGGATAATTTTTACGACCGTAACTATACAAGAGAGCGCCTAGATGAGTCAGTTATACCAGACAGGGACTCTCGCATGAATATTAACCAATCGGAATCAACTGTAGAACTCAAACCACTGTCTCCGCCTTACTTTCTCTTCGGCAAAGATGCGGACAAAAGTAGTAGTGAGCAGTTTCTACTCAGCATCTACGATTCTGGACAGGCATCGATTTTTGTAGTAGATGTGCTGGAAGATGGGGATTTTCGCTATGTGGCACTGAATCCAACTCATGAACGCTGGCTGGGAATGAGCTCCGAGGAACTCCAAGGGAAAAGGCCAGAGGATATACTATCGCCTATGGATGCGGCGAAAGTACGTCAGCATTACAATGATTGCGTGCGCTTTGGCAAAACTATTTCCTACGAACAATGCTTGCAATTCCAAGGTGTGCCTACATGGTGGAGTACGACGCTGACACCATTGCGAGATGCTAACTCAAAGATTTATCGCTTGATTGGTACTAGTAGCAGTATCAGTCCAATCAAGCAGATAGAACGCAACGGGAAACTGCAAGCAGAAAAAGCGCAACTATTGGCAGATATAGACCAAAAACTTTGCCAATCGCCAGATTTAGAGACAATTCTGCCCCAAATAGTTAAAGAAGCACGGAATTTATTAAGTTGCGATCGCGTTTTAGTTTACCGCTTCCAGGCTGATGGTACTGGTGCGATCGCCGCAGAAGCAACTATAGTTGCTCATGGCCCGCTATTAGGGAAAAGTATTCAAGATCCTTGCTTTACTACTAAACATCAAGAACGCTACAGAAAAGGTGGGATTCAAGTTATTGAAGATATTTATGTAGCGGGGTTACATCCTTGCCAAATAGATTTTCTGGACTCTTTGCAAGTTAGGGCTAATTTAGTTGTACCAATTCTCTTACACCAAGATCTGTGGGGGTTATTAATTGCCCAGTATTGTGACAAACCCCATCAATGGCGAGATGTAGAAATTGACTTACTCAAGCAGTTAGCAGTGCAAATTGGCATTGCTAGCCAGCAAGCTGAACTGCAGCAACAGCTAGAAAATCTGCAAGCTGAAATGGAGTTGCAACGCCAAGAATATGCAGCCGAAGTCCAAAAGATTCAAGACTTTCAAGCACTGTGGCAACGCATCACAGAACAAATCCGCGACAATCTTGATATCAGCCAAATCCTAGAAACAGTAGTTCAAGATTTAGCGCAGTTACTCAAAGGCGATCGCTGTCATATCGAACTCTATGACACTGACTGCACCCTAGCAACCATTGCCTATGAATACACCCATAGTTCACCTTTGTATCAAGGTGTAAGCAAGCAAGTTGCAGACTTCCCAGAAATTTACCAACGCTTATTGCAAAAACAATCCCTGCATTCTGTAGAAATTCTTCCTGGATGGCAACCAACATTGCAGGTAATTACTCAGCTAGCTTATCCAATTTTCGATTGTCAAGGAATGCTCGGCAATCTGTGGCTGATCCGAGCCACCCAACAGCCATTTGATGAATGGGAAAATGGCGTAGTGCAGCAAATCGCCAGTCAATGTGCGATCGCAATTCGCAATTCGCGGCTAAATCAAACTATCCAAACCCAAGCACAAGAAATAGCAAGCATTGAACGCCTCAATAACCAATTTCTCCGTGCTTTGGCGCAAGAACTCCGCACACCCATTACCAGCATTAATCTTGCAGCCCAAACCCTTGAAAGTATGCTTAATCTAGAAGGGCTATCAGATAAAGATATAGTGCCCCAACTATTGCAGATACTCCATAGCGAATGTGGTAGAGGTAGTAACTTAATTCAAGACTTGCTCACACTTACCCAGCATCAAACCCCACCCGATCCCCAAACCCTGATTCCTATCGACTTACAAAGCTGGTTACCCCCAATTGTCGAGTCTTTTCGGGAAGTCACCGCTTGTCAGAAACAACAATTAAAGCTGAAGATTGACACTGCACTACCAACTTTAGCAACAGAGATTACAGAATTCGAGCGAATTGTCACAGAATTGCTTAACCATATCTGCAAATACACGCCTACTGGTGAAACCATCACAGTATCAGTGCAACTGATAGCAGATATGATGCAGATTAGTTTCCAAAACTCCGGATTAGAGATATCTGCTCAACAACGAGCAAGAATTTTTGAGCCATTTTATCACATCGCTAAAAATGACCCCTGGAAACATAGCGGCACCGGACTAGAACTAGCATTAGTGCAAAAAATGGTCACCAATTTAGGCGGTAAAATCCATGTAGAAAGTGTAGCAGGAAAAACTACATTTATAGTAAAACTCCCTAGAGCTTAAAACCTGCTCCTAGACTGCACTAGTAAAGCCGTCAGCAATTTGCTATAATCATTATTCGTGTGGGTGACTAGCTCAACGGTAGAGCATCGGACTCTTAATCCGCTGGTTCTGAGTTCGAATCTCAGGTCACCCACCTCTGATGAATTTTTTGACCATCTTAAATAGCGATCGCATTTTGGTTGTAGTGAAGAGAATGCGATCGCGTTTTAGTATGTGCGTACTACCAATTACCAACGCTCTAACACCAAGTCATCAACATAATTAAAGTCTGTATCATCTGTCACTAAAACCCAAGCCTGCTCTAAGCACTGTGCTGCAATCCAAACATCATTCATGGGAATGGGTCGTCCTTTACGCTTCAATGCCATTCTCGTTTTTGCATATACTGCTGCCGTTTCTTGGCTTAATGGTACAACTACACAAGTCTGAATAAATTCCAGATAACGAGGTAAATTTTGTAATGGGCGAGTTGAATTTTCTGCACCAAAAAGCAACTCTCCAACTACGATGGTAGGGAGAACTACTTCTGGTAATGCTAGTACCTGAGAAACAACCACTTCATCCCCATTCAAAAAACGCACAGCCACAGAAGTATCCAGAGCAATCTCACCACTCATTTATATCAACCTGCCGGCATTCTGCCACTATTGACTGTCTTATTTCTTCTGCTTCAACATCACTTAAAATGCCTGCAAATTGGGCGAGGGGATGAATTTTGCGTGTGGCTTTTACTCTATTTAAAAAATCTAGCACTGACTGAACTATATCATCGGGAGCTTGTTCTATTTCCTGGATCAGTTCTTCGCGATTCGTCATACATTCAAATGCTATGGACTTGTTGTTTTCAGTTTAGTACTATTTTGAAAAAAGAATGCCATAGATGAATGGGGGCACGGCAATATTCAGATAACTGAAAATAGCAAAAGATTGTGGATGTTTCCTACATAGGATTTATCTACCTAAAATCCAACATGGTTTAACTCATTGGTAACCAAGGAGTTAAGGTTGCTTATCAACGCTACCTCATCCATAGAGAACCTTAACTAATTCGTGACCAAGGGGTTAAGGTTGTTTATCAACGCTACCTCATCCATAGAGAACCTTAACCCATTCGTGACCAAGGAGTTAGGGTTGTTTATCAACGTTACCTCATCCATAGAGAACCTTAACCCATTCGTGACCAAGGGGTTAAGGTTGTTTATCAATGAGCCTTCATAGAAAAGGCGATCGCATTCACAACCAAGGTATACTCGTAGGGGCACGGAACCAGTCATTGGTGTCAACTTAAGCTAAAAGCTATATACGGCGCGTGTTGTACAAATACCTCGCGCCCTCATCCCCTAACCCCTTCTCCCTGAGGGAGAAGGGGAATTGAATCTCTTGCTCCCCTCTCCCTGCGGAAGAGGGGCTGGGGGTGAGGGCGAAACCTTGCAACCAAGAGGGTTTCACGTTAAGTTGACACGTATGAGCAGCAGTAAGATAATTTGATATGCGACAAAATTATGGATGCCGTGCCCCTACAATCTGTCGCATTCTGTTTTCAAATTGATATAACTAATATTTACCGATCAGCTTTGCTCATGTATTGATACCCTCACGGGTATCAAATACTAATTAATGAGTCTGTGAATATGAAAGTTAAGCTTTTAAAACTACATTAAAGGAATTTAAATAACCATTAATGGTTTTAGCTAAACTGTGGCGTTGTTTTCTGGTAGTTATTGCCATCACTTGATACAAGCGCCCTTCGGCAAAATACATTCTACTTTTAGTGACTTTACCACCAGAATTGATATACTCAATTTCTTTTCCTGGATGACCATTTGTACTACGAATATCTCGCTGGCTAATTAAATTGCTTTTCGTAGTTTTTAAAGCCAAATCTCTAGCATTATTCAGAACTGCTTGTGGGTTTGCCAATTCACCATAACTATAGGGGAAATCATTATAAGTAACTACATAAGCTACTTCCTGTTTTGGTGGTTGAGCGATAAATATTTCTAGGTTGATTTCCCCCATATAGGTTTTTTGCGATTGCGTATCTCTTTTGGGGATTCCTGGCATTAACACGCTAAAGCGCCCATCTGGGCCTGTATACACCTTCCATTGTGGCTGCACAGGTTGAGTAACTGTTGCTTTGGCGGGAGTAACCTTTGGCTTGGGTTGACGTGCATCCACCAACAAAGACCCGCTACACACAAGTGTGGCGGCAAATAGGGGCAATAAAAATTTGATTGTCATAGTTTTTGCTTCAGAGATGCGGATATCACTGATGCTGCTAGTACAGCAAAGCGGAAATAAAGTTCAGATTCAAAAGACAACAAAAGCTTATAAAGCAAGCCTTGGGAAATTTGAATTTTGAATGAAAGAATTTTAAATTCCGCCTAGTGGTACTAGCTGTTATAACCTAGCTGCATATAAAGCAGCACCAATTAGCCCTACTTGTTGGTTGAGAATAATATATACCGGTATTTCTTCGAGGAGAGAACGCATCCTACCTTTTTGGGTGAAGTTTAATAGGAAACTACCCTCTTGCATTAAAGGCAGAATTTTGGGAGCAATACCACCAGCAATATACAATCCGCCATAAGGTAGAAGTTTAATGGCGAGATTTCCGGCTTCTGCACCATAAATTTCCACAAATAATTGTATAGTTTGTTCCGAAAGGCGATCGCGTTTTTGTAAGGCAGCAATACCAATAGTTGCAGCTGGATCGACACTTTTCTCTAATTTTCCTGCCTCTTCTTCCCAGGTTCTCACAATGTGAGCGATATCTGGTGATTCCACAGCCACCTTTTGATCGCGCAAAAATTGGTAAATCGAGATGATTCCCATCCCAGAAACTACCCGTTCTACAGAAACGCGCTGGATATCATGTTTATCCAGCAAGTATTTCATCAGCCGAAACTCTAACTCGTTACGCGCCGCAAAGTCGGCGTGTCCACCTTCTGAGGGAAAAACTTGATAATGTTCTCCCTGCTTAATTAAAAAGCCTTGTCCTAATCCCGTACCAGCGCCAATAATGGCAATCGGTGCATCGTGTTTTGGCTTCCCAGCTTGTAAAGTCACCAAATGTTTGCTGTTTAAGCCAAAAATGCCGTAACCAACGGCTGCAAAGTCATTAATTAGCGAAACAGAAGCAATTCCCAGTTCTTGTTGTATACGTTCGCTATCTAAATACCAAGCTAAATTTGTCAGCTTGGCAGTATTATGAACCACTGGCCCTGCGATCGCAAAGCAAGCCTTTTGTGGTGTCGCGGACTTGGCTTTAACGAGGAACTGCTGAACTATCGGCACTAAATCAGGAAAATCCTGACTGTGAAAAGTTTCCTCATAAATATTGCGTAAAGCCTGCGTCTCTGATGATTCCGTGATTCCTGGTGAGTCTGCTATTTCACTCAATCGCAGAATAGTTTTTGTGCCGCCGATATCTCCCGCTAGTAATAATGTCATAAAACTTATCAGTAAATGAGTAACTTTCTCAGTAAATGGCAATGTATCTAGATTAGCGGAAGCGAGGATTTTTAAATCCTCTTAGGGATTTAAACAAATCGAATTACTTCCTCTACTTCCATTAAATGAGAAGTATCCCCCTTCAGTTCTAACAACCATTCTGAGTCTTGCAGCACTACTTTTACTAAAGAACATAAAGAAGCTTTAACTTCAGCTTGAGCAATTTCTCCTACTAAACCCATAGCTGCCCCTAGCACAGAAGCACCATGCCCTACTAATAAAATGTTCTGTGGGTAATTTTCCACTGCTAAACATCTAGCCGTTTGTCCCGAACGTGCCCTTACTTGTTCTTTTGTTTCGGGATATTTGGCAGCAATGCGCGGCGTATAACTCACATCAATTCTGGGGAATAATTCTGCTAACGCTGAGGTTGACAGCCTTTGTGGTTCTTCTGTCATCCAAGCAGGATTGAGCCATTCACTCAAACCAGTTTCTAATTTAATCGGTAAATCTAGCGCTTGAGCAACCGCATTGGCTGTTTGCACTGTTCGCAGAAAAGGGGAAGCGAAAATATGGCTGATTTTCTCTTTCTTCAGGCGGTTAGCTAGCTGCTTGGCTTGAATAAAACCATCTTCCGATAAAGGTGGATCATAGCGTCGTTCAGCAGTGAGGAACCAATCAGGGTTAACGAAGTCGAGGCGGTTAGCGTGTCTTGCAATCCAGATAATTTGGCTCATAGATTTAGTAATTTATGCTAATAAAATTCGCATCTATACAAAGATAGATACTTAACAATCAGGCTAACAATCTAAATATATGATAAATATTGTAATCTTTTGTAAAAACTTAATTCACTTCCAGAAGATTAAAGATGTATCAATTTTTCTTAAAAGCAAGAACAGAAAATAGTTTAAATGAAAAATTGTTACCCTTATGTATAGCAAAGGGATAATAGAGATAAGAAAATCACAAGATAAATTAATTACTGTCGGCTCAATAATTAGCCATCGGAAGTGTTTAACAGTAAGAGAGACTTTATAAAGTAAATCTTAAGTAGGGGAGCCACTGCGTTGCGCGGGTTTCCCGCGTTGTAGCAAGTGGCGTTGTGTTACGGCTATGAAAGTATTTGAGACTTAGAGACAATGAAATTTAGCCGTAACGCACCGCCGCGTGGATGGTGCGTTAGGCGCTAAGATAGTTATTACGTGACAAATCATATTGGAAATCAGCGCCTAACACACCCTACAGTAATCTTATTTTTACTTAATAAATAATCTCTTAGAGCCAAGAATACATTTTAATTTCTATTGATGCAGTATTAACCTGCGATTTGAGCATCTTCACAGACTCCGTTACAATCAATAGAGACAATAATTGTATGACCGCCAAATAGCTCACCATCATCATAAAAAAGGTCAGCGCTACCGTCAGTATTAATATGAACTGATGCCAATTTTATTAGTTATATAAAAGTTAAGCAGTCAATTTTTGCACTATTATTCCAGCGCTTATTATATCGTTCTAGAAGCTGGTTAGAACTAATTCACCTAAAAGGCTATTTTTCATTATTCTATAGCTTTAAACAGCCAAATAATTGCCCCACAGTCAATTGAAAATTTTTCACTAATTCTGGAACTGGTAATATTTCATCTTCTTCTTGTAAAAGTATTGGTTGCTGTTTTGGAGGATAGACTAAAACAGATTTTTCATCTGGATCTAGTAGCCAACCTAAACTACTACCATACTTAAGACAATGTAAAATATTTCCGGTTACTTTCGTTTGACTTTGGTCAGGTGATAAAATTTCAATTGTCCAATCTGGATGTGTTTCAAAAACATTCGCTACATCTCCATTCTCATCCAAAGGAATTCTTTCCCAAGCAAACACAGCCACATCTGGAATAATTGAGCGTCCGCCAAATGTACACCGCAATTCCGGAAAGGCTAGGGCAATTTTTTGAGGCGTAACTAAAGAATTGATAGAACTAATTAGTTCACCCTGAAGTCTACTATGTTTGCCTTGTGGCATTGGTTTTGGAATTACTTGCCCATTAATATATTCACTAGCTGGCTGAGTTTCTGGTAGTTTTAAAAACTCTGCCAAAGTCAGGGTTTTAGTTGGTGAATGTACCATATACTTATGTCTCCCAAATCTTTACCCTAAATAAGCTTTTTTAACACGCTCATCGGTCAATAATTCTGATGCTGCACCTGTTAAAGTAATAGAACCAGCTTCTAAAACATATCCTCTATCAGCAATTTGCAGAGCTAAATTAGCGTTTTGCTCAACTAACAAAATTGTCACGCCAGTAGCGCGGAGGTTTTCAATAATAGTAAAAATTTCTCTAACAATTGCAGGGGCTAAACCCAAGCTAGGCTCATCTAAAAGCAAGAGTTGTGGTTTACTCATTAAAGCACGGGCGATCGCTAACATTTGTTGTTCGCCACCGCTAAGAGTTCCCGCTAGTTGATTGCGTCTTTGGGCTAACCGAGGGAATAACTCATATTGATGCTGAATATCAGCTTTAATCGCTGCTTGATCGTTACGAATATAAGCGCCTAATAATAAATTATCTAAAACTGTTTGCCGTGCTAACACCCTCCGTCCTTCCGGACAATGGGCGACACCTAATTTCACCACCTCATAAGCTTGGCGGCGAGTAATATTTCTACCACTATAAATAATTTGACCACTTTTAGGATTGACAATTTTCGAGATAGCGCGGAGAGTTGTAGTTTTACCTGCACCATTCGCACCAATTAAGGTAACTACTTCACCTTTTTTAATTGTCAAATTGATATTTTTTAGCGCTTGAATACCGCCATAATTAACATCAACTTCTTTAACATCTAAAATCGTAAAATCTTCTTTATCATTTACATATCGGCGTTCATCGGCGTTCATCTGCGGTTAAAATCCTCATGCATTTCCCAAATAAGCTTCAATTACTGCTGGATCATCCCGCACTATAGCTGGTTCACCCAAAGCAATTAATTGTCCAAAATCTAAAACAGCAATGCGATCGCACAATCCCATAACTAAGGGTACATGATGTTCAATCAGCACAATCGTTAAGTTGAAGCGTTCCCTGAGACTGCGGATAAATTCGCTGAGTTGCTGCTTTTCGTTGGGGTTCATTCCCGCTGCTGGTTCATCGAGGAGTAAAATTTGCGGTTCTAAGGCTAAAGCGCGGGCGATTTCTAAGCGACGTTGATCACCATAAGCAAAGTTTTTGGCTTTTTCCTGGGCGCGATCGCTTAATCCCACCATCTCCAATAATTCTAAAGCCTGTTGTCTACTTTTAGATTCTTCACTCGGTGCAGGTGGTAATCCTAAAACCCCTTTAATCATACTACTTTTGGTATGTAAATGCCTGCCGACAATCACATTTTCTAAAGCTGAGAGTTCACCAAACAAGCGAATATTTTGAAAAGTCCGCGCAATCCCTAAACCTGCAATTTTATGCGGACGGAGTTGCGAAATGTTTTGATTTTGATAAATTAATTCGCCACTCGAAGGCGGAATTAAAGCAGTAATCAGATTAAATAATG
The DNA here is from genome assembly GCA_002368155.1 of Nostoc carneum NIES-2107. Classification (GTDB taxonomy): domain Bacteria; phylum Cyanobacteriota; class Cyanobacteriia; order Cyanobacteriales; family Nostocaceae; genus Aulosira; species Aulosira carnea. Next base: position 107,528 of record AP018181.1, read on the forward strand.
TTGTTTTACCTGCACCATTAGGGCCAATTAATCCAAAAATCTCATATTTTTTGACGGCAAAAGACACATTATTGACAGCCACTAAACCACCAAATCGGCGAGTTAAAGATTTTGCTTCTAAGACAATACTACTGTTATTGGCTGTTTGCATATCAGAGATTAAGAGCTAGATATTAGTTATGAGAATTACAAATATTTCCGCTGGTAAGTATATTTTATTGCTGCTTTTTTAACTTACCTTTTTTCAAAATATCTGGTGTCACTAAACCTTGAGGGAAAAAGATTGTTCCCACTACAATCAGTACTCCAAAAATAATTAATCTGCCATCTCTCAGGAATTGTGCTAACCAATTTGGTAATCCGCCTGTATCAGCTATTCCTCGGAGAATTTCCGGTAAAGCTGTAAATACCATCCCGCCTACAACCGAACCTAAAAAAGTTCTGGAACCACCTATTAATACAAAAGTTAAGTAGATAATACTAGCATCAAAAGTCCCTTGCCTAGAATTCCAAGTATTGAGAAAATGGGCGCTAATTGCACCAACTACACCTGCCAAAATTGCACCTAATGTGAATGCTAAAACCTTGTAGTATGTGGGGTTAATTCCCATCGAACCGGCGGCTAATTCATCCTCTCTAATAGCAGTAAATGCCCTACCCACCTTAATCCGTTCTAGACGGTAAAACATTACCATTGCAATTATCAATAATGGTAAAGCAATCCATAAATATTCGATTTGGCTTTGAAATGGTTGAGGAATCCCAAAAATTCCTACAGCACCGCCTGTAATCTCTAAATTCAGGGAAATTACTCGCAGAACTTCTACAAAAGCAATTGTGGCGATCGCTAAATAAATTCCTCGCAATCGTAACGCGGGAATTCCCACCGCTACGCCCAATAAACCGGAAACTACACCAGCAATTAACATTTCTAATAATAGTAGCGGGATAGGAAATGAACTATTATTAGATGCAAAAACTGCGGTAGATAAAATAGCAGCAATATATCCACCTAAAGCATAAAATCCAGGGCTAGCTAAGGATAATTGTCCAGTCATCAAAGGTAGATAAAGTGATAGCCCTAGTAATGCCCCTAATACCATAGAGACAATTAACGAAGCATAGGTTGAGAGAAATTCATTCATTGTGAAACATTGTAATTATGCTGTTAGTACTTGCTCTGCTGTCAAGGTGAGTTCGGGAAAAGTCGCTGATACGATTATTTCAGCACCTCTAAATTGAGTACGTTGATATTTGCCATTAGCATCTAAAATAAAAACAAATACAGTCGGGACTTTGGGATTACCTAAATATTCTCTTAGCCCAATTGCTAAATAATCAACAATCCAATATTCTTTGATACCTAAACGTTGATATTCATCCAATTTATCAATGTAATCGTCTTCCCAATTTGTTGATGTTACTTCTACAGCCAACTGAATAGGTTCTTCTAGTGCTGAATAAGCATTGCGATTTGCGCGCCATATATCTTTATTGATGACGCTGACATCAGGTTTACGTCCTTGTTCTACACCTTCAGCAGTTCTAGTTTTAAATACTGCTGTGTTTTTGACTACATAATTGAAATTCAGCCGTTTAATTTCATCTTTGAATGAATCAGCAATGAAATCGGCAACATCATCATGATTTCTAGTTGAACGCACTTCTACAATTTCTCCATTCACCAGTTCATAAAAACCCTCTTCTGGGCATTGTTCAAGAAATTGCTCAAAAGTTAATTTCTGTTTAGTAAATGTTGTCATACAGTATTTAAACCTTCTGAATAAATCGCCTTCCGAGTAAACCTTGGGGTCTAACTAATAGCATGACAAACAAAATTGCAAATGCGACAGCATCTTTATAACCAGAATATTCACCAGGAACAAATGCTTCCACTAAGCCAATAACTAAACCGCCTAGCACTGCACCGGGAATACTACCCAAACCACCCAAGACAATTACTGCTAAACCTCTTAAACCAAAAGCAATACCAAAGTAAGGCCCCGCAATACTCACACTAGAAGCGACTAAAGTTCCCGCCAATCCTGCTAAGAAACTGCTGATAAAAAATGTCAGCACAATAAAGCCATCGGTATTAATTCCTAACAAACTGGCGGTGGTTGCATCTTCTGCGATCGCTTGCATTGCCTTACCATATTTAGTACTGTTGATAAAATAGGTAAGAATTGCCACAATCACTACAGATACCGCAAAAATGACTATCTGGACGCTACGAATGGGAATTGGGCTTTCTGGGCTACCAAAGTTAATCGAAGCTGGTAAACTTCCGTAAGCATCTGCGGGAAATGTGTAGCTTTCCGCACCCACTAAATATTGGATGAGGTTAACGATTACCACCGCCACACCCAAGCTAGAAACTACCGTGAGTAAGGGGTCAGAACCTTTACGGCGCAATGGTTGGAAAGCGATCCGTTCCATCGCTATCCCCACCAAACCAGCTAAACTACTGCCTAAAATTAAGGCGATCGCAAATGGTAACTTTATCGGTAGGGTAGCATTCGCGAGTAAGCCATTAAAGCCAAAGGTACCACCCATGAGTGCATAAGTGAAATATGCACCCAGAGTAAATACTGCACCATGAGCTAGATTAATGATGCCCAAAATTGAATAAACCAGGGTATATCCTAAGGCGAAAATTGCATAAACGCTGCCAATGGATAACCCATTTAAAAATTGTTGTAGAAACAGAGTCAAAGTCATAAATTAACTATTTCAGGAATGCAAATTTACCTTGACTACCATCTTTATCCATTTTGATTTGGGCTACATAAAAATCTTTCTGTACCACCTCACCAACGGGAGTAAAAGCAATTTCTCCGAGTGGGGTATTGTATTTTCCAGTTAGTAGCTGTTTATTTAATTCTGTTCGCAGTTGTGGCAAGGCTAAGTTATTCACTTTGCTTTTTTTATCTAAAGCTTGCAGTGCTTCTACATAAACCTGAACTGCGGCGAAAGCTTGAGCAGTAAATTGCGGTGGTTCTTTCTTAAATTGTTCTGTGTATGCTTTACGAAATGTTGAATTAATTTCACCAGGATGTTCGGGGCTATATGCTTGAGCAATTAATATACCATCACAAAGTGCTTTACATACTGGAAAAATATTGGAAGTATTGAGTCCATTACCACCAACAATTAAACCTTTGTAACCTAGTTCCCGCAGTTGTCTGACCAAATTACCGCCATCAGCAGCCAAACCGGAAATAATGATTAAATCTGGTTTCAAGTTCAACGCATTTGTAGCTTGGCTTTGAAAATCTGTATCGCTGGTTTGAAACTTTTGTACTGTTACTAATTCCAAACCCTGAGCCTTCACAGTATTCTGAAAAATATCCGTTTCTGATTTACTATAAGAATCATTTTGAGCATAAAAAACTGCGACTTTTTTAATGTTGGGATTTTGCTTGAGCGCAGCTTTAATTGAATTAGGAGCGACAATAGAACTAGGAGCCGATACACGAGCTATATAATCACCAATTTCGGGTATTTTGTTAGCAGTATTCGAGGCTGCTAACACTGGAACTTTTGCACGCTCGGCAACAGGGTCAGCACTAAAAGCTTGCTGTGATAAAGTAGGCCCGACAATACCGACAACTTTGTCTTTATTAATTAAAGTTTGAAAGGCGTTAATTGCTCCTGCTTCATCACCGCTAGTATCTTGAAACACCAATTTAATTGGAGTGCCGTTAATACCACCTTTATCATTAAAATACTTCTCAGCAATTTTAGCTCCAGCAACTTGTTCTTGACCGAGTAACGCTACATTGCTAGTTTGAGCAAAAGCAATACCAATAGGAATTGCACCTGATGAGTTCGTGGTTGAGCCAGTATTATTTGCAGTCTGAGTTGGGGAAGTATTGCCCACATTTGTACCATTATTACCACCTCCACAGGCTGTTAGGAGCATGGTAACGCTGGCTAAAAATGTAGTTGTTAAAGCACCAGGTTTTTTCATGGATGAAAAATTATGTCTTTTGGAATCCTCTTTATTTGACCACAGGGAGATGCAGATTCCAATAGTAATATGTTCAGTTTTGCCAATACCCCACTCAGCTACAGGTAAACCATTTCAATTTAAAATACACATGGGCAAGCAGAGGAAGCAGAGGAGCAGAGGAAGTAATACCAAATCAAATAATGTTTGCGACACATCAATAGATTCTAGAGGGCAAGGCAGTGCCCATTGGTGTCAACTTAAGCTAAAAGGAAGCATAAGATGTAATCTTAGAATATCAATTCTGATGTTCTAAGTGATACATCATGAGTAGAAAAAGACCAGCGAGAACAGGAAACCCAGATTTGCGGCAGCAAAAGCATGTACCAGCGCCGCCAATAGAAGAAATCGAGAAAGAAATATTTTCATTGTTATCTCCTGTGAGCTTTAAACCCTTGAGATTATATGAAAATGAACAAAACAAGAAATACCGGGACAGAATATTAACACTGCCGATGATGATGGCGATCGTGGTGAGTTTAGTATATCGGCAGATTCCTGGCTTAAGAGAAGTTCAAAGGGTATTATCACGCATTGGGATTGTTATGGGTGGAACGAATAGAAGTAACAGCCCAAGCAGTGTCAAAAAGATTGCGAACATTACCAATTGAATTATTTGTACAGGTTTTTGAGCAAGTAATCCAAAGAATTAATCATCAACCAAAAAATCAAGCAATTCCAGAGAATTGGCAGGCAGTCTGTCATCGATTCCCAGCGATTTGGATTGCGGATGGTAGCACCTTAGAAGCATTGAGAAGAAAGCTCAAAGCACTACAACAAAAGGAAAAAATACTGGCTGGTAAAATGATGATGGTGGTAGAAGCATTTCACCATCGCCCAGTCGCAACCTGGTATACAACAAATAGTAACGCCAATGATAAGACTTGGTGCGAGCAATTACTCGAGCGCTTACCAACAGGTGGATTGCTAATTTTTGATTTGGGATTTTTTAAATTTCCTTGGTTCGACGCATTCACCGAATCTGATAAGTTTTTTGTCACCAGATTACGAGAAAAAACTGCTTACAAGGTGATTCGTTGTGTGACCTGCGCCCAATTTTACCGTGATGAAGTAATATCTCTGGGCGAATATCGCTCCAATCCTTGTCTGCATCAGGTACGTCTGGTTTCTGTACTGTGGGGTTCAACTTGGTATTACTATCTCACTAATGTGATTGACCCGCAAATTTTATCTGCACAGCAAGTTTGTGAGTTATATCGTCGTCGTTGGCGTGTTGAAGATGCATTTTTGCTGACCAAAAGGCTTTTAGGTCTGGCTTATATCTGGGTTGGCGATCGCAATGGTGTGCAAATTCAAATTTTTGCCACTTGGATTTTCTACGCTGTTCTCAATCAATTATGTCTTGATGTTGCAATCGCATTAAATCAACCTTTAGACCGAATTTCTACAGAAATGGTTTTTCGCAGTCTATACCATTTTTCCCAAGCTGTTCTCCGTGGCGATGCCACTGATGCTGTCACCTATCTTGCTGAACATCAAAAGCTCTTTGGATTAGTCAAAACTAGGCGTAAGCGTGATCGTGAGATTGACGCTTACACTCAACAAATTTGGGCAAAATCTTCTTAAGTTGACACCAATGGGCAGTGCCTTGCCCCTACAATCTGTCGCATTCTTTTTTCAAATTGGTATAATTTGTATTAATGATTTCGTGAATTAGTATAAAAGTCTCAGTCTACTTCTATCAGGTTTGCTTGTATAACGATATAGCGATGATATTATTTTGGGTAAGCTAATCTAGTTGAGACTGTCATTTGTCCTTGTTAATACAGATGACCAATGACAAAGGGGAACCTTTATAATTATTTATACAATGAATGTGGATTTTAGCTGATTATTTGTCTTCATGAAAACCTGCTACTTCTGCCAGAGTATAAAGTGGTCTTTCTTTTACCTCTTCATAAATTCGCCCAATATATTCACCTAAAATACCAATACTAACTAATTGCACTGCTCCTAAAAAGAAAATAGCCATTAAAATAATGGCCATTCCGGTTAGTGGAGAATGGGGTTGAATAAGTCGCCAGTATAAAACCATTAGACTCATAAAAAGTGAAATTAGCGCAGCAAAAAAGCCCATATAAGTTGACAATCGTAGCGGTACTTTAGAGAAAGAAACGAGTCCATTAATAGCCAATGCTAGAGATTTGCGAAATGTATATTTCACATCACCTGCAAACCTGGGATCTCGCTCAAACTTAATAGCTATTTGATTAAAACCTACCCAAGCACGCAAGCCACGAATGTATCGGTTGCGTTCTGGCATGGAATTCAACAAGTCTACAACTTTACGATCTAATAAACAAAAATCCCCCGTATCTGTGGGAATATCTACATCTGCAAGTTGCTTGAGAATGCGGTAAAAAGCATAGGCTGTGAAGCGCTTAAACCACCCTTCTTTACGGCGTTGGATGCGTTGGGCATAAACAATTTGATATCCTTGTCGCCATTTTTCCACCATGTCTGGAATTAACTCTGGTGGATCTTGTAAATCGGCATCAAGAATCACAACCACCTGTCCCCGCACAAAATTTAGCCCTGCTGTCACAGCAATTTGATGACCAAAATTTCGCGCCAAACTTAAGTAAACCACACGCGGATCTTTTTGATGTAAATCGCGCATCATTTGTAAAGAGCGATCGCGACTACCATCATTTACCAAACATAACTCTACCTCACCATCCATCCGATTCATCACCTGGGAAATGCGGCGATACATTTCTTCTATGTTGTCTTCTTCGTTATAAATCGGCACTATAAAAGAATACTTAGGTAGCATAGTTCACTTAACGTTTGCGACGAAAGGGGAAATTCAACTTCTGAGATGGAAAACTCCGACGACGGCGATACCAAGTAGATCCCGCAACTAGGATTCCCAGCAAGGCTAAAGCACCAATTAGTGGTAGCACTTCTCCGGTGCGGATTGCTTTAATGCCAGAACTCCCCAGTAAAACAAATGGTAATATCCCTGGTACAGTTCCTAAAGCTGTGCCAATTAAGTAATCTTTAAAGCTAACTGAAGTCAAACCAGCAGCAAAATTTACCAAACCATAGGGCATAATCGGCACTAGGCGAATGGCAAACATATAATAAATTCCGCCTGCGCGCACTTCTGCATCAATTGCTTGCCAACGTCCAGCCAGTCTTTTAGCAACCATATCATGCCCAATTGTCCGGGCAAATACAAAAGAAGCGATCGCGGCCACAATTGCTGCTACACTCGTCCAAAATGTCCCCAGCCAAGGGCCGAAAATTGCTCCCCCAGTTAAATTCAGGGCTGTGGAAGGCAAAACTAGAATTGTAGCAACGACATAAATCACAACATAAGTTACAGGTGCCCAAATTCCAGAGTTTTTCAACCATGACTGAATTAAGGCAGGATTAATTCCCCCTAAATAATAGGCTGTTGCGCCTGTAGCCACCAAACAAATTACAAACAATAAAATAAAACTAGTTTTAAAATTTAGCATCAATAAAATTAATCCAAATAAGTCAATCAGCACAAATTAAGAGTTTTTATTTGTCATTTGGTGTTTATCAGAGGGAATGGGGAATGAATAATTATAAATTTTTTGTCCTGCTTATTGCCCTAATCCCCGTTATTTCACTCATTCTCTTATCCCTCATCAATCTCCCATCCTTTACTAAAGCGTTGCATAAAGCGACGATCAAGCCAATCTTTCCAACACCACAATAGTTGATGCGGTGGTAAGGTAAATACACCCCTAGTTGCGATCGCTTTTCCATCTCCTGTACCAATTAAACTCAAATATTGTTTCTGGGGTATATAGGGTTGGAGAGGCTTACCTTGTAAAAACTGCCGCAAATTCTTAAACAAAGGCTTACCTTGACGTACAGCAAATACCCCAGCTTTAGGACGAGGATGATTCACCATTGTGGCGATGTCACCTGCAGCAAATACATGAGGGTGGGTGAGCGATCGCAATGTATCATCTACTAAAATAAAGCCTTGCTCATCAGTTCCCAAGCCAGTTGTTTTTAACCACTGTGGTGCAGATGCTTGGGTTACCCAGAATATTTTGTTGCACTCTACTGTCAATCCAGATTCACATTTAATTTGCAATACCTCTGGATTTTCCTCTTCTGTCAGCGGTACAACTTGAGTGACAGTTTCTCCTAAATGTAGTTGTATTCCCCGTTGGGTGAGAATTTGCTGAACTAGCTGCCGCACTGAGTAATGATGCTTAGGCATAAGTTCGCGATCGCGCTGGAATAAATGAACCTCCAGCATCTCTTGGTGTGCCAAAATCTGCTGTAAATGTGCTTGCATCGCCAGCGCTAATTCTACACCCCCAGCACCACCACCTGCGATCGCAATCTTGAGGGGTTGTTGGGGATTTGCTTTGACATTTTTGATTAATTCATCCCAATGTTCTAATAGTTGTGCCACTGGTTTAGCTGGTATCACATATTCTGCACCATCTGATACAGATATTTTGGCTGGCGTGCTGCCAATATCAACAGATAAAATATCAAATTCTATCGGTGGGTGGTTGGCACAAATTACTCGATTATTTTGCAAATCTAAACCTACAACTTGGTCAATATATAATTGTGCTCGAGCAAATTTAGCTAATTGTTGTAAGTCAATATGGCATTGCTTGTGGCTATAGAAACCAGCAATATGTCCTGGTAACATTCCTGAATATGGTGTATCTGAGTTCATAGTAATCAAACTCAAATGCACACCAGGTAGAGGTTTCATACCAAACATCCTCAACACAATTGCATGGCTGTGTCCACCACCAATCAATACTAACTTTTTCAATATAGGCTTTGTATTTGGCTGCATTTGTTTAGTTTCGTATTTGTCTAATCTAAAATCCAAAATTGATTGACCGGAAATTAAGCTACCTAATTACCCTTCTCTGCTGGTCTCAATTAAATTTATTCTGAATAAATAATTTACTAGGTTTACTACGTATAGCAATCTGACTCAATTACTCAAAATACTTATCTAGAAAGAGAAAAGGGAATAAATAAGCAGGAATAATGGTATATCTAGATTTGAAAAAAATACATATGATTCCTAATATATATTACTGATTATTGCTAAATTAAAGCAATTAATAGCATTTTGAAAGATTAGTGATATAATGTCATGGCAGTTATATTGTTTTTTATCTGAATATTTAATTATTCAAAATTATCTTGGGTATGTTAAAAGTATTTGTAACTGCTTACCAAAGTGCTAAAAATTGGAATACTAAAAATATAAGTTTTTTAGAAAAAGTTTTTGTAGCGCTCAGTAATAATCAACAAAATAATTCAACAAATACTAATATTTCTCATAAAGAGCGTTTAAAAATAGCAATTGAACAACTAGAGCAAGAAAACTTAGAAATTAGTTTAGCTGTATTTGATGATTTAGCCAAAATTGCCCAAGCAGATCCAAAACTTCACTGGCAAATAATGAAAGCTTTGACTAATTTTGTACGAAATAATGCTTCTAATTCGCCGCAAACAGAAATTCCTAATAATACCACTACAATACGTCCAGATATTCAAGCAGCTTTAACAGTTATTGCTAACAGAAATCCTCAACAAGATTTGGAAAATGAGCAACTAGATTTGAGCCACACAAATATTAGTGGGGTTAAACTAGCTCAAGCAAATTTAGCACAAACAAACCTTTACCAAACTAATCTCTCTGGTGCAGATTTGTGTAGTGCAAATCTGCAAGGAGCAATCCTCAGCGCAGCTAATTTAGCTGGGGCTAACCTCTCTGGCGCTAATCTTAAAGAAGCAATCCTCAGCGCGGCTAATTTATCTCATGCTAATCTTTCTAAAGCTAATTTACAGAGGGCAAATCTATATTTAGCCAAGCTAGATGGTGCAATTCTCGATGATGCCATAACCACTGGGGCAAACTTCAGAGATACTAAATTTTCCCAGGTTATTAATAATCAAAACATATCAAATTAAAACCACAGATATAAATCAATGAAAATCGATGAATATCTGTGGTTTGATGCTTTTTAATGGTCAAGGGTCAAGAGTAAAGAGTTATTTTCCCTATTACCTATTACCCATTACCCATTACCCATTACCATTTCCCTAAACGGTCGAAATGTCCTTTTCTTTTTCTGCCAATAATTCATCGATTTTGGCAGTATATTTGTTAGTGATTTTTTGCAGTTTATCCTGTTGGTCTCTAGCTTCATCCTCAGAAATTTCTGCGCCTTTTTCCTGTTTGCGGATGGAATCTAAAGCATCGCGGCGGATGTTGCGAATACCAACACGACCTTCTTCTGCATACTTGGCAGCAATTTTGACTAGTTCTTTACGGCGATCGCTTGTCAGAGGCGGTATATTCAGCCGAATTACAGAACCGTCGTTGCTGGGGGTTAAACCCACATCTGACAGGGAAATTGCCTTTTCCACAAGATTCAAGCTACTGCGATCGTAAGGTTGAATCAGAATGGTTGAGGCATCAGGTGTACTGATATTTGCCAGTGATTTTAAGGGAGTAGGTGTACCGTAATACTCTACTACGACTTTATCTAGTAGACTGGCATTGGCACGGCCAGTGCGAATCGTGTTAAAAGCCCGTTGAGTTGCCTCAACAGTCTTTTGCATAGTACTCTCAGCTTCAGCTAATTTCACAAGAACCTCCCACAAGGGTGCCGATCGATTCTCCCATGACGGCACGGTGGATATTACCTCGCACCGTTAAGTCAAATACAAGAATCGGAATATTATTTTCTTTACACAAGGCAATCGCGGTAGTATCCATTACCCGCAAATCTTGAGCCAAAACATGGGCGTAGGTGAGGCTGGTGTAACGTTTGGCATCAGGATAGATATGGGGGTCAGCATCATATACTCCGTCTACCTTGGTGGCTTTAAAAATCACTTCTGCGTCGATTTCTGCGGCTCTTAACGCGGCAGTAGTATCAGTCGTAAAAAAGGGATTTCCAGAACCAGCGCCAAAAATAACCACCCGTCCTTTTTCAAGATGACGGATGGCACGACGACGAATATAAGGTTCAGCTAATTCTTGCATAGCGATCGCTGTTTGCACGCGAGTCTGTATCCCCATTCGTTCTAACGAATCTTGCAGCGTCATGGCATTCATTACCGTGGCAATCATTCCGATGTAGTCAGCGGTTGCCCGATCCATCCCCGACGAAGCCGCTTTCACGCCTCGAAAAATATTGCCGCCGCCAACGACGATCGCGATCTGAACGCCAGTGGCTACCACCTCTCCTACTTCTTGCGCTATTTCCTTGACCACTTCTGGATCAATGCCATAGCCCATGTTGCCCATTAAAGCTTCACCGCTCAGTTTAAGTAAAACCCGTCGGTAATTCGTTCCCATGAAGTTACGCTTTGTCGAAAAAGTTGCAATTGCCTCCAACTTAAGATAACAGTACAGGGACTATCTGTGTCTAGTTACGCCACATTATTGAAGTACCTACTGCCTCAGTTTCTGGTGGATATATTTTATGGCCTTTCAGTAGCGATGCGATCGCTTTTTTTAAATAATCTTGTCCGACACCTAAGGGGCTTTCGGGGTGATCGTCAATTAATCCCTTGTAGCAAACAATACCTGTATTATCTATTAAAAAAGCCATTGGTGTTTTATTGGCACCAAAGCTGCGAGTAACATCTTGGGTAGGATCCCAAAGATAAGGAAAGTTTAATTGGTGACGCTGGGCAAAAACTTTCATATTTTCAAAACTTTCTGTTGGATGCCCAAAAGTTGCACTACCGTTCATACCAATCAGTGTAAAACCGATGTTGGCAAATTCCGCCTGCATCTTTTTCAGTCTACCTAAATATAAGCTTACATAAGGGCAATGGTTAGACATTGAAATTACAGCAACTGCACGGAACTTGTTAAGATAACGGCTCAGATGGTGTACCTGATTGTCAATCCCTGGTAACTCAAAGTCCGGTGCATAGCTTCCGACAGGAGTATCAATTGATTCAAGTATAGTCATTTTTTTCGGTACGGAGGTACTAGCAACAAAAAAAATTCGTCAAATTTCGCGTCACTTTCCTAGTTGCAAACTACTCCTTGGCAGATGCTTAATATGCAATAATTTTATAGATGAATTTAGTTATCGTAAATTGGGAAACTACTGAATCTACTACTGGTAATAATTCCCATAAATTCTTGCTAATGGCATGAGAATTTTCACGTAATCACTCAATAAAATTAATCAGTGCATATCGGTTGAAACCGCTAAAGGCCCAAACTCAAGGCATAAACTGCAATTCAAGCTTTGATTGGCATTGGTAAAAATTCGTTTTCAGAGCAATATCTCTCGAATTTACTCCATTATTTTAGTTATTTGATGTTACTAATTACTAGCTTTGAATTCACGAGAAATTTAAATAATCATCTTACTGGTAAATTAACTTCTATTTGCTATTTTCTCAATTGCACTTACCAAGAATATAAATTGAGCGTCAATACTCATAGCTGTAGTGACTTTAAATAGCAATTTCTGCTCATTATACTGCGTACAACCATAAAAGCAATTATTTATCTGCCTTCACGAAACCAAGCTTTGAGGAAAGTATAAGCCTATAATTATCTTGATTTATAAAGAAATGAAAATAACCTGATTTGAATTATGAAAATCTACTGATACTCTTCAATCAGAAGATACAATAAAATCAGTATTTATAGGCACTTGTCGCTTACGTGTAAATACTAAATTAACAGAAAATTAATCCTAACACTCAAAGTAGCGCCTTCGATATCAAACTGGAGAATTTTGATAGGCCAGACAATAGGAAATATTTATGTGGCAAACAATCTATAGTATGAAGAAATATGAAGTATCATCAATAGCAACAGTACACCGTCACCAGCAAAATATGCTGTCTGTTAAGGGTTTCACAGTGTTATCTCTGCTCCTGCATATAGAATCTAATTATTTTCAAAACTTCAAGATTTTTATAAAAATTCAACAAAGATGGCAATGGCAAAACAATCTAGGTCAGGTTCCAGCATTTAGTAAGTTCTATTTCACAAACTGCTTATGAAGACTTCTATCAATGGATTTACCGCAAGTAAAACTTGGATTTGGCAAGAATTTTCCATTTCCTATCAAACTCAAGGAAGTGCTGGGCCAGCAGTTGTGATGATACATGGCTTTGGAGCCTCTTGGTGGCACTGGCGGCACAATATCCCCGTATTAGCTGCAAATTGCCGTGTTTATGCCATTGATTTAATTGGCTTTGGTGGTTCCGCTAAACCTAAGCCAGGCGAAAAAATTGCCTACACCTTAGAAAACTGGGGACAGCAAGTAGCAGATTTTTGTCGTGAGGTGGTAGGTGGGCCTGCATTTTTGGTAGGAAATTCTATTGGCTGTATTGTGGCTATGCAAGCAGCAGTCAGCAACCCAGAAATAGCCTTAGGGGTAGCATTGCTCAACTGCTCATTGAGATTATTACACGATCGCAAACGGGCAAGTTTGCCTTGGTCGCGTCGCGTTGGCGCACCTCTACTTCAGCGAGTCTTATCTATCAAACCCATTGGCGAATTCTTTTTTAATCAAGTTGCTCAACCAAAAACAGTCAGAAAAATTCTCTTGCAAGCCTACGCTAATTCTGAGGCAGTAACAGACGAGTTAGTAGATATTTTAACTGCACCCGCCAGAGATCCGGGTGCGGTAGCAGTATTTTTAGCTTTTACCAGTTATTCTACAGGCCCCTTACCAGAAGACCTTTTACCTGTACTACCCTGTCCAGCAATTATGATTTGGGGAACAGCCGACCCTTGGGAACCAATAGATTTAGGTAGAGAATTAGCCAACTACCCCCAAGTCCAAAAGTTTATTCCCTTAGAAGGCGTAGGACATTGTCCCCAAGACGAAGCACCAGAATTAGTCAATCCGATTTTACTCGATTGGATACGGGAGCGATCGCAGTATGAGGAGAATTAGGGACTGGGGATTGGGGACTGGGGATTGGGGACTGGGGATTGGGGACAAGGAGAAAATTCCTATTACTCATTACTCATTACTCATTACTCATTACTCATTACTCATTACTCATTACTCATTACCATGCCCCATGCCCAACAACGTCTGATTTTATTCCAGCCTGCCGAAAATTTGTAAATTTTAGAAAATAATTAAGTTAGGTCTAAATAATACAGGACTAATTAATTTCCGCATGGCAAATATTACTCAGTCTTTTCTTGAACGTCTACATAGTCCAGATGCGCCGGTGATTGTCTTTGACGGTGCAATGGGTACTAACCTGCAAACCCAAAACCTGACTGCTGAAGATTTTGGCGGGCCGCAGTATGAAGGTTGTAACGAATACCTCATTCATACGAAACCGGAAGCTGTCGCTAAAGTTCACCGTGATTTTCTGGCTGCGGGTGCAGATGTCATTGAAACGGATACTTTTGGTGCGACTTCGATTGTTTTGGCAGAATATGATTTGGCGGATCAGACATATTACCTGAACAAAACAGCCGCAGAATTAGCCAAGAGTGTAGCAGCAGAATTTTCTACACCAGAAAAACCCCGGTTTGTAGCGGGTTCTATTGGCCCCACAACCAAACTCCCGACTTTGGGACATATCAACTTTGACACTTTGAAAACAGCCTTTGCAGAACAAGCAGAAGCGCTGTGGGATGGCGGAGTTGATTTATTTCTTGTCGAGACTTGCCAAGATGTGTTGCAAATTAAAGCTGCACTCAACGGGATTGAAGAAGTATTTGCCAAAAAAGGCGATCGCCGCCCGTTGATGGTATCGGTGACAATGGAAAGTATGGGGACAATGCTGGTAGGAACCGAAATCAGCGCTGTCCTCACAATTTTGGCACCTTACGCCATTGATGTTCTCGGTCTCAACTGTGCTACTGGCCCAGATTTGATGAAGCCACATATTAAATATTTGGCAGAACATTCACCTTTTACGGTTTCTTGTATTCCTAATGCGGGTTTACCGGAAAACATCGGTGGTAAAGCCCACTACCGCTTAACACCGATGGAATTACGGATGTCGTTGATGCACTTTGTTGAAGATTTGGGTGTCCAAGTGATTGGGGGTTGCTGTGGGACACGTCCAGAACACATTCAACAATTAGCAGAAATTGCCAAGGAATTAAAGCCGAAAGTTAGACAGCCTAGCTTAGAACCAGCAGCCGCATCAATTTATACTACTCAACCCTACGATCAAGACAACTCTTTCTTAATTGTGGGCGAACGCCTCAACGCCAGTGGTTCTAAAAAATGCCGCGAATTGCTGAACGCTGAAGATTGGGATGGACTCGTTTCGATGGCGAGGGCACAGGTCAAAGAAGGTGCCCATGTCCTAGATGTGAACGTCGATTATGTTGGACGAGATGGTGTCCGTGATATGCACGAACTAGTTTCGCGCATTGTTAATAATGTGACACTACCCCTGATGCTTGATTCCACTGAATGGGAAAAGATGGAAGCGGGATTAAAAGTCGCTGGTGGTAAATGTTTACTCAATTCCACCAACTACGAAGATGGCGAACCGCGTTTCCTTAAGGTGTTGGAATTAGCTAAAAGATACGGCGCTGCTGTAGTAATTGGTACAATTGACGAAGAAGGAATGGCGCGCACCGCCGAGAAAAAATTTGCGATCGCTCAACGTGCCTATCGTCAAGCTGTAGAATATGGCATCTCTCCCGAGGAGATTTTCTTTGACACCTTAGCTTTACCTATATCTACAGGGATTGAGGAAGATAGAGCCAACGGCAAAGCTACTATTGAAGCAATTCGCCGCATTCGCCAAGAATTGCCAGGATGTCATGTAATTTTGGGTGTTTCTAATATCTCCTTTGGTCTTAGCCCCGCCGCCCGGATTGTTCTCAATTCGATGTTTTTACACGAAGCGATGAGTGTGGGCATGGATGCAGCCATTGTCAGCGCTAGCAAGATTTTACCACTTGCCAAGATTGAACCACGCCATCAAGAAATTTGTCGGCAGTTAATTTATGATGAACGGCGGTTTGAGGGTGATGTCTGCGTTTATGATCCTTTGGGAGAACTTACCACTGTGTTTGCGGGAGTGACGACAAAACGCGATAAAGGTGTTGATCAAAATCTCCCCATTGAAGAACGGTTGAAGCGTCATATTATCGACGGCGAACGCATTGGTTTAGAAACACAACTCAAAAAAGCCTTAGAAATATATCCCCCTCTAGAAATTATCAACACCTTTCTCTTGGATGGGATGAAAGTGGTAGGTGAATTGTTCGGTTCCGGACAAATGCAGTTACCCTTTGTCTTGCAGTCAGCGGAAACCATGAAATCCGCAGTAGCTTACCTCGAACCTTTCATGGAAAAATCGGAAGCTGGGAATAATGCTAAAGGAACCGTCATTATTGCCACAGTGAAAGGTGATGTTCACGACATTGGTAAAAACCTAGTGGATATCATTCTTTCTAATAACGGCTACAAAGTAATTAACTTAGGCATTAAACAATCAGTAGAAAGCATCATTCAAGCTTACGAACAGCACAAACCTGATTGTATTGCTATGAGTGGTTTGCTAGTAAAATCTACCGCCTTCATGAAAGAAAACTTAGAAGTTTTCAACGAAAAAGGAATTACAGTCCCCGTAATTTTAGGTGGTGCAGCACTGACTCCAAAATTTGTGCATGAAGATTGCCAAAATACTTACAAAGGTAAAGTAGTCTATGGCAAAGATGCATTCTCTGATTTGCATTTCATGGATAAATTAATGCCAGCAAAAACTGCTGGTAATTGGGATGATTTGCAAGGATTTTTAGATGAAGTCGTCACAGATGAACCTGCAATTCAAGACTCATCCTCCAAAACTAAAACCTCAAAACCCAAAACTCAGCACTCAGAACTCAGCACTGAAATTGATACTAGACGTTCTGAAGCTGTAGCAGTAGATATTGAACGTCCGACTCCACCTTTTTGGGGAACAAAGTTATTGCAGCCTGAAGATATTTCTTTAGAAGAATTATTCTGGTATTTAGATTTGCAAGCCTTAATTGCCGGACAATGGCAATTCCGCAAACCCAAGGAACAAACAAAGGAAGAATATCAAGCTTTCTTAGGCGAAAAGGTTTACCCGATTTTAGAACAGTGGAAACAGAAGATTATCAATGAAAATCTGTTGCATCCTCAAGTAATTTATGGGTATTTTCCTTGTCAGTCTGAGGGCAATACTTTGTATGTTTACGATCCGAATTCTAGAGGCGCAGAGAATGCAGAGGTAAAAGCAAGTTTTGAATTTCCTCGGCAGAAGTCTTTGAAGCGGCTGTGTATTGCAGATTTCTTTGCACTCAAAGATTCGGGAATCATTGATGTCTTCCCTATGCAAGCGGTAACTGTAGGAGAAATTGCAACAGAATACGCCCAGAAGTTATTTGCAGATAATCAATACACCGATTATTTGTATTTTCACGGTTTAGCGGTGCAAGTAGCAGAAGCCTTGGCAGAGTGGACACACACCCGCATTCGTAGGGAGTTGGGTTTTGCTGCTGAGGAGCCGGATAATATTCGAGATATCCTAGCACAGCGTTATCGTGGTTCCCGATATAGTTTCGGCTATCCCGCTTGTCCAAATATTCAGGATCAGTACAAGCAACTGGCATTGTTGGAGACTGACAGGATTAACTTGTATATGGATGAAAGTGAGCAACTTTATCCAGAACAGTCTACAACAGCGATTATTACTTATCATCCAGTAGCGAAGTACTTTAGCGCTTAGAGATGTTGTCTTGAGGGCTTAGTTTCGCGCTCAAAGCGGAGATTGGGTTATCTGAAAAGTAACTCAATCTCTAATTATGCTCATTCTTGAGTAATTCTTTTTGAAACAGTTGTGCAACAATTTAGGATTAAAGGCTTAACTCTGAACTTATTCAGTTGTAAACAATAATAAAGTGGGAAACTAAAATTTTTTGTTAAATCCCTACTTAAAATTTTACATTTTAAGCATAAGTTTTTTACGTAAATCTTGTGTTAGTTTACAATATACGAATTAGTTTCCAACTGTATTAAAGTTAAACTTGAAACCATGCCGTTAAAGCCACAGCCAGGGCATCTGAGGCATCGTCTGGCTTAGGTATATCCTCCAAATTTAACTCTCTTGCCACTGCCTCTTGCACTTCATACTTTTCAGCATTACCATATCCCGTTAACGCTAGTTTAATTTGGGCAGGGGTAAACTCCACATAAGGGAGACGACGCTGTGCCAAAGCTAACATGATTACACCCCGTGCTTGTGCAACCAGAATAGTACTTGACATACGATAGAAGAATAATTTCTCGATCGCAACTAAGTCAGGTTGCAACTCTTCCATCAGGGTGTGCAAATCGTCAAATAAGGTACACAGCCGTTGTCCCATCTCCGCATTTGCGGGTGTACTGATTACGCCAAAATCAACCATCTGAACGGTTGTGTCTTGGATCTTGGCTTCATTTTTTTTGCAGTTAATTACCCCAAATCCTAAAATCGCTAATCCGGGATCTAATCCTAAAATGCGTTTTTCCATGAAATTCGCTTTTACTCAATAAACTGTGATCTGAGGGTAAATGCTGGCAACTTTGATGATTTACTCAAAGTCTATAGAGATGAAAATTTTTCATAAGTCTATACTTGGTATTTAAACCACTTAGTTACATTTTCTGTTAATTATTATTTGTCCCACTGCTCCCAACTAGCTATGTCAATCGGTTTTTTTAGACAAGCAATTAATTCTCTGCAACAGCAGTCACGCGGCCGCACTTCCCATCGAGTCAACCAATGGTTTAAGTGGTTATCCCCAGGTTTATCGGTTAAACGTTGGTTACTCATCAGTGTTGGAGGAGTATTGCTGGCGAGTCTGGGGTTAGCTATTTGGATTAAGCTGACCCCAATTTTTTGGACTATAGAATTACTTAAGGGGTTTCTGAGCTTTCTGAGTGACCTCTTACCCAACTATATTAGTGGCCCTTTGGTACTACTGTGTGGCTTGCTATTGCTGCTTTGGGGACAAACCCGCACTGTCGGCTCAATTACTAAGGTATTAAGACCAGAAGGTGAAGAAGAATTAATTGATGTGCTGTTGGCACATCACCGCTTGTACCGAGGGCCAAAAATGGTGGTAATTGGTGGTGGTACAGGTCTTTCTACTTTGCTAAGGGGCTTAAAAACTTACAGCGCTAATATTACAGCCATTGTAACTGTTGCTGATGATGGTGGATCTTCTGGACGCTTGCGCCAAGAATTCGGCGTTCTACCACCAGGGGATATTCGCAACTGTTTGGCAGCACTAGCAGATGAAGAAAAATTACTCACAGAATTATTTCAATATCGCTTTCGGGCTGGAGATGGTTTAAATGGCCATAGTTTTGGTAATTTATTTTTAACTGCAATGAGTGATATTACTGGGGATTTAGAACGGGCTGTGGCAGCTAGTTCTAAAGTCCTGGCAGTCAGAGGACAAGTTTTACCAGCTACTCTCAGCGATGTGCGTCTGTGGGCAGAATTAGCCGATGGTCGCCGGATTGAAGGTGAATCTAGCATTCCCAAAGCTGGGGGACGCATTGTGAAACTTGGCTGTATTCCAGCAAATCCGCCAGCTTTACCCGCCGCAATTAGAGCAATTAAAGAAGCTGACTATATTATTATTGGCCCGGGTAGCCTTTATACAAGCTTGATTCCTAATTTGTTAGTACCAGAAATTGCCGATGCGATCGCACAAACTGATGCCCTCCGCATCTATGTCTGCAATATTATGACTCAACCTGGAGAAACTGAAGGCTATACTGTTTCTGACCATATTAGAGCTATTGATGCATCTACAGGAGGAAGACGGTTATTCGATGCTGTGCTGGTACATAAAAAATCCCCCTCAGCTAAGTCACTCATCCGCTACGCTCAACAAAATTCCCACCCCGTCTTCCTCGATCGCGAAGCTGTCACTCAACTAGGACGTAGAATTGTACCAGCGAATATTTTATTTGAAGATGAAACAGGTTGTGTACGACACAATCCCCAGAAACTAGCACGAGTTTTATTGCGGTGGTACAGTGGAGCGCATCATGGCAGATAAAATCAAAATTATCCTCGCCAATCCAGAAGCAACCCTAAATTTGGGTATTTCTCTGGGAAAATCTCTTCATGCTGGCAGTGTAATTTTACTCGAAGGTGATTTAGGTGCTGGTAAAACTACCTTAGTACAAGGCATTGGCCAGGGTTTAGGAATTACTGAGTCTATTGTCAGTCCTACTTTTACAATTATTAATGAATATACAGAAGGACGGCTACCCCTTTACCACTTGGATCTATATCGTTTAGAACCACAAGAAGTTGCCGCCTTAAACTTAGAAACATACTGGGAAGGCTTTGAGGTGACACCGGGAATTGTCGCCATTGAGTGGTCAGAAAGAATGCCTTACCAACCAGATAGTTATTTGAGTATTTATTTAACTTATGGCAATGAAGGCGATCGCCTTGCTGAAATTACTCCGTACAATGTGGGGATTGGGGACTGGGGATTAGGGACTGGGGAAGCAGGGGGATGAGGGAGACGACGAGGACAAGGGGAAAAGGGGACAAGGGGACAACGAGAAATAACAATTACCCATTACTCATTACTCATTACTCATTACTCATTACTCATTACTCATTACTCATTACTCATTACTCATTACTCATTACTCATTACTCATTACTCATTACTCATTACTCATTACCCATTCCCCATTACCCATTACCCCCAATTAATTCCCCGTATCTGCTGGTACTGGATTGACTGTTGAACTTGGGGGAATTTGTTCAATGGGAATCAAGGCTTCCATGACGGCTTTGACAATTGGTGCAGCGACGGTGGAACCATAGGCATTTTCTCCTTTCGGTTCGTCTACCAAGGCTAAAACCACATAACGGGGAGCTTCCACAGGCAAAATTCCCACAAAACTCGTAATTCTGGCACCAACTTGGTAGCCACCAGAAGCACTTGCCTTTTGGGCTGTACCTGTTTTACCTGCGATGCGATAGCCTGGAATTTGTGCTGCTTTGCCGCTACCGTTAGCAACCACAGTTTCCATCATTTCTACTACCCTTTGGGTTGTCGCAGGTGAGAAAATTTGGCGTGGCATAGGACGATTAGGTAAATAATGCATTTGCCCTTTGCTATCAATTAGTCCTTTAACTACATGAGGCGTTACCAATTTACCGCCATTAGCTAAGGCCCCATGCATTTGTACTAACTGTAATGGTGTTAAAGAAAAGCCTTGACCAAAAGACGTAGTTGCAGGTTCAATGGGCGTGGAAATAAATTCTTCTTGACTTTTGAGCCGACTCCCAACTTCAAAAGGCAAATCTGTATCAATGGTTTGACCTAACCCCAAGCGTTCCAGCCAGTTATAGTAAATATTAGGCTGTAATCTTTGGATAATTTGCACCATGCCAATATTGCTGGAATGTTGCAGAATTTCGGCAATATTGATCCTGCCGTAACTTTTGTTCTGAGCATTTTTAATAATGCGGTCAGTTACTTGAATTGAACCAGGGTCATTAAAGACATCGTCTGATTTAATTACGCCATTTTCGAGAGCGATCGCGACATTTAAGGGTTTAAAAGTTGAGCCTGGTTCGTACAGGTCTGCTACTGTCCAGTTTTTAAACAGTGAAATATCGGCTTTAGAATATTGATTGGGATTATAGCTAGGTTGGGAAACCAAGGCTAATAGGGAACCGTCGGCTGCATCCATGACAATTACTCCACCTCGTTTTGCACCAAACTTTTCCATCTGTTGTTTGAGTGCAGAACGAGCTGCCCTTTGCAACCTACTATCGATAGTTAGTTGTAATTGCAAGTCATCAAAGTGCAAAAATCCTTCTGGTGCATGATCTGGCATTAATGCACCATTTCCAGCACGACTTAAGCGCACCGTTTGCACAGAACGTTCGAGTAACTTCTCCTGACTATATTCGACTCCAGCCTGACCACGGCGGTCAAGATTAACATAACCTACGATATCAGCAGCTAAATCTTCTTGGGGGTAAAATCTGGCGTATTTTTGCACAAATTCAAACCCATTTAAATTTAACCGCATAAAGCGATCGGCAAGTTCTTCGGGTAATGCCGGAACTAGTGTAATACCACTTTTTTTACTTTCAAATATTTTCACCAAGTCAGCAGCATCTTTATTTAAGATAGGTGCCAGCAGCTGTGCTATTTCTTCATTAGGTTTATCAAATAACTTGGGATGAGCAAAGACCGTATATACAGGACGGTCAATTGCTAACAAATTATTACCACGATCTATAACTGGACGACGGGGCATAAAAGGTCGCAAATTCACCATTTGTTGCTTGCGCGCCTTTTCTGTGAGTTTTGCTCCGTTAACTATTTGTAGTTGATACAAATTAATTGCTAAACCTAACCCTGCTGCCATCAATAAACCCCATGCGATCAACAGTCGCGTTCTCGTATTGGGTATTGGTTCTTGGCTGGTAGGAGTAGGCTTTTCTATTAACCCTCGTTGAGTACCCTTCCTCTGCCGGGTAAAATTGGCAGTCCGAAAATTTTGGAATTTACTTCTACTTGGTGACTTACGCATTTAGATTTATCCATGTCCTTTGCCATTAGTCATGAGCCACAAGTTTTATACCAATTCTCTCTAATAGAGCAACAGATTAAACCCTCTAAACATAGATTAAATCTGACTTTCATAATTACAAACTACGAATTACTTACGAAGAGCTACAAATTACAAATTACGAATTGGTATTAATCCTCATGACCAACGACTAATGACCATGACTTTTAAATTTAATATCCCAGCTGCGAGGAAGTTGGCGGCTGCGTTGGCAAATTAGGTGTGGTCTCAGTAGGTGTGGAATTAGGATTATTATTGGCAGGCGGCAAGAAAATTGTACGCGCTGGAGTTGGGGATACAAATCCTGCTGTGGGTTGTTCTGCTTCTTGCGCCATTTTATTAGTTAGGGTGGCGTTAGTTGTCGTCAACTGCCGTTCATGGCGTTGCAGGCTTTGCAATCTCCGATATCCCTGACTCCAAAGCTCTTGTGAATAAACTGTCCAACCATAAACCATGAGTGTTGTTGCTACTAACAAAAATGTCAGCACAGAGGAATAGCGATGTAATGTATAAAAGCGCAACAGCCACACAGGTAAATTGCTAGAGTTATTCGTTCCCGGCAACTTGAGGAAACGCAACCGGGAATTTTTATGTACAGTACTCGCAGTACTTAATTGCCCTTTGAGATTAGCAGTTTGTTGTTTACCAGACGGCATGGTAGTTGGCATAACCAAGCCATTTGTGGAACCAACAGATACATTTTTTGAGGAACGCCGTTGTCTTGTTGAGGGTACTGGTGAAGGTTCAACAGCAGGTTGAGACATTCTAGGCGCAGCTGAGTTTCTATATGCTGAACGCCTCTTCACTCCAGAAGGAGTAGAATCTCGTCGAAACCAATTACCCGTTGCAGAAACAGCTGATTTACGAACAGCAGCCATAACTTTTTCTTGAGGTGAAAAAACTGTATTTTAGATTTGGTTGTCTGTTTTTGCTAAGGTTCCAATCCCCCTTATGCAATCAGCACAAATAACACCCTAAACCCTTTTCAGTGTTTTGACAGGTAGCTGCACCAAGGTTTGCATCACTTGAGTATTGCAATAATAGCAATCAGCGAACTGCACCAGGACAACTGAAACCTTTGGGCATCGCCTCTAAAGTATGGCAATGCTGGGCAGCAAGCGGCAAGTGTCTGCGACAACATCACAATTTTTGGTATGATATCCCGAATTGCTACCTAATTATCCAAATCTCAACTGGAGTGATTAAGTTATCTTCTTGCTTAGTTAAGAGAAACTAATTACCCAAACCTGCTGATAATCTTACCCTCAAGAAAAAATCTTTGATTGTATTGCCTGCAAAATATGTACCTCAAAGGATTTTAAAAAAAAGCAACAAATAGGGTATCGTATTCATCAGGCGAAAATTTTATCTTGCCATAAATGGTGAACGAGGAGTTATGAAAACAAAAATCTTTGGTTTGGCTCTAATGTTAAGTCTGGCGACATTTCTAGGTGCTTGTGAAGGTGGTGGCGGTGGTGGCGAAGGTGGTACTGGTGGTACTGCCACAACCAGTCCAGCAGCTACAGGCGAACCCACTGATTCTGGAACTGCAACCAAAGCTCCAACTACTACAGCCACTACCCCATCTACTGCAACTACTCCTGCAGCTACTCCAACTAAGACCCCCTAGTAGCTCGGTCTTACTCAAGCTCAAAACAAGTTAGTAACTACGATGTTCACTGCATCGCTTGCGCTATGTAGTGAAGATTAATAACTAAGTAATCTCGTGTTGCTAAATGAAAACTTGAGTTAGCTCAAGTATTTGTTAACTAAATTGCCGAAATAGAGGGCATTGGTGAAGAGGTGTATTACTTTGAGCCAATGCCCTTCTATTCAATTATTTGGGTAATTCAGAGCTTTGACTATTAGAGCGGGCACAATTTCTCTAGCCTGGATAGCGTTTACCTTGCAAGAAATTTGGAAGTTTCAACACTATAGCAGCTAGCTGCCCTATATTTATTCTGAATGCTGCAAGATAGAAGAAAATATATCATTCAATCGTTGAGCATTATTTTCCAGCCCAACTTCCTCTCAACTATAAGTAAATTAAATATTCAAATTGCATTCAAAATTTGTCAAAAATATATAAATTGCTAGATATCGCGCTCGATAGGGTTTGAAAATATCAAAGTAGATAGAGCCAAGCAACCCCAATCTCAGTTACAGGATTTGATTGCCAAACCTAATGGGGATGGAATTAATTTCGTCTCTATTGTTTTTCCTCTAGTCCCGCTGCGAGGTTTTATGAAGCGGATCAAATTTTTCCTTTTGAGCATTAGCATCACCATTGTGGTGGGTTTTGGTAGCCATTTGGGTACAAAAGCAATGGCATTACCACCAGCAGAAGACATACCAGAAGAGATATTACGCACACAGATAATTATAGAAGCGCGATCGCCTGTTGATGGTAAACCTCTAACTGCCGCCGAATACGCTCAATTGCAAGAGCAACTACAAGTCATCCCACCCCGACAGCTAGATCCCAAAATTCGGGATCAAATCTTCTTACTCAGAATACGTAAAGGCTTGCTCCAACTTTTCCCCTTTTTAGGGATTTAATAGGTTTGGTTTTCGGTGTTTGGTGTTTGGGGTTTGCCAAAAGTCAAGAGTTATCCAATTATTTTCCCTAGTCCCCAGTCCCCAATCCCCAATCCCCAGTCCCCAATCTCCCATTACCAATTACCCATTACCCATTTCTGATGTACGATAACGGTGGCGACAAAATTGCAAATAAATGTAAAGAATATATATATATTTTACAAAAGCCTTTTTAGTCAATCACTTTATTTCAAGTAGGTAGCTTTAATGTCCATGACCACGATCGCTCCTGAACAGGTTAACCGCATCGTTTGGAATCAACATCAAGACCCCTTTGAAGTACTGGGTTCTCATCTCATAGAGCAGAATGGCAAAAATGTCTGGGCGGTGCGAGCCTACTTACCAAATGCAAGTGCGGCTTGGGTTGTGATTCCACAGGAACGCAAAGAGTACCCAATGCAAACAGCCCACCATCCAAATTTTTTTGAATGCATTATTGAGACAGGAGAGCTAGCAAATTATCAGTTACGGATTAAAGAAGGGGAACATGAGCGTGTTACCTACGATCCTTATGCCTTTAGATCTCCCCGCTTGACAGACTTTGATTTACATTTGTTTGGTGAGGGTAATCACCACCGAATTTATGAAAAGTTGGGAGCGCACGTCACAGAAGTAGATGGCGTAAAGGGCGTTTATTTTGCAGTTTGGGCACCTAATGCTCGTAACGTTTCTCTGTTGGGAGATTTTAATAGCTGGGATGGACGCAAACACCAAATGCGAAAAGGCCCCACTGGCGTTTGGGAATTGTTTATTCCTGAATTAGGAGTGGGAGAACATTATAAATATGAAATCAAAAATTTTGAAGGTCACATTTACGAAAAATCCGATCCATACGGTTTCCAACAAGAACCTCGACCAAAAACTGCATCAATTGTCACTAACTTAGATAGTTACAATTGGAGCGATCGCGACTGGTTAGAAAAACGCCGACATACCGATCCTCTAACTCAGCCTGTGTCAGTTTATGAAGTACATATAGGTTCTTGGTTACATGCTTCTAGTGCGGAACCTGCAAAATTACCCAATGGTGAAACCGAACCTGTAGTTATAGTTTCTGAACTTAAACCCGGCGCACGTTTCCTCACCTATCGCGAACTAGCCGAGAGACTTATTCCCTACGTTAAAGAACTCGGTTATACCCATGTAGAGCTTTTACCAATTGCAGAACATCCCTTTGATGGCTCTTGGGGTTATCAAGTGACTGGCTACTATGCCCCTACCTCCCGGTTTGGTACTCCTGAAGATTTCATGTATTTTGTTGACCAATGTCATCAAAATGGCATCGGTGTGATTGTAGATTGGGTTCCCGGCCACTTTCCTAAAGATGGGCATGGCTTAGCTTTCTTCGATGGTAGTCACCTCTACGAACACGCTGACCCGCGTAAAGGCGAACATAAAGAATGGGGAACGCTGGTATTTAATTACTCGCGCCACGAAGTGCGTAATTTCCTGGTAGCAAATGCCCTCTTTTGGTTTGACAAATACCATATTGATGGTATTCGCGTCGATGCTGTAGCTTCTATGCTTTACCTCGACTATTGCCGTAAACCGGGAGAATGGCTACCTAATCAGTATGGTGGTAGGGAAAATCTGGAAGCAGCCGAGTTTCTGCGTCAGGTAAATTATCTAATTTTCAGCTATTTTCCTGGCGCGCTGTCCGTTGCAGAGGAGTCCACTTCTTGGCCAATGGTATCTTGGCCTACCTACACAGGTGGTCTAGGCTTTAACTTAAAGTGGAACATGGGTTGGATGCACGATATGCTGGACTACTTCAGCATGGATCCTTGGTTCCGCCAGTTCCATCAAAACAATGTCACTTTTAGTATGTGGTACAACCACAGCGAAAACTTCATGCTGGCTCTGTCCCACGATGAAATCGTGCATGGTAAGAGCAATATGATTGGCAAAATGCCAGGGGATACATGGCAGAAGTTAGCTAATATACGTTGTTTATTTAGTTATATGTTCGCTCACCCAGGTAAGAAAACCATGTTTATGAGCATGGAATTTGGGCAATGGAGCGAGTGGAATGTGTGGGGTGATTTAGAATGGCACTTGCTGCAATATGAGCCACACCAACAGTTAAAACAATTTTTCCAAGAGTTGAACCACCTCTACCGCAGCGAACCAACCTTATACACCCAAGATTTTGCCGAACCTGGTTTTGAGTGGATTGACTGTAGCGACAACCGTCATAGCGTGGTTTCCTTTATCCGCCGTGACAAGGATTCAGAAAATTTTGTGGTTGTGGTTTGTAACTTTACACCTCAACCTCATTCTCATTACCGCATAGGCGTACCAGAAAAGGGTTTTTATACCGAGTTATTTAATAGTGATTCCCGTCAATATGGCGGTAGTAACATGGGTAACTTAGGCGGTAAATGGACAGATGATTGGTCATTGCACAATCGTCCATATTCCTTAGACTTGTGTCTGCCACCTTTGGGAGTATTAATTCTCAAGTTGGATCAGGAGAAGACAGCAGCAGCTTTGGGGTCTTAAGGTATTGTCAAGGGTCAACAGTTGTTTGCATAGACTTTTGACTCTTGACTAATACCAAGTTATTGCATAGACACCGATCATATAAAAAAAGCGATCGCAAATCAGCGATCGCTTTCCCTTAAATATCTGATTCTCGGATCATCCCGACTCAGTACTATTGCACTAAATTAGTTGGGAAAGCACCGGGCCGCACCGCAACACTGACATTTTGCCCATTACGTCGCAACTCTAAGCGCACATCCCCACCAATTTCGCTATTATCTACAGCTTTTTGGATACTGCTAGCGTCTGTTACTGTTTGACCATTGAGTTTTTGGATAACGTCACCTGCACGAATTCCGGCTTTAGCTGCTGGTGAATTCGGCACAACTTTCACAACTAAAACACCTTTATCTTCTGCCACACTCAAACCACTATTAGGATCTGAGTTGATGTTTTGCTTTAATTCCGGTGTCAAACCCACCATTTGAATTCCCAAATATGGGTGTTGTGCTTTACCTGTAGCTATCAGTTGATTAGAAATACGTTGTGCTGTATTGATGGGGATAGAAAAGCCCAAGCCTTGCGCGCCCTGAATAATGGCGGTATTCATACCAATGACTTCACCACGGGAATTCAGCAAAGGCCCGCCAGAGTTACCAGGGTTAATTGCTGCATCGGTTTGAATAAATTCAACTCGTTTATCAGATGCACCAATTTGATTGCCACTCCGTCCGGTAGCGCTGATAATCCCGGTCGTGACAGTATTATCTAACCCTAGGGGATTACCGATCGCGATCGCCCATTGTCCTGGTTGCAATTGGTCAGAGTTACCAAGGCTGACTGTTGGTAAATTATCTGCTTGAATCTTCACCACAGCAACATCTGTTAACTCGTCTTTGCCTAATACCTTACCTTGAAAACTGCGACCATCTTTGAGGATGACTGTCACAGTATCAGCACCGTCTACTACGTGGGCATTAGTCAAAATCCGACCATCTTTACCAATGATAAAGCCAGAACCAGTACCCCTTTGTACTTGGTTTCCTTGTGGTATTTGAGAACCAAAGAAACGGCGGAAAAACGGATCGTTAAATTCTTCTGGTAACTGAGTTTTGACTGTGCGTGAAGAGTTAATTCGTACCACAGCCGGGCCTACTCTTTGCACTACCTCTGTGACAAAGTTGGGGTCTGTACCTGCTGTAATTGGAGGTGCAGCATTTACTGGACTAACTGCCAAATTCGATGCACTCTGAGATAGCTTTTGAGGCTGTCCAGCTAAATAGCCACCTGCCAATGTCATCCCAGATCCCAGCAGCACCAGCGAAAGAGAGGCAGCTGCCTTAGTCCAGGGTGCATGATTACGGTGTTTAGTACCA
The DNA here is from genome assembly GCA_002368155.1 of Nostoc carneum NIES-2107. Classification (GTDB taxonomy): domain Bacteria; phylum Cyanobacteriota; class Cyanobacteriia; order Cyanobacteriales; family Nostocaceae; genus Aulosira; species Aulosira carnea. Next base: position 136,606 of record AP018181.1, read on the forward strand.
GATGTATTCAATGAATTGTTGTTTGAGAAATTGTCTCCGTCGCGTGGTTGGTTTTGCATTGCTGTCTGGAAGGATATTTAGATGTACTACTAATTATAGATATCGTTTTTGACGCTTTTGTTGCACGGATATTACTCTGGTGTGAAATAGTTCTTGATAGTAGAAATTATTTCCGTGTTTTTATACCGTTGCTAGAACTAAATATTCATATCTAGCTTTAATTGCAACTATAAACAGCGATCGCAGCGATAGTTAGATTTACTACTAATTATAGAAATTGTTTTTGACAGTTCTGTTGCAGAGGTATGACGCTGATGTGAAACAGCGCAGGAGTAGAATTAAAAAACCTGATATATCTCAAACTAGCTGTGAGTGCGATCGCTTTTCAGCAATTTTATCTATAAAATTACTTCAACTTTGCGCTGTCCCACCACTTCCGGCGCACTTACTTTTAAACTCATTTCTTGATAACTTGTAGTTAAAAATGGCTGACCTAAACATATTCCTGCAAAAGGACTTTCTCGGGGAACCTCTAGCTTTGAATTAATCAAACCCAAGCGAGATTCCATTTCGGCTGCAAATACTAATAAATCAGCACCCATAGCACTGAAACTAGAAGCACCTAACCATTGCCGCCACGCCAAACTTTTTTGAGTGTAATTGAGAGTACACAACTTGCGCTTTCCTTGGCGAACAGTTACATTGTTTTCTTGCCATTCAAAATCAGCTAATTCTTTTGGTAACCCCCAAATTTCCCGACCACCAGCTACCGAATCAACATGGTCTACATAAATATGGGAAATCCAACCGCCTATTTTTCCCTGATAACTAACTATTGCAGGAACAACAATTAACTCGCTATACTCCAGCACTGAGTTAGAACCGTAATAGGATAAATAGACACTAGCAACAGTTTTCCCAGGCCAGACAGAGATAATATCTAACTCTAAAGGAACTAAAGAGCGCACTTGCTCAACATTCACTAAATGCAGACTCTGCACAGCGTCGCCTTGCAGCATCCAAGGTGCTTGGGGATAAGACATAGCAATTCAAAATTCAAAATTCAAAATTCAAAATTAATTAGGGTGAAGGTAATACCATTTTGAAAAAAGAACGCGACAGATGAGTAGGGGCACGGCACCAGTAAGATATTTGATATGCCAAAAGATTGAGGATGCCGTGCCCTTACAAAGAATTTATCTGCCGCAAACATTATTTGAATTGGTATTACCCCTTTATTAATAGGTAGCAATTTATTACATAAAAAAAATCCCCACCCAGGCTAATGCTTGGGCGGGTAAGAACAGTTAAGGATGCAATGTCTACGACAGACTAAGCCTATGCATCCTTAACCACCAGATCAATTACTTGCTTTCAGTGAAGTCAGCATCAATTACATCATCACCGCTGCCGGAAGGAGGAGGAGTGGGGCCGCCATCAGCAGGGCCAGGGCCACCAGGTGCAGCACCACCACCAGCTTGTTGATAGATGTTGCTACCAACTGCAAATAGTGCTTGTTGCAATTCAGGTGTCAGCTTCTTAATTTGCTCATCATCTTCCTTAGCTACTGCTTCCCGCAGTTCTTTGACTAAACCTTCAACTTTGGTTTTGTCAGCTTCAGGAACTTTATCACCTAATTCTTGCAACTGCTTCTCAGCTTGGTAAGCCAAGGAATCAGCTTGGTTCTTGCGTTCAATTTTCTCACGACGTTCCTTGTCAGAAGAAGCGTTTTGTTCAGCTTCTCTCACCATCCGGTCAACATCAGATTTATCCAAGGTGGAAGCACCTGTAATGCTGATGGATTGTTCCTTACCAGTACCCTTATCCTTAGCAGTGACGTTGAGGATACCGTTAGCGTCGATGTCAAAGATTACTTCAATTTGAGGTACACCCCGTGGTGCAGAGGGAATACCATCAAGGCGGAAGGTTCCCAAACTCTTGTTGTCGTTAGCAAATTCCCGTTCACCTTGGAGAACGTGGATTTCGACATTGCTTTGACCATCCACTGCTGTGGAGAATACTTCCGATTTCTTGGTGGGAATTGTAGTGTTGCGAGGAATAATCTTGGTCATCACACCACCCAAGGTTTCAACACCTAAAGATAGTGGTGTTACGTCTAACAACAAGATACCAGTAACATCACCAGCTAGTACCCCTGCTTGAATTGCTGCACCAACAGCTACTACTTCATCAGGGTTCACAGTTTGATTAGGATCTTTACCTAACAACCGCTTCACCAACTCTTGGACTGCGGGAATCCGGGTAGAACCACCAACTAAGACAACTTCATCGATATTGTCTTTAGTTAATTTGGCATCTCTAAGCGCATTTTCTACAGGGATGCGGGAACGGTCGATTAAGTCAGAGCAAAGTTCTTCAAACTTAGCGCGGGTGAGGGTTGTATCCAGGTGCTTTGGCCCATCCTGGGTAGCAGTGATAAAGGGTAGGTTAATTTCCGCTTGAGTCACGCTAGAAAGCTCAATCTTGGCTTTTTCTGCGGCTTCGGTCAAACGTTGTAAGGCTTGTCTATCTTTGCGGAGATCAATACCTTCGTCTTTTTTGAACTGTTCAGCTAAGAAATCAACAATTTTCTTATCGAAGTCGTCACCACCTAAGTGGGTGTCACCAGAGGTAGCTAGTACTTCAAATACGCCATCACCAACTTCTAGTACAGACACGTCGAAGGTACCACCACCAAGGTCAAATACCAGGATAGTTTCGTTGCTCTTCTTATCAAATCCGTATGCTAGAGATGCCGCAGTCGGCTCGTTGATAATCCGCAATACTTCAATACCAGCGATTTTACCAGCGTCTTTGGTCGCTTGACGTTGGGAGTCGTTAAAGTAAGCGGGTACGGTAATTACAGCTTGAGTAACTGTTTCACCAAGATATTTGCTAGCGTCTTCAACTAATTTACGTAGAACTTTCGCAGAAATTTCTTCAGGAGCAAATTGCTTACCAGCACCAGGAGAATCTAGTTTAACGTTACCGCTACTGCTTAATACCTTATAGGAAACTTCTGTAGCTTCGTTTGTAACTTCATCAAAGCGGCGACCAATAAAGCGCTTTACCGAATAGAAAGTATTTTCTGGGTTCATCACCGCTTGGCGTTTGGCAATTTGTCCTACCAAATTATCGCCATTTTTTGCAAATGCTACAACCGATGGTGTTGTCCGAAAACCCTCTGCATTAGCAATAACCGTGGGTTTACCACCTTCCATGACTGCGACGCAGGAGTTCGTTGTACCTAAGTCAATTCCAACTACTTTTGCCATTTTAAGCGCTGGCTCCGTATAACTACAAATGAATGGGATTATTAAGGACTAAATTTTTGAACCAACTGTGCTGAGAGAAGCAGCCAGTTCAGCATGAATACCTTTGGTTTGGTTTTCGGAGTTAAGACCCCATAATATGCTGATATATATACTGAGCTTATATAGCCAGTCCATTAAGGGGGGTTTCCCGAACCTTGATTGGGACGGTTAAATTTAAGAATCTATTTAGTTGGCTCATGAATTGATTTGCTTTCACTGTGTACTAATGTATGAGAATTAATACTTTCAGGAATTGGGGTGAACCGTAACACCAGAGTGGGGTTTGCCGTCTTTATAATGAACTACATGGCATTTGGTGATTGGTGATTGGTCATTGGTCATTGGTAATTAGGTGTTTGTTATTTCCCTCTTTCTCTCTCATCCCCTTCATCTCTCTTATCCCCCTCTGCTCCCCTGCTTCCTCTGCTTCTTCATCCCCATCCCCCGATTGATTACGCTCTGAGTAAGTGACGCTAGACTAAAAATGTAAATAAATGTAACAAAACTAAATGTTTACAAACACGGAAACCATCACATTGGGGAAAAATGGCCCAGTTGTTACACCCCTTTGCCTTGGAACTTGGGCATGGGGTGATAAACTTTTTTGGAATTATGGGGATGGCTACGGGCCAGAACAATTAAAAGAAGCATTTACAGCCGCGCTAGAAGCTGGCGTGACTTTCTTTGATACAGCAGAAGTTTACGGATTGGGAATCAGCGAAACTCTGCTGGGGCAATTTTTGCAAGAAACTCAGCAACCTGTGCAAATTGCTACAAAATTCGGGCCTCTACCTTGGCGCTTTACAGGACAATCTGTCTCTGATGCTTTAACGGAGAGCCTCAAACGCCTACAATTAGAGCGAATTGAACTTTATCAAGTGCATTGGCCATTTACCTTCTTTTTAAGCCAAGAAACACTGATGAACACCCTCGCCAATGAAGTGCAGCGGGGTAGAATTGGCGCAATTGGCGTAAGTAATTATTCCGCTACGCAAATGCGAGAAGCACAGCAAATTTTAGCGGCTAGAGGAGTACCTTTAGCAGTTAACCAAGTCCGCTACTCTTTGCTATCTCGGCAAATTGAAAGCCAAGGTATTCTCTCCACAGCGCGTGAATTAGGTGTGACAATTTTGGCTTATAGTCCTTTAGCCCAGGGATTGCTCACAGGTAAATACACCGCTAATAGTGGTGAAACCCCCACAGGTGCCAGAAAATTAGACTCACGATTTAGTAAAGAAGGGCTACAAAAAATTTCACCTGTGATTTCTTTACTACAAAAATTTGGAGAAAAATATGAGCGCACCCCTGCTCAAGTTGCTCTAAATTGGTTAATTGCTCAAGGTAATGTGATTCCTATCGCTGGGGTAAAAACAGCGCAACAAGTCCAACAAAATGCAGGCGCTTTAGGCTGGAGACTGAGCGATGATGAAGTGAGCGAATTAGAAAGAGTTAGTCGCCCTTGGTTGTAGAATCTTTTTGACAAATAGCTAAGTTTGAGTTGCAATTTCAATTCTCAACTCAAAATTTTTAGTAATAATAATTCTCCAAAATTCCGCTGAACATAATTGTTTTAATGCAGCAGTTGTAGGGGCGCAAAGCTTTGCGTCCCTACTTAATATCTTCGTCTCATTTGGTTTTTCAACTGGTATTACAATGCCGATTCATAAATAAAACACGGGAAATTTTTGTAGGGTGGGCACTCACAAATATCTGATTTGCAACTTCATTATGAAGGTTGCCCAGCCTACGATTTACCCAAAATCTTCAGTAATACCAACGCTCTAAACCTGAAAGACTTACTATCAGGCTATAGCTAATCCATCTTTGATGATGTTCTGAACAAATCATCAACAAGTTCAAGTCAAAAGTCAAAACTGTGAAATACACACCGCCCAACTATAATTATCACTCTTGACTCTTGACCCTTGAGTATTGACTTATGAAGCAGATTCTCTAGCTGAAGATGAACCTAGCTTGTGATTAACAGGGGAAGTATCACGACGACCTGCGCGCAATTTTGGCTTGGGAGTAGAACGTCTTTCGTCTTCGCCAATGTTGTCTGATTTGCTCCAATTGGAACGGGAACGATCGCCTGAACCATCACGACGCTTAACCAACTTGGGCTTAGGAGTTGGCATATTGTCTTCTTGGGGAATTTCAATGTCTGAACTTAACCAAGCTGGACGAGTTTGATCGTAAGCGATTTGCAAGGCCGCAGCTGCGATCGCTTGAGCATCGTATTTTTCGATCAGTTCGCTGACTATTGGCAAGAATGAAGCTAAACGTTCGCCAGCTAAAGCTTCTCTAACTTGCTCTTGCAATTTATTGATGTGCCGCGCTTCAATTTGTGCTCTGGTGGGGATTGAAAGCAATTGCCAACTTTGACGGTTATGGCGTTCAAAGACTTGCTGCTTGCGGCGCTCAAATGGTTGTACTAGTGAAATCGCTGTTCCTTCTTTACCAGCACGACCAGTACGACCAATACGGTGGACGTAGGTTTCTACGCTATCGGGTAAGTCGTAGTTGATCACATGAGACAGTTGATCTACATCTAACCCCCGGGCTGCAATATCGGTTGCTACTACCCAGCGTACTTGGCGATTGCGGAAGCGGCTGAGTAAGCGTTCTCTAGCTTGTTGAGATAAATCACCGTGGTATTCATCGACACTGTGTCCGGCTGCTTGCAGCTGACTGGTGAGTTCGGCGGCGGTGCGTCTGGTACGGACAAATATCAATGCTGATTCTGGATCTTCCATTTCCAGAATTGGCTGTAAAGCTTTGGCTTTTGTCCAGTGGCGAGGAATTAGGTAAGCTACCTGATTAATTTTGGTGGGAGCAGCTTTTGGCTGTTCAACGGTAACTGTCGCAGGCGATCGCAAAAATTTGTTGACCAATTGCCGAATGGATGGCGGCATAGTCGCTGAGAATAGGGCTGTTTGCCGTTCTTCTGGCGCTTGGGACAAGATTTTAATTACGTCATCGATAAAGCCCATGCTCAACATTTCATCGGCTTCATCCAACACAAACCATTTAACTTGATCGAGCTTCAAACATCCGCGATCTAGCAAGTCAATTACTCGTCCGGGAGTACCCACAACCATGTGGACACCACGTCGCAGTTGTAAAATTTGGCGATCAATTGATTGACCACCGTAGATTGCTAATACCCGCAATCCTTCATCACCAATAAATTGGGTAATCGCATCGTGAACTTGCATGGCTAATTCACGAGTTGGTGTTAACACCAGCGCTTGCACGGCTCTTTGAGTCACATCTAGCCGTTCTAGAATTGGCAATGAAAAAGCTGCGGTTTTACCAGTTCCGGTTTGAGATTGTCCAACCACATCGCGTCCAGCTAGCAGTTGGGGAATTGCTTGAGTTTGAATATTGGTTGGTGTGGTGAAACCAATTTTTTCTAGTTGTTCAACACGTTCTTGTGAAATGCCTAGTTCTTGAAACGAAAGATTCATTAACTCTCCTAGATTTTATTTTTGATTTTTTGGGATTTAGTCATTGGTCTTTAGTCATTGGTCTTTATTGATTGACAAATGACAAAGGACAAATGACAAATTAGTTATTGACAATTTGACCGTAGAGGTCGTATGTATCCGCACTTTGGATCTCTACTGGCACGATTGTTCCTAACTTCGCTTGGCCAACGACATAGACCTGTCCATCAATCTCTGGAGCAAATCGCCCAGAACGACCAATTAATTCTCCAGTTTCCGGATTTTCTTGCTCAATCAGGACATCAACAATTGTGCCTACTTCCTGTTGATTCTTCTGCCAAGCAATCGGCTGTTGGAGTTCCATGAGGCGGTTTCGGCGATCGTCCATCACTTCTTGAGGTAACTGATTTGGCAGCTTGTAGGCTGGGGTTTCTTCTTCGGGAGAAAAAGTAAACACGCCTACGTGGTCAAATTCATGTCGCTGGACAAACTGAAGTAAATGCTCAAAATGTTCTTCTGTCTCTCCAGGGAAACCAACAATAAATGTTGTCCTTAATACCGCTGATGGTAGCTCTTTTTTTATGCGTTCAATAATCCCATCGTTGACTCGCCCTTGCCAGGGACGGTTCATGGCGCGGAGAATGTCAGGATGAGAATGTTGTAAAGGCAAATCTAAGTAAGGTAAGACATTTGGTGTTTCTTGGATCGCTGCTATGACATCTGGTGTCAACCCCGTGGGATAAGCATAATGCATTCTGATCCACGGTACATCTACTTCTCCCAAGGCGCGCAATAATTCGGCTAACTTGGGCTTGCCGTAAATATCCAAACCATAATTAGTAGTGATTTGGGAAATCAGAATAATTTCTTGTACCCCTTGACTAGCTAACTGCTGGGCTTCAGCAACAATGGATTCAATCGTCCGCGATCGCTGGTTTCCTCTCAAAAAAGGAATAATACAAAACGCACAACGATAATCACATCCTTCGGCCACTCGCAGATAAGCTACGCCTTCGGTTGTAGTGCGGTAGCGCGGTGTAGTTTCATCGGCAATGTAGGTTGGTTCAATACTAACCTGCTTTACCCGTTCTCCTTGTTCTACCCGCTCAATTACATTTACAATTTTGTGATAATCGCCTGTACCTACTACGGCCACGGCTTCTGGTAACTCTTCCAATAATTGTTCTTGGAAGTGCTGGGCCATACAGCCTGTGATCACGATTTTTTTGTTCGCCTCTGCCAACTCTACCAAAGTTTTAACAGATTCTGCTCGGGCTGCTTCAATAAAACTACAGGTATTGACAATAACGTAATCTGCTAATTCTTCATTACTATCTACGCCATAGCCTGCTTTGACCAGCAGTCCTAGCATATGTTCTGTATCAACTCTATTTTTCTCGCAGCCTAGGTGAGAAATTGCAATTGTTGGCTTGTCACCCATATTTTGAAAAAATTTTCACTTTTTTTCTTGTCTTCAAACACAATCGAGCGTTTGCGGCGCTCTTGTTTTTTCTGCACCCCGAAGTGAACAGTACTAAAGTGGGAGGTTAGCATTACTTGTCCCTGCCCGCAAACTTATGACCCGTATCAATAGTTCAGGCCATGTTATGATGCTTTTATTAATCTGTTTTCCCAGGGTAAAGCTTAGTGTCTTAGATTCCTTTGACACTTGTTATGTTTTTTAACAATTCGCCTATTGGTATTTTACATTACCGTGGCGCGTGCGTTGTTAATTTACCCATCGGGAAGCCGCCCAAAGGGCTGGTTGTGAGAAGTCGCTACCCTCAGGGAAATCGCGCACACTCGCGACTACGCCTAATCAAGCTGTAATGCTACCCTTTAGATCAGGCTTTGCCTACGAAGTCCGCAGGTGATAGACCTAAACCTTGGGAAGCTGCCTCGCGTCTTGTGAGTTGCAAACTCCTCTTCTAGTCAGGTTTTATCTTAACATATCTTATGGAAGGTTTTAGGCCAATTTCCATCTTAGGGATGAGGCGGAAAACCGTCCATAATAAAATCAATTATTCATTAGTCATTTAGTCATTAGTCATGGTCAAACAATTCTAGACTCTAGACTGATGTACTGTGGACTCCGCGAAGCGGTTAAAGACGTGGACTTAGATCAGCTATTTAAAACTCGAACACCAATAATTGGCGTGGTTCATCTATTACCACTGCCGACCTCGCCCCGCTGGGGAGGTAACCTCAAAACCGTGATTGACCGGGCCGAACAAGAAGCCACAGCCCTAGCAAGTGGTGGGGTGGACGGGATTATTGTCGAAAACTTTTTTGATGCGCCCTTTACCAAAAATCAGGTCGATCCGGCAGTCGTGAGTGCCATGACTGTAGTGGTGCAGCAAATACAGAATTTAGTGACATTGCCGATAGGTTTAAATGTGTTGCGGAACGATGCGAAAAGTGCAATTGCGATCGCCAGTTGTGTGCGGGCGCAATTTATTCGCGTCAATGTTCTTACTGGGGTAATGGCAACCGACCAAGGATTAATTGAGGGAGAAGCCCATCAACTACTCCGCTATCGGCGAGAGTTGGGCAGTGATGTTAAAATTCTGGCCGATGTCTTGGTGAAACATGCTCGCCCTTTAAGTTCTCCCAATCTCACGGTTGCTGTCAAAGACACAATTGAAAGGGGTTTGGCAGATGCAGTGATTTTGTCAGGCTGGGCTACTGGTAGCCCGCCTAACATAGAAGATTTGGAACTAGCTTGTGGTGCGGCCAATGGCACGCCAGTCTTTATTGGCAGTGGGGCGAATTGGGAAAACATTGCTACACTAATGCAGGCCGCAGATGGTGTCATCGTTTCCAGTTCCCTAAAACGTCACGGTAGAATCGACCAACCAATTGACCCGATACGTGTCAGTCAATTTGTAGAAGCCGCACACCGGAGTTGGAACTCTAAGGGTGAAACTAAATCAGTTTCCTCAGTAACTATCCGTTCCTAAGGACTGGAGACTAGGGATTAAGGACTGGGGACTAGGGATTAGGGACTACGGACTACGGAAAACAGGAGGCGGGAAAAGAGGAGAAGGGGAAGCAACCAATCCTCATGAACCCAGTACCCAATCCCCAGTACCCAATCCCCAATTCCCAGTACCCAATCCCCAATCCCAACCCCCAACCCCAACCCCCAATCAAGTTTATGATTCGTCGTCGTTCTACTCCTTGGATTCATAAATGGTCGCGTCCGTTGATTGCCGCGATCGCTGGACTTGGTGTCCTAGTTACAGGTTATTTGACTTACGAGAAATTAACCGGAGGTAGTGCAGCTTGTCCTGCCCAACAAGCTGGTTTTAAAGGCTGTGGAGATGTGCTTTCCAGCCCTTGGGCAACGGTTTTTGGTCAGCCATTAGCCTTATTTGGGCTGTTGGCTTATATCAGTATGTTGATATTGGCTTTGGCTCCCTTAGCATTGAAGCCGGGAGATAATAACCGCAAGCAAATAGAAAATTGGACTTGGTGGCTGCTGTTAGTAGGCGCGATCGCCATGTCCGTTTTCAGCGGTTACTTGATGTATGTACTTGCATCTCAAATCAAAGCCGTATGTCCTTACTGTATCGGTTCGGCTATTTTCTCGATGAGTATGTTAGTACTCACTATTTTAGGTCGCACTTGGGAGGATTTTGGACAAATCCTCTTCACTGCCCTAATTGTCGGCATGGTGACATTAATTGGCACATTGGGAGTATACTCAGGTGTCAATCCATCAGCCAATACAGCTACTTCTACCCCTGGACAACCACAAAAAATTCTGCCGTTCTCACCGACAGAAAATCCTAACCCAGAGTTCGGTTGGAAAATTACTACTACCTCTGGTGAGGCAGAAATTGGTTTAGCCAATCATCTGGCGAAAATAGGCGCGAAGGAATATGTGGCTTATTGGTGTCCGCACTGCCACGAACAGAAGTTACTCTTTGGTCAAGAAGCTTACAAGATTATTGATAGCAGCGGCGTTAAAGTAGAATGCGCTCCCGATGGGCTAAAAGCTCAACCAGATTCATGTAAAGCTGCCAAAATAGAAGGTTTCCCCACATGGATTATTAACGGGAAAAGCTATAGCGGAGTACAAAACTTAGAGGAACTAGCCAAAGTTTCTAATTATACAGGCGCTCGTAACTTCAAATATTTCAGATAGGTAGCCAGAATTAGCTTTTTGAGGAAAAAATTAGCTAGATATTGTCAGTCAACTGGTTGCATAAAGCACATTCCGGTTGACTTTTTTATTGGAAGTGAATGGAAACTCAATACTTGTCGGGTAAGGGCAAAAGGGGAAGGGGAAAAGGGACAAGAAAAAACCTTTAACCCTTCCCCTTTCACCTTTTCCCCAAACTAAATTCCGCGTTGAAATCCTTAACCGAGCAGTATTGATAGGAAACTCCATCTTCTTGTGGATGGTGAGGAATTTACCAATGCCTTATACGCTATGTCCAAAAATTCCAGCTGTAAGAGATTGGAGTTTTTTATTTGTGACTTTTAATACATCTTGAAAAAAGTAGGGATGTACAAACTTTGAGGCTGCTAAAAATGATTTATATATTGCCAAATTTTTAGCTCTAGTATAAATAATATTCAATCAAAATATTACATTACATATAAATTCTCATTTTTCGTAAATTAAGACAATAAATATACCATTAGATATAGAAGCAATTTATACGAATCTATCTAATGGTTGTTTGCCAACATTGAGTAAATAGATATGATTTTTTTCTACCATAACTCTACAGGTAGTGATCATCAACCAAAAAATAAATGTTATTTAATAACTAGATGGGCGGTAAAATTACGCAGATAATTGTTAATTTACACCAGTTAAAAAAAATTTAAACCGCAATTATGCAACTATATAAGATTCAGCTTTGACTGCTAAAATCTTCTATAAACATACTTCTGTAATTAAGCAACAATATTTAGGCTGAATTTGTGATATAAGGCGCGACAGTTCAAGCTACCATTTCATCACATGATGAGTGGTTATGTATAGAAATAGATCTCAACTACCCAAGCTAGTCTTGAGGAATTCAACGGCTGTGATCGCATTTCTATTCAATCAACATCTCATGAGCTAATTTCGCCTTGTAGTTGATAGAGATTGCAAATCAAGAATATTTCTCCCCACTAGGTAATGGGAATGAGTAAGCAGGTAGGCAAGCATCTTGTGCGGTTTATATCAGGACTAAAAAAACCGCTTAGTCAAGGAAAGAGGGAATTAATTACCGCTTTTAGCGTTGCAGTTTGCATCTTGCTTATACGCTCTTTAGGATTACTGCAATCCTTAGAGTTAGGTGCTCTGGATCAATTATTTCATCTCCGTCCGCAAGATCTACCAGAAGAACGTATCACTATTGTAGCGATTGATGAGGCTTCCTTACGCCAAGTTGGTTCCTGGCCAATTCCAGATGGTGTAATTGCCGAATTATTGCAAAAATTAAATACGTTTAAGCCTCGTGCTATTGGCTTGGATATCTACCGGGATTTACCTGTGGAACCGGGATATCAAAGATTGGTAAAAACTTATAAGTCAATGCCAAATGTGATCGGCATTGAACAACTAGCTAATAATAAAAATGCCAGTGTTTTACCGCCACCAGTACTCAATGAACTTGACCAAGTGGGTTTTAATAATGTTTTATATGACTCCGATGGTAAAATCCGTCGTAGCTTGTTGTATTGGCACATTGATAATCAGGCGCACGAAAGTTTTGCTTTGAAGTTGGCTTTACTTTATTTAAAATCAGAAGGCATAAATCCTCAAAACGCCAGTAGTAACTCAGAGTATTTACAGTTAGGTAAAGCCGTTTTCACTAGATTTCAGTCCAATGATGGCGCTTATGTGCGCGCTGATGCTAGAGGCTACCAAATTTTGTCTAACTTTCCCAAACCACTTTGTGCGGATGCATCAAAATCTTGTAGTTACCGCCAAGTATCGATGCGAGATGTGCTAGGGGGGAGAGTAGACAAAAGCTGGATTCGCGATCGCGTTGTGTTAATTGGTTCCACTGCACCCAGCCTGCAAGATTTTGTGTTTGTCCCCCACTCGCGCAAGCCGATCGCGGGAATTGAACTGCAAGCCTATTTGATCAATGAGTTAATAGCTGCTGCTGTAGAAGGACGACCATTATTGCAAGTTTGGTCAAAGGTATGGGAATACTTGTGGATTTTTGGCTGGTCGTATTTAGGTGCAGTTACAGCATGGCGAATTCGCCACCCTATTAAAATATCCATCAGTATTTTACTTTTTTGCTTGTTGTTAACTCTGTCTGTCTATGTAGCTTTTTTATTTGGCTGGTGGATACCTTTTATTCCCCCATTGCTAACATTTGCTAGCGCTGCTATTGGGGTTACCTGTTATTTTGCCTATATGCAAGAAGAGTTTAAACGCTCTAAAGAATTTTTATATCAAGTAATTAATACAATTCCTGACCCGATTTTTGTCAAAAATCAACAGCATCAGTGGATTGTGTTAAATGAGGCTTATTGCGAACTGATTGGTTATTCCTATCACTTATTACTGGAAAAGTCAGACTATGACTTTTTTCCCAAGCATCAAGCTGATGTATTTCGCCGCAGAGATGAGATGGTTTTTCAGACACAGCAGCCTCATGAAAGCGAAGAACAATTTACTGATGCTTATGGCTCAACCCATCTGATTGCAACAAAGCGATCGCTCCATAAAGATGCGGCTGGTAATTGCTTTTTAGTTGGGGTGATCCACGATATTACAGAGCGCAAGCTGATGGAAGAAAAACTTAAACGCAAAGCAGCGCAACTATATAAATCTAATAATGAATTAAAACGCAAAGAAGACCATTTACGCTATTTGGCGTATCACGATCCGCTGACTGGTCTCTCCAATCGCAAATTCTTCAATGAAAAACTGCAAGAATCTTTAGCTTGGGCACAGAGTAATAATTTATTACTAGGCTTACTGTTTATTGACCTGGATGGCTTTAAAAGGGTGAATGATACTCTAGGACATGAGATAGGCGATCGCTTATTGGTGACTGTCTCTCAAAGGCTCAGTAATTGTTTGCGGGGTAGCGATACAGTCTCTCGTTTGGGTGGTGATGAATTTACAGTGATTTTACGCGCAATTCCGCAAGTGCAAGTCGCATCTAAAGTAGCTGAAAAAATTCTCAGTACAATTAAAGAGCCAATAGTTTTAGATGGATATACTACCAATGTCTCTGCTAGTATTGGCATAAGTATTTACCCTATTAATAGTAACGATAGTGAAACCTTAATCAAACAAGCAGACAGCGCTATGTACCGAGCTAAACACCTAGGTAAAAATCGTTATGAATTTGCTGGATAATTGATATGGATGCGGATGCGGTTCAACAATTGTAACCGCATCACAAACTATAGGACTATTCGATTTTTGAAATTCACGTAGTGCTTTACGCTAACGCACCTCTAGAAGCGCTTTTCGTGCGTTACGGCTCAAGCCTGACGGACGCTACATGGTACTAATTAGTATATTTATTAATATTAAAAGTTATTATTTTATATATAAATGCACCTAATTTTTCCTAGGAAATGGCATATTGCATTAGTTTCTAGCTACAAATGGAAATTTAGCGATAATTTATTTTTTATTTCTAAATTGCAGAACTATAAATTTTTGCTTTACAAATCTTAACCACATTTTTTATTTTTATCACAACTGTGGCTATCCCATTCCTAGGATAGAAGTTTTTTATCTCTTTTAGTAGTTAGGTTATTGTTAACGATTCAATATTCAGCTTTATGATAGGTATTTTAAGAAATGATTCAATAAACTGACCTGACTCAAGAGATAGATATCAAGATTAGCACTTCTTGAAATCATCATTCTTGAGAAAGTCATATGAAACATTAAATTAACTGTTTTTATCATTGGCAGTTTCAGAAGACCAATATCTTGACAGATAGGATTTTTTGGTTAACCTCTGCAAGCCGATAGGGAGAATTTCAGGTGAACATAGAATTATTGTTCCAACGCACAGAAGCATTGCACAAGCGGTTAGCAGATTTATATCAAACGGCTACTGTCTTACCTTGGGTACCACAAGATATGCTACCCCAAGCCTTTGAAGAACTGCATAGCACCTCCAGAACGGTACAGTTAGCAGTAGAGGAACTGTATCAACAAAACGAGGAACTGATACAAACACAAAATTTTTTAGAAGCAGAACGCCAACGCTACCAAGATTTATTCGAGTTTGCACCAGATGCCTATATAGTGACGAATACAGAAGGCAGAATCTACGAAGCCAACTCAATGGCCGCTCAGTTATTTAATGTTTCCAAAAATTTTTTAGTAGGTAAGCCACTGGTGAACTTTGTTCCTCTCGAAGAACGTCAGCAGATTCGTACCGAACTTAACCGATTAGTTCAATCAGATAGAACCAAAGAGTTACTAGTACGTTTGCAGCAACGTCATGGTAAAACTCTCAATGCGGCTTTAACTGTAGCGGTTGTCCGAAATCAAGATGGGAAAGTTGTATCTTTCCACTGGTTAATACGCAATATAACTGAGCGCCAACAATGGCAATCATCAGAAGACAATAGCATTAATAATATTCTTGAAAATCGGCAATTGTCTAAATATTCTAAAGGAGAGAATATAACACTCAACCCGCTAGAAATTTTCTATGTGAATCAGGGTTGGGTGAAACTTAGTACTTTTTGCGAAACTGGTGAAGAAATACTTATAGGATTAGCTGGGCCTGGAATGGTTTTTGGCTCTAGTATGACATCTTTAAATATTTACCAGGCGATCGCCCTATCTAATGTTGAGTTAGTGTCAATATACACAACAGAAATACCAGCTTCTTCTATTCTCAGTTCCACGATTGTACCAAAAATTAATCAACGCCTACAGCAGACAGAATCCTTTTTAGCTATTTCTGGAAGGCGGCAAGTGCAAGAACGGTTGCATTATCTTTTGGAATTTCTCAAACAAGAAATTGGCGAACCTATTGCAGAAGGAATTCGTCTGAAAGTTCGTTTGACTCATGAAGATATTGCTAGTGCTTGCTGCGCTAACCGAGTCACAATTACAAGATTGATGAGTAAATTACGCAAAGAAGGTATCATTAGCTTTGATACCAAGAAACACATCATTTTAAAAGATTTCAATTAATTAGATATGGCAAGTAAGTGGGAGGAACATCCACACAACTTTTGTCTCCCCTATCTGCTATTAATATATAGGAATCATATTTGATTTTTGAAGTTCATGTAGTAGAGTGTTTAGACTAAAACAGTGCATGAAAAGCTTTTGTGGGATGGGTGTCAATATTACTTTGTTTTGGGGAAAAGGTTAAAGGTTAAAGGTTTTTTCTTTCCCTTTTCTCATTCCCCCTTTTCCCCTTAACGGACAAGTATTGGGATGGGCATCTTGCCCGCCCTAATTATATAACTTCGATGCTGATTAGCTTCTAACTTTAACTAGCATCTGAATTTTCTTCCCCAATTCCCAATTCTTTTTTGCTGCGCTTTAATTCCTTCCAGAGTGATTGAATTTGTCTATAGGCTTCTTCTGCTGAGAGTTTTCCAGATGTTTCTAAAACACTGATATAACCAACTCTTTGAGCAAATTCTTGCAAGTTAGCATTAAAAACTAAGGTTTCTGCCTTAAAAGAACCGTAATAACGACTTTGAGGATAAATAAATCTGCGAAGCTCGTCTCGATTAATATTTGTCATCAGGTCACTCCCTATCATCTTGTGAACATGAAAAATCTACTTGCATACCAATTAATTTTTATCAACATCTTGACAGTAAATATATTAATAAAAACAGGTTTTAAATATTAAAAATATAATTAAAATATTTGTGGTTTTATATTCTATTTATACCGTTTATTTAGGGACATTAAAATACTTCATTAGAACTATATAAAGTAAAGATTATCTGTGATCAAAAATACTCTTGTACTCAAAGATACTGATTTAAATGAAATATGCATCTGACTTTTGTAATAAATAACAGATGGAAAGGGCTAGTTTAGCAAAATATTAAGCTATACATTGCTAATATTTGATTTGTGACGAACTCACCATCAGTCAATTTTTTGTTGCTGATTTCCTCATTACGCAAATAATTTCTGCAATCACAGTGGATTTCTATAAATAAAATAAAAGTTTACTAATATGCTGATATAGGCAGTTTATAATAAACACTGAGTAGCAATTTTGCTATTGAAAATTAGTAGTTTCCTCATACTCAAAAGTTTGGAGGCAGGTTCCGATATAATCACCTACATAACTTTGATGTATCTACGATTGTGATTGCTATTTACCCTGGTAGCTTCGATCCCATAACATTGGGACATCTGGATATCATTCAGCGCGGTAGTCGGCTGTTTGATCGAGTAATTGTAGCTGTTTTGCGTAACCCTAATAAAACACCATTGTTTAGTGTGCAGCAACGACTAGAACAAATTCGGCTATCTACACAACATTTACCTAATGTAGATGTAGACAGCTTTGATGGTTTAACTGTCAATTACGTCCAAATGCGCCAAGCACAAGTGTTATTACGGGGTTTGCGGGCCGTTTCAGACTTTGAAATTGAACTTCAGATGGCTCATACTAATAAAACACTGTCAACTCAGATAGAGACTGTTTTTCTAGCAACCTCAAATGAGTATAGTTTTTTAAGTAGTAGTGTGGTAAAAGAGATTGCAAGGTTTGGTGGCTCTGTCGATCATCTCGTTCCCCCACACATTGCCCTAGAAATATACCAATGCTACAACCACAACTCTCAAATGTTGAACCCAATCACAACGGAAACAATCACGCCCCTCAAGAATATACCGAAGGAGCGGGAAATATAGATATTCTCCAGGAACTGAATCGACTAGAAGAAATTATTCTTTCTAGCTTGCGAATTCCCCTAACTGGACGCACCCTAGTAGATGAAGAAAAGCTGCTAGAACAGCTAGATTTCATCAGAGTTTCTTTACCAGCTGTGTTTCAAGAAGCAGCCACAATCCTCGACCAAAAAGAGGAAATTCTGCTAGAAGCAGAAGAGTACGGCCAGCAAGTTGTGGAAGCCGCCCAAGCTAAACGGGCGCAAATCTTAGCTGAAAGCGATATTATCAGGCAGGCAGAGCGAGAAGCTGAACAGCTAAGACGGCAAGTACAGCAAGAGTGTGATGCTCTAATGCAAGAAACTTTGGCTGAAATTGAGCAAAAACAGCGTGCTTGTATGCAAGAGTTAGAGGAAATGCGACAAACTGCGATCGCTCAAGCCCAAGAAATTGAAAATGGGGCTGATCAATATGCTGATAGCGTCTTAGAAGGCATTGAACAGGATCTTAAAGATATGTTGCGGATTGTCACCAATGGTAGACAAGAACTACAAGCAGATATGTCTTCCCAGCGAAATCCTTCACAACCTAAAAAGCGGTAAGGCGACTGAGGTATTGTAACTATTTAAAATGATGAGGAAACATAGAAGATTTACTTGTTCATTGCAAATTCAAAACAAAATTCAAAATTCAAAATTAACTAGCTTATTCACAGTAATTTTTTCCTACTAAGTAGCGACTGATAAAGAATGTGATATATACTTTGGTTCCTAAATTTAAAAATAGATAGTTTCGGACAAAAAATTTGACATCATAATTTAAAAAGAAGGTGAGAAATCAGCTATAGAATGATTAAAGAATGAATTATAGATTTAAACATCTATATAACTCATATTTGATTGTTGAAACTCAAGTAGGCGAGCCAGTCGCTTGAACGGGTTTTCCAGGCCAGTCCGCTTGCTGGGGGAATCCCCGCAAGCGGCTGACTTGACTTGAGCTAACTGGCGTTGCGTGAACGAAGTAAGACACATACCTAAATTTCTTTTGTAAATTAAATAAATTAGGAATTTGTTATGCAGATTTCTTTTGGTTTAAATATAGCTAGCTTACTAGGGTTCCTCTATATAATTTTTGCCATATGTTATATGGGATTTATGGTATTTTTATTATTTAAACGTGCTAGCAGACTAGGAAGTATAGCTTTTGTGATTTACCTACTACAAGCATTATTAGTTCCTAGTATCATGTTGCTTTGTGGGTTTATTTTTGTATTTCAAGGCTGGCGGTTAGATCCGATTTTACAATTCGCCCAGTTTTTATTAACTTCGTTAATTATTTACTTCAGCGTTAAAGATATCGTGATTAATGAAATTTCCAGAAATAAGTAGCTGGTGGGAATTAAATATAAGATGGACGTAGGTTGGGTTGAGGAACGTAGACGCGCAGCGGCTTCCCGTAGGGTAACCCAACACCCGCATGGGTTACGCTATCGCTAACCCATCCTACAAATAATTATGCCTCCCTACTTAGATAATTTCAAATTGTGCAAAAACAATTATCTATGGCAGTATAGCTAATTTAAAGTCAAAAGCTCGAAACTGGCTCAATTGCTGAGAGCCGCAAAAATCTGTTTGTACATAAGAAAAGCTAAGGTTTTCTTACTCGATTTTTACAATAACCCTCAAGCCATTTCCGAAGAATCTGTATAAGATAGACTGATCGCTCACCAATTGTGTGAAAAGATAAAATGCGTCTTTCATTACCAATGTTGGAGAACTAATGAACAAAAAATTTGTCCTATCCTTGCTTTCGACCCCAGCAGTGTTTATGTCTATGCTGTCTATGGTCATGATGACTAAACCAGCTCATGGACAAACAGTTACCCCAGTGGGTACTCATCTATCTTGTATACGTTCCCCGCACTCAGCAACAGCAAAACAGATATGTATCCAGGTAAGCAATGCTCCTGCTGCTTCTACTAACTCAGAGGTAAAAGTAGCGCAGGTGCAATCAGCAAATCAGCCTGCGGAATTAGAATTCACGGATGCAGAAAGTGATGAAGCTATAAAATTGTTTGGCTGTGATTGTCCAATTTGTATTAATGCTGTACGTCAGTTGCATGGTTTGGCTCCAATGCCTGTTTAGCAACTTAAGAAATTAGAATCAAAAAAACTGAGTATTTCTTAATACTAAAAAACTACTGAAATTAAGGTAGTTGTGACAATTTTTTGCAACTTGGTAATGAACAAAGGAAAGCCAGAGAATTGAATCTCTGGCTTCATAATTGGAGACAAAAGAGTTATCAAATATATCCCAGCCTAAAATCTGCCAAGATTATGTAGGCCTAAAATAATACCTGTTCCTAAGATATGACCAAAGGCAGTAGTTGCTAATAGTGCAGGTAAGCCAAAGCCACCAAAGAAATTGGGTGAAGGTAGAGCCGGCCCTACATTAGGATATTTGATGCTTGATTTACCAAAGGCAATGGCAGCAATATTTGCCAGAATCATGATGATCCCAATGGAGGGACTCCATTGTAGAGTAGTGGGCACAGTGGTAGCGGCAAGTAAGGTCGAAGTAAGCAACTGATTCGCTCCTAAAACTTGTTGATTATTAAAATATGATCTGAATATTTGCCAACAAAATTCAAGAAAGCAAGCTGAATTTGCAGCAATTTTTTACAGTTATTCTAAATACTTAATATAAATGGGGATTGGGGATTGGGGACTGGGGAATGGGTAATGGGTTTTTTTCCTTGTTCCCCTTTGAGCGATCGCCTCTCCCCTGTAGAGGAACCACGGCGTTTGGTCGCTTGGTTTCCCCACTTGTTCGCCGGAGGCTTTCCTGTGCCCTATGGGGAAGCAAGCTAAGCGTAGCGTCTGTCTTAGAAGGAGGGTAGGAAGTGGCGTTGGAAACCCTATCAAAAGAGATGGTCTGCTTCTCCCTTTTGCTCCTCATCTTTGCAGATTTATCAGCATCTATACTTAGGCAGTATTTATACTTATCAGTATTTTGACTGTAATTCAGGCTTGTCAATTGTAGCCAATATTAAACAATCAGTATTTTGGGCTTTCAGCTTAGCGATGAGTACTGATGTATACATTGCTTAACATTTGTGAATTACATGATTATTCACATTATTTTTCTGATTTGTGTTCCAGTTAACAGAGAAATTACATACTACAATATTAAGATTGTATTAAGTATTTAAGTTTTAGTAAAAGCACATGCTTAGGTTCCATAGCAATCTCTTACTTTTGACCGATGTTACAAACACAACTAATTAGTATTTATTAAATGTCAAGGTTATTTCATGCACAACCGCGATCGCAGTCTACTAGCTAGTAGTACAGCAAAGCCCAAATCAAGATTCATCTGAAAAAGTCTAAAAATGAGGATTTACAAGCTTTATGCTCTTTTTTCTACTTCTTCCTAACCTCTGATTGTTTGTACTATAAATTTCTGCTTATAATTCAGTTATTTTCATTTTCAAAAAAAATAATCAAAATTTAATATTTCCTAGCCAAATGCGTATATCTACTGAAAATTTCATTAAGCAAATCTATGAAATCCTACACCGAAAGTTTACCGAGAGTGATTAGCCTTCATATAAGAGTTACAAGTATTGCTATTTTGTTGATCAGCGGTTACTTGGTAATTTTTAAGAATATTGATACGACTACAGCCTTGAATAGTTTAAATGCCAATCACTTCAGCACGAATAGTACTGAAAGCTTAACTAGCACTAAGACTAATTCCCAGGAAAAAAAAGATATTTATATTCCTCCTAACTATGGTGGCCCTGACAGTGAGCATGGTAGCGGTACTCGCTAAGAAAGTCAAAATGATTTCTCATGAGATTGAGCAAGTATTTCGCTAAGAGTTCACAACCGGAGATTTCCACCAATGGTTTTGTTGGACAAGTGTGTGAGCTTGCCAATCAAATTCTGGTTCTGGATAATCTAATCGGTAGTGTCCACCCCGGCTTTCGGTTCTAAACACTGCACTTTTCAGAATTAAATCAGCTACATCTAATAAATTACGAGTCTCTGCCCACAGCCGCAGTTGCCTTTCTATATCTGGTAGTTGCAAATGGGCTGGTTCTGTGGGTTGTAAAGATAGCAGAAATTGACTCACAGGCAAATTAGCAAAATCTTGTTGCCAAGATTCTATTGTGGTGATTGCGGCTTCTAATGCTGATTGTGAACGACAAATACCAGCGCTTTGCCAAACTAGACGGGGTAACTTCTGCCGCAGTGCTGCTATACTTGCTTGCTGTCTGTGCCATTCGCTTTCATTAGTCTGAAATTCTCGCAATGGCAGCATGGGTATCTCTGATTGCAACTCTACATCTGCCAAATCAAGATTAGCCATCTGTGCGCCAAAAACTATGCATTCTAGCAGCGAGTTACTGGCCAAGCGATTTGCCCCATGTACTCCAGTACTGGCGGTTTCGCCTACGGCATACAAACCAGAAATATTGGTGCGATTCATCACATCTGTGACAATTCCACCCATCCAATAATGGGCAGCTGGGGCTACAGGTATGGGTTCTGTAAAGACATCTATACCCCAATGTTGACAAACTTTGATGATGTTGGGGAAGCGATGCCGAATTTTGTCTGGGGGGATGGGGCGCATATCTAACCAGACATGGGCAGTGGCGGGATCTGCGGCTGTCCTTTGTAAATGGCTAAAAATGGCTCTGCTAACAACATCTCGCGGTGCAAGTTCGCCAGCTGGGTGGTAATCAAAAGCAAAACGTCGCCCTTCATTATCGACGAGGTGTGCCCCTTCACCGCGTACAGCTTCACTAATGAGGAAACGATCGGCACCTGGTTTGGTTAAGGCTGTGGGGTGAAATTGGATAAATTCCAAGTCGCGGAGAATTGCCCCAGCACGGTAGGCGATCGCTACGCCATCACCGGTACTGACAGCTGGGTTAGTGGTTTGGGCAAATACCTGCCCACCACCACCTGTTGCTAATACTACCGCACGCGCCTGAATCCATTGAATTTCGCCTTGATAAAACAAGCTAATGCCTTGAGTGCGTTGGCGTAGCCCGTCGGAGACATCGCCTGCTGGTGTCATCCATAAACTCAAAGCCAAAGCTTGCTGGATCACTAAAATATTTGGTCGTCGCAGTACTTGGGCGGTGAGGGTGGTGGTAACTTCCCTACCTGTAGTATCAGCAGCGTGAAGCACACGGTTACGAGAATGGGCAGCTTCTAAAGTTAAAGCTAAAGCATTACCATGACGGTCAAAAGCTACGCCCAAATCGACGAGAGATTGAATACAGCTAGGGGCGTGTTCAGCGAGGAATTCTACGGCTGCTTTATCACACAAGCCCGCCCCAGCCCGGATTGTATCTTCAATATGTAGAGTCGGGGAATCTTCCGGGGCGATCGCGGCAGCAATGCCACCTTGAGCCCAATCACTGGCTGATAGGGAAACTGTTTCTTTAGTAATTAATCCCACTCGCAAAGATTGTGGGAGACAAAGTGCCGTATACAGCCCTGCGGCACCTGCACCAACTACTAAAACATCAAATTGGCTAGGAATATCTGTTGCAGGCAAGGTTAACCCCTTTGGGGAATTCAAAATTCAAAATAAATAACCCCAGACATCCAGGGGCTAGTATCCTGATTTTTTGCGCTCAAGATTTTATATGAGAACAGGAGAGGTAAGAGTAGGAGAGATTAATCTCCTGTCTCTGTACATCTCCCAGTTTAAATGCCATACCCTGATAGCAGAGATAGGCTGTGATTTTTTTAAGTTAACTGCAAAGACAGTTATCTATAGATGCCGTTGTTAAAGCGATCGTCGCCTTCGTTGAAGGCAGGTTCTAGTTCTGTAACTGTAAATTTATCTAAATTGGCTTGCAAAGTTTGTTTTTGGCGATCGCTCAATCCTGGTAGATCTAACACATCCTCTACCTTTTGGTAAGGAGCGTTTTTGATGATTTTCTTAGCTAAAGTAGGATACAGCCCTGGATATTGTTGAAAAGCGCGGACGTTGGTATTGTTTAAATCAATTTTTTTACCAAATTCCGTTCCTAGCTTAGCGTCTGCCTTATTCTGCCCAACTGCTAGAACTGGCACTTGGGGTAAAGCAAAACTGTTAAAAGTGGCAGCTTGGGCAACTTGAGTTGTTCCCAGCCATCCCCAGCAACCAAGCAACAAACTAAACACTGTTAATAAACGCACCAATCCTTTCACGATTTTCTACCTCTTTCCATCAAATTGAAATAAAAATTTAAGCCAAGAGCATTCAGCGCCCAACAGTCCATACTCAACAGCCAATAGTTGAAACTATTAACCATTAACTGGCAGCTGATAGCTGTTTGCTCCCATCAACACACAGCAGTCATCAAAAACTAATATACAGCGTATTAATATCCACAATGTTTGAAAGGCAATAAGAAATACGGGGGAAGGGGGGAAGGTAGGGCGAAGGGAGGCTGTGGCAAAAAAGCACAAGCAACAACCTTGAGCAATACTTGTCGGTTAAGGGGAAAAAGGGGAATGGGAAAAGGGAAAGAAAAACCTTTAACCCTTAACCATTAACCATTAACCTTTTCCCCAAAACCAATTTTGATTTCAAAACGCTTAACCAAATCAAATTTCAGTTGCAAATCTTACCCTGACTATGCCCTCAAAAGATTTTGGGCAAAGGGATAAGGAGTTAATTTCAACTTTTCCCCTTTCTCTTTCCCAAACGAACTAGTAGTACGCCAAGGCAATGCAAGCGGGGTAAAGGGGAAAGGTTTTGTCCCTTACCCTTTTCCCTTTAACCTTTACCCAACCTCCACCTAAAATTTTTGGGTTGGCAGACTACTAGATTGAGTGAGTTGCTTCAAATTGAATAATACAAAGGGAAAGATTTGGCATCTTTCGGCTTCACATACACCCGTTGTTGTGGTTCTAGCTGTAATTCCCGAAAGCGATCGCGTGTTAAATGGGCCATCACTACTTGCCCTTCATCTAAATTCAATTCAACTTGAATTTCCCAACCCAAATGGATGACTCGGCTGACTGTTGCAGGTGTAGTAGTGCCGTTAGCTACTCTTTCAACAACGACATCTTGCGGGCGCAAAAAGACTTCAGGGTTGGGTGCTTCAAACCTTTGTTCTTGAAAAATACTCGAAGAGCTAGGCAAGACGTTCACTGGCCCGATAAAACTCATGACAAAGGCGCTAGCAGGATGGTCGTAAATTTCTGCGGGGGTGCCTACTTGTTCGACTCGCCCTTTATTCATCACTACGATTTCGTCAGAGACTTCCATTGCCTCTTCTTGGTCATGGGTAACAAAAACAGTGGTAACATGAACTTCATCATGGAGGCGGCGTAACCATGCGCGTAAATCTTTGCGAACTTTCGCATCCAGCGCCCCAAATGGTTCATCTAGCAGTAATACCTCTGGTTCTACAGCTAAGGCTCTCGCTAATGCGACCCGTTGTCTTTGACCACCAGAAAGTTGCGATGGATAGCGATCGCCTAGTCCAGTTAATTGCACTAGTTCTAATAATTGTTCTACTCGCCCTTGAATTTTCTTGGCTGGGACTTTGCGAATTTCTAAGCCAAAAGAAATATTTTCCCGGACAGTCCTATGCTTAAATAAGGCATAGTGCTGAAACACAAAGCCAATGTTCCGGTCTTGCACGCTTTGGTAAGTCGCATCTTTACCAGTTAGGTAGATTTTACCTGTATCTGGTAATTCCAACCCGGCAATTAGCCTGAGCAGCGTAGATTTACCAGATCCCGATGGCCCAAGCAAGGCAACCAGAGAACCAGTCTTTACCTCTAAATTTACCTGCTCGATAGCTTTGAAACTTCCAAAGTTTTTGGATACATTCTCAACTAATATGCCCACTGCTGCCTTCCCTTTGCATCTGATCTACGGCTAATTGCTAGGTTTACCGTGTTTTATATATACCATAGAGCATGGGTTGTGGGCTAGATTGCATGGCAAAGATTTTAACTACCGCAGCTACCGCAATCTAAGACACTGCAATCAGCCCCGCTACAATCCAGGGAACCACAATCCAAGGAATTACAATCAGCGGCACTGCAATCTGGGCTGCTGCAATCTGAGGGACTACAATCAGGAGTCATATTCAGCAGTTCAGCACAGTCGCAACTAGCATCGGTGATGTTAGCACAATCACTAGTGTCTCCACAGGTATTGTTACTTGAGGAAGATTGTTGAGCTTTTCTACCTGGTAATTTGGGTGATTTCTCCTCTTGCTCTTCCTCTTCTGCTATTGGTTCTGATTCTTCAGCTTGTGACCTTAAAATGCGATTGGCTTCCTTACAAGCTTGAAATCGCTGACGTGACTTGGCAGGTAATGCTGCAAATCCATCTTCAGCAATTACCCGCTTAATGTATTGCGAGCAAGATTCACCGCCATATAATACTCGATGAGCGCAAACAAAGCCTTTCCGGGGAGAAATGTGCTTTTGATATCCAGTAATTGCTATCACACCGACTCTTCTGCCCAGTAAATCTAACGGAGAGATTTCCATAACTTAAAGATGAAGTATAAAAAATTAAATTTCATTCTTCATACTTGATACTTCATCCTTCATCCTTCCTAGCAGCTTCGTATCGAAATATTAAGGAATATTGCATTTACTTCAAAACCAGAAGCCAGAGCGAGAAATGAGCCAAACGTACATGGTAGGATGCTTTCGGTAAATGTCAAGATTGGGAGAAAACCTTTGACACTACGGGTTGCTGTTGTTGGTTCAGGCCCAGCTGGTTCATCTGCCGCTGAAACACTGGCAAAAGCTGGAATTGAGACTTACCTGATTGAGCGGAAGCTAGATAATGCGAAGCCATGCGGGGGTGCGATTCCCCTGTGTATGGTGGGTGAATTTGACCTACCACCAGAGATTATCGATCGCCGAGTGCGGAAAATGAAAATGATCTCACCCTCAAATCGTGAGGTTGATATCAATCTGATAAATGAAGATGAATATATAGGAATGTGCCGCCGGGAAGTGTTGGACGGTTTCTTGCGGGATCGTGCAGCGAAACTCGGTGCAACTTTAATAAACGCCACCGTTCATAAACTGGATATACCCACCAACAATACTGACCCTTATACTATCCATTACGTTGACCATACAGAAGGTGCAGCACAAGGGATTGCCAAAACCTTAAAAGTGGATTTAGTAATTGGGGCAGATGGGGCGAATTCCCGGATTGCCAAAGAAATCGATGCAGGGGATTATAATTATGCGATCGCTTTTCAAGAGCGGATTCGTCTCCCCGAAGACAAAATGGCTTACTATAACGACCTTGCCGAAATGTATGTTGGCAATGACGTTTCTACGGACTTCTACGCTTGGGTTTTCCCCAAATATGACCACGTAGCTGTTGGTACTGGCACAATGCAGGTACATAAAGCCAGCATTAAACAGTTACAAGCAGGTATTCGCGCCCGTGCTATTGAAAAATTGGCAGGCGGTAAAATCATCAAGGTGGAAGCACACCCCATCCCCGAACATCCCCGTCCTCGCCGCGTTGTCGGTAGAGTCGCTTTGGTTGGAGATGCGGCTGGTTACGTTACCAAGTCTTCTGGCGAAGGTATTTACTTTGCGGCTAAATCTGGACGGATGTGTGCGGAAACCATTGTGGAAATATCCAACAATGGACAAACCATCCCCACAGAAAAAGACCTCAAGCTTTACCTGAAGCGTTGGGATAAAAAATACGGACTCACCTACAAGGTGTTGGATATTCTACAAACCGTATTTTATCGCTCCGATGCTACCCGCGAGGCGTTTGTAGAAATGTGTGCTGACCTAGATGTGCAAAAGCTCACATTTGACAGCTATCTGTATAAGACTGTTGTCCCCGCCAACCCCATCACTCAACTGAAAATTACTGCCAAAACCCTTGGTAGTCTGTTGCGTGGTAATGCCTTAGCTCCATAATAGTTGCACGTAATTATACTCTTGGCTCATAGCAGAGGAGATGAGGGGCAGAAAATTCAGATTTTACAGTTTTTCTGGAAATTCTGAATTGATTTGCTTCTTGACTCCTCTGCAATTTTTATGTTGAATCAAAACCAAACACCATTATTAGATGCTGTCAAAATCTGGGCATCACGTCCTCATGCTCCTTTTTACACACCAGGGCATAAGCAGGGAGAGGGAATAGCAGCACCCTTAGCAGATTTGCTGGGTAAAGCTGTATTTCGCGCAGATTTAACAGAATTAGCAGATTTAGATAATTTGTTTGCACCTCAAGGGGTAATTCAACAAGCGCAACAACTAGCAGCAGCAGCCTTTGGTGCATCACAAACATGGTTTCTTGTTAATGGTTCCACCTGTGGGATTGAGGCGGCAATTCTTGCTACTTGTAGTCCTGGCGATAAAATTATTTTGCCGCGCAATGTACATTCTTCTGCGATCGCGGGTTTAATTCTCTCGGGTGCAATTCCCATTTTCCTCAATCCAGAATATGACCCAATTTTAGATATTGCCCACAGTATTACACCCCATGCTGTGGAATCTGCGCTGCAACAGCATCCTGATACCAAAGCAGTGATGATAGTTTACCCAACATATTACGGCGTTTGCGGGGATATAAAAGCGATCGCCCAAATTACTCATCAATACAATATCCCTTTACTGGTTGATGAAGCCCACGGCGCACATTTTACCTTTCATCCCGAATTACCTACCCCAGCCTTAGCCGCAGGTGCAGATTTAACTGTGCAATCCATCCACAAAACCCTGGGGGCGATGACGCAAGCTTCCATGCTACATATTCAAGGAAATCGCATAGATAGCAACCGCATCAGTAAAGCTTTGCAATTAGTTCAATCTACTAGCCCCAGCTATGTACTTTTAGCCTCCCTTGATGCGGCACGTCAGCAAATGGCATTGTCTGGTAAACAACTGCTGTCCCGGACTTTGCAGCTTGCAGATGCAGCGAGAACCAGCATTAGCCAAATTCCAGGTTTATCGGTTTTAGAGATGCCGCAAAACAAATCACCAGGCTTTGCAGCTTTAGATAAAACCCGCCTCACCGTCACCGTTTCCGGTTTAGGGTTCACTGGCTTTGAAGCTGAGGAAATTTTAGACGAAAAGCTGGGTGTAACGCCGGAATTCGCTTCATTACAACATCTCACCTTTATTATTAGTCACGGCAACACCCAAGCTGATATTGAAAAATTGATTGAGGGTTTTACTACCCTGTCTCAAATGCACCCAGCACAGCCAGAAAAAAAGACGTTAATTTTATGGGATGATACTTTTAAACTGGGTAATTATGTGCAAATTTCTCCCCGCGAGGCTTTTTTTGCCCTTACAGAAACTTTACCTCTGCAACAAACCTGCGATCGCATCTGTGCCGAAATCATCTGTCCCTATCCCCCGGGAATACCCGTATTAATGCCGGGAGAATTAATTACTAAATCTGCCATTGAATACCTGCAACAAATCCAAGCAACAGGCGGCTTTATTACTGGTTGCGAAGATTCTAGCCTATCCAATCTCAAAGTTATCAAATAGAAAATTACAGTATTTGTTAGTAAAGAATAAAAATATTGCGTGACTCAATCAATCGGTAATTACGGAAAATTTTATTTTAAAAACTTATTTAATCGAGTCAACAGTAAGCTTACAGGCAAATTAAAAACTTCAAAAGAATAACATCTAAATCCAACACACATAAAAGATGCAATAAATTTCTCCTAACGAAGAATGTCAGATATTGTTTGTCTCGTAGGATGATTATGAACATCAATAAATTGGCTAGACAATCAGATTATGAAATTCAACAGCTATTTATGTGCTGGGATAGCAGCACCGATGCTTGTAACTCTATCTTTTGGTATATCACAAAAAGCAAATGCAGCCGGATTAGGAATCGCCTCTAGTTACAACGTATTTTCTTTAGGAAATGTAACTCAGCAATATACAGATATTGAAGGTAAGCTAGCTGCTGGCGGTAATATCAATTTTGTGGGTGGATTGGGAAGTAAACTGGCTAATAATAGCGGAAATGTAGTAGTCGCTGGGCAAAACTTGACTTTAAGTAACGGTCAAGTTTACCACGGTAATGCTGTTTATGGAGGCGTTGCCAAGGTTGCTAATAATGTTGGCTTCCCCAATGGTACCCTCAGCAAAGGCAATCCCATAGATTTTAATGCCGCAGCAGCAGAACTGCGATCGCTCTCACAATCTTTGGCAAGCTTGACTCCCACTGGTAAAACTACAGTGCAATCTTGGGGTGGGATTAACCTGGCTGCTAGCGGTAGTGCTTTTAATGTGTTTAATCTTTCAGGTGCAGATGTTTCTAAAACCAACTATTTTGAAATCAAAGCTGATGCAAATGCTACCGTTGTTGTGAATATCAGTGGTACAAATGTGTCAATGCAAAACTTCGGATTTAATATCATTGGTACAGATAAGCAAAAGGTGATTTACAACTTCTATGAAGCCACTAATTTAACTGCTAGTGGAATTGGCATTGAAGGTAGTATTCTGGCACCTTTAGCTAATTTCAATTTCAATAACGGTCAAGTTAATGGTAACGTAATTGTAGGTTCTTTAACTGGAAATGGAGAGTCTCATAATTACTTATTTAATGGCAATTTATATACACCCCCAACTACTCCATCTCAACCAAAACGTGTTCCTGAACCAACACCTTTGGCAGGATTAGGATTAATTGCTACGCTGTTGGGTTTATCTTTGAGTAAACGCCATCAAGTGAAGTCAATTTAAATTCAAACAATATTTACAATCTATCAATTATTCGTAGGGTACAGCATTGCTTTGCCCTACCCATTTGTCATATTCTTTTTTCAAATTGACTACTATGTAGTGGACTAATACAGCTAATTTGATGCAATAGCAAAAATTCATTTTATCGGCATTTATCTGCGGTTAATTTCATCAAATCTCATGCCTCATTTTAGGCGTGTCAGTTCAGTTTAGCTCCATATCTCTTTTCAAGATAGTGAACTTCAGGATCATCTTCCCTTTGCCCTAAATCAACCCATCCGTGCTTGAGATAAAATCTTATTGCCACTCGATTCGTAGGACTGACATTCAAGCGCGCTGAGTGACAACCCAGATGCTGGAAAAAATTAGCTGCGTGTTGATCTAACTGCTGACCAAAACCCTGACCTCGAAACTCTGGAGTCAGGTAAAACAAATTGACGTAGCCAACGCTTGAATCGTGTCGACAACGCATCATCTCAATTTGCCCAATAATTTGCTCTTGTTTCCAAACATGTACACAACTGTTCGGAATTTCTGTCATTCGCTGTCTCAGCCATCGCAAATATTGCTCAGATCCGCTTCCATCCTCTTTATAGAAACGAGCAGCTGAACCAAAGCTGCAAATGAAAGAGTCTGCTCTGAAATGAACGCATAAATCTTGATCCCGCTCTAAGTTAATCGGTTTGAACTCAAGCGTAGAAGATTGCAATCTTGTTTCTCCAGGCTAAATTTGTGCGTTGTTTCGGCAATCGAATTTTGACAATCTAAGCGCGCAATCTCCAATTCAACTGCGTCACAACTTATGAGACAAAAGCAAAATTAGATTCTGCATCTAATTCCGGTTCATAACCCTTAGTCAATTGTTCAATGGCGCGATCAATCAAATCTAAACCTTGATTGACAGTTTCTACAGCACTTAGCTGTCCACGCAAATCAGCAGCACCGACAAAGCCTTTAGCGTACCAAGTCATGTGCTTACGGGCTTGACGCACACCGCGATCGCCTTTATATTCCCATAAAGCTTGTAAATGTTCTCTGGCACATTCCAAACGCTGAATTGGTGTAGGTGGTGGTAACAGTTCTCCAGTTTTCAAGAAGTAATCAACTTCTCCTACCAAAAACGGATAACCTAAAGTCCCACGGGAACACATCACCCCATCAGCACCAGTTTGCTCTAAGCATTTCACCGCAGCTTCCACTGAGAAGATATCTCCATTACCAATCACTGGGATAGATAAGATTTCCTTCACACGCGCAATCCATTCCCAACGCGCATTGCCATTGTACCCTTGGGCGCGAGTACGTCCATGCACGGTGATCATTTGTGCGCCTGCGTCTTCCATCCGTTTGGCAAAATCGAGAATGGTAATTTCCTTGTCATTCCAGCCAATACGGGTTTTGACTGTTACAGGTACATTAACAGCCTTAACTACCTCTCTAACTATTGCCTCTGCTACTTCTGGCTGTCTTAATAGTGAAGAACCGCCACCATTTTTAGTAATTTTATTTACAGGACAACCCATATTAATATCAACAGTATCAGCGCCTTCTTCTACTGCTTTGACTGCTGCTTCTGCTAAAAAATCGGGGCGACAATCAAATAGCTGGATACTAATTGGTCGTTCATTGGGGTCTACCTCCATGATTTTCGGCAACTCTTTCACATAGTGCAACCCCGTAGCATTAACCATTTCGGTGTACATCATCGAATCTGGTGCATAGCGACGTACCAAACGGCGAAATACCATATCCGTGACACCAGATAAAGGCGACTGTAAAACCCGACTGTTGACTGCAAAAGCACCGATTTTTAGGGGTTGAGAGAGTCTAGCTTTGAGGCTAGGAGATAGAGTAACCATATCAATAATTCAAAATGCAATATTAATGATACTTTTTCATTAAGTTATTTAGAGCTTGAATGTACGAGTAATTGAAGCGACCGCCAAATACAATTTTCGCAGAATTAAACCTGGCCCTGGTATTGGGATGATTCCCACTTGTTGCATCAAGCCTAGCAAGTCACTTTGACCCCAGTGTTCTACGAGTTTAGCATTTCTGGGGCATGGGGCATGGGGCATAGAAAAAATTTTGGATGAGATTGAAATCTAAAATCCAAAATCTAAAATTGCTTGTTTTATACTATGCAATATTTTTAACTAACTGCACGTTTAATCGGAATTTGGATTAAAAACTCAGAACCCTCATCAGGTTCAGAAAAGCACTGAATTTGACCGCCGTGTTTTTCCACAACAATCTGATAACTAATGTATAATCCTACGCCTGTACCCTTACCTGGTTCCTTGGTGGTAAAGAATGGATCAAAAATTCGCGATCGCATAGTTTCTGGAATACCACAACCATTGTCCACAATCCGAATCTGGATGGAATTTTCATCTACCAGTTCTGTATAAATATAAATTTGAGGATGCTCAATGGTTTTTTTCACTTTTACCGCATTCTCTAGTGCATCAATTGCATTGCTGAGAATATTCATAAATACCTGATTCATCTCGGCTGCATAGCACTCAACTGGAGGTAATTGAGAGTATTTCTTCACTACTTCAATACCACTCCCATCAGCCTGCAGTTTCAGGCGATGTTGTAAAATCATTAATGTACTATCAATACCTTCATGGATATTCACAGGTTTCATATCTGCTTCATCCAGGCGTGAAAAAGTACGTAATGACAGTACTAATTCACTGATGCGTTCTGCACCAGTATTCATAGAACTCAAAATTTTTGGTAAATCTTTAGCAATAAACTCTACATCTAGTTCTGCTGCTTGCTGTTTCACTTCTGCTTTCGGATTAGGATAATTTTTTTGATATATTTGCAGCAGTCTCAACAGGCTTTCTGTGTATTCGGTGACATGGGAAATATTGCCATAAATAAAATTAATTGGATTATTAATTTCATGGGCTACGCCAGCAACTACTTGTCCTAACCCAGCCATTTTTTCACTTTGAATTAACTGAGTTTGAGTACGCTGCAGCTCTGTCAGTGTTTGTGTCAGTTCTTCTTTTTGGCGCTGCGTTTGTTCTAATAATTCTGCTTGTTGA
Organism: Nostoc carneum NIES-2107; assembly: GCA_002368155.1. Taxonomy (GTDB): domain Bacteria; phylum Cyanobacteriota; class Cyanobacteriia; order Cyanobacteriales; family Nostocaceae; genus Aulosira; species Aulosira carnea. Next base: position 169,990 of record AP018181.1, read on the forward strand.
ATGCCTACACCTAATTGATTGGCAATATGCACGAGTAAATCAATCTCATCTTCTTGCCAATCGCGAGATTTACTATTTTGATATACCGCCAGCAATCCCCATATTTCTTCACCTTGGAAAATTGGCACAATCATATAGGCTCTAGCTACTATAGGATGCAGCAAAGAAATATGATTAGTATAATTTTCTGTATTGTAAATATCTTTAATAGCTAGAATTTTACTGTTATGGTAATCTCTGCCTTGAATTTGTTGGAAGTAATCTCTAATAATTAAAGGTACAACTTGCCGATTAACTGTACCATTATTTGCTAAAGACTCAGCTACAAATTCAACATTATGGTCTTCTTGAAAACGGTAAATTGTTGCTCTGTCAAGTTCTAATAGTCTTTGCACTTCTTGAGTAGTGGTGGCAAAGATGGTATCAAGATTGAGCGATTGGCGCATTTTTTTAACGGTTGCAGCTAATGCTTTCTCTCTTTCAGTAGCTTTCCGTTCTCTTTCAGCAGCTTGAGCCAATTGCTGCGCCTGTATCTGCACCTGCTTTAAGGTTTCTGCTTGCTGTATTGCTACTCCTAATTGCACGCCTACTTGCGCTAACAAATTGATTTCTTCATTTTGCCAATAACGTGCTTGGGAGTTTTGATAAGCTACTAATAAACCCCAAAGTTTTTCACCCTGAGAAATAGGTACAAATATTTCATGACGCGCATATTTACCTGGTGGTGTTCCTGGTAAAAGCACCTGTTCTGTTACAGATTGTGGTTGGATGATTCTTGTCCAGCCATCAACAATTGAATCTGCAACAAATTCACCACTCCAGTCAGGATTAAAGCGATAAATTGATACTCTTTCTACTTGTAATAATCCTCGTACTTCTTGAGTAGTAGTTTTAAATATAATGTCAATATCTAATGATTGCCGAATTTTCTCTACAGTATTTGCCAGCGCCCTTTGTCTTTCAGCAGCTTTGGTGAGTTCTGCTGCTTGATTTTGCGATTGCTCTAAAAATTCTGCTTGCTGTAAAGCAACACCTAGTTGGGTACTAACTTGAGTCAGTAAATAAACTTCATCTTCTTGCCAATCACGGCTGCTATCGTTTTGATAAACAGCTAGCAAACCCCAAAGTTTTTGTCCGTGGTAAATAGCAATGATGACATAAGCTTTGGCTTGATAACTTTCTAAAACATTAATGTAACATTCACTAAAATCAGCTTGATAAATATCATTACAAATGCGATAGACTTCGCCTCTAGTAAAACGTCCACCTTCTGTATCTTGTAAGTAAGTATCGACTAAGGGAATTTCTGCTAAATCTTGAACACTACATTCGCTAACATTGTCTTTTAATTCAGGACGCTGTGACTGTTCATCAATTAAAGAAGTCCAACCTGCGCCTACTGATTCAAAAACAAATTCACCACTCCAATCTGGATTGAAACGGTAAATAGCAACGCGATCGGCATTGAGTAATTTTCTGAGTTCCTCAGTGGTAGCATGGAAAATGCTTTTTAAATCGAGAAACTGACGAATTTTTTCTACAGTTATGGCTATAGTTTTTTGCCATTCTGCTACTTTGGTTCTGGCTGTTGCTTGCGCTAATTGTGCTGATTGTATTTTTACTTGTTCGAGATAATCTGCTTGTAGTAATGCAACTCCTAAATGTTCGGCAATAAGTTGGGCAAATTCCACTTCTGAGGCTTGCCATTGCCGAGATTCACTACATTGATGAATACATAGCAATCCCCATAAATCTTTACCTTTCATCAGGGGGACAGCAATATTAGCACGAACTTGGAATCTTTCTAAGAGCTTGATATGACAATCGCTAATATTAGCTTGATAGATATCATGTAAGACATTAATTCGCCCTTGCTGATACAATCCAGCAAATTCTGTAGCAAAACATTGATCACGCAGTTTAGCTTTTAGCGCTGAACTCCATTCTGCAGCCACATCTTCATAGATAAATTCTCCTTCCCATCCCAAATCAGGGTAAAAACGGAAAACTCCCACCCTATCACTATTGAGCAGCTGGCGTACTTCCTTGACTGTAGTTTTAAATATAGTTTCTATATCTAAAGATTCGCGGATACGGGCAATTACTTTAGATAAGGCTCTATGTTGATCGCCTTGATAGAGAGAAAATCTCTGATCTGGCTGATGTGCTTCTTGCTCAGTATTTGGGTTTACAGATTGTAGCGAAAAGGAGTTTTCCATGCCAAATAGGGCTTTAAATACTTAGAGTCTTCTATTATTTAAGATGCCCATAAATACCCTGAATGTAACAAATTTTTTAAGTTTTGTATCTAAAGGCATACGTGAAATAACATACAACTTATACATGTCTATCTTTAGGAATAGGTACAATAACTCAAATTTGTAAAAGTTAGTTATGAATAAGGTATTTATTAATACAAGTGAGGGGCAGCGATCGCTACCCCTCAGACAAAATTTTTGCCTCTAGAAAATTGGGCTGTAGTATGCCAAGCAGAAATCACTTCCGCTTGGGAGTACTGCGTTTGGTTTCGCGTTTTTCATTTTCTCGAAGACGGCGATCGCGCCAATCTGCCAGAGTTAAATAACCAACGCCTCCTGTGACTGCGACTAGCAGCACTACAGCAAATAATGCCAAAATACTCAGAAATGGACTTTCCACGATGCTTCTATAGTCCGTTACGGCCCCAAACTACCATTGCAATTGACCAAGTGAATACAACCAACAGTGATACCCATCCCAATGTCAAAATCGCCATAGTCCCACTTTTAAAATGATTACAAAACAGTTCTTCTATTAATCATACTGGGAAAGGGGCAATGGGGAATGGGGAATGGGGAATGGGGACTGGGGATTGGGGATTGGGGATTGGGAAAGGGGGAAGGGGGAAGGGAGAATGGGGATTGGGGAAATCTGGCTTTCTTCATTACGAATTACGAATTGCGGATTGGTATTATTGGTTGACTTGCAAGGACGCATTAGACAATTGTGAATAGAATTTTAGATGCTCAACTGATGGCGGAACGGCTGGAATCTTTGAAAGCTGGGATAATAGGTGCTTTATCCCTGGGTTTTGCTTTTATTGTCACTAGTTTTGTGAATACTTTAGTGTTGGCAAAGTATTTTTCCCTATTCGCAACGCTCTTAATTGAGCCGCTAACTTTACATTTTTTGCTGAGTGGTGCGATCGCTTGCTTCTCTGGCTTACTATTTGGTGTTACTTACCGCTATATCATCCGTAAAGATAACAACCCTCACTTAAACACAGGTGGTGTGTTTGCTTTTGGTTTAGTCCGAGGATTAACTCAAATAGAAGTCGGTGGGAATATTACAGTTTCTCTCTTACCTTATCTTGTCCTAGCTCTGGAGAGTATATTGTGGTTTGCGATCGCAGCGATCGCACTCGATGCTGCTATAAAACTTGGTTGGCTGAAACCTTTTTCCTCAAATTAATGCCTCGTTTTGCTTGCAGAGTCCTGATTTCATACATTACACTATGTAGTATATGTATTATCAGGCTGTATATAAGACTATATTGGCAATTGGTCAAAAAACTAAATTAGATATTTTTACTTATTAAAATGAACAATCAAAATCATTCCTATTATCTGATCATCGATTTAGAAGCTACCTGTTGCGATCGCGGGACTGTTCCGCGTCAAGAAATGGAGATCATCGAAATTGGTGCGGTGATGCTCAATGGCAATACTTGGGAAATTGATTCGGAGTTTCAACAGTTTATCCAACCTGTGAGAAATCCGCAGTTAACACCTTTCTGCACAAATTTAACTAGCATACAGCAACAAGATATTGAGACAGCGCCTAAATTTACCGAGGCGATCGCAAATTTAAAGGAATGGATGAGTTCATTTCCTAATAATATTTTTTGTTCTTGGGGAAATTACGATAAAAGTCAGTTTATTCAAGACTGTAAATATCATCATGTGCCTTATCCTTTTGGTGCAGAACATATAAATATTAAAGAGGAATTTTCCAAATATTTAGGCGTATCTAAAAGATTTGGCATGGCGCAGGCTCTTGAATATCTGGGAATGGAACTGAAGGGTACACACCACCGTGGTATTGACGATGCGCGCAATATAGCAACCATCTATAGATATATGCTGACCCAAAAGCATATTTGATTTCAAGAAAATAGATGCGTTAGTAACCTATCCTACGACCTGTGTAATTTCAAAAATCAAATATGAGTTCTATAGATGTGCTTTATTGTAGTCATGAGTAGTGCTATTTAATTACAAATTCCGAATCGGAAATTATTTTGTCAAGGTGCGGATAAAAAGTTACACTGCATATTTAGCACAGGCATGAATTCACTTGTTTTGATATGCAACTACCCAATCATCTGAAAAAGCCTCCTTTTCTGCAAAGAATCCAATGGGTGGCTGATCCTGTAGGATATATGGAAAGTGCAGCCCAGCAATATCCTGATCTTTTCAGTGCCAATATAATTGGTTTTGGCAACAATATAGTTTTTGTGAATCATCCCCAGGGTTTACAAGAATTATTAACTAACGACCGCAAGAAGTTTTTAGCAATTGGTAAAGAAAATAAACTTTTACAGCCCTTAACAGGTGACTATTCAATCATCATGCTAGATGGCGATCGCCACAGAAAGCGGCGACAATTAGTCATGCCTTCCTTTCATGGCGATCGGATGCGAGCATACGGTCAGCTAATACGTGATTTGACTGAAAAATTACTTAATCAATTACCAACTAATCAGATATTTTCGGCTCGTAACACCACCCAAGAGATTTCTCTGCAAGTCATTTTACAAACAGTGTTTGGTGTTTATGAGGGAGAACGTTGCGAACAACTGAAGCAACAATTAAAGTTGATGGGGGATCTGTTTCGCTCTCCTTTAACTTCTAGCTTTCTGTTTTTCCCTGCTTTACAAAAAGATTTAGGTGCTTGGAGTCCCTGGGGAAAATTTCTCCGAGATCAGCAGAAACTCGATCAATTACTCTATGCAGAAATTGCGGAACGTCGCCAGAAACCAGATCCTGAACGCATAGATATTCTCTCTTTACTGATGTCCGCAACAGATGAAGCGGGTAATCAGATGACCGATAAAGAGTTGCGAGATGAGTTGATTACTCTGTTAATTGCTGGATACGAAACGACCGCAACGGCTATGGCTTGGGGATTATATTGGATACACCAAAAACCAGAAGTCCGTGCCAAATTATTACAAGAACTAGACAATTTGGGCGATGCGCCTGACCCTATGAGCATTTTCCGACTGCCCTATCTTACCGCTGTCTGTAATGAAACTTTGCGGATTCGGCCAGTGGCGATGTTGACATTTCCCAGAGTTGTACAAGAACCTGTTGAGCTCATAGGATATTCTCTACAACCAAATACAGTAGTCGTTGGCTGTATGTTTCTCACCCATCAACGAGAGGATTTGTATCCAGAACATCAGCAATTTAAGCCAGAAAGATTTCTCGAACGTCAATTTTCACCCTATGAATTTATACCCTTTGGTGGCGGTGTCCGTCGCTGTTTAGGTGAGGCTTTAGCCATATTTGAAATGAAAATAGTATTGGCAACAATTCTTTCGCGCTATCAACTCGCTTTAGCTGATAATAAACCAGAAGTAGCTCGCCGTCGGGGTCTTACCCTTGCGCCTGCGAATGGTGTCAAAATGATGATTACAGGTAAGCGTGCGCGTCAAGAGTCGCAGCTGAGTATGGCAAGTACTTGATGGAGGAGATGAGGAAGATGGGGGAGATGAGGAAGATGAGGGGGATGAGGAAGAAATTACCATTACCCAGTCCCCAGTCCCCAGTCCCCAGTCCCCAATCCCCAGTCCCTAACCTATGACACTATCACTCGGCATGATTGAAGTTTATGGCGTACCCGCAGCGGTGGAAGCTGGGGATGCGATGTGTAAGGCAGCGCGGATTACCCTGGTAGGGTATGAAAATACTGATTTGGGGCGGATTACGGTGCTGATTCGCGGGGAAGTGGGCGAGGTAAATGTTGCAGTAGGTGCAGGATTAGAAGCAGTAGGACGAGTCAATGGTGGTGAAGTTCTTTCTCATCACATCATTCCCCGTCCCCATGAAAATTTAGAATATGTGTTACCGATTCATCGCAGTGCCAATGTTGAGCAATTTCATGCCGATATCCGCTTTCCTCCGCCCCTTTCAGCTTAATAACTTGATATGGAATCCCTAACATCTCGTATGCAGGCGGTGCAAACGCCAATCATTCCTGTTGTTGGGGAATTGATTACAAATTCGCCAGGAACTATTTCTTTAGGACAAGGTGTGGTTTCCTACAATCCACCACCGGAAGCACAAGAGTTTTTAGCCAAGTTCCTGGCTGAACCAACGAATAATTTATACAAAGCAGTTGAGGGAATTCCGCCATTAGTGGCAGCCTTAGCAACCAAATTACAAGCCTTTAATGGCATTGAAATAAATCAAAATAACTGCATAGTTGTGACGGCTGGCAGCAACATGGGGTTTATAAACGCCATTCTAGCGATTACTAGCCCGGGGGATGAGATTATTCTCAATAAACCTTACTATTTCAACCATGAAATGGCGATCGCAATGGCGGGTTGTCGTCCTGTGTTAGTAGATACCAATGAAAATTATCAACTGCGTCCAGATGCGATCGCCCAAGCAATTACACCTAAAACCAGGGCAGTTGTTACCATTTCCCCCAATAATCCTACAGGGGTGGTGTATTCAGAAGCAGCATTGCGGGAAGTTAATCAATTATGTGGCAATAACGGCATTTATCACATTAGTGATGAGGCATACGAATACTTTACCTATAACGGTGTAAAACATATTTCTCCGGCTGCCTTTGCCAATAGTAGCGATTACACCATTTCCTTGTATAGCCTTTCCAAAGCCTACGGTTTTGCTAGTTGGCGCATTGGTTATATGGTGATTCCCCAACATCTGCTAGTTCCTGTGAAAAAAGTCCAAGATACTATTTTGATTTGTGCGCCAGTCATTTCTCAGTATGCGGCGTTAGGAGCATTGCAAGCTAAAGAAGAGTATTTAAGGGAGAATATTGGTGCAATTTCCCAAGTCAGGGAAGTAGTTTTGGCATCGCTCAATCGTTTACAAGGCCTGTGTACTATTACCCCTGCGGATGGTGCTTTTTATTTCTTCTTGAAAGTTCATACCCAAATGAATGCTTTTGAGTTAGTCAAAAGACTTATACAGGAACATCAAGTAGCAGTGATTCCTGGTACAACCTTTGGGATGGAAGACGGATGCTATCTGCGTGTTGCTTACGGTGCGCTGCAACAAGAGACGGTAAAAACAGGGATGGAGAGATTGGTGCAAGGTTTGCAAACAATTCTAGGGAATTAGTAGGGGTGCAGTTTCCTTTGGATGTCGGATGTTGCAGTTCTGAAGTTGAAGTTCTATGTTCTCAGGATCAGTGCTTTCTCTGATGGGTGAAGCCTACAGACTTTATTCACCATCATTCATCAGCGTAAATAGAAACGCTATATTCAAGGTATTATTGAAGCGCCTGCAACAGATAATGATGCATGACGAAAGCAATTAGATCTCAAAGTTTAAAGGAAGCATGGGAACAAGGTTGGCAACAGGCGTTAACCCAAGTTGCACAGAATATGCTGCGGGAGGGAATTGATTTAACTCTAGTAGCAAAACTTACTGGGCTACCAATTGAAATAGTTCAGAATTTGCGAACTAGCGAGGTAGATGATTCACAAATACTGATCAAAGATTTTCTCGAACTGAGTGAGTCATCACTGAGTAAAATTTGGCTTGATCCAGAGGAAGACGAAGCTTGGAAGGATCTGTAGAAAACTTGGTCAAAGGCGATGTCATCTCCGTGCCTTTCCCATTTTCTGATGCATCTGCTACTAAAAGACGACCTGTTTTAGTGATAGCAGAATCTGATAGTAACAACATCATAGTCTGTCCTATTACTAGTAAACCTGGTAGAGATTATGAAATTAAATTAGAAGACCAAGACTTCAGAGTTGGTAAACTCAACTTAAGTCCTTGCTATATTCGCCCCAATATTATCGCTACGGTGGATAAAAGTAATGTTATTCGCCAGATTGGAAAGTTGAAAGATGGAAAACTCAATGAAGTTATTTCTGCAATTATTGAAATACTTCAAAAGCCTTCGGAACCTCCACCTCCAACATCCAAAGCTTTAGAACGTGGTAAAAACCCAAAATAATCAAGCTTGTCAGGCTCTCGGTTTTTGCAGTTCTGAAGTTGAAGTTCCGTGTTCAAAGGATAAGCAATATCTCTGAAGGTTTACGCCTACGCACTTTACTCACCATTATTCAGCTTTAAATCTCGGATGTTGCACTTCTGAGCATGAAATTCCGAGTTCGGAACATGAAGTTTTGAGTTATGAACACCAAGTTTCGAGTTCTGAGGATGAAGTATTGAGTTCCGAACACAAATTTTTAAGCTTTGAACATGAACTTCCGGCTTCGGAAGACGAAGTTTTGAGTTCTGAGGATGAAGTATTGAGTTCCGAACACCAAGTTCCGAGTTTTGACAGTGAAAGCTGGAGTTCTGAAGCTCAAAGATGGAGATAATAACTACAAACTATCGTCAAAACACAGCATTATCACGCCTTTACACATCTTCATTGTCCCAAACATATTTACGGCAGACTTCGCAAGCGGCTTTTGCTTCCTCATTTGGCGGGTTGGTGAAGATGGGATGGTAGCGGAGGCGGTTACAGCAAACTTCCAGAGAGGTAAGCCAACCAACTCGCCATAAACGTACTGTTTTGTCATGGCTACCACTAACAATTGTCTCTCCATCTGGGCTAAAGGTGACTGTACGAACATAATTTGTATGTCCTTGCAAGGGTTGACCAATAAGGCGTCCCTCAATATCCCATAAACGTACTGTATTGTCGCTACTACCACTAACAATCATCTGTCCATCTGGGCTAAAAGCGACTGAATTAACACAATCCTCATGACCTTGGAACGGTTGACTAATAAGATTGCCTTGTAAGTCCCACAAACGCACCGTATTGTCCCAACTACCACTAGCAATCATTTGTCCATCTGGGCTAAAAGCGACTGAATTAACATAACTCCTATGACCTTGGAATGGTTGACCAATAAGATTGCCTTGTAAGTCCCACAAACGTACCGTATTGTCCCAACTACCACTGACAATCATTTGTCCATCTGAGCTAAAAGCGACTGAATTAACTAGACTTTCATGACCGTGAAAGGGTTGAGTGATGGGATTGCCTTTTAAGTCCCATAACCTTACTGTTCCATCATTACTACCAGTGACGATCATCTGTCCATCTGGGCTAAATGCTAATGTACCAACAGAGTACATATCTCCTTGGAAAGGCGGAGCAATTAAGTTACCCTGAAGATTCCATAACCGCACTGTACCGTCCACACCACCACTAGCAATCATCTGTCCATCTGGGCTAAATGCTACTGTCAAAACATAACGCTCATGCCCTAATAGTGGATCACTAATAGGTTTTCCATTGATGTCCCATAATCTTACTGTGCTGTCGTCACTAGCAGTGGCTATCATTTGGCTATTAGGACTAACAGTAACAGAGGTCACATAATTTTGATGTCCCCATAAAGGTTGACTCATACAGTATTTCTTGATGTCCCATAACCGCACTCTGTTGTCATCACTACTACTAACAATCATCTGTCCATCTGGGCTAAAGGCTACCGACCAAAAACCCTCTTCTTGAAACATAGAATTGTTTTGCTCTCTCAGCGGTTCACTTATTAACTGTCCTTGAAGGTTCCACAATCTGATTGTTTGGTCATTACTGCTACTAACAATCTGCTTCCCATCTGGACTAAAAGCTACCGACCAGACGGTATCCTGGTGCCCCGAAAATGCTTGAAAAACGGGGTGTTTCTGGTTTTCCCAAGAAAACATTCTCTCTAATTTCCACAACCTTAATGTCTTGTCACGGCTGCCAGAGACAATTTTCTTTCCATCTGGACTAAAAGCAACAGAAGTTACAAAATCCTCATGACCTTGGAAGGGTTGAGCAATCGGTTTACCTTGCAAGTTCCACAGCCTTATTGTTTTGTCGTTACTACCACTGACAATTATCTTGCCATCTGGACTAAAGGCTACTGCAACAACATTATCCTCATGACCTTGAAAAGGTTGACCAATCGGTTCGCCTTGCAAGTTCCACAACCTTACTGTTTTATCACTACTGCCACTAACAATCATCTTGCCATTTGGGCTAAAACTTACTGACCATACAGTATCCTCATGACCTTGAAAAGGTTGACCAATCGGTTCGCCTTGCAAGTTCCACAGCCTTACTTTTTTGTCCTTGCTCCCACTAACAATCATCTTGCCACTTGGGCTAAAAGCTACTGACCATACAGAAAGCTCGTGTCCGCAAAAAGAGTTACTTATGGAGTTACCCTGAATATCCCATAACCGTATTTTGCTATCCAAACTGCCGCTAGCAATCATCTTGCTATCTGGGCTAAAAGCTACTGAAGTTACAGATTTATTATGTCCTGAGAAAGGAATTGGTACTTGGACTTTTTCCATTACTCTATGCAAGCAAGTCAGAACAGGGTTGAGAATCTTCTTAGGCATTTGTTCTCGATTTTCACCCACAGTGTTAATCGCCAGCACTAGACTATCTACTGGTTGGAAGGAGAGTAAATTCTCTACCCTAGCGGCTTTATATAGCAGTCTAGATTCCGTAAGTGCCATCTCCAGGTTAGCAATACGGTCATTTTCGTGGGTGTCGCTATGTTGATAAAAATTCTTATCTTCTTGGGGTGATTGTAAATAAGGCTGCAATTGTTGCCAGCTATCCCTGACTTCCGCCAGCAGTCCCCCTTGCATTAAATATTTGTCATCCTGCCTTTTATTCAACCATTCCCGCCGGGTATCTTCTAATCTGTCACTCACACGCCGCAAATCTCGGTCTTGTTGTCGCCACAGGGTAAACTGCTGCCAACCTTCTATTAAAGCTTCATGGGCTAAATCAATCCAAGCTTCTCCTTTTTCATCTTTCCCTGTAACTAACAAGCGTCCTTTAACTAATCCCACTTCCCCATCTAGTAATTCACTCAGTTGTTGCTGTTGATTGGGGTCATGACCTGCAATATTTAAGATTGTGGCTTTTGGTTGGCGCTGTCGGGTGTCTTTGTCTCCTTCTCCCGTCCGCAATAAGCGCAGAAAAATCAGCCTGATCCATTCTTTTTCCTGCTGAGTGCGTTCTTGAGTTGGCGATTCTTCCTCAAAATCTTGGTAGTGATAAACTTTTTCTGCATGAAGATTCAACGCCCCAGCTAATTCTCCCAACTTTTCATATTGTTCTAGGGTAAGTTGATGTTTTTCTTGGTCGCGTTTATCCCAGAGTTTAGTTAAAGCAAACTCCAACAAAGGCAAAAACCCAGGTTCTTGTTTTACATCTTGGAGAATTTTTAATAGTAGTGCTTCTTCAACAGTATGACCTTGAAGTTTGGCTGGTTCAGTGATGCTCGCCTTTAAATCAACTCCAGTTAAATCTCCTATAAAAACAGCTTGTGTTTGAATTAGCTGGGTTAAGGATTCATATTGCAAACAGGGTTCGAGAAAATCTGCTCGCATGGTAATTACAACTGCTAACCGCCCATTGCTAATGTCTACTACCTGAGTCAGCAGTTTGATAAATCTTTGCTTTTCTTGGGGACTAGCACCACCTGTAAATACTTCTTCAAATTGATCGACTACGAGCAGAAATTTTGCTGAATCTGGGAGATTTTCGAGAATTGCAGATAAATTATTTTGCTCATCTTCAATCAATTCTTTAAGCTGCTTCTCGTTTTTAACTCCTGGAAAAAACTTTTGAAAAGCGCTTCTCAACTTAATTAAAGGTTCAAATCCTGGTTTAATTGGTTCTAATACTTGCCATTCACTTTCATTTAATTGAGGAATTAAACCTGCCCGCACTACGGAAGATTTACCGCTACCTGATGCGCCAATAATGGGAATAAAGTTAGCTTGTGTGAGTTTCTGTTGAATTAAGTTAACTACTTTCTGGCGACCAAAAAAGAATTTGGCGTGTTCTTTGTCAAAAGCTTGTAATCCTCGGTAAGGACATTCTTCACTTACCACCCCAGATGCTACCGGATTCTGTGGCGGATAAAAAACTAAGGAAATCGACCTCCCACCACCCATGTAAATTGCTTCTTGTCCGCTTCCCTTGAGTTCCCGCGATACGAAGCTCATCAAATCGTTGGCGTTGACTTCACCTGTAGTATCATCGGCTTTATCTTGAGACAATCCTTTGATGACTGCTTTGGTGAAAATCCCACCTTCAGCATCTTCCCTAGCTCTTTCAAATGCACGGGAGGCTGTAATTAAGCAGTAGTCTTGTTTGCTGTTGAAGACTGGGAAACTAGATCTGATGAAGCTTCTTTCTAATAATGAGCCAGCGTAACAGCAATCTAACAGTATCACCAGGCTGCTGAGTTGAGATTTTGCAATTAAGGTGTTGAAGTCATCAAAGGCGATCGCATTTTGCCCGTCTTTATTACAATCTGAAGTAGCCAAATACCCCTTCGGTTCACCTGTGAGGCTGGGTGCTTCAAATCCATGTCCTGCAAAATAAATCAGCGCCTCGCTACCCTTGGCTTTCTCCAGTAAAAACAGCCTCAGCCTTTGACCGAGTTCTTTACCCAGTAATTTTTTATCAGGGGTGACTTGCCAGAGATTTTCACTCTCGATTAATTTACCAGGCAACGGCTGCACATCAAAGCGACCGTGTTCTTTTAATAGCTGTGCGATTTGTTCGGCATCGTTGACGGCTTTTGGTAGGTTAGTGAAGTTGTCATACTTGGCAATGCCAATTACCAGCGCATATCGAGCCATATCTCTGTGGCGTTCATTTTTACGTAATAGTACTAGAATAACAATCAAAAAACTAACTGAGGCTACCAAATGTCAGAAGTACAAAGGCTGATTGTCAAAGATGACGATCAAGAGTACGAAATCTATGTGGAATCTAAGGAAGCTGCTGAGGTTCCAGAAGATGAGGAACCAGGATACCGTGATATTTTACCTACAGTAAAAATTCAAGAGTTTCAGAGCAAGATTCGTAATTATGCCAAGTTAGCTGTCGGGGCTTTTAAGAATATACCTGATGCAGAAGAGGTGACTGTTAAATTTGGGATCAAGTTGGGTGGGAAAACGGGGATTCCGTTTTTAACTGAGGGTTCGGCGGAAAGTAATTTTGAAATCGAAGTTAAGTATAATTTGGCGCAGAAGAAGCCATAATTCGACGCGTTATATATATTTATTCTGAGGGCACGGCAATGCCGTGCCCCTACCATTTGTCGCATCTCAAAGCGAATTGATATTAATGACATCACACAGAATTTTTAATTAAAAAGGTATATCGAAAAGGTAATCTTGAATATCAGAATTATGTCGCGGGTTTTCTGGGTCTTTATCCCAACGCTGGGGATTATTGGCAATGTATTCTCGAATGTTATCTACCGATTTTTCTTCTCTACCAATATGTTCGTAGAAATTGCGTTGCCAGATTGATTGCCCTTGGGTTTTCCAAATTATATTTATGCTTTTGCTAACAACGCTTTTATAACTACCAATAACTGTAGATATAGAACCTCGTACAGGGTGACCAAATTTTTCTGTGTTGTGGTCGAGATGTTGATTGAGGGCAAGGCATTGCCTTGCCCCTACAGGGTTTTCGGTGATGATTAAGATGCCGTGTAGATGGTTAGGCATGACTACAAAGGCATCTAATTCAATGTGATGAAAATGTTCGGGTATTGTTTGCCAGCAGTTGAAGACAATATGACCTAAAGAATTTAATTGCATTTCGCCATTAACCACATTACCAAATAAACATTGCCGTGCTTTGGTGCAAATGGTGATGAAGTATGCACCAGGTTGGGTGTAATTGTACCCTTTCAAGCGAATAGAACGGCGATGATGTTTTTGTGGATCATAAGGCATCAATTTATCTATAAATTTATTAGCAATATTTCTTTATTTCAATGTCTAATTCTAACCTTTACCCATATAAATAATGTAGGGGCAAGGCAATGCCTTGCCCTCCAACCCATTTGGCATCTCAACGATAAATAATATTATTTTTTGCAATGTTCTTGATATTAAAATGACACTAATTTTTATATGGGAAAATACAAATAAATTATTAGCGGAGATGCATATTTATTGGAGGGCAAGGCATTGCCTTGCCCCTACGTAATATATTTGTGTGGGTTTTATATTTCTTGTTGATCAAGTGAGGATTTGAAGGGGAATATTCGCCTTTTTTTCTCCATCATTCACCTTTGGATCTCGGAAGTTGCTGTTCAATGCATGAAATTTCGAGTTCAAAAGGAAAACATTCGCCTTTTTTTCTCCACCATTCACCCTTGAATCTCGGAAGTTGCTGTTCTAATCTCGAAGTTTCGTGTTCAGAACTCGGAACGCCGAGTAATTTACTCCAACATCCGAGTTCTGAAGTGCAACTTCCGAGATATTTTCTACAATGCTGCTGTTTCAGGCTTGGGTTTCCGAGATTTGCGGGCGAATCTTTGCCCCATTTCGTCAACTACTGTCTCTAAACCACCGCCTTGTCCACTTGCTTTGGCGTAGTTATACACCTGTAAGGCGGTTGCATAGGCTTCGCTACCCACCGCTAGAGATGTATCATCTACCAATTCATGTAATTGTGACAGCGATAGCAATAGGGGATATAACGCTTCAAATAATTGTACGTCTTTCCGCATTTCATCCAGGTCAAACGATCGCGGTAAGAAATCTGGATTCTGCGTCGCTACCTCCAATGCTTTACTGACAAAGGCGCGGCTTTTATCTCCCATCTTGGGTAAAGCTTTGCGCTCCTCGTTAGTTAAATCAATCAAAAATGGTAGCTTGTCTTTAATGGTGGTAATTGCTTGCAACACCTCATCTCTATCTGATTGCTTGAGTGTGGCACTAATTGGGCTTGTGGACATAGAAATTAGTCTCCGGTATGTTTCGTACAGCAGTTTTCACCTCTTTGAACCACGCTGTCACTGCACATTATTGCTGTGCGCTGTAGGCAAATTTGGTCTATTTCCCAGAAAATAGCTGTAATTTTAGATTGCCCACAGATACAATCAAAATTTCAATCGCATTTCAGGCCTTTTAAATAAAAAATATCCCAATTGTAAGGGCACGGCTTCTACAGACTTTCGCTCAAGCAGAGATTTGATCGGTGCCGTGCCCCTACCTGGTGGATAATTTATTTCTGAGACTCCGACAAACGACTTGAGAAAAATTGCACATCGCGCTAGTCTTCATTAGCGTAACCGCACGCTGTATAATCAGGCGATGACAAACCTGCTCTCTTCCGTAATTTCCTCTTTCACTTGGAATCGTCCCATTGGTCTTGGTTGGGATAAGCCCTACACTGTCCGCTACGCTAGCAATATTGATGATGGCCCTTGGCATGGTATGCCTTTAGGTGGCTTTGGTGCTGGTTGTATTGGTCGTTCTTCTCGGGGAGACTTTAATTTATGGCATATTGACGGGGGAGAGCATACTTTTGAGAATATCCCCGCCTGTCAATTCAGTGTGTTTGAGTCTGATGGCTCATCTTCTCAAGCTTATGCTTTATGCACCCAAGCACCAGAGGATAAGAGTTTAGCTGCGTGGCGCTGGTATCCAGAAAGTAGGGGAGCAGGGGAGAATTTTCATACGGGGAATTATCATGCACTGTATCCCCGTAGTTGGTTTGTTTACGAAAATGTCTTCCAAGCACAGCTAAGTTGTGAGCAGTTTTCACCCATTTGGGCAAATAACTACAAAGAAACTAGTTATCCGGTGGCGATATTCTTGTGGAAAGCCCATAATCCCACGAATGCACCTATTACTCTCAGCATTATGCTCACCTGGCAAAATATGGTGGGCTGGTTTACTAATGCTTTGAAGTCGCCGGAAGTGAAAATTCGCGATGATGGTAGCCCAGTTTATGAATATCAGCCGCGTTTGGGCGAGAGTCAAGGTAATTACAATCAATTAGTGGAAAATGAGCAGCACTTTGGTTGCTTTTTATCCCGGGTTGCTGGTAATGCACCTGTGCAAGAAGGCGATGGTAGCTGGTGTATTGCAACTTTGAAGCATCCCCAGGTAGAAGTGTTTTATCACACCCGCTGGAATTCAGGCGGTACAGGTGATCAGTTGTGGCAAAGCTTTGCAGTAGATGGTTCTTTGCCCAATCATGTTGATGACACCCCAGCAGTAGATAATACACAAATTGGGGCAGCGATCGCACTGCGTTTTACTCTGCAACCAGGACAATCTCTAGAACTTCCCTTTGTCTTAACTTGGGATTTCCCGGTAACAGAATTTGCTGCCGGAATCAACTATTACCGCAGATATACAGATTTTTTTGGTAGAGATGGTCAAAATGCTTGGGCGATCGCATCTACTGCCTTAACAGAATATCAGAATTGGCGATCGCAGATTCAAGATTGGCAACAACCCATCCTCGACCGGGAAGATTTACCAGCTTGGTTGAAAATGGCTCTATTTAATGAGCTTTATGACCTCACTAGTGGTGGTACTCTCTGGAGTGCAGCCTCAGAAAACGATCCCATCGGTCAGTTCGCAGTGTTGGAGTGCTTAGATTACCGCTGGTATGAAAGTTTAGATGTGCGGTTGTATGGTTCTTTCGCCCTACTAATATTATTCCCTGAACTGGAAAAGTCAGTGATGCGGGCTTTTGCCAGGGCGATTCCCCACAGTGACGACCGCCAACGTGTAATTGGCTATTACTATACAATTGGCGCAGACACGACAACTGCAACCCGCAAAATCGCAGGTGCAACACCCCACGATTTAGGCGCACCTAACGAACATGTTTGGGAGAAAACTAACTACACCTGTTACCAAGACTGCAATTTATGGAAAGATTTAGGCAGTGATTTCGTGTTGCAAGTATACCGAGATTTTCTGCTCACGGGCGCTGATGATGTGCAGTTCCTCGCAGATTGTTGGAATGCAATTGTGCAAACTCTCGACTACCTGAAGACTTTTGATTTAGATGGCGATGGAATTCCCGAGAACTCCGGTGCGCCAGATCAGACTTTTGATGATTGGCGACTGCAAGGTGTGAGTGCATATTGCGGGGGTTTATGGTTAGCAGCGTTAGAAGCTGCGATCGCCATTAGTGATATCTTACTCGAAAGCAACCTTCGCGACCTTAGCGCCTTCGCGGTTCAAAAATCTATCTATGAAACTTGGTTAAACCAATCTCGCCCCATCTACGAAGAAAAACTCTGGAATGGGCAATATTATCGTCTGGATAGCGAGAGTGGTTCGGAAGTAGTGATGGCGGATCAGCTATGCGGACAATTTTATGCCAGGTTGTTGCAGTTACCGGATATTGTAGCGAGCGATCGCGCCTTATCTGCACTCAAAACTGTGTATGATGCTTGCTTCCTCAAATTCCAGAATGGTCAATTCGGTGCTGCAAACGGTGTTCTCATTGATGGTTCCCCAGAAAACCCCAAAGCCACCCACCCCCTAGAAGTCTGGACAGGTATCAACTTTGGACTAGCAGCTTTCCTCGTGCAGATGGGAATGAAAGATGAAGCATTGCGCTTAACACAAGCCGTAGTCCAGCAAATTTACGACAACGGCCTACAATTCCGCACACCCGAAGCCATCACCGCATCTGGTACCTTCCGCGCCAGCACCTACCTACGCGCAATGGCTATCTGGGCAATTTACTTAGTGTATTAGGGCATGGGGCATAGGGCATGGGGCATTGGGCATAGAGAGTGCTGAGTGCTGAGTTTTGAGTTATCAGAGTAATTTCTCCCTCATCTCCCTCATCTCCCTCATCCTCCTAGTCCCCAGCCCCCAATCCCTAATCCCCAGTCCCCAATGCCCAATGCCCCATGCCCCATGCCCCATGCCCAATATTTATTTTTGATTAACTAATTTCAATTTTGCAATCAAATATACATACAGAAAAATATCTACGTTTTATTATTTACGTTTTCAAACCTACTTCGTTTGTAGCTGATTTCGTAAGTATTTTTATCTGTTGTTTTATTTTCCGGGTGTTTCTTAAACCAATAGAAAAGAGTAAGTAATAGTAACAGGGTTGTAACTTCTTGAAGACTCAGGACTGTTGCTTTCACTGGATTCTAGATTTTCAGCTTAAATTATTGAGGATACTAATCTCTAAAAATTTATGTTCATGGTTAACATTTTTTACCGGGAAATAAATTTATTATTAATTATTTTTTGTAGCAAAAGATACTATGAATTTAACTGCCTGTTGTAAAAAATCTCTACAGATAAGGTAAAATAAATTTTTTACATTCATTCTACGTATTCTTGTATACAGTAACAAGGCAATTAAATCAATGGATATTGATTAAAGAGTAGGTAAAATTTTGATAAAGTAGGGAGTATATATTGGCGATCGCAGCCAAAACCTCAGAAGCAAACATTAGCTATTGATTTGGACTTGACTCAAAATCTCACAGTCATAAATCATTTGTAAATCTTTCCTATTCTCCGTTCTAAACTTCCAGAAGTAATTTCACAACTCCCAGAGGAATTACTATACATCAGTATTTGCAAGTACTTTTTGAAACTTTCTCTTAGGATAAGCCACTGAAAAATGATAGCTCTGCAATTGGTGATTGATAACACAAATAATTGCGTTTTCCAGAGGCTGTTGGAATGACACAATCCAAACAGTGAAAAATTTCACGTCTTTTTTTGTACTGAAGGTACTCGTCTATTTAAAGTTAACAAGCTTACCCAAAACCCAAAATTTAGCCATGAACTCCTATTTGTCGTTTAGAGTTCAGGGAGATGGGGAATTTCCAGCCAACCTGCAGTCTCCCACTCTGAAAGTGTCTATTCTCAGTTTTTTGAGGGTGGTTGTCAATCAATTAGAAACTGAGCCAGAGAGATTGGAGACTACTTAATTCTCTATCTTTTCTGATTTTCCTAGACTTGTTGCATATATCTGTAGCTTTGTTTTCAACCAAAGTATCATTTTGAGAAACCACACTGATGAAAAACTGATAGCAATTATAGGTTTTTATCGCTACTAGTAATAATTACATTTTCTCATGTAACCATACTTAACTACATCAGTTAGATATTAATTCTACAGTCAGGCTATTTAGAACTATTACTATCATCTGTTGTAGATAATATACCTATATGCTGCTGATTTTAATAGCAAGTTATAGGCTAATTCTGATACATTATTGTTGATTTAGATATGAATCGGTGGTGAATTTGCCAGAGTCATTTGACACTGGTTAACAAAGTTTATATATCATATCACATTCTAAAAATTTTTGCATATTATCTGCAGCAAAATATGGTTTATCTTGATGCAATATTCTCAATAAACCTATTCTAATTGCTTAGGTATGAAAACGCTAAAATCTTTGTATAGTAAGGAATAACCAAAAAATAAACAAAGATATAAGTCAGATCAATTCTAAAAAACTTTTTCAATAATGATGGCTTTTTTAGATTTTTTTAATAATGCCTATATTCCTTATTACTTGGCTGTTAAACCACATACCTCGTGGTAAAATTTCTTAGTAATGAGAGGTCAATTAAATTTCGATATGTATCTTATCTGAGGGGTTTTACCCCTCAGTATTTATAAAAAAGGTGACAAAATGCTAAGTTACACAATACATAAGTAGATATCATATGAAAATCACTAAATTTAACTTATAAAGACATCAATTTGGGAGATGACATTAGCGCAAAAAAATAGTATAAATAGAAATGTTGTTCTTGAACTTCAAGAAAATAGAACTTTGATTTCCCGCCCTAAAACTTATGCAGTTTTACTGAGTAACTCCTAATTTTGTAGCAATATATAATACGTAAGCTATATCAGGGACAAGTAATTAAATTAGGAGTTGGGAAATTTAAAGAGGACGAAACTGCATCTACCAAGAGCCAAACCGAGACTTTTTCTGCCATTCGTCTGAAGATAACAAAAGGTAAATTTTTACCAAGCGTTAATTACTCAGCAAGAGCGATAGCCGAACACTAACTAACGGCCGAGTTCAGTTCTTCAGTACCTCTTACCACTCAGTAAAGGCTGTAGAACTTGGCAGAGGATGTAAATCATGACGATAAATCCACAGGCTTGATTTCAAACAGTCAAGTTTCCCAAACAGGTCAGCTCATGGAAAGAATCATCAAGTTAAATGCAGTGGAAACCGCAAGTCAAAGGAGTAGTTATAGGATGAAGGTTGATTATTTGCATCCTTACTACGATCCAACTCCTGAGAAAATATCGATTTATCACAGTGCGCTCAGTATAACTAGAGCGACTGTACCAGAAACATCTACCTGCGATCGCTACATAAAATGCCAAGAATGGAGCCAGCAGTCTCAATTCAGTGGCTTTGGTCTTCAGGAATAGCAAAATTGACTCAGAACTTTTGGTATTTCTGCTTGTAC
The DNA here is from genome assembly GCA_002368155.1 of Nostoc carneum NIES-2107. GTDB lineage: Bacteria > Cyanobacteriota > Cyanobacteriia > Cyanobacteriales > Nostocaceae > Aulosira > Aulosira carnea. The sequence continues at coordinate 190,479 of AP018181.1, forward strand.
CTGTTAAGAGGGTAGTGTTCTCCCTAAATAGTCTTTAATACCGCATTGCTGATTTCTGTTTTGGAAGCTAATTCAGCAAACGTAAATAGGCTAGAGCAGTTTGTTAACTTCAATTTAAATCCCAACAACCGCAGAACCAGACTGGTTTACTTAAATTAAGACAACTAACACTATGAACCACGATATTTCTGACATTAGTAGCAAGTTAAAGAACTCTATTCCTCCTGAACAATTTGATCAGGTCGTGGAAGCGATTCTTTCTGGAAAATATTCCTGGGCCTGTGTATTAATGTTACGTTTTGCTGGTTACAATCCTTTACATTACATTCCTTATCGGACTTACAATCGATTGCTCAAGGAAAACTCCCTGATGAATCGGTCTAACAACCAGCAAAATCCCACTCTAAATATTGCCAAACCATCCGCTGAGAAAAGGTCTGATACAAATGTCTCACCAACCAAATTAAGCAAAATTAAGGAATTTCCTTATCTTGAGGTCGTTGGGAAGTAAAAAGTAGAAATTTGTGGTGCTAGTTAGGATAGGTGGCTGACAGAGTAAGTTCGAGAACATAAATCAAATACTAATTCAGGCCAGAAAGTACTCAAGATACTTCTGGAAAATTCTGTTGATTAATTAATATATCTATCAATTAACTACAGATTTCCAGTCATTGAGTAACTATCTAATTGCTATGCAGATTCAAGATTTATAGCATGGCGGCTTTGTAATGGTATTTGTTGCTTAAATAGACTGCTTGTAAAAATCCAGCCAACAGATTCGCTTTGTGATTGCGACCTCCAAAACTCCTACCTTATATAGTCCTCCTCCTTTAGGGGGACTACCCTTTATTTGTGAGGTGATTGTTTTGCAGGCTAAACTTGCAATATTTAACAATCAAGTTTGATTGCTGAAATTGCTGGCCTAGAAAGGTAAGAATAATCAGACAGGAGTAATAAAGGTATACCGAAGTTTTTTTAATTAAAGATGAGTTTTATATGCTTTGATTGTCCTAGTAGTAGGACTAACAATCATAACGGATCGAAAAATATAATCAAACCGTATATAGTCTAAAAAAATCAATATAAAATGCGACATATTTGCATTAATCGCTGAGGATATAATTCTGAAAATCCTCTTATAGTTAAGTTTTTTAAAAATTGCCACAACATTATTGATACAATCTGCCAATTTGGCAAATATTAGCAGAAAAAATTTTATAAATTATAGATGCCAACTGAAAAATCAAAGCTTGACTAGCAGATTTCATGGTGCGGTACGAAATCAATGATCAGTGCCAAACATGAAATGCATCAACTCGATTGGTGAAGCAGTCAACATCTTATAGAGTAGATAAATCCAAGACCAAAATAGACAATTCAACTGTTGCTACTGGTGGTTCTGTTTCCCGGGAAGTTGGAACCAATCAAATTGGGAGTGGTAAGTTTTTCCATGCCAAATTTGAATTGTTCCCACCTAGTTTAGAGATGGTGGAAACAATAGCGAGATAACTTCTTTGACTGTGGTGAATGTGAATTTAGCCCAAAAAGTTCACATTTCATACTATTAACAGCAGCGGAAATAGAAAAAGCGACAGTTAAATTAAAGTCAAGGCTGGTGGAATACATAACTCTTACGCTTCTATAAACGACTATCGTAATCCTTGTCCTCCCAAACAGGATTATGGCTGTTTTAGAAATGAGCAATTTATACAGTAAATTTTGGAAGCTACAAACTTGAATAGCTTCCAATTTTTTATGTTTCCCAGAGAAGAAACAGGGAAGAAAAAATAAAAATGTATGCAGTTTGATTCACAAATCCAAGAGGAATATCCTACCCTAAAATTAACGATTTAATGGTAAATTTCGGAATCTGTATCAGTTGTCCTGGTCTTGCAGAGATTATCGGGTTCTGAGTTTGTATATATGAGTAACTTTTCTTCTCAGGGACTTTTACGACAGAGAATATTTTTTCTCTCCCTGCTTGTGAAGACGTGATCAATCGCGTCTCTACCCTGCCCCTCTGCCAAATAAACGATAGTATATTTTTTAAGTTGAAAATCCCTAAAACTTAGTTGCTGACTGATAGTGGCGCTAGCCGAGAATGTATATTGGGCTTAATAGCCTATTATTTTGAAACATAACAATGCTAGCAAATGGATAAAGAAGACGTAAGCGACGAACAAAGTAATTGTGACCAACGCCTAGATAACTGCTATGCAGAAAAACGCTATGGTGCGAATAAAGAATGCGTATCAGTATTTAGACTATTTGTCAATCTAGCCGTAAATTCTCCTGTTAACTAGCAGCAAAGTACTGCATCTGCTGCTAAACTTCATTTTTTATGATTCTTTACATATTGCAACTGTCAACTCGATTTTAGAGTTCATTGTAATTTGTACAATGCAGCTGTGACGTGGATTTTTTCCAGATTGGGCTTCCTTAACGATATTCATGAGCATTTCGACTTCCGTGCTGAGTGATCTGCTACAGTTCCTCCCCTACCTGCGCCCCCAGCTATATTTTAAGGCTTCACTAACGGCGCTCTCCCATGCGATGGAAGACCAGGTTTTGGCGGCGACTTTAGTTGAGCCTTTGGTAATTGCTAGCTTCCAACGCGAGCGGTTCTACCGCCAAGAAGCTCATCGCTACCAAAGGCTATCCGAGCGTAGTAGCCATGTATACGTGCTATCTGCACCAGAAACTGATTTTACTAATAGCTCGGAATACTACGAAAAAATAGCTTTTGAACCAGATGACGCTTTAAGCCAAGAATGGCATTTAGTGGTAATTGCAGATAATTATGCTACTTGCTTGGTGTGCCGAGAAAACTTAGGCTCCATTGCCAAAAATAAGCAGGTTCCCGATCTAGTGCCTAGTCTGGATATGGATACAGCTCGTAGGTTTGAAGGCGTTTGGACATCAGAAAGGGGAGTCAGCCTGAAAGCAGCCCAATTGCTATTAGAAAGGATTGTAATTTACAGACCAGATTTGCTAGACAAAGTCGAGGAAGCACGCCAGAGGTTTGGTATAGGGAGACCGCGAATCGACGCTGATGCAATACAAACAGGTAAATATGCTTGTGACATAGATACTGATCCTTTTGTGCAACGCTTAGTAACTTATTTGCAAGCAAGTCAGTATAAATTACATAAAGCCTATCGTTCGATTACAGCCCAAGCACGTAAAGAACGCTTAATTAACTCTATCAGTACCGCCATTAGGCGATCGCTTGACCCCCATGAAGTCCTGCAAATAGCTGCACAAGAATTAGGGCAACACATGGGTGCTGGCCGTTGTTTAATTTACCGCGTGCAAGCGACAGAAGCCAAAGCCATCATTGAACATGAATTTTTAACCCCAGGGGTGACATCTGTGAAAGGGCAAACCTGGGAGTTAGATAAAAATCCTCTATTTCGGGAAATTATTCAACGCGGTGAGGGTGTTTGTGTGAGCGATACCTTAACCGAACCTTGGGTGAACAGCTCCACCATGTTGTCTGCGATCGCCAAAAAGTTTGCTATCCGTTCTTGGCTGATGGAACCAGTGTTTTATCAAGGCCGATTACTAGGTGTAGTAGAGTTACACTATTGCAACATGCCCGTTCATGAGTGCCAACCCGCAGAATTGGATTTGGTAAAAGCGATCGCTATCCAAGTAGGAGCCGCTTTAATTCAAGCAGAAGCCTATGCTAACCTCGAAGTCCTCAATCAGCAGTTAGAAGCCCTCGATCGCACCCGCAGCAACCTGATAGCCATTACTGGGCACGAACTCCGCACGCCCCTATCTACCATCCAAGTTTGTCTGGAAAGTCTCGCCAGCGAACCAGATATGCCCCAAGATTTACAGCAAGTCATGCTGAGTACAGCGCTATCTGATTCCGAACGGATGCGGAAATTAGTGCAAGATTTCTTAACACTTTCTAACCTAGAAAGTGGGCGTGTAGAATGGCACCCAGAATCTTTAACTGTACAAGAGTGCGTCGATTTAGCTCTCAGCCGGATGCGGACACGCTCAACTACCGAAAAACTTCCCCAAATCACCACGGAAATCCCCCAACAACTGCCTTTAGTCAAAGCAGATGGTGATTGGCTAGTGGAGGTGATAGCGAAACTGGTAGATAACGCCTATAAATTTACCCCTGCACAAGGAGAAATCAGCATTAGTGCCACTTCTAATGGACAAAAGATGGTTGAGGTCACCGTGGCTGACACAGGCAGGGGTATCGAGCCAAATCGCCTAGAAATAGTTTTTGACAGATTTTACCAAGAAGAAGGCGCACTACGACGCAGCGCTGGCGGCACAGGTCTAGGTTTAGCAATTTGTCGTCTCATTGTCAATGGTTGGGGCGGTGAAATTTGGGCAGAATCCAAAGGTAAAGACCAAGGCAGTCAATTTCGCTTTACCATCCCCATTGTTCAGGTTATCCAAGAGGAGAGGCGGACGAGGAAGGGGAGGTAGGGGATTGGGGATTGGGGACTGGGGATTGGGGACTGGGGACTGGGGACTGGGGACTGGGGGCAGGGGGCAGGGGAGAAATAATTAATGACAAACACCAATTACCCATTACCCATTACCCAATGCCCAATGCCCCATGCCCCATTCCCAATGCCCCATTCCCAATTAAAAACTGTTACAGTCTATAACGCGATCGCAATATGATCCGGTCGGCGGTGTTAGGATGCCCTAAAAACGTTGAGAGACTACTTTATGGCAGAAACACTTTCTGGACAAACTCCACTGTTTGCTGGCAGCACTGGCGGCCTCCTCAAAAAAGCAGAAGTGGAAGAAAAGTACGCTATCACCTGGACTAGCCCTAAGGCGCAAGTTTTTGAACTACCAACAGGTGGTGCAGCCACTATGCAACAAGGTCAAAACCTGCTGTACTTGGCTCGGAAAGAATATGGTATAGCTTTGGGTGGTCAACTCCGGAAATTTAAAATCACAGACTACAAGATTTACCGGATTTTACCCGGCGGAGAAACCACTATGATTCACCCGGCTGATGGCGTATTCCCTGAAAAGGTGAATGCAGGTCGTGAAAAAGTACGTTTTGTACCACGCAGAATTGGCGAAAATCCCAATCCATCAGCACTCAAGTTCAGTGGTAAATATACCTATGATGCATAGGTACTAGGTACTGGGGACTGGGGACTGGGAATTAGGGATTAGGGACTAGGGACTAGGGACTAGGGAATGGAGATCAGAAAAACTTTGATCCAATCTCAATACCTGATACCCTATGCCCTATGCTCTATAACCCATTCCCCATTCCCCATTCCCCGATACCCAATCCCTTACTGTGTTTATGATTTTTCCCGATTTTTCTGATTTTTCTCAATTAGCTTCACAAGGTAACTTCGTTCCCGTATATCAGGAATGGGTGGCAGATCTCGATACGCCTGTATCAGCTTGGTATAAGGTCTGTGCTGGTCAACCCTACAGCTTTTTGTTGGAATCTGTGGAAGGTGGGGAAAAATTAGGTCGTTATAGTTTATTGGGTTGCGATCCGCTGTGGATCTTAGAAGCTAGGGGTGATAGTACAACCCAAACACACCGTGATGGTTCGCAAGTGGTGTTTGCTGGTGACCCTTTTACAGCTTTAGCCAAGTGTTTAGAACCTTATAAACCAGTTAAGTTACCACAACTGCCACCAGGAATAGGCGGGTTGTTTGGCTTTTGGGGTTATGAATTAATTAACTGGATAGAACCCCGGGTGCCAATTTATCCCCAGGATGAAAGAAATATTCCTGATGGGTTGTGGATGCAGGTAGACCACCTGTTAATTTTTGACCAAGTAAAGCGAAAAATTTGGGCGATCGCCTATGCTGATTTACGCGATCCAAATGTGGATTTACAGGCAGCTTATCAACAAGCTTGCGATCGCGTCTCCCAAATGGTCAGTAAGTTATCTTTGCCGTTGTCACCAGAGAAAACTATCTTTGAGTGGACACCTCCAGCTAGTAGAGGTAAGACTTCTTCCATAGAGGAATACACCAGCAACTTTACGCGCAAAGACTTCTGTGCCAGTGTCGAAAAAGCTAAACAATACATCAAAGCTGGAGATATTTTTCAAGTCGTTATTTCGCAGCGATTATCAACAGAATATACAGGCGATCCTTTTGCCCTTTATCGTTCGCTGCGGCAAATTAATCCCTCGCCTTACATGGCGTATTTTAACTTTCAGGATTGGCAAATTATTGGCTCCAGCCCGGAAGTGATGGTAAAAGCAGAACGCGATCGCGATGGTGATATTATCGCCACAGTCCGTCCGATTGCGGGAACGCGCCCAAGGGGTAAAACCAGCAAGGAAGATGCAGCCTATGCCGAAGATTTGCTGCAAGACCCCAAAGAAATTGCCGAACACGTGATGTTGGTAGATTTGGGAAGAAACGATTTAGGACGCGTTTGTCAAAGCGGTAGCGTCAGAGTTGATGAATTAATGGTAGTGGAACGTTACTCCCATGTGATGCACATTGTGAGTAATGTTGTGGGTAAATTAGCAGATGATAAAACTGCATGGGATTTACTCAAAGCTTGCTTCCCCGCTGGTACAGTTAGCGGCGCACCCAAAATTCGCGCGATGGAAATTATTCACGAATTAGAACCCAGCCGTCGCGGAGTTTATTCTGGTGTTTATGGTTATTACGATTTTGAAGGGCAATTAAATAGTGCGATCGCAATTCGCACAATGGTATTTAATAATCATCAAGTTACTGTGCAAGCTGGTGCTGGTTTAGTAGCTGATTCGGAACCAGAAAAAGAATATGAAGAGACACTCAATAAAGCTAGAGGTTTGTTAGAAGCAATTCGTTGTTTAAGATAAATCAATTAACACCAAAGCGCAACATTCTAGTAGGATGCGTTAGCGGCGAGAGTACGGCATCAAATTTCAACTTCTTCAAAATGTTCAACGGTGGGAAAAGGCTCATAAAAATGATGCAGTAACTTTTTCCACTCTTGATAATCAGCAGAACTTCTAAATTCCACAGTATGAGATTCTAAAGTTTCCCATCTGACGAGTAACAGATATTTACCCTTAACTTCAATGCAGCGATGGAGTTCATGAGATAAATATCCCTTAATGGACGAGATAATCTTAGAAGCTGTTTTAAAGGAAGATTCAAATTCTGATTCCATCCCAGGTTTGACATGAAGCATAACTGCCTCAAGAATCATAAACTATGCCTTAAAAACTGAAAATGATGCCTATTTGGAAAAAGAACGCGACAGATGGGTAGGGCACGGCACCAGTAAGATATTTGATATGCCAAAAGATTGTGGATGCCGTGCCCCTACAAAGAATTTATCTGTCGCAAACATTATTTGAACTGGTATGATTTAGGTGGATATTGCCCACACTACATCTAATTCTAAAGCCAAGTATTAAGCTGATTTTAACTGAATTACTCCTCTATCAAACACTTGGTTATCAGTACCAATACCGCTGATTTCTATTCTATTGGCATAGACTTCATAGGCGGCAAAACTTAAATTGCTAGTCGAGTATTCTGTCCAATCATTTTTACCTACAGGACGATTACCTGCACCTGCGCCACATATTAAATAAGTTGTGCCATTAATTGAGCGGGTACGTTCATAATGGTGTTCATGACCGTTGATATAAAGTTGTACGCCGTATTTTTGAAATAAAGGCGTGAAAGTTTTAATAAAATCGGGATTACTACCATAGGCTCCCGATGCATAAATGGGATGATGTCCAAATACTACTTTCCAAGTAGCTTTGCTGAGGCTTAATTGTTTTTCTAACCAGGGTAGCTGATTTTCCCAGTCAGCATTACCGTTAGTATCTAAAGCAAAAAATTGTACATTTCCTCGGCTAAATGTATAGTAACGTCCCTTCATATTAAAGCCGGGGTATTTAACTTGTGGATCGCCATTAGCCGTGCGGATATCATGATTTCCTAAACAAGCTTGAAATTTCACACCTTGCTTGAGTAAATCTTTATAAGGACGCTCAAATACATCTGCAATTTTTTCAATTTCACCGTTGTTATAAATATTATCTCCGGCTAAAACTACTAAATTATAAGGATTTTTTTTGTGATAATTAGTCATTGCCCTAGCTACAGCATACTGTCCTTTTGCACCTGTACCTGTATCTGCAACTGAGACAAAACGAAGTAGTAAGTCTTTTTTGGGTGGATTAGCTGCGATCGCTGTTTCTTTTTGAGCTAAATCATCACTTTGACTATTTTGCCGAGTTAATATCCAGGTTAATCCTGTACCAAATAAACCAAGGCTACTTAAAAATAAAAATTTGCGGCGTTTTAAGTTCATAGATGATTAAATTCCACAACTAGTCAGTTTAGGCTGAGCAATGGACAATGAAGTGATACATTAAGGCAGAAGAAGCTGCATTGCTCAATAATGTATTTGATTTTTATTTGATTCGTTGCTCTTGGTGAAAGTTCCATGTCGCAAGACAATCCGAAATCACAACGTCCCCAAAGACCTTACCAGAGAAACCAGCCATTTTGGAAGTCTGCTATTATCCAATTTCTCAGGGGGACAATTAGGCTGTTAGAGTCGGCGGTGGTGAAGCTAGAAACAGCACCGCCACCGGGAACTGCGGAAACTCCTGGTTTTTGGGGTGGATTGCTGGCTAAAGTCCGCAATTTGTTACCAGCGAATTTGTCTGCAAAGTTGTCTGATACGGCTTTGACAGGGATTATTGCTAGTATTGCTGTGGTTTTTGTGTGGACAACTACTAGCTTGTTTACAAATAAGCCTGCTGAGGTGGCGATCGCACCTCCTGCTGAAGAGGTTCCAACACCAGCACCAACAATCACTACTCCGCCTTCGCCAGAGTCTACCACCCCAGAAACTCCAGCACCGGAAGCAATTACACCGTCGCCATCACCAGAAGTTTCGCCACCGGAACCAGAAATAGAACCAACGCCAACACCGGAAGCAACTCCAACACTAGAAGTAACGCCAACACCAGAACCGACACCAACGCCTACGCCAGCTGTGCAATTAACGCCAGAACAAGTTTTAATTGCAGCAATCGAAAATCGAGTAGCGGAAATTAGCGATCGCGTTGCTTCTGGACTTATAAAATCAATTCAAGCCAATTTTCGGACTAGTAACTTAACTGTCAAAATTAGCGATGATTGGTATACTCTCAGCGAAACTCAACAAGATACACTCGCAGCCGATATCTTACAACGCTCTCAAGAACTCGATTTTACTCATTTAGAGGTGGTTGATTTTCAAGATAGGCTCATAGCGCGGAATCCAGTGGTGGGGAATGAGATGATTATTTTTAAACGGCGTGTGAGCGAGCAGAAAATCAGCGCAAAATAAAGCTGTTGCAAGGATTTATAGTTGCTTCCCTATATTTCATTAATTGCTTAACTATTTATGAGCAAACCTGATTTTATATCAATGAGTCGTGCTGAGTTGCGAAAATATATCTTAGAACATAGAGAAGATGAGGAAGCTTTTCAAGGTTATCTAGATAGATTTAAATCGGAAAGTAGTGAAATATTTCCAGCACCACAAACCATAGACGATTTAAGCAACTTTCCAGAACTACAGCGTCTGCGTCAACAACAACGCAATTCCGGTTAACTCCACAATTAACAAAAAACCCGGCTTTTTTAAACCGGGTTTGAGAGTCAACTATTAAGTTTCAAAGTACCTATTAATTGGGATAATCTCTAAGAGGATGTTTTAAAAATCCTCTGGTTGGTAGCAAAACGTTTTAGATCCCCCTAAATCCCCCTTAAAAAGGGGGACTTTGATTGTATTTCCCCCCTTTTTAAGGGGGGTAGGGGGGATCAATAAGTTTCTAAATCACAGCCAACAACTTTTCAAACAACCTCTAAGCTACAGGAGTTGCAGATTTAGCTTCTAGAGTAGCGAGTCTGTCAGCTAACAGTTTTTCTAGGTCTTCTAAGGCTTTGGTGAAACCTTGAATACCTTCTGCTAGTTTGTCAGTCGCCATGCGATCGCTAGCGTGCATTTTGTCAAAGGTGGCTTTGTCGATGGAGATTTTTTCAATTTCCAAGCTGGCTGCATTAGCGGGGTCGAGTTTGCGTGGTAGTTCGCCAATGGTTGCTTGCAGTTCAGCTAGCAATGATGGGGAGATGGTGAGCAAATCGCTACCAGCTAATTCAGTGATTTCGCCAATGTTACGGAAGCTAGCTCCCATAACTTCGGTTTTGTAGCCGAATTTCTTGTAGTAGTTGTAAATCTTGGTTACTGATAATACACCTGGATCTTCTGCTGGTGCATAGCTATCCCGTCCAGTATCTTTCTTGTACCAGTCGAGGATGCGACCGACGAAGGGAGAAATGAGGGTAACGCCAGCTTCCGCACAGGCGATCGCTTGGTGCAATCCAAACAATAGTGTTAAGTTACAATGAATGCCTTCTTTTTCCAGGATTTCCGCAGCCCGGATACCTTCCCAGGTGGTGGCAATTTTAATCAAAACGCGATCGCGAGAAACACCCGCAGCTTTGTATTGAGCAATTAATTCTCTGGCTTTGGTAACAGTAGCTTCGGTATCGAAGGACAAGCGGGCATCTACTTCTGTAGACACCCGACCGGGGATAATTTGTAAAATCTTCAGCCCAAAAGCTACCGCCAAACGGTCAAAAGCAATGGTGACAATTTGCGCTTGGCTAGCACCAGCACCAGCATCTTTCTTAGCTTGGAGTAGAGTTTGATCGACAATTTCCTGATACTCAGGCATTTTCGCCGCAGCAGTAATCAGTGAAGGATTGGTAGTTGCGTCTTGGGGTTTAAACTTTTCAATTGCTTGGATATCACCTGTATCCGCAACCACTACAGTCATAGTGCGTAACTGTTCGAGTAGGTTTTTAGACATAAATTGCTCCGTTTTGTTTGCTTGTTTAGGATTTACTGCATAAAGGCATCAAGTGCTGAGTTGGAGAGACGCGATTAATCGCGTCTGTACAAGAGTGCTGAGTCAAAATATTAGTCCCTAATCCCCAGTCCCTAGTCACCAGTCCCCAGTCCCTATTCCCTCGTTCATGCATAGTATCGGGATTGCCTTTATCGATTACCCTCTTATTTACACTTATTGCTGTTCCTTCTATTCTGATTCTGGCAACTTTTCTTAATTGTTGCCCAAGTATGCTGATCGCCTTCAGCTTCGGCCCTATTCTAGATGCCTTATGCCAAGATTGGCTGTCCAATAGAATGCACTTTAATTAAGCTAGTTGTTCCTGATTTACCAATTGGTATACCGGAGGTAATCACGACTTTATCGCCGTCTTTGGCTAAACCCATGTCTACGACGCTGTTGACTACGTTCAAAAACATTTCTTCAGCACTGTGGACTGGGGGAATTAATAAAGCTTCTACACCCCAGGAAAGTGCTAGCTGGCGGTAGGAGACTTCATCAGAGGTGAGGGCAATAATTGGCGTTGATGGACGATATTTAGAAACTAACTGCGCTGTACTCCCGGAAGAAGTATTACAAAGAATTGCCCTTGCGCCTGTTTCATAAGCAATTCGACAAACTGCTTCAGCTACAGATTCGGTGACACTCAAAGTTCCGGCTTCACGACACCAAGAATGTTTGCTACCTTCATGCAAAGACTGTTCTGTACGAATGGCAATATTGTGCATCATTTCCACTGCCGCAATCGGATATTGACCTACAGCCGTTTCCCCAGAAAGCATGACAGCATCTGTACCATCCCAAATCGAGTTGGCAACGTCTGTAGCTTCCGCACGGGTGGGATCGGGGGCGCTAATCATCGATTCCAGCATTTGGGTAGCAGTAATCACCGGTTTCCCCGCCTGATTACAACGGCGAATAATATCTTTTTGAATCAGGGGAACTTCGTGAATGGGCATTTCCACCCCTAAGTCACCACGGGCAATCATGATCCCGTCAGCGGCTTCGAGAATGCTGTCAAAATCCTTAACTGCTTCTGGGCGTTCAATTTTAGCAATTACCCGAATTTTGCCCCCAGCAGATTCAATCATCCGTTGAGCTGGTTCTAAATCGCGGGGTGATTGTACAAAAGAAACTGCTACCCAATCCACACCTAACTGGATGCCAAACCGCAAATCCTGCAAGTCCTTTTCGGTGATGGAACTCATGGGTAAACGAGTTTGTGGTAGGTTTACCCCCTTATGAGTGGAAATTAAACCGCCAATTTTCACATAAGCCCGAATGCTATCGGCATCGCGATCGCTCACAACTAATTTGACACGACCGTCATTAATCGAAATCGGTTCACCTGGTCTTACCATTGCAAACAAAGTGGGCAATGGCAAAGGCAGTTCATCAATACTCTCGCCCTTTTCTTGTAAAACAAAGGTAACTTCGGTACCAGCTTCCACCATGAGTCCTTCTGGTGGTAAAGTCCCCAAGCGGATTTTCGGGCCACACAAGTCTTGCATAATTGCTACCGACTTGCGCTGTCTGCTACTAATCTGTCTGATGTAGTGAGCAGTTTGACCGTGGGCTTCATAAGCCCCATGAGAAAAATTCAACCGTGCCACATTCATCCCTGCATCAATCAAAGCTTCCAAGCGCTCAGGAGAAGATGTAGCAGGCCCTACAGTACAGATAATTTTGGTTCGACGCATAAAAATTGGGTGTTTAGGAATATCCTGGGGTTTCATCCCAGAACCTACAACATAGATAGCTAAACTATCCGAAATTGCAAGTGCTTCATATAACTTTTATGCCCGTAAAAATACTTTCTATTTTCTTTTGTTGTCAAGGTATGCGTCGGGGGAATTTGGGGAGGCAGGGGGGCAGGGGGCAGGGGGCAGGGGGAGATGAGGGGGAAAGGGGAAAGGGGAAAAGGAAAAAAGGGAAATTATTCTTACCAATTACCCATTACCAATTACCCATTACCCATTACCTATTCTCCCTTCCCCCTTCCCCATTACCCCTTTCCCTTTCCCCATGCCCAATGCCCAATGCCCCATTCCCTATACAAGCGCCAATTGTTCTTTCTGTGCCATTGATAACATGAGATCAACTACACGATTTGAGTAGCCCCATTCGTTGTCATACCAAGCGACTACTTTAAAGAAGTTGGCGTTGAGTTCAATACCAGCACCCGCATCGAAGATACTGGAGTGGATATCGCCCTGAAAATCGGTGGAAACGACTTCTTCGTCACTGTAGCCAAGGATTCCTTTGAGTTCTCCTTCAGCCGCAGCTTTCATGGCTGCACAAATTTCTTTGTAACTAGTGGCTTTAGCTGTCTTGAAAGTTAAGTCAACTACAGAAACATCAGGAGTGGGAACTCGGAACGCCATCCCAGTTAACTTACCCTTCAATTCTGGTAAAACTAGTGCTACAGCTTTAGCTGCACCTGTGGAAGAAGGAATGATATTTTGGGCTGCACCTCTACCACCCCGCCAGTCTTTTTTGCTAGGGCCATCTACAGTTGGTTGAGTAGCGGTCATGGCGTGAACTGTGGTCATCAAACCTTCGGTCAAGCCGAAATTATCATTGATTACCTTAGCTACAGGAGCTAAACAGTTGGTGGTACAGCTAGCATTAGAAACAATTGTATGCTTGCTGGGATCAAATAGCTGATGATTAACACCCATCAGCAAAGTAGGAACTAGGTCAGGATCTTTAGTAGGAGCAGAGATGACTACACGCTTGGCACCAGCTTTGAGGTGATTTGTGGCTCCCTCTTGTCCAGTAAACAGCCCTGTAGCTTCCACAACGTAATCTACACCTAATTTTCCCCAAGGTAATTCGGCTGGATTCCGAACCGATACGCAGGGAATAAAATGCCCATCAATAACGATGCCATCTTCCCTTGCTTCTACCTTACCTTTAAATTTACCGTGGGTTGAATCATATTTAAATAGATAAGCCAGGTTATCTGATGGTACTAGATCGTTGATCCCCACAAATTCAATATTGGGGTTATTAATGCCAGCGCGAAGCACAAGCCGCCCGATCCGACCAAATCCATTAATACCTACTTTTAACTTAGCCACAATAAAACCTCCCGTTTCAACAATTGCAATTTAGGGCTATTACCCATCTTCAACGCTGCATCCAGCTTGGATTGTTTGGGCATGACTTAGCTGATCGTTACAGTCAAAAGTTGTGAAGAGCCTATTTTCTTGGCATATTTTAAGGTTTTGGGCATGGGGTATGGGGATTGGGGACTGGGGATTGGGGACTGGGTAATGGGTAATGGGAAGATAAAGGATTATTGACCCTTGTTATAACCAACGCGATGATGTTGGTCACCAAGGTGATGATGTTGGTCACCAACGCGATGATGTTGGTCACCAATGCGATGGTGTTGGTCACCAACGCGATGATGTTGGTCACCAACGCGATGATGTTGGTCACCAACGCGATGATGTTGGTCACCAACGCGATGATGTTGGTCACCAACGCGATGATGTTGGTCACCAAGGTGATGAGGTTGGTCACCAACATCACGATTTTTGTTAAGTTATAGAATTTTCATCCCCTCATCTCCCTGCCCCCTGCCTATTAGAAGCCCCTAATAGGGCCATTGCCAATCGCGAATTTCTGGCACATCTTCGCCGTAGCGTCGAATGTAGTGTTTATGCTCAATCAGCTTATCTTGCACCATTTGCTTGACGTAAGCTGCTTTATATCCTAATTGCGGTACGCGATCGATTACGTCCATGACTAAGTGGAAGCGATCGAGATCGTTGAGGACAACCATATCAAAGGGTGTGGTGGTAGTTCCTTCTTCTTTGTAGCCGCGGACGTGGATGTTGTTATGGTTTGTATGGCGATAGGTTAAGCGATGGATTAGCCAAGGATAGCCATGAAAAGCAAAGATTACTGGTTTGTTGGTAGTAAAAATGGTGTCGAAATCTTTGGGGTTTAAACCGTGAGGATGTTCGCTTTTTGGCTGTAGTGTCATTAAATCAACTACGTTGACTACCCGGACTTTTAAGTCTGGGAAATGCTGACGCAATATATCCACCGCCGCTAAGGTTTCTAAGGTGGGAATATCCCCAGCACAAGCCATAACTACATCAGGTTCGCTGTTTTGGTCGTTACTAGCCCATTCCCAAATGCCAATACCTTTGGTGCAGTGTTTGATAGCGGCATCCATATCTAGATATTGTAGGGCTGGTTGCTTACCAGCAACAATAACGTTGACATAGTTGCGGCTTCTCAAACAATGGTCGGTTACCGACAACAAAGTATTGGCATCGGGGGGAAGATAAACGCGAATGATTTCTGATTTTTTGTTAATCACATGGTCGATAAAACCAGGGTCTTGGTGAGAAAAACCGTTATGGTCTTGTCGCCACACGTGGGAGGTTAGCAGGTAATTCAAGGATGCAACGGGTCTGCGCCAAGGGATGTGACGAGTAGTTTTGAGCCACTTGGCGTGTTGGTTAAACATCGAGTCAATGATGTGGATGAAGGCTTCATAGCAGGAGAAGAATCCATGACGACCTGTAAGCAAGTAGCCTTCTAACCATCCTTGACAAGTAGTTTCACTGAGAATCTCCATCACCCGCCCATCAGGGGAGAGATGTTCGTCTTCTGGGAGAGTTTTAGCAATCCATGTCCGGTCTGTAACTTCAAATACTGCATCTAGGCGATTTGATTGGGTTTCATCTGGCCCAACAATGCGGAAGTTGCGACTTTCTTGGTTCAGTTTGAGGGTATCCCGTAGAAATTGACCGGAAACTTTGGTGGCTTCCGCAATGACTTTTCCTGGTTGGGGAACATCAACAGCGTAGTTTTCAAAATCGGGTAGCTTTAGGTCACGCAATAAAATACCACCGTTGGCGTGGGGATTATCACCCATCCGCCGATGTCCCTTAGGTGCTAGTTCTGCTAGTTCGGGAATTAAGCTACCGTTAGCGTCGAAGAGTTCTTCAGGTTTGTAACTCTTCATCCAGTCTTCGAGTAATCTCAGGTGTTCTGGCTTTTTGGCGATTTCTCCAAAAGGAACTTGATGCGATCGCCAAAAATCTTCGGTTTTCTTCCCGTCCACCTCTTTCGGCCCTGTCCAGCCTTTAGGCGTTCTTAAAATAATCATCGGCCACTGCGGACGGTCTTTAAAACCATGCACCC
Source organism: Nostoc carneum NIES-2107 (assembly GCA_002368155.1). Classification (GTDB taxonomy): domain Bacteria; phylum Cyanobacteriota; class Cyanobacteriia; order Cyanobacteriales; family Nostocaceae; genus Aulosira; species Aulosira carnea. The sequence continues at coordinate 206,542 of AP018181.1, forward strand.
GGGCTTCTCTTTGAATACTTTGAATTTCCGTGACGATTGTATCCAGTGTAGCGGCAAATAACTGATGCACTATTGCTGGGTCGGAACCTTCGACAAAGTAAGGCTTATAGCCATAGCCCAAAAATAGGTTCTCGATTTCTTCGTGGCTTAACCGTGATAGTAATGTGGGGTTAGCAATTTTATAGCCATTGAGGTGCAGAATTGGTAATACAGCACCATCATGAACAGGGTTGAGAAACTTATTTGAGTGCCAACTAGCTGCTAAGGCTGCGGTTTCAGCTTCTCCATCCCCAATTACACAAGCAACCAGCAAATCGGGATTATCAAAAGCAGCACCATAGGCGTGAGATAAAGCATAGCCTAATTCCCCACCTTCGTGAATTGAACCGGGGGTTTCTGGTGCAACGTGGCTAGGAATCCCACCAGGAAAAGAGAATTGCTTAAACAGGCGCTTCATCCCCTCTGCATCTTGGGAGATGTGCGGGTAATAATTGCTATATGTCCCTTCTAAGTAAGTATTAGCAACCAATCCGGGGCCACCATGACCGGGGCCAGCAATGTAGATGGTGTTGAGGTCGTATTTTGCGATCGCGCGATTGAGATGAACGTAAATAAAGTTCAGTCCCGGTGTTGTTCCCCAGTGACCCAACAGTCTGGGTTTGACATGTTCTAGCTTCAGTGGTTCTCTTAGCAGCGGATTGTCCAGAAGATATATTTGTCCTACTGAAAGATAATTAGCGGCGCGCCAGTAGGCGTTTATCTTCCGCAATTCTTCATCCGTTAAAGGCTTGGATTGAATCGGACTTGCTAAAGTCATATCAAACTCCATTTACATGAGGATGTTGACGAATTCATTCAGTCAGTATGCAAGTTTACTTGTCTAAAGGTAGAGTGTCATCTTACTCATGACGAAGTTTTCCAGTATTTATCTGGAAAGTTGCAAGTAATCGCTGTCACATACAGTTATTTGCTCAAATCTAAAATTAATCTGAAGAAATACAAATGAAGAATCCTTTGCCAGGGTAACAAATTTAGCAGGTTACCTAGATATTTTTAAGCTTAATTTAAAATTAAATTAATGTTTGATTTAAAAGCTTAAAACATTATGAATTAGTGTTTTAAGAGACATTTATTCGTGTTTTTGATGACATTAATAGATAAAAAAGCAAAATATTAACGGGGATCAAAAATATGACCTCTGCTAAATTGCTTATACCAAATCAAATAATGTTTGCGACACATCAATATATTCTAGAGGGCAAGGCAGTGCCTTGCCCCTACTATCTGTCGCAATAGTTGTCGGTTAAGGGCAAAAGGGGAAGGGGAAAAGGGGCAAGAAAAAACCTTTAACCCTTACCCTTTAAGCTTTTACCCAAACCAAATTCCGAGTTGAAAATCCTTAACCGAGCATTATTGCAACCTGTGGTATTCTTTTTTCAACTTGGTATTAGATGCAAATTTTGATGTTTATAGTGCTGAAAAATGCGATATAAAGTTTTGAACACAAATTAGTCTGCTTCAGAACTATGGCGTAATTTTTAAATAAAGTCTTCTGGGTTAACTCCCATTTGTCGCAACCTTTCGGCTAAAATTTGCGATCGCCTTTTTTCTGCTTCTAATGCGGCTTCTGCTTGTTCAGCACGTTGTCGTTCTTGTTCAGCACGTTGTCGTTCTTGTTCAGTGCGTTGTTGTTCTTGTTCTAGTAATTGGCAAATTTCTATATAAGAGAAAAACTTTGTATTATCAGGACGATAAATCTGTAACTCATCGCCAGAAAAATCAAAGCGGATTCCTAACCTCGGACTCAGCCAATTTGCGATCGCAGAAATAATATCTAACCCAACTTCACCCCGCAGCCAACCTCGTAATTGATTTTTCTCAGGATTATAAATGTAATACTCCTCAACACCGTAGCGATCGTAAAAGAGAAGTTTTCGATCCATCTCATCTTGAGAATTACTAGGAGAGAGAATTTCAAATACTACCTGGGGTGCAATTCCTGATTCATTCCATTGCTGATAAGAACCGCGTTTACCTTTTGGTCTACCAAACACCACCATCACATCTGGTGCGTTAACAATATTATTGCGTCCTTCAACGGGATACCAAAATAAATCTCCCGCCACAAATATATTTGCATCATCAGCGTATAACCAATCCAAATTTTGCTGGATGACCAAAATCCAGCGAAACTGTTCAGTATTATTTGCCATCGGCTGTCCGTCACTATCCGGGTAGATGACTTCTGTTTGGGTTAATGATTCGGCGTGAGAAACCATAAGTTGAAGGAAGCCATATCTAACGCTGCTTGGATTCTAGCACCGCACCGCTGCGCGGAATTCAAAATTCAAAATTCAAAATTCAAAATTCAAAATTACGAATTACGAATTCATTATTAGATTTCCAATAACCCAGGCGGGGGTGTAATTTCTATTCTGCGCGCTGGTATATCTACAACAGGTGCGATCGCTTCTACAAAGGGAATCAAAACTGTCTTTTGTTTTTGATCAGGTGCAAATGTGGGATCTAACTCCACTTCTAATAAATCATTACCAGCCGGAATGATATCTACGACTTTACCTACCAGTTCACCCGATGCTTGCAAAAACACTTCCAAGCCAAGCAAATCGGGAACATAAAATTCATCTTCAGCCAATTGCGGGCGATCGCTTTCTGGCACCATAATCTTACAACCACGCAATTCTTCTACTTGGTTGCGATTTTCTACGCCAGCTAATTTAATTACATACAAATTTTTGGCTTCAATGTAACGCCCAGCCACTAACTCTATAGGTTGCGGTTCCATATCACCAGGACGCAATAACCAGCGTTTTCCCGGTACCTCAAACCGTTCGGGAAAGTCGGTATTCGGATACACCCGCATCTCTCCAGCCAAACCTTGAGGTGCAACAATCTTTCCAATCTCTAGCCAATCATCCAATTTTGGATTTTGGATTTTGGATTTTGGATTTTTCTCTTTTTTCTTTTCTGGCTTCGTGTTCTTTGCGCCTTCTCGGTTCATTCTCAATATTTAATTTAAACCCTAACAATCTTGGATGGTGCGTTAGCCTGCGGCATAACACACCCTACCGAATATACTATGCACTTACAGCCGCGCCTTGATAGGCTTGTTCTGCTACCTTCGCCAGCCGTCGCATTCCGGTAACTAATTCCTCATCGCTACCAGTGAGACTGATGCGGAGACATTGCTGCTTGTGGGGCCATTCTTCTTTTAAGCCAGGGAAGAAAGTACTACCAGGAACAACAATTACACCTACTTTCTTCAATTCTTGGTAGAAATCCCAATCGGTAATGGGTAAATCCTTTAACCACAACCAAGCAAAGATAGCACCTTCACCACGATGTAGGAACCAAGGTAAATCCTTGGGCATTGATGAATCTAATGTATTTTCTAATACGCTGAACTTGTTTTGATAGAATGGGCGGATCACCTGTTCGGCAATTTCAGCCAACGCACCTGAATTAATAGCACGGGCTGCGATCGCTTGTCCATAACGCGAAGAATGCAGCAGCGCATTTGTTTGGAATGACTCTAAAACTTGAATAGTCTTTTCATTCCCTATCGCAATTCCAATTCTTTCCCCAGGTAAACCTGCTTTGGATAAGCTAGTGCAGTGAATGATATTTTCCTCAAATATCAAGGACATATCCGTAAAATTCAGCGCCGGGAAAGGCGGTGCATAAGCAGAGTCAATTAATACTGGCACATCATAAGGCGCAGCGAGGGCGGCAATTTTTCTCACTTCTTCATCGGTAAGCACATTCCCTGTAGGATTACAAGGACGAGAGAAAATCACGCAACCCGTAGTTTCAGAAATTGATAGCTGGCTAAAATCAGGACGATATTTAAATCTATGGGCAGACTCATCAATATCTAAAGCTGGTTTGTAAGCAATTAAAGCTTCTGGAACTAAGCAAATTCCCCCGTAACCAGTGTAGTCGGGGCTGAGAGGTAAGACAATTTGCTTCAGTTCGCCAGTAGTAGTGTAACCACCAAAAGCATTAGCCGCGTAAAAATAGAGAGTCTGGCTACCAGGAGTAATTAAAATATTGCGATCGCTTAACTTTAACCCATAGCGGCGATTAAAATCATTGGCGATCGCTTCAATTAATGGTGCATAACCTTGGCTGGAACCATATCGGCAAACCACCTCACCATATTCTGAACTAGCGAGTAAATCTGCCGTACAATCCCGCCATAATCGCTCTACTGCAGGCAAAATCAACGGATTACCCGCACTCAAATTAATTAATTCCTGCCCTGCATTAGCTTTTAACGTTTCGACAATATCTTTCATAATTGCGCGAACGCCAGTCAGGTTGGACATTTGAGCGCCAATTTTCGTAAGGGCAGGATTCATAGGCTGTAAAGAAAATAGATTTATTGAGAAAGTGACAAAATTCTTATGAGGGGATTGCTGCTATCACAAATTTTACGCTGTTGCTCCAACAGCTATTTCCACCTTTAATTAATCTAACTAGAGAATGACATTTTAACAAAGTCACAATATTTTTATAATTTTTTTGTTTTGGGTGTTTGGTAATTGGTAATTGGTAATGGGTAATGGGTAATTGGTAATTGGTAATGGGTAATTGGGTGTTTGTTACTTCTCCTTGTTTTCCCCCTCATCTCCCTCATCCCCCTCATCCCCCTCATCCCCCTCATCTCCCCCAATCCCCAATCCCCAATCCCCAATCCCCAATCCCCAATCCCCAGTCTCCATTCCCCATTCCCCCAAACTTTCTGTAAACTCAGATCAGCATACAGGAGGGCTGAAGTTTGGAAGTTAAAGCCGCAGTCGCTTACGGCGCGGGTAAGCCGTTAACTATTGAAACTGTTCAATTATCCGGGCCTCAAGCTGGGGAAGTATTGGTGGAGATTAAAGCTAGTGGTGTTTGTCATACCGATGCTTACACTCTTTCTGGTAAAGATCCAGAAGGCTTGTTTCCCGCTATCTTAGGACATGAAGGCGCGGGTGTAGTTGTGGAAGTAGGCGCTGGGGTAACTAGCGTCAAGCCAGGAGATCATGTAATTCCTCTCTACACTCCAGAATGTCGCCAGTGTGAATATTGTCTCAGCCAAAAAACAAATCTCTGTCAAGCTATTCGCAGTACCCAAGGACGGGGTTTAATGCCCGATGGTACAAGTCGCTTTAGTATTGGTGGAGACATGATTCACCATTACATGGGTACTTCTACCTTTGCGAACTATACAGTGTTACCAGAAATAGCTGTAGCTAAAATTCGTGAAGATGCCGCATTTGATAAGGTTTGTTATATCGGCTGCGGTGTCACCACAGGAATTGGCGCAGTGATTTATACAGCCAAAGTAGAACCAGGCGCAAAAGTAATAGTTTTTGGTTTAGGCGGTATTGGCTTAAATGTCATCCAAGGGGCGCGGATGGTTGGAGCCGATATGATTGTTGGGGTGGATGTCAATCCTAAAAAACGCGCTTTAGCTGAAAAATTTGGCATGACGCATTTTGTTAATCCCCAGGAAGTTGAGGGTGATTTAGTTCCTTATTTAGTTGACTTAACCAAAGGCGGCGCTGATTACACTTTTGAATGTATTGGTAATGTTAATGTCATGCGCCAAGCATTAGAATGCTGCCATAAAGGTTGGGGTGTGAGCGTCATTATTGGTGTTGCTGGTGCAGGACAAGAAATTAGCACTCGTCCGTTTCAATTAGTAACTGGACGTGTTTGGAAAGGTTCTGCATTTGGTGGCGCAAGGGGACGTACAGACGTGCCGAAAATTGTTGATTGGTATATGGATGGCAAGATAAATATTGATGATTTAATTACTCATGTCATGCCAATTGAACAGATAAATCATGCTTTAGAATTAATGCATGAAGGCGAATCAATTCGTAGCGTTGTCACATTTTAATTGTTAGATTTTAATTAAAGTGTGTATTGCTTTTAGAGAAAACAAATTCGTAGGGTGTGTTACGCCGTAGGCTAACGCACCTTATACCAATTTTAAACGAGAACGCGACAGATACACATCCCCAAACCCTCGTCCTATCTGGATTTTGAATAGTATTAGATTGTTGGTGGTGCGTTGCGCTACGCGACAACACACCCTACAAACATATTATTTATTTTGAGATTAAGAACGATTTTCATAATTACCAATTACCAATTACCAATTACCAATTACCAATTACCAATTACCAATTCACCAAATTAGGAGAGTTACATGGTTACTACCAATGAAGCAATAAACATTACTCCTAAAGAAAAACCACTTGCAGAAAAGCGTGTCACCTTGAATAATATCAGTTGGGATGCTTATGAGCAGATTCTTGAGGCTTTAGGTGATAATCGAGCCGCCATAATCACATATTATCAAGGTGTTTTGGAGATTATGACTCCATTAGAAGAACATGAAACTAGTAGTGAAAATATTGGGATGTTGATTCAAATTTTAACAGAGGAACTGAATCTCAATATTAAAAGCATGGCTTCTACAACATTAAAAATACCCAATTCAAAAATTGGCGCGGAACCAGATAAGTGTTATTACATTCAAAATGAACCTGCTGTCAGAGGTAAAACAGTAGATTTAGCAGTAGATCCACCTCCAGATTTGATTTTAGAAGTAGATATAACTCATACAGATATCAATAAAAAACAACTTTATCAGGAAATGAAGGTTCCTGAATTTTGGCGTTATAACGGTAGCAAATTAACTATTTATCTGTTGACGCAAGGTGAATATCAAGAATCAGCAACTAGCGCCACATTTCCGATATTAACTAAGTCAATGGTTTATGATTTTTTAGCAAAATGCAAAACTGAGGGTGAAACCCAAACTAAGCGAGCTTTCCGTAAAATGTTGCGCGAACAAAGCTAGAAGTAGTTGATTTTAAGTTTTCCAGAAAAGCTTTAAACGAGTACAGAAGCTTGTAAACAAAGCAATTGGTAGAGTATAGACTATTCCTTTAATTACTCCCATCACAGGTGTAGTAGTATTGGCAATAATCCAATCTTCTATCCCTGTAAGTTGTAAGATTGGCCAGAGAAGATTTGCAAAGGCTACATAAGCAATCATGGGATTTTGCCCATTATCAATTAAAAATTGCAGCCACTTCTTCTGCCCAAAGATATCAATTACTATAGTAAAAACTATCAATAAAAAAATTGCGATCGCACTTGTGACAAAATAATAGCTATAGGTAGAGGGGTCTTTATGAATCCCTCCCTGGAATGGCTCGAAAAATAAGCCTAATAACAACCAGTAAATCCCCCATTGATAAAATTGCTTGAGTAGATAGTCTATCTCTGTTTCTGGTTGCTTAAATAATAGCCAGCTTGCACCACAAATCGCAGCGCTTACTAGAGTTGTTTGCCAAATCCAACGCGCTTGCAAGCCTACTAATAATACTAAGCAAACCATTAGCATAGATACAATAATCAACAATAAACGCTGACTATAGCGAGATCCTACACTCTGATGATTCGCTGATAGTTGTTCAGATTGAGTGTTTTTTTGTATCCAATTTAATATTAAATCACCAACAATAGTTCCAGGAATGATGATGAACAAATACTTCCAATAATAAAACTGAAAAATCCAAGAAAATTTTAAATCATTTCCTAAAATTGGTATAGCTGAAGCTGTCCATAATTCTTTTATCCATCCATTTGTATCAGCAGATAATTGCAAAGCAATCAAATATCCCAGTAATCCCAAACGTAAAAGCAAATTAGAGTTTGTAAATAACCAAGATAGCGAGCCAAAAACTGCCATATTTGCTAGTACCATTAATATTGGATCGCTACGTTCCAGTAAAAAGCCTTTACCACCATATTGCAGTTGAGAAATAAGAGCGATCGCAGCGATAAACCCTGCTATATTTAGCCATAAACCATATTTACTCCACCTCCCTAAAATCGACCAACTCCCAAACATTAAAAACAGCAACACAAAACCCAGCATTGCTACATACCATGTTTCGTCAGTTGGGTTGTTATTGATGGTATACGGACGGAGATGTTGCAGAATAATTGCAAAGGCTCCTAGCATGAAGCCGCGCTTTAAAATATATAAAATAATTCTAGAAATACTCCATCCTTGAGCAATACGGCGAGATAGTGCTAAGGGTATGGCAGCACCCATTGCAAATAAAAATAAGGGGAAAACGACATCTACCCAAGTTAAGCCAGCAATCTGAGAATTAAAGGCATGAGTTGGGGGTGGCTCTTGAGCATGATACATCCAAGCTGGCAAAATTTTATAGCGAATTGTGCCAGAAAAGACCATCGCTAAGATTGCCAATCCCCGCAGTGCATCTAACGCATCGGCGCGTTTTATATTTGTGGTAGTAATGTTATTTTCCTGAGTCAATGGGATTACCTGAATTCAGGAAATTTAGTATAGCAGTCTTAAGTTACTTGTGAAAGTAACTTACCTAAAAAATAAACTATATTTTACTCTCTACAAAATGAATGCTTAAAGGTTTAGCACTGCTAAACCTCTACAGAAAATATATATGTAAGAATTTGCATGAATTTTTCTGGTGTCTCACATACTCTAATTTAAGCAAATGACAAATGATTATTTAGTAGGATGCGTTACGCTGTCGCTAACGCATCCATGTCAAATCTAATTGAAACAAATGAAAAATAACAAATGACTATTTAGAGATAGTAAAAGACCGAGTAGCCATTTGAATCAATCGTTCAGGTGATTTTGCTCGATTTACTGTGAGGCGCGAAATCCGATATTTATCCTGTAACCAACGGAAGCGTAAAATTGTGCTGTTATACAGATAACCTGATTGATAATACTTTGCTGCATAGGTTTCTACTTGTTGATTCATAGAACCATAAGGATATGCAATATGCCGAGCAATCTCCTGCGGTGCTGCTAAACCAGCCAGACATTCTCTAAGTTCAATTTGAGCTTGAGCTAATTCCTGATTTAACTCAGAAACATTAATTTTAGCTAAATCTTTGTGGTTTTCTCCGTGAGATTGAATATCATAAAATCCCTTGGCAAATCCTGTTCTCAAATCCTCACAACTCAGGTATGTAGTTGATGGATGATGGATTTTAGCTAATGTACCAGGATTGACAAATAAAACTATTTTGATTTTTTGCTTAAATTCTTTTTCTAACCTTTCTAAAACTGGAACAATGTTAGTATATACAGTTTTATAGCTGTCATCGAAGCTTAACATTATGGGCTTTTTCCCGACATATTCTTGCGGAATCTCTCGGTTGCGGTCAATAAAGTAATCATACAAGTCTTGAGTTGATAAAAACCAGTAATTATTACGAGCTAAGTATTCTAAAAACTTTTCTAAATCTTGCATTGCATAAGACATTTTTGCAGCTATTGGATTCTGAATAAGTCCGAAATTAGGATTATTCATATCAACAATGCCATGAAATCCCAAAAGTGGAATTCTGGGAGCGTTTATATAAGAAAGGAGTAGTGTAATTGTCAAAAAGAATACAATAATATATAAAGAAACAAATTGTAAATTAGATTGATTTTTTAGCTTAAATTTATGCCTTCTAGATATCAAAGCCATTGTTCTGTAATGTAAGTAATAATAGATTCGCTGTACTCAAGTAATGATGTTGAAGCTGAGTAGTGGAAGTGAGGGTATTACCCCTACCACCAGTAAGTGAGTTTTTAGATTATGCAAATAGAATGTCTTGGAGTTTACTTATCTGTCTGATTACCAATTTCTGTATATCTCATGGCATTCAGAACTCTTGGGGTTCCATCTGAGACAAAACTATTTAAATATTTTTTGCAGCTTATTTAGTCTACTATCCAACTAAAGACTAAACTGGTGCAAATGGTATTTGGCAAACCTAGCAAGGATTTTGGCTCAAGAAATCCATTTTGTCAAATTCATTGTAGCAAACCACAACCTATGACACTAAGAAGTATCAAGAAGTAATTAACTGCTAATAGAAGAGGATGGAGACAGATACATTTGTACCTCAGCAGTTTGGGAAAGGCTATAGTGCTTTATGACTCAATAGAGTTCAGTTAATACCAATTTGACAAAAGAATGCGACAGACTTTAGGGGCAAGGCATTGCCTTGCCCTCTAGACCCGGATTTCTCACGGGTGAGAAAAAAATACTTGGGTTAGTCAGATTTAGGATAACTTAATTGATACATTATCAAACTCCCCACAGATTATGAGTAGTTCAAAGTAAAAACCGAGTACACAAAAGATGGATAGGATACATTAAATTTGAAAAATACGGAGGAAATAAGAAATTAGTAATAAAAATTGATATGCCAGTTTGTTGGACTAGATTAAGTAAAATAACCCAATTAATAGTTATTTAAAATTAGAATTAGCTATTACTGATGAATTCAATTATGTCATTAGTAATTGGCTTGGCAGTCGGGATAAACACTCATAAATTGTTGCAAAAATGTCCTGATAAGGACAAGCACTACTAATTGCAATTAAAATTCTTCGTCTGCTAATAGTCATAACGGCTCCTAGCTTTAATAATTTTGTGCGTATAGTTCCAATCGTTGCATTTTTAAATTCCGTATTGACTAAACATTTCTCTCGCATGGTGTTCATTAAAATGTAAGCAATAGCTGCAAGCCATAAACGTAATTGATTTCCTTCAAATGTATGGGTACTTGTTCTATCACTTTTTAAATCTAATTTTTGTTCTTTTAGACAATTTTCTAAGTTGCCTCTCGGACAATATTTATGAGTATAAAGCTGTCCTGGAGGAATTTTATGAACAGGGAGCGAAGTTACTACAAAGCGAGTATCGACTTCTTCACAGCTATAATTAACCTTGGCGACAACACGACGGCTACGGCTCCAACTGTCTAACGTTTGATAATCAAGTGAACAATACCAAACTGAATTATCAACACACATTGCAGCATCTTTTTTTAAATCCGGTGTTCCAGGAAATAAGCTTTCAAAAAACTCAACTACGGGTTCAATTTTTCTTGAGTATTCTTGGGATGCACGATACTTGATTGACTGAGATAGTTGAATTAGACGATTATTTTCAGGCAGCCCAAACACATAATCAATTCCAGTTTCGGATTCACACCATGCCATAATATCTTCTCTGGAATAAGCGCTATCTCCGCGAATAGTAATTTTCACATTTTCCCATCGCGAACGTATTATTTTTATGACTCGTTGTAATTCTTCTAACCCCCATGCTGCTGGGTCTAAATTGGATGCACGAAGTTTTGCCGCAAGTAAGTGTTTACCACAGAAAATATAAAGTGGGGCATAACAATATCCCTTATAGTAAGGGTTGAAAAATGTTTCTTCCTGATTACCATGTATTAAATTATCCGTAACATCTAAATCTACAATTATCTGCCGTGGTGGCTTTTTAAAAGATTCAAAAAATAGCTCAACTAACAACGTTTCTATCGCTTCGGAATCATATTCAATACGGTGATACCGACTATTTTCTCTTGAAGGTACATCTTCTGGGCAATGTTCGAGACGATTTAAGGTACTTTTCCCTGCTAAAGTCATTAATTCTTGTTCTGAGTTAATTACTTTTCCAACTGCGAGCGCAAATATTGGGTCATGACGAAGGGTTTCATGGTCATTTATATCTTCATAGCCCATGATTAAGCCATATATTCTTTGTGCAACTAAACTATGAACTGGATATAAAATTTTATTTGGGTCTCGGTAGTCTTTGAAACATGCTGCGAATCGTGATGTTATTTCTCTTTTTTTGTCTAATTCCGCAATTAATATTAATCCTGCATCCGATGTTACAGGCTCACCCTTGAAATTAACTATAACTGAGGATGACTGTACCTGTCCGAAAATGAACTGCTCCGGGATACAATGATTTTTATTTGGGGTCATACTTTAAACTGCTGAGATTCTTTTGCAATATACATTTTGGCAGTTTTTGACCCCTCTTTTCTAAAGTCTTGTGAGAAATCCAGGTAGAATATATTGATGAGTAGCAAACATTATTTGAATTGGTATAAGCTCATTAGCGATTGATTTGTCAGTTATTAAGAAAGCCACCAGAATTGGGGGATTCTCCCCCAAACCGCCGATTGGGTGACGGTTGCGTCCCCCAAACCCCCTCCAAAATTATTGTTCTGTTTTCTTTGTTAATTAACTAGTACAGTTCGGCGTAAATAAACAGACTATTCCAAATCAACGAAACTCTTACGCTACATTAATTTTGAATTTTGAATTCCGCCTTGCGGTACTAGTTTTTTGGTTTTGTTATCAATTAATTTTCTTAACTGAACTGTATTTTTTGAAGCCTGACTAACACAATATACAAATTAATTGAATAATTTATTTATTGCATTCAATTTATTCCGTGTAATGTGTTTTTGATTAACCACAAATATGTATGGAGTACAGAGAAAAAATTTCGGGCTAATTAGATTTAATCTGCTGGTTTATTAAATACATCTAGGATTTGACGACAAATTTGTTTTAGCTTGTCTTCGATGTGAGGGGAAGGCATAGAAGCACCAACAATACTCCATTTGTCTATTGTTGAAAGTCGCCATGCTTCACCGCGATGATCGAATGCAGCGATTTCTATACCGATCGCACGCCGCGAATTATTGACTGGGTCTTGATAAAATCGGATTTGAATTAAGACGCTGCGACTTCGCCAAGATTTGCTGATTCCAGGAAAGTGAAAACCGATGTCTATAGAGTCTGGATCGACTAACTCCCGTGTCTCTGGATCGTTTTTCCAAGGTTTCAGATCCGATTTGGCATCAGGGAACTCAAATTTAAACAAATTAACTACTGTAGCAATCTTGCTGGCGAGTTCTAGGTTAGTTGCTTGTTCAGATGCGTTCACGAAAAAACACTCCTATATTGCATCGGCTTAAGGGAAATCTGAAATTTAAAAAACCGCCAGAAGGTTTATGGTATTAGTGTTTCAGCTTATCAATGTCTTTTGGTGTTTCGCAACTCTAAATTATGTTTTCCTAACAATCATTGTGAATAAAAGCTGTCAAAAAGTGCTGATTGAAGTTTAGAGGTAAACAGAAATTACGCAACTGGTACAGCCATCTTCTAATTTAAGAGTCAAGTGTCAAGAGTCAAGGGTCAAAAATTCAGGTTTTTTGGACTTTGGACTCTTGACCCTGGACAGCCTAAACGAAAAAAATGTGACGCTTGCGTAAGTCTTAGTAAATCAAGATATCTTGAGTAATTATACTTAAATTTCCTAAAAATTACCCAGTCAATCGGTGATTTTTAGAAAATAAAAGTTGGTATGAAAAATTTTGGCAAAATCCTTTTATGGTAAGAACTATAACTGACACTTGCGATCTAAAATTACACTGTTAGTCGGCAAACAAACAGCAAATTATTTCAGTATATGTCGCGTCAACGCTCTCTTTTGTCATTGGTTTTCGTATTATTGGCAACCCTACTGATCAGTTGTGGCAGTCCTACTGTCGCCAAAGCACCACCTACTTATACAACAGCACAACTGACGAAAATTCAGACATATGTGCCAGAGATTCAGGCTGTGCGCGATCGCTTAGACGAACTAAAAGACCTCATCCAACGCAAAGATTGGATATTTGTGGGTAATTTTATACATGGGCCTCTGGCAGAAGCTCGGTTAGACATGACTTATGTAATCCCTAACCTCTTACCCCAGGATGAAGCTGTAGCACGTCAAACAGCACGTGATTTGTTTAACCACTTGGTGAAAATCGACCAAGCTGCAACATCTGGCAATAGTATACTTGCTTTAAATAATACTCAAGCAGTGGTTGCAGATCTAGATAAATTCCTCAATCTGCTTCCCAAGACAAGCGCTGAAGCTGAGTCATAAGTACGGAGTTTTAAGGACTTCCAAATAAAAATATTCCCCTATGATTGTTGACGGTTGACGGTTGACTGTGAACCGTCAACAACCTTAAGGGGGATAATTGATTTTTTGGAGTTCCTTTAAGCTATGAGTTAGGAGTTAGGAACCAAAAATTTCTAACTCCTAACTTTTTGGATCAAGTCATGAGTCATGTAGTTATTATCGGTTGCGGTATAGTTGGCGCAGCGATCGCCTATGAACTAAGTCAAGTTAAAGGTCTGAGTATTACTGTTTTAGATAGCCAGCCACCTGCACAAGCATCCACTGGCGCTGCGCTTGGCGTTTTAATGGGTATCATTAGCCAAAAACTCAAAGGTAAAGCTTGGCAATTACGACAAACTAGCGTCCAACGCTATGAAACCTTAATTCCCGAATTAGAAGCGATTACAAAGCGAAAAATCCCTTTTAATCGCCAGGGAATTGTCAGCCTTTGCTTAGAAGGGGAAGATTTGGCAGATAAACAAAAATTACTAGAAATTCGCCAATCCCAAGGCTGGAACTTAGAAATTTGGGACAAGGCGAAACTGCAAAATCTCTGTCCACAGATAGTTAACGAACAAGTTACAGGTGCTGTCTATTCTCCGCAAGACCGCCAACTTGACCCCACAGCTTTAACATTAGCTTTAGTTGCAGCTGCTCAACACAACGGCGTTACCTGTAAATTTGGCGTGACGGTGTTAAACGCCCAATCTTCACCGCAATTAACACCAAGCGAAAACTCTCCCCAAGTTTGTCACCAACTAGAAACCACAGCTGGAACAATTACGGCTGACTGGGTTGTTGTCGCTGCTGGGTTAGGTTCCACACCCTTAACATCGCAACTCCATCAAAAAATTGATATCCGTCCTGTGCTGGGACAAGCAATACAAGTTAGTTTAGGGCATCCATTAGGAAATCCTGACTTCCAGCCAGCAATCACGGGGAATGATGTGCATATTGTTCCCGTTGGTGGTGGCGACTACTGGATTGGTGCAACGGTAGAATTTCCTAGCGATCGCAATGAAATTCCCCCCAATCAAGAACTACTAGAATCTGTCAAACAACAAGCGATCGCATTTTGCCCAGAATTAGCCAGCGCAAATATTGTTCGCACTTGGTCAGGTTTACGCCCCCGCCCCGAAGGCCGCCCAGCCCCAGTTATCGGTAAATTACCAGGATTTAGTAATGTCCTCCTAGCCACCGGACATTATCGCAACGGCGTTTTACTCGCACCTGCCACAGCTTATGCAATTCGTGAGATGATTATTCCTAGTAATTCTCAATAAAAACTTACCGAATTTTAGATTTTAGATTTTAAATTTTGGATTGAATCGAAATTTAAAATCTAAACAGGCCTCAAGCCCCCAAATTTATTCGGGGGATACATCCAAAACCCAAAATTGATTGACTTTTTATCATTTTGCTTTGGCATTTCATGCCAAATGTTTTTGGCTGAAAAATTGATACTTGGTCATTAGTCATCAAACAAAAAATGACTAATGACGAAGCGCAAAGTCTGAGCGGAGGTTTTCTCCGATCAGAACTTTGTAAGAATAACAAATGACAAATTGATTTAATAGGAACCTAGTGTGTCAATAACAGAAAATAAAATCACCGTAAATTCATTAGATTGGTTCTATCGCGAAGCTGCACCAGTTGGCAGAACTGACTTAATTCCCGTAGTATTGCTACATGGCATAGTTTCACAAAGTTACAGTTGGCGCAACATTTTACCAGCTTTAGCTAGCCAGGGAACAAGAGCGATCGCCCCCGATTGGATCGGCTATGGCTTTTCATCAACTCCTGAAAAACGAGATTTTGCCTACACTCCAGAAGCATTTATTACAGCTTTAGAAGGATTTATTCAAGTTTTAGAACTGGAAAGATTTTCTTTAGTTGTTCAAGGTTTTTTAGGTTCTGTGGGATTACAATATGCCTTACGCCACCCAGAACAAATAGCTAACTTAGCTATTTTAAATGCTCCTATTTCCACTGCTGCTAAATTGCCTTGGAAAATTAAACAAATGGGCTTACCTTTAGCAGGTGAAATGATGACCCAAGACCCCCTTTTAGTTGATAGAACCCTAGAAGGTGGGAGTCGTTACCGCATAGGAGATAAAGATTTAGATGTTTATCGTCGTCCATTTTTGAAAAGTTCTGCACCTGGACGGAGTCTGCTATCAACTATTCGTAATTTACAACTCGATTCAGCCATGCAAGAAGTTGAATCTGGCTTTAAACAATGGCAACAACCAATTTTGATTCAATGGGGAATGATTGACCCTTGGCTGCCTGTAGATATAGCACAAAGTTTTGTCGATTCCGTACCCAATGCAGAATTAGTCAAACTAAATAACGTTGGTCATTACCCACAAGAACATTATCACGAAACAATTCTCGAAGACCTTTTGCCCTTTATGCGGCGTGCAGAATCAAAGTAATTGGTGTTTGGGGTTTGGTGTTTGGTGTTTGTGATTTGTCATTTGTCAAAAATACTCCTTTTCCCCATTATCAATTACCAATTACCAATTACCAATTACCAATTACCCTTTTCAAACTAATGGCGGTTGATCGCTTAACAACTCTCCATAAGATTTTCCTGTTACCTTTTCTAGCAACAAACCCAACAAGTAATAGCCTGTATTGTCATAGGCGCTAAAATCACCTGGGGGAAACTTCAGGGGTAGATGATTCACTAAAGCCAAAATTTCCGATTTATCTAAATCAAGGCGGGTAATTTCCCAATAGTTTGACGCATCTGTATAGCTGGGAATCCCTGATTGGTGAGACAGAATCTGCTTGATTGTCACACTTTGCCAAGCTAAGGGTAAGTCATCGAGATAAATTGCGATCGCATCTTCTAACGAAATTACCTTGTCCTCTACCAGCATCATTATTGCTGTAGCAGTGAAAGTTTTGCCGATAGAAGCAATTTCATAAACAGTGTGTTCATTTGCTGGTACGGAGTGTTCCAAATTCGCTAACCCATAGCCTTGAACCAAAACCGCTTTACCCTCTTGCACAACTGCTAAAGAGAGTCCCGGAAGTTGGTTCTCAATCATCATCCTTTGGATGTATTCGTCAATTATCATTGGCTTTAATTTGTGTTGAATATGCTCAATTCAAGTTTTCAAAAATCTATGAATTACGAGTATGTGCTAGCTCATAAAAACATACGCATTAATATTTATTGTTATTCAATACAGTTTGCTACTCATTTATTAAATAGTAATAAGTTTTTTAGCAATATATACCTGACAGCCAATAACAGATAAGTTGGCAAAGTATTAATCAATCCTTATCTAAATATAGAAATACGTGTTAAAGCGCATCACAATACACTCTCAAATGCCTTCTCTGGCTTAGCTTTTGGTGTGAAAGGCTTTACATGAAACTTATATTTTTAAGAATTAAATCGCATTGCCAGAGCATGGTTGGCTATGCATAAATTCCAAATTTAGCGCCAGATATTCCAAATATCTTAATCCTATTAAACTTTATATTTCCTCTAGAAAACACCTGATAAATTGGCTACAGACATACTTGCAAAATTCTGACATTGGGAGAAAAATATGCAGCTTTTTCAACGTCACAACTACCGTAAATTGAAACGTATTATCGGCATTGTCCTACTAGCTGTATTTCTGCATCTTAGTATGAGTTTAATATCTGGATTTTTGCCTACTAATGCAAATGTGAATTTGGCTTCAGCACAATTAGCGCCACCAACGCAAACTTACACAATTTTTTGTCAGAGAACACCAATTAACCCTATTGAACAGGATTCAAGCCCAGTAGAAGTAGGAGTAAAGTTCTTTGCCGATGTTGATGGTGAGATTAGTGCTATTCGCTTCTACCGGGGTGTAGCTATTGATAGTGGGTACATAGTTCACTTATGGAATGCCAACGGTGAATTACTCAGACAAGGAATGGCTGTAGAAGGTCAGCAGCCTGCACCTGGTTGGCAAACAGTCCAGTTATATCCACCTGTACCTATTCAAGCAGGACAAACTTATGTTGCCTCATACTATGCAAGCCAAGGGCAATACGCTCAAGATATGGGATACTTCAAAACTGCCGTCAATATTAGCCCATTACATATTCCTGCTGACAGCATAGATAATCCTAATGGTGTATATTTTTATGCTACGGGAGGCGGTTTTCCCTCTCAAGGGCATCAGGGCAGTAATTACTGGGTAGATGTCGTTTTTAAACCAAATACGAGCAAACCGACATCATACTAAAACTCTTAGTATGCCTAAACTGAAGTACACTACAGCATCTCTTGTAGAAGACCTTACTGGCGTAAAATTTGAACGGTCTATTCCGCTGTAAGTGACAACTGATTAGCAATGTTGTGCATCTACCTATATATTTTATTTACTTAAAAACCTTGTCTAGCAATTATTTGGGTTCGCGTAACTCTTAGCTAGATATGCAGCAATTATATATTTCAGTCATCATTACATATTTTCCTAAGGCAAAAAATTGCAACGTCTATTTTTCGTTCTCTCCTCAAAGCCAGAGATTTATCGGTGGAGAATGCGTTACACTTCTTAATCAATTATGCGCGTGAGCAATCAGCCTTCGCATAGGGTTTTACCGTAACCTGATAAAGGGAGTGCTTGCGGCCATTCAGGCGATCGCTACTCTACAACAACTTGAGAAAGGCAGGTTACAATTCATGGCTTATTCTTGGTTTAAAGCTTTTCATATTATTGGCTTTGTAGTTTGGTTTGCTGGGTTATTTTACCTAGTGCGTCTTTTTATCTATCACGTTGAAGCGAACCAAGAACCAGAACCAGCACGCACGATACTGAAAAATCAGTATCAAATTATGGAAAAACGCCTCTACAATATCATCACTACCCCAGGAATGTTAGTGACGGTAGCAATGGCAGTTGGTTTAATCTCTACTGAACCAGATGTATTAAAAGAGGGTTGGTTACATATCAAACTGTTGTTTGTTACCCTCTTAATTGGCTATCATCATTACTGCTCTCGCCTCATGAAAAAATTAGCAGTAGATGAATGCCGTTGGAATAGTCAACAGTTACGTGCTTTAAATGAAGCGCCTACAGTGATGTTGATGGTGATTGTATTACTGGCTGTGTTCAAAAATAATCTGCCTACTGATATCACCGCTTGGGTTATTTTTGCATCGATTATTTTAATGGCAGTGACTATTCAGCTTTACGCTAAAAAACGCAAGCGCGATAAAGAAAAGCTAGAAGCACAAATAGGACAGGTTGTACAAGAACAAAGCTAATAGCACACAGCATATAATCCCTAATCCCCAATCCCTTTTATCATTGGCAGGTTTAGTTTGTTGGATAAAATAAACTAAACTTGCCAAAATTTATAGGAGGTAAATCCCCGATGAATTATCAGCAATTTTTTCACAATCGTGTGGCAATACTAGCAACCATGCATCACAAGGAGAACGCTATTGCCCCTATATTGGAAGAATTAAATATTCAAATTATAGTACCCCAGGATTTTAATACTGATATTTTTGGGACATTTACAAGAGAGATAGAACGCCCAGGAAATCAAATTGAGGCAGCTAGATTAAAAGCAGAAAAAGCACTAGAATTAACAGATGCAACTTTAGCGATCGCGAGTGAAGGTAGCTTTGCACCTCATCCTTATATACCTTATCTTTACTCGAATCGTGAAATCGTCATTTTATTAGATAAACAAAACGACTTAGAAATTATTGGCGAAGAATTATCATTAGAAACTAATTTTAATCATCAGATAGCAGATAATTTTACCGCAGCCTATGAATTTGCATTAAAAGTTGGGTTTCCTGAACATGGCTTAATTGTTAGTTGTCAGGAATCACCCAAAGATAGCAGTGAGATAATTAAAGGCATTACTACTAAAGAAAAACTTACTGAAGCGGTGAATTGGGCATTAAATAATTCTCCCGATGGTAAAGTGCATCTGGAAACCGATATGCGCGCACTTTATAACCCCACCCGGATGAAAAATATTGCCAAAGCTACCCAGAACTTATTAAAAAAGATAAAAAGCCAATGTCCACAATGTTCTGCGCCTGGATTTGAGATTACAGAACGCATCCAAGGTTTACCCTGTGAAATTTGCGCTACACCCACAAATTTGTTACTTTGTGTTGTTTATCAATGCAAAAAATGTGGTTTCAGCCAAGAAAAATTTTTCCCTGCGGGTAGAGAGTTTGCAGATCCAGCGCAATGTATGTATTGCAACCCCTAGCTGAGATTTCACCTCATAATTTTACTAATGGAAAGGTTAGAGGTCTTTTTCCCTTTTCCCCTTAACCCCCGAGTATTGGTATATTTCGTCCCCAAGATAAAAAGAAAAAACCCCCTTGCCATTGACAAACAAGAGGGTAAAGGTATGGTGTGAGGAGCAAACTCAATGTTTGCTTAAAACTAGTTTAACAACTATATAGGGAAATTACATAAACATCGTATGAAAATCATGCGAACCACATATGAAGATAGGTAAATTCCATGAGTTTTTACTTAATGTACTTTTACTAAATTTCATAGATAAGTAAGTAACAAAATTGGCAGTACTTTTTCTATTTACACTATGTTGTCATCAACGCAGCAAGAGAATAGTAGCTATATGAATCTACACCAGTAAATTCTGGGCTGATCCTAGATTCCTATATAATTCAAGTTTACTTACTTAAATCTAGGCAAAAATTGTGACGCAAATCAAATTGTCACCTTCTTGGCAAACAGTACTAGCTGAAGAGTTTGATAAACCATATTTCAGTAAGCTACAAAATTTTTTATTAGCGGAACGCCAATCTTATACTATCTACCCACCAGAAGAGCAGATTTTTTCAGCTTTTGAATTGACACCTTATGAGAACGTGAATGTTTTTTTACTAGGTCAAGATCCTTACCATGACCAAAACCAAGCACATGGATTATGCTTTTCTGTACAACCTGGTATTAAGCCGCCACCATCGCTAATTAATATATTTAAAGAACTCAAAGATGATGTAGGGTTTGAAATTCCTAATCATGGGTATTTAGTATCCTGGGCGAAACAAGGTATTTTGATGTTGAATGCAGTACTAACAGTCAGGGCGCATACACCAAATTCTCACAAAAATCAGGGTTGGGAAACTTTCACAGATGCAGTCATCAGCAAAGTTAACCAAAAGGAAGATCCGGTTGTGTTTGTGTTGTGGGGTGGATACGCTCAAAAAAAGCTGAAATTAATAGATACAACGAGACATACAGTGATTCAATCTGCCCACCCTTCACCTCTTTCTGCGCGTAATGGCTTTTTTGGTAGTAAACCTTTCTCAGCTATTAATTCAGCTTTGCGTTCCTTTGGCAAGCCAGAGATTGATTGGCAAATTCCAGATTTATAGGAATTAAAGATTAGGGACTTCCAGAAAAGAAATTATCCAATATACTCCGAAATTATTTTTATTCTCCCCCCTGCTCCCTGCTCCCTGCCCCTCTGCCCAGAGAGCGATGGTATATTTTTAGTTGGAAGTCCCTTAACCACCTTCGCTAAATTCACCAGTAACTAATAGCCAAATTCTTGAGGGAAAATAGCCCTGCACAGGATTTTTTTGCAATGATTTCGCCAAAATTGCACCTAATAATCCCCTGCGTACTTCTGAATCTGTTACCCCTGATATTGCTTGCGCCCTAGAAAAATTGATAAATGCTGTATCGTAATCATCTTTATTAGCCGCCGCTTTGATAGCAATACGCATTAACCGCCCATATTCTGTACCATAGCTGGGGTTGATCCAAAGTCCATTAGGTATGCACTCTCCTGAGAAGAGATTACCTGCTTTCCCGGTAATTTGGCTGATGCATTTGGTTTTATCCTGGGCAGATACACCTGGTATGTTGATTGCTGTAACAGTAGTCATAGCAATTACTACTCCCAGCAAACCCTGATTAACTACTTGTCTCACTGACGTTTATCGAAGATAGATTTACTATTTCTAATTTTTATTAGTCGTTTTACTGCTATTTTCTAGCTTTTAGAGCGTATTTTTATTTTCAAGGCAATTTGTCACAAAAAGCAAGTGAATACTTGTCGGTTAAGGGCAAAAGGGGAAAGGAAAAAGGGCAAGAAAAACCTTTAACCCTTACCCTTTCACCTTTTCCCCAAACCAAATTCGAGTTGAAAATCCTTAACTGAGCAGTATTGGGACAAATGACAGCCCTGACTAGTGAGTTGGTGCGTTGCGCTACGCGACAACACACCCTACATCTCAAAAAATTAGTCGCCTTTAGATACAGTAGGCGGTGAACCAGCTGTGACAATGACTACATTCTCTGGTTTAATTAGCTCCTGAATTACCTCCTGCACATCTGACATTTTTACTGACTCAATGCGCTGAGGATACTCACGAATTTCTTTTGGTGAAAGTCCAAAGACAGAATTGCTCAAAATTGTAGATGCTAAATCGCTGGGATTAGCTAACTCTACAGGGTAGCTGTTGGTAAGAGAACGTTTGGCGGTGTTAAATTCTGCTTCAGTCACGCCTTGTTCGCGTACCTGTTTAAGTAACGCCAAAGTGCTGGCGATCGCTTTGTCAGCATCTTGCGGCGCTGTTTGCATTTGGATAAAGAAGGGGCCAGGATTAATTCCTGCAGTGAAGTAGCTATAAATCCCGTAGGTTAAACCTTGGCGATCGCGTACTTCTGTACCCAAGCGGCTAGATAAGGTATCACCACCTAAAATTTGATTCAGCACCATTGCTGCGTAAAAACGCGGGTCTTTACGGGAGATGCTGTTGTAACCGATATAAGTAATGGCTTCGGCTTTGCCAGGAATTGCCTTATTCAAGCGTGTCAAAGTCGTAGGTAAATCTACTTTGGGTAAATTGAGAGTTGGCGGCTTACCTTTGACTTGCCATTTGCCAAAAGTCTGATTGAGTAAAGCTTTTACTTGAGTGGGGTTAAAGTCACCCACGAGTGCGATCGTTGTGGTATCCGGTCGGTAATGTTCTTGGTAGAAGCGAACTAAATCATCACGAGTAATACTCTTTAAAGTATCAGCCGTAGGGAAGCTGTGGAAGGGATGATTTTCTGGGTAAATTGCTTGCTGGAATACTCTTCTAGCCAGAGTTTGAGGGTCATCAAGTTGCACTTTCAAACTCGTCAGCGCCCGTTGTCTTGTCAGTTCTAACTGGTCGGCGGGGAAGGTAGCATTTTGTACGACATCGCCCAAAGTTTGAATTAATACGGGCAGATTTGTTGAGATTCCTTGACCACTAATAATAACTCCTTCACGACTGGCACTAAAATCTAGATCGGCTCCTCTATCTTCTAAGGTTTTCGCCAAAGCCAGAGCATTTTGAGTTTTTGTGCCATTCATTAAGTTTCTAGCAGTTAAATTCGCTAGTCCAGATTTTTGATTACCATCAAACTCAGTACCAGCATCAATTTGTCCGTTGAGATTAATTGTGGGGACACTATGGTCAGGTAACAGCAGAACCCGCAAGCCATTTGCCAAGGTAAACTGTTCTGGTAACGCTTGTTTGCTGGAACTGGTAGCAGAGGTAGCAGGAGGTAAGTATTTCGCCAGTTCTGCTGGATCTACAGGTTTCCCAGGGCTAAAGTTTTCTACAGTGCGGCCATAACCCCCACCAGCAGAGGCTTGTTGACCATCTGGTTGAGTTGGTTCAAAGAAACCAAGAGTTTGTTTTGCCGGACTGAGGTAAGTTTTCGCCACCCGTTGCACATCTTGTGGCGTAACTTTAGCGATCGCAGCTAAATACTTTTCAACAAAATGGTAATCTCCGGCAATAGTTTGGTTATATCCCAGTTGGTTGGCTTGGCTGGTGATGTCTTGGTTACTGAGAATAAATGAAGCTTGTAGTTGAGTTTTGGCGCGGTTGAGTTCCTCAGTAGTAACTGGCTGCTGTTGCAGTTTTGCCAAAGATTGTTGCAGTACTTGGGAAATTTTCGTTAACTCTTTACCAGGAGCCGCAGTAGCATTAATTTCATACCATCCCGGTTCGATCAGTTCGGCGGCGCTACCATTAACTGAACTTGCAAGTCCAGATTCTACTAAAGCCTGATAAAGCCGAGAACTACGTCCACCTGTGAGGATCATATCCATCACATCAATTGCTGGCACATCAGGATGTTTGATATCTGGTAGAGGATACACAGCTTGTAGTAATGCTGCACTTCCTGGTTGCTTTAAGACAATTGGTGCTTTTTCCGCCACTAGAGTATTAGCAGGATTCGCGACCTGCTTTGCTTCTGGTAAACTTGTAGCTTGTTTTGGTCGTGGCGTAACCTTACCAAAAGTTTCTTTTACAGCCTTAAGCGTCGGTTCTGTAGCAAAATCCCCTGTAATTACCAAGGTGGCATTTTCTGGGCTGTAATATCTTTGGTAATAATTTCGTACCTGATCTACAGTAAATTGCTCCACATCGGCTTTTGTTCCCCCTACAGATAAACCATAAGCACGATTGGGAAATGCAGCTTGCATCACTGCTTTACTCAAACGATAGCTGGGGGAATTTTCATATCCTTGCAACTCGGATATTACTACCCGTTTCTCACTCGTTAGTTGCTCAGGCCCAATTAAGGAATTTTCCATGCGATCGGCTTCTAAAGTCAGCAGTGCTTCCAGTTTGTCTCGCCGCACTGTGCCAAAATACACCGTTTCGTCATAGCTAGTGAAAGCATTAAACTGACTACCTAAGGCACTAAATAACCGCCCAAACTGCACAGGACGTTCTTTAGTACCTTTAAACATCAAATGCTCTAATTGGTGGGAGATACCATTTTCGCCTTTACCTTCATTGCGAGAGCCGACTTTATACCATACTTGCACGCTGACTACAGGTGCAGTATGCACTTCTTTAGTAAGTACTGTTAAACCGTTGTCCAATACAGTTTTTTGCACACCCTGGGAAAGTGCAAGACCAGATACGGGTGTGACAGTTGTGGGTGTTGCTGCATTAGTCAGATTGCCCGAAATTGGCGCAGTACTAAGCAGCAAACTCAGTAATAAACCTATAAGCATGTATGAGCGTAGCTTCATAAACAAGTCAAAATGGAAATTCTCAATTTAACTGAGAGTAAAAATAAATGGTAGCAATCTTGAGATAGGGGTTTGGGGATTGGGTAAAAAAGGCGATCGCGAGAATAATGGTTTTTCTTCCTAGTGTAATGAGCGATCGCTTTTTTCGAGGGGTAATCGCTCACATTACCTCACCACTAAATCTGTGACAGAATAATCTTGTTGTCCTACAAGCAATGCGATCGCCTACGACTTATGATTTCTACCGAGCGCCGCTACACTTTGGATGAATATCGCGCCATCGAAGAAAAAGCAGAAGGACGCAGCGAATATCGAGATGGAGAAATTGTAGCTGTACTTGGGATCTCAGTGAATTTAAAGGTTTAGAAGTATCAATTTCTCTTGATTCAGTTGGTATTGAATTACCAATGGCGGAAATTTATCGGGGTGTTGTGTTTCAGTAAAATAGGATTGGTTGACAAAGGCGATCGCTTCTAATTTAAAAAGTAGTAAGCCCTCAATTATCGGTTTATGAAAATACGATTATTTCAACAGCAAGATGCCGAGCAAATAGCACAGTTATTCCACGAAACGGTACGTGAAGTTAATATTGGTGATTATTCAGAAAATCAAGTTAAAGCTTGGGCACCAGATAATATTAATTTTAGAAACTGGGCAACAATCTGTGCAGAAAGATTCACCTATGTTGCTGATGACCAAGGTGTAATTGCAGGTTTTGGCGAGTTAGAAACAAACGGACATATAGACTGCTTCTACTGCCATAAAAATTATCAGCGGATGGGTGTTGGTAGTAAGATTTATACTGCAATTGAAGCCAAAGCCTATGAATTAGGAATTAATCGCTTATACGTTGAAGCTAGTATTACCGCCAAACCTTTTTTCTTAAGTATGGGTTTTGCCACCATCACTGAACAACAGGTAGAACGTCGGGGGGAAATTTTTGTTAATTATGTAATGGAAAAGTTTTTAATTTCTTGCTGATTGATTGCCATTTTACTCATTTAATTGGATTATAGGCGATCGCTAAATATTTTAATCCTATCAAATTCCAAAGATTATATAAGGCTAATTTTCTAAGCAACGCCATAATCCGTATACTGCCTTTTATATGGAGGCTGCAATCCTAAAACGATATCTTCTTTAGGAACCCCCATCTTAACTAACTCCTCAGCAGGGTTCTGATCTGTTAAATTCTGCTGCAGCCATATTTTGCCATTTTTAATATCAAAATGAATTACACATCGATAAATGCGCTCAAATTCTTGCCATCCGACATTCATCCATTGGTAATGATCTCGTTCCGTATCAAATATAAGTAGAGTTTCTATCTCTTTATCATCAACATCATCATTAGCATAATAAGTGAGTAATTTCTGAATAGATTCTCGATACTTTGCTATTTTATCCATTGCAGAATCACCTCATTCACAGGGTCATATACAACTAACAACATTTGATATTTTTGTACTGCTGTCTGTGTAAACTCCAGTTGAAAGAAAGTTCGATAGGCATCTACTGGAATTGCTAAATATAATAATCTATCTGGCTCTGTTTTTTCCAGCGCTAGGCGATAACTCAGGAATTGACCCAAAGCAGCGTAAAAATCGGTGATTGCAGAAGGATTAAGGAAACTTTTAATTTCGACTGCTATTTTCTCACCTGCTTTCTCAGCTGCAACCAATTTTTCTGCACCTAAATCAACCTGGAAATTGACATTACCATATTTAAATTTGAGTGGGTCATGTGTAATTACCCATTGCTCTTTTTGGAGAGCCTGCTTTACTGCTTCGTGAAAAATATCCTTTGCTGACATGGATAAAAGTAACTAATTAATGCTAATAAGATAAAAAAATGTGAAAGAGTTTTGCGTAAATTTCATTTTAAAACCGTCCAATGTATCAGAAACATCTCCCAAATATTACTTTTTTCGTTCTGTGATCTAGGTGAGGTTTTAGGGAAATCTATAACTGTAGCTTTCACCTCTAACTTTACAAATGATACTTCCATCTCCTAATAGCCTAAATCCTAAATACCTAAAGTTAGTCAATCACACTGCCAGCAAAAGAACAGATTGGTCTTACAAAGAATATTGTAAGATTGGTATTCCTTTCAATTTGCATTGGGCCATAAATGAAGGCGAGAAAGAAAAAATGAGTCAGGAGGAAATTAAGAAAAAATTGTTACGAAAAGAAAATGATGCAAGTAAAGCCGAGCAAGGCGATCGCATCCTTTTATGTCAAAATAATCATGAACATGGTCATCGCGTCACTCATGTGGTAGAAACTGTAACTGCTACTGCTGAAGAACAAGATGGAATGTGGATACGCCAAGTTAAAGTAGTATGGGTGGCTCAAGATCCTTGGGAAAATGCACCGCAGACAGAAGATGTAATTGGTAATGAATTTTCATTCAGAGGTGGTAATTTAATTAGCGTTGATGCACCTTCAATTAAGCTTAATTTAGATAAGTTGACTACTGCCAAATAAAGAAACATCTCAATGATCAATTGATCAAGCACGTAACTTGTAGAGGCGAGGTTAACTCGCCTCTAGCATTTGGGGGAATTTATGTTTTGGTATTGTTTTAGTTTTGTGGTAGAAAGTTTTTCATACCTCTGCATCAGGCTAAACTTTCATATCCAAAGTCCGTACCAAAAACGCCCACTTATCTGTTAGTTCGTCAATCGTTTTAGTTGTGGGCTTACCTGCACCATGTCCAGCTTTTGTCTCAATTCTAATCAGTACAGGCGCATCACCAGCTTGAGCAGCTTGCAAAGCCGCTGCAAATTTGAAACTATGAGCAGGAACCACGCGATCGTCATGATCGGCTGTAGTAATTAATGTTGCTGGGTAAGCTGTTCCTGGTTTAATGTTGTGCAATGGCGAATAGGCATATAGCGCTTTAAATTCTTCTGGATTATCTGGCGAACCATATTCCGAAGTCCAAGCCCAACCTATAGTAAATTTGTGGAACCGCAACATATCCATGACCCCAACTGCTGCTAAAGCCGCACCAAACAAATCGGGACGCTGAGTCATACAAGCACCCACCAATAAACCGCCATTACTACCACCTGCGATCGCTAGTTTTGCAGATTTGGTATAACCATTAGCAATTAACCACTCAGCCGCAGCAATAAAGTCATCAAAGACATTTTGCTTTTTAAACTTCATTCCGGCTTCGTGCCATTCTTCACCATACTCGCCACCACCACGGATATTAGGCATTGCATGGATACCACCCATTTCCATCCATACCAAAAGACTGACAGAAAAACTGGGTGTCATTGAGGCATTAAAACCACCATAGCCATAAAGATATGTGGGATTATTCCCGTCTAACTTAATGCCTTTTTTATATGTGATAAACATTGGCACTTTGGTGCCATCTTTGCTTTGATAAAATACTTGTTTAGTTTCGTAATTTTCGGGATTAAAATCTACCTTTGGTTCCCGAAAAACTTCACTCTTCCCTGTCACCATATCATAGCGATAGATGGTGCCTGGTGTAGTAAAGCTCGTAAAACTATAAAAAGTTTCGGTATCATAGCGCTTGCCATAAAAGCCATCAACTGAGCCAATCCCGGGTAATTCTACTTCCCGAACCAATGCCCCTTTCAGGTCAAAAATTTTAATTTGGCTGCGAGCATCTTTGAGATAATCAGCGACAAACTGATTATTTAAAATACTCACACCTTCTAAGGTCTCTGCTGACTGGGAAATGATTTCTTGCCAGTTTTCCTTTGCTGGCTTTTCAATATCAATCGCAACAACTCTGCCTCGTGGAGCGTTTAAATTGGTACGAAAGTAAAAAACACTATCATCACGCTCAATAAAACTGTAATCTGCCTCAAATTGATTAATCAGTTCTACAACTGCCGATTTAGGATTAGTTAAATCTTTATAAAAAACTAAATTTTTTGAATCAGTTCCTAACCAAACCGATATGATTAAATACTTACCATCTTCTGTAACTCCACCATTAAAACCCCATTCTTTCTGGTCAAGACGTTGATAAATTAATATATCCTCTGATTGTGGAGTACCTAAGCGATGATAGTAAAGCTTTTGATAATAGTTAGTATCTTCTAACTTAGTTTTATTATTTGGTTCGTCGTAGCGGCTATAAAAGAATCCTTGGTTATCATTTGTCCAGGAAACATCAGAGAATTTAACCCATTTCAGATGGTCTGGTAAATCTTTACCTGTTTCGATATCGCGTACCTTCCACTCTTGCCAATCAGAACCAGATGTAGATAAACTGTAAGCTAATAATTGACCATTGTTACTAATAGATAATCCTGACAGCGCTACTGTCCCATCTTCGGAAAGTTTGTTAGGGTCAAGTAAAACTTTTGGCTCGGAATCAAGAGTTTTTAGAGTGTAGAAAACGCTTTGATTTTGTAGCCCATCATTTTTGAAATAAAAATAACGTTCAGTAGAATTATCTCCCAGAGATTTGCCTTCTTTAAATGGAATACTGTATCTTTCGTAATTCCATAATTTAGTCAGGCGTTGTCTAATTTTTTCTTTAGCAGGAACTTGATCGAGGTAGGCAGAAGTAACTTGATTTTGTGCCTCAATCCAACTTCTGGTTTCTGCCGAGTCGGGATTTTCTAACCATCGGTAAGGATCTGCTACTACAGTACCGTGATAGTTATCAACTTGATTGCTTTTACGGCTAGGTGGGTAAGTCAGCATTTTTTTTAATGGAACTCGTTGCTGTGCATATTGTTGGAGGAAGTGACTCCTCTGCAAATTTTCCCCATCTGTGAATTTCTCAACTACTACTTGTGGAGAGAATTTGCTGGAAATTTTAGCATTAGCGACAGCAGCAGGTAGCAACCATTGGCAAAATATCATTGTTGCCAAAAAGGTTGCTAAAAGCCGAGTCCATTTGGCTTTTAGCATTTTGAATGATGAATGATGAATATAAATTATTAATCTCAGCGCCAACTTGCCTACAACGCTGGCTCTCCTTGATTTTTGTAAGCCAGTTCGCTTCACAAAGGTAACCTCTGCAAGTAACTGGCTCTTCTTGACTGTTGAATTTTGGCCTCCGTAACAGAATATGTGTGTGTCCTTTGCAGAAATACCGGAATCATTTAAGCAGTAGTATTCAGAATCAGTTTTTCCCCTTTGAGCATCCGCACTGCTGCTTCTAGTAAAGCTTCTTCCAGGTAAGGCTTGGTAAAGTAACCGCTAGCACCTAGTTGGATTGCCATTTGTCTGTGCTTATCGGCACCGCGTGAGGTCAGCATAGCAATGGGGAGGTGGTTGAGGTTGTTATCTTTCTGGATACGAGAGAGCAACTCCAGCCCATCACAGCGAGGCATTTCAATATCACAGAATACGATATCACAAGGCAATCCAGAGCGCAGTTTATCCCAAGCCTCTTGACCATCCCTTGCTTGTTCTACGCGGTAACCTGCCTTATTGAAGGTGAGAGAAAGTAATTCTCGGACTGTAATTGAGTCATCAACAATCAGCACTGTTGGATCAATTTTCTCAACTGCGACTTCCGGTAGAGTCTGAGCAGGTTTTTGCTGCCAAAGGCCACTACTTTGTTTAGACATCCGTCCTTGGAAGATGTCCATAATTTCTAGTACGTCAGCAATTGGCATAATCCGACCATCCCCTAAGACTGTAGCACCTGCTACACCTAAGGGTTTAGGTGCTGGCCCCTCAAATTGCTTAATTACAATTTCTTGCTCACTCAGTACTAAGTCAATTTGTAAAGCAAGGAGGTTATTTGCCGATCGCACTACGACCACAGAAACCATATCATCATCGCGAGTTCCGCCGTAAACACTACCGCGACTGATTTGGCGATTGAAGGCTAACAGATCTTTGAGTGGACGGAATGGTAATACTGTATCTCGCCAAGCAATAAATGTTTGCCCATCGGCGTTCTGCTGAATACTCTTAACAGGGATATCTAGGGTATCTTCTACCCCGTCCATTGGGAAGGCGATTCTGGCTTTATCGGAAACACAGCACAGGGCTTTACAAATACTCAGGGTAAGTGGCAGACGAATTGTAAAGGTAGTTCCCTTACCGATCGCAGAATCAGTGCTAACTGCGCCACGCACTTCGCTAATTTCCGAGCGCACGATGTCCATACCCACACCACGCCCAGAAATCTCATCTGCCTCGTCCTTAATACTAAAGCCAGAGTGGAACAGCAAGTTGTAGATTTCCATGCGCGTGATGGTTTTTGCTTCTTCTACTGTCAGCATTCCCAACTTCAACGCTTTGGCTTTGATTTTTTCGGTATCGATACCTGCACCATCATCGCCTACAGAGATCACAGTTTGATTACCTTGGTGGAAAGCACGAATCTTGATTTCTCCCACAGGATTTTTACCTGCGGCTTGTCGCACCTCTGGGGTTTCAATACCGTGAGCGATCGCATTATTGAGCATATGAGTTAGTGGATCGGTCAGGTGATCCAAAATCATTTTGTCAATTAAGGTATCTCCACCCTCAATCATTAACTCCACTTGCTTACCATATTTAATGGCATTATCCCGTACTCCTCGCCGCAAGCGATCAATAGCTTGGGAGAAAGGCACCATTCGAGCGCGTGTCAATCCCTCTTGCAGTTGAGTTGTGGCTTGGCGAAACTGTCGCGCAACTCTCTCGGTTTCTTCCGTTACAAAATCAATGTCACTCGCTGACTCACGTACCCTGACGATCATTTCAATCATTTCTTGGGACAGTGTATGGAAAGGCGTAAACCGATCCATTTCCAATTCACTGAAACCCCTGTCAGAATTAGAATCACCTGATGAGCCGCCAAATTCTTTATGTTTGCGGGTAGCTAACAAAGAAGCTTCCAGTAGCGATCGCTCGTATAATTCTTGCATCCGTGCGCCAACATCAGATAGCTGTTGTACCTGAATCAACAAGTTATCTAGTGACTGTCGCAGACGTTCGTGATCCTGCTCCAAGGTATTACGATTTACTACCAGTTCCCCAACTAAATTACTCATATCATCTAGTTGCTTCACTGGAACTTTCATCGTTTCTTCAAATCTTGCACCCCGACGGGTAGCGGGACGTGCGGCTTTACCTGGGGTTGATTTGATTGATGGTGAATGAGATATTGTTTGATCTGCTTCCGCCAACAATTTTTCTAAGTCACCAAATTCATCTTCTAATTCTGGTGATGTAGCAGCATTGCTGGCATTATTGTAAGCGGTAGGTGGTTGCGATTGTTGTGGGTAAACAGGTAAAGGTGCCGCTGATGGTTCCTCATTGAGATCTGCATCCAACAATGCTTCTAGAGCAGCAAAATCTTCTTCTGGTAAGGGGGAAGCTAATTCTTCTTCTAGTAATGTTTCTAATTCAGCAAATTCATTGTCTGGAGTTGATGGTGGCACATCTAATTCGGCTTCTGCTGCGGTAATTGTTGCCACTTCATCGGTCTGGGTTATGTTCTCCAGAGACGCAGATAAATCATTAGTTGCATCTAATTCAACTACATTGTTTGCGTAGGCGTAGCCCGTCGTAGACATCGCAGCATCAGTGTCTTGGGTATTCGCTGTGTCCTCCAGCGTTGCTTCTGCTTGCAGTGTAGTTTCTGTTGCTAATAAATCATCTAGTAAATTTAATTCTGCACTATCAGCAACAGTCGTGTCTGCAGTATCCAAAATCTCTGAATTTATTTCAGGCTGTACTACTTCTGTTGCTTCACTAAAATTCAGTTCTAAATCATCTGCTGCTTGCAAATCAGCGCCCAGATCTAATGTTGCAAACTCATCATTAGTGGTTTCTGCCGTTTCAAAATTTGCTAATAAATCGAGATTTGCTTCCGGCTGTGCTAATGCTGTTACTTCGCCAAAATTCAGTTCTAAATTATCTGCTGTTGTCAGTAACTCATCGCCTAACTCTAAGGTTGCGAACTCATCATTAGTGGTTGCTGCATTTTCAGCATTTGCTAATAAATCGAGATTTGCTTCCGGCTGTGCTAATACTGTTGCTTCGCTGAAATTCAGTTCTAAATTATCTGCTGTTGTCAGTAAATCAGCGCCTAACTCTAATGCTTCAACAGCATCATTAGTTGGTTCTGTAGTTTCAACATTTGCTAATAAATCGAGATTATTTTCCGGCTGTACTAATGTGGTTGCTTCGCCGAAATTCAGTTCTAAATCATCTGCTGCTAGCAAATCAGCACCTAAATCTAATGTTGCAAACTCATCATTAGTAGTTTCTGTGGTTTCAACATTTGCTAATAAATCGAGATTATTTTCCGGCTGTGCTAATGTTGTTGCTTCGCCGAACTTCGGTTCTAAATTATCTGCTGCTAGCAAATCAGCACCTAACTCTAATGTTGCAAACTCATCATTAGTTGGTTCTGTAGTTTCAACATTTGCTAATAAATCGAGATTATTTTCCGGTTTTTCTAATGCTGTTGCTTCGCCAAAATTTAGTTCTAAATCTGCTGATGTTGTCGGTAAATCATCGCCTAACTCTAATGTCGCAAACTCATCATTAGTAGTTTCTGCAGTTTCAACATTTGCAAACAAATCTAGATTTGCTTCCGGCTGTTCTAATGTTGTTAATTCGCCAAAATTCAGTTCTAAATCTGCTGATGTTGTCGGTAAATCATCGCCTAACTCTAATGTCGCAAACTCATCATTAGTGGTTTCTGCAGTTTCAACATTTGCTAATAAATCGAGATTATTTTCCGGTTGTGCTAATGTTGTTGCTTCGCCAAAATTCAGTTCTACATCAGTTGCTGTTGACAGTAAATCAGTACCTAAACCTAAATCTAACTCCGAAACATCTTCATTAGAGATTTCTGCAGTTTCGACATTTGTTAATAAATCGAGGTTCTGTGGACGTTGTTGTACTTCTGTGGATTCGTTGAAGTCCAATCCTAAATCATCTACTGTTGCCAATAAATCAAGGTTTTGTGGACGCTGTTGTACTTCTGTGGATTCGTTGAAGTCCAATTCTAAATCATCTGCTGTTGCTAATAAATCTGTTCCTAAATCTAATTCGGGAGTATCAGTAATCCTGATTTCTGAAGGGTCAAGCTGAATATATGTTGAGTGAGTAGTGTTGATATCCTCAAATAACAATTGTGAATTATCACTGCTATTGTCGTTGATCACATTAAACAAATCATTATCCACAGAACTACCAAATGTATTATCTGTTGATGGCTGATTGGTAAATTCTGGGGTGAAATCTAATTCGGGAGGTAGTGTTGTTGAGGGGAGTGGAGAGTGTAGGCTAAGTCCTTCATAGATATCGCTTTCCTCTGGTATCAAGCTGCGAATTTCTGTCACAGGTAATTCGATAGCCTCAGTAGAGGAAATAGCTGTGTTGTCTGATGTCAAATCTGCAAATAAATCATCTCCAGTATCAGATTCAAACATCAGATCGATTTGCTCATCATCTGGCTGAAAAGTCAGATTAAAATCTTCTACTTCAAAAGGAGATGCTGAAGATTGAGCTAACTGGCTATCATCCAAAAAGTCATGAGCAGCTGTAAACAAACTCTCCTCTAACGCTTTGGCGACATCTTGCTCAACCCGAGAACCCAATTCTAGCTGTGGTTCTGCACCTGCTTCTTCATTCCAGAAGTTGCTTAAATCTTCTGCGGAAAGATCATAATCTCTTGCTACTGTTGCTTGTGGATCAAATAAATCGTCAACTGTTGATTCGCTAGTAGAAAGTAGAGAATTGTCTCCTAAGTCAGTAAATGGATTATCCAAAGACAAGCTTTCTGGCTGTGGGAAGTTAATTGGAGAAATTTCTTCTAACAGACTTTCATTTGCAGTTTCTGAGAATAAATCATCAAAACTAGCTTCTGGTTGATTTAATTCGCCTAGCGACAGCAGATTGTTGTTATCTAGCTCTAAACCTAATAAATCTTGTACTACATCCTGTGGGGCAATATCACCAGGATATTCTTGCAGAATTTCTGTAAATTCTCTCAGACTTTCATTAGTAGATGAGCTTAAATTGATATCGTTTTGAGAGCTATTGCTGATATCAGAGTTGCTTGCTGATGTTTGTTGAGGGTGCTGTGTGGGAGTTTCTTTGTCTAAGAAATTTTCACCAAATAATAAGCTGAAATCTTCTGTTTGAATAATAGTTTGTTTAGACTCATCAACATTCGTCGGCTCATCAAAAGACAATAAATCTGCTAAATCGCTATCAGCATCTTCAGTATTACTAGTACTGATCTCAATGCCCAATTTATTGGCTGCATTAATGTCTAATATTTCTTCTTGTTGCCAAGTCTCATCTAGTTCGGGAGTTTCACCTTCAAATAAATCCGCAAGTGTATTTAACTCAGCAATTCCAACTTCTGGCCCTTTGGGGTCAAGATTGTGATTTGTCAGTGCTGTTTCATCTTCATTATTGGGCAATAAGTTGAATAACTCAGAAGCCTCAGGCTTATAATTTTCTTTAGCTGTCAGAATATCTTTTTCTTGCTGAACTGCTGTTGTTAGGTCAGGTAAGCTAGCTATATTGTTATTAGTGGTATTAACAAAATTACCCTGCGTTGGAGCAACTAACTCATTCGTGATCGCTTCAGTGTTAGCCTTACCAAATGGAGTTGTCCCAGTTGCAAACTCATTTGGTGAATCAGTAGAGATTTCAAATAACTCAACTTCAGGGAAACTCAAGAGCACTTCTAGCTGCTGGCTAATGAAAATCTCAGATTCTTTACCTTTAAGAACTAATTCTTGAGCTTTTTTAATTTCTGTAATGACAATTTTTGCCAGAGTTAGATAACTATTATCTGGATTAGCGATCGCATTTTCTGCGGCTTCGCATAACTTACACCAGTTGGGCAAATTAAATGTCTCACCCAATATGACTAATTGGTGACAAGTTTGCTGGAGATTTTGCCGACTTTCCTGGGTTGTTCCTTGTTTAAATAGCTGCAACATTTCTCGCAGCGTTTGCAGCACTTGCGCTTGAAACTCACCCCAGTTATCATTTGCTTTGGTAACAACTGGCGCAGACTTTTGGGCTGGTGCTTCTTCTTCCGGTACAGAAAAATCCCGTTGCATGAAGATTTCTGTTAGTGTGTGGGAGTTATCAGCAAAAGCTGGCTGCATTGCTGGTACAGAAACACCACCGCTTGCTTGTTGTACAAGTAGTTCCAAATGCTCGTTCAGCCATTGAAAGACCGGCTCAGTTTCCGACATCAATGTATTAGCTGTCTCTTCTGACAAACCAAATGGGCCGCTCAAGTTCTCTAGCAGCGCTTTGAGGGTATCAGAAACCCCGAGAAATAAGGACTCTAACTTTTGGTCAACCTGAATCGGATTTTCTTTGAGAACCTTGAAACAATCTTCTAGGCGGTGAGATGTATGCTGGATGCTACTCAAACCAAGCATCGCCGCTCCTCCTTTAATGGAGTGAGCAGCCCGGAAGACTTCGTTGATCATTTCTGGATCGTTCAGGGTACTCTGAAGATTTAACAACCCCTGCTCAATGGTATTCAGGTGGTCTCTTGCTTCTTCAATAAAGTAACCTAAAATGCGCTGTTGTTGTTCCGGCAGCATAGGACATGATGAAGGATAAAGGATGAAAGAAAAAAATGAAAGATAAAGGTTAAAGGTTAAAGGGACTGAAGCATGAATAATAGTTCATACTTACTATTTCACACTTCACATTTTATACTTCATACTTTATCTAGATTCGAGAGTATCTACCCGGAAACGTTCCACAGAAGCAATTAAATCTCTTGATACGCCTACTAAGTGTTGTAACGCACCAGATACTCTTTGTGCTTCCTGGGAGGTTTCCTGTGCCGTTAGTTCTACGGATTGCATAACGTGAGCTACTGCACGGGAGGTTTCTGTTTGTTCTACAGTATCCGAGGTAATTGAGCGCACCAGGATATCAATCCGATTTGCTACTTGAATGATATTTTCTAGCGATCGCTTAGCTTCTTCAGCTAATTTAGTACCTTTAATTACCTGTTGTGTCCCTTCCTCCATTGCAGTCATTACAGAGCCTGTTTCACTCTGAATTTGCATCACGATTTGTTCAATTTCTTTTAAGGACTTGGCAGATTTGTCTGCTAGCTGGCGGACTTCATCCGCAACAATTGCAAACCCACGTCCGGCTTCACCTGCCCTGGCTGCCTCAATACTAGCGTTGAGCGCTAATAAATTAGTTCGGGAGGCAATTTGCGAAATTAACGCCACAATCTTAGAAATTTCTTGCGAAGATTCCGCTAAGCGCTTCACTTTGCGAGTAGTTTCTGCTACAGTTTCTCTGATTTCTAAAATACCTGCCACGGTATTTTCCACGGCTTCACCACCTTTTAAGGCGATGGTGCTGGCATCGCGGGCAACAGTTTCCGCTTCTCTGGCTGCTTCCGCTACCCGTTGAATAGAGTCGGTCATTACCTGTACAGAATTGAGTGTGACAGCCAACTCTTCTGCTTGCCTTAAAGCATCACTAGATAAGGCTCTAGCAAATGTTTCGGAGTTCGTTGCACCCTTGGTCACATCTCTTGCCGCTACTTTTACCTGTTGCACAATATCCCGCAAGTTTTGAATTGTCAGGTTAAAGGCATCAGCTACGGCTCCTAGTACGTCTGCTGTTACCTCAGCTTGTACTGTTAAATCGCCTCTGGCTGCTCCTTCTACATCATCCAACAGGCGAATTACTTGGCGTTGTAGATTTTCTTTGGCTTCTTCCTGTTCATCGGCTTTTCTTTGGGCTTCGTTGGTAGTAGTAAAAATTACCCTTGCCATTTCATTAAAGCCAGTAGCCAGCAGTCCTAATTCATCTTCAGAATAGACTGTGGCCTGAACATTAAGATTACCTTGACGAACAGCATCAAACTGAGCTTGTAAGTTTTGAGTAGTGCGGCGAACCTGCTTAATAGTGAAATTACCCATAAAGGCTGCGGTAGCAAACCCAGCCAGCCCTGCTGCTAGTGACATAGCCCAGCCGGTGTTCCGCACTGATTCCCGCTGTTGTGGCGGCGAAAAGGTCGTAGCACCAAAGCTAACTGTTGCTACCACTAAGGCTGATACGACACCTACAGTTCCCGCAATCAGCCATTGTTTCTTCTCTAGGGAAGCATTTTCTAAAGGCGCTAACCAACCTTGTTCAACGCTGACATTGGCTTCTAATTTAGCGACATCTACTTGGGTAAATACTGGGACTACTTCTTGGGAACCAGTAATTGAAAACAGTTCATCTTCGCGATCGCCTGTTTCATCAATTGCAGGTGGTTGTCCAGTTTGACTGCGAGGTAGACTACCTGTTTCCAATGGGCCAGAATCCATGCTGACATCTCGGAAGCTAGCTTCTGCATCTGTCAAATCAAATCCAGGAATGTTACCCAGGTCGTCAAATTCATCAAAGTCATCTAAAAAATCTATATTAGTTTTAGAAGTCTCGTGATTAATTTCTCCACCACTGATATTGCTGGTTGGGATATTACTTGGTTCTTCATCGGGACTGAAATCATCTGTGCCAAAGGCAGATTCAAAAGCCTCTAAATCAAAGCTATCATCAATATCAGAAAAATTCTCTTCTAGCTGGCTACCTTGTTTTTCTGGCTGTTCTTCTTGGTGAAAATTGTTGTCAGCAGCGCTAACTACCTCTTTTAATGTATCTTCAGCTTCTATCGGGCCCAACCAATTATTAGATGTAGTTGGGGATAAATTCTCTTGAGGCTGGAATGGTAAATTGTTAGTTTGTGGGGCACTTTCCTGGAGAAGTGTTTGGTTTTTGACTAAAGTTTCATTTTCCAGACTATTACTCTTCCACTCGAAATCAGCTTCGCTAGGTTCTGGATAGGTTTCTGAGGTTAAGAACTCAGTAGGTATTTCCCAATTATTACTGGTTGAAGCATCAAGTTCTTCAACTTCTGTAAACGGTGAATCGCTATAATTTTCCGAATTAGTGAAACCTTGATTATTTGAATTTGTAGTAGCTTCTAGAAAAGGATTATTTATCCCGGAATCATCAATAGTATTTTGATTGTTGTCTTCTTGCCAAAAAGCAGGTAACTCTAATTCTCCTTGTTTTTCCCAAATGTTAGCATTGGCATCGCGATCGCTAGCTTGCTCGGTAGAACTAAAGGGATCGTTACTCAAAGGTGTAGAAGAATCTGGTAATCCATTAAATGCACTACTACTATATGCAGAGATATCAAAGGAACTGTCCAAAGAACTGTCCAAGGATAGCTCTTCTATTTCATCATCTCCAGATTCCTGGTATTCGCCAAAGGGATTATCGCTAAAATTGGTGCTAGCAAAATCATTATTCTGTGGCAAATTCTGTAATTCTTCTGTATCAGCGAACCGACCATTGGATATTTCTGATGAAGAAATATCTTCAAGATTTTCACTGATAGCAAACTCATCTGGTAGTGATTGTTGATATTGAGCAATACTTTCCAGACCATGCTGGGCAAAATCAATTAATTCTCGATTGTCGGTTAACTGTAAAACTTGTTGATATTCAGCTTTGGCTATATCGTACTGCTGTAAAACATAGTATATGTGACCCCTTAACAAATGGGAGTTAGGGTCATTTGGCAAATTTTGTACCACTTGATCCACTAAAGTGGCGGCAACATCATAGTTCTGTTGCGCGTAAGCCGTACAAGCCTGCTTATATATTTCTAAGTAATCATCTATACTTGCTGCCATGTCCACCCTCCCAATATCATCCTGCCCACCTCGCACTCCGCAAAATTGCCATTTGATCCAGTAGTCTTAAAGACTTATTTGTTTTGGCATCTATTAACCACTCACCGCGCAGAAAGGGAGCCATAGTATCCGGTACATGAGTTGTTAGCATTAGATGCTGCACATCAAGCCAGTCCATACCACCTATTTCTTCTACCGCTAAACCCACTATCGTGTCTTGTTCTTCGATAGCAATTACCGGAATTTCTGCTCTATCTGTATTTAATGCGGTTGCTTCTCCTAAAAATTGACCCAAATCAGCTACCCAAATAACTCGACCTCGTAAATTTAGAGTACCCAAAAGTAAAGGAGAAGCATTAGGAATCGGAGTGATTCTATCAGGACTCAATTCCATTACCTCTCGAATTCCAGTTGCTGGTAGTGCAAACTCCTGGTGCGAGGGGATGTAAAACCGCAAATGTAATTCACCTTCAGGACTTTCTACTTGTAATTCAGGACGGAAGTGGTCTTGACTACCACCACTTAAAAAGTCTGGTTTACTGACCATTTTCTTTTCATCCTTATCCTCGCAGCAGTTGTTTGACTGTTCCCACCAACTCAGTTGGTTGAAACGGTTTGGCTATGTAAGCGTCTGCACCCTGTTTCATGCCCCAGTAGCGATCGAATTCTTCACCTTTGGAAGAACACATCACAACGGGGACATTTTGGGTTTTCGGATCGGATTTTAACCGACGGCAAACTTCGTAGCCGTTCATCCGGGGCATGACAATATCCAAGACCACTAAATCAGGAGGTGTGCTTTGAATAGCTTCCAAAGCTTCAACCCCATCACTGGCATGGGTGACTGTTAAGCCACTTGCTTTCAGGAGGTCTGTAATCATCTCCCTTTGTGCGATACTGTCTTCCACAATCAGAACTGTACTCATAAATGCCTATCTACCTCCTGATGTAGACGTTCCTAATTGGAACATTCCCTGATTTCCCCGCAAGTATTTAGTGTATAAATTAAGTCTATTCCTTAAATGATTTACTAGATGATAACTTTATACTGGTTGTACTGGGGCTGGCTGATTCTGTGATAACATTTTTTACCTCATCTTTTATACAATCAACAACAGTTGTATCTCTTATGTATGCCAATGTAAGGCTGTTTATTGATATATTTTGCTACGAGCGTGATTAACTCAGTTTCTTGCAAAGGTTTAGTCAAATAATCGGTAGCCCCGACCATACTAGCCCTGACTCGATCGATAAACCTATCTTGACTACTCAGCATAATAATCGGCACCAGCCGAAATGCTGTAGATTGGCGCAACATGGCACAAATCTCATATCCATCTAATTCCGGCATGGTGATATTGCAAAAAATCATCTGCGGCTTGAGTTGAAAAACGAGACTGAGAGACTCTAAGGGATTAGTCAAAGTTAACACTTCATAACCTTGTTGCTGCAAAATTGCCTCTATAGTCTCACCAATCGTTGTTACTTCGTCAATACATAATATCCGTGGTTTGTAGTCGACCTCTACTACTATACTCTCTGTATTAATACTGAATATATTGGTACTGGGATATACTAATTTCAGCCATCCCTGTTGGACGTAGGGATATATTACCTTGGCAATTGTCAATATGTCGCGGTTGAGATAACGAGCAAGTTGACGTAAAGATGTTTTACCATCTGCCCAATGCTTGAGTTTATTGACTGTTTCTGCTGGTAAAGATGAATTTGATTGCACCATCTCAGAAAGTATGGGCACTTGATCGGCAGACTGAATATGAGGATACAACTGCTGCCAATGTTGCAGTTGCTTGGCAATTTTACTAACTAGTGGCCCTATTTCCCAAGTGGTTAATTGTGGGGTCAGGACTGGACTTTGATGGAAAATGAAACTACCTGTGTGCAAACCCAGTAAATCAAAGAGCGTTTCATACACCAGACTATGCATGATATTACGCGCTACCTTGGGGTTAATCAGATTTTGCTCTAGCAGTACCCAAAGATAGCTATATTCTTTTATATTCAGTGGATCTATGGAGGCTAGCTGGATTTCGTTGAGCGGAGTCTCCACACGGTAATGTCTTAAGTAATCGTTAATCCTCGATGAAGTACCATCTCCTTCTTGGCAATAGAGAATCTGGCCATTTAAGAAAAAGACGAACCAGTACTGTTGTGGTTGGTAGCAAAAGGAATGGTGATGTTTGTTCACCTCTTCGCTAATTTGGCTGCTATTGCGAAAGTTATGAGTTTTCACCAACAGTTGGCCAGTTCGCTGGCCCAACTCAATCAATTGCAGGATACTACGAAGATCTATTTCATTTAAATTTCCCTGCATTTAGCTCAAAGGTGCTCCTTGCGATCCTGTTGATATTGTTTAATTAATTTTGCCCAGTAATTTTTCGATGTTTTAACTAGCACTACCGATCTGCACTAAATTGATAATTTCCGCCTAATGTGAATTTGGTGTAAATTGTTCCATAAGGGTTTCTAGCCTAGCCCAAAATTACACTTTTGTGAGGATCTACGAAATTACAAGGGTTTTCCGGCTGGATTTACATTTTGTATAATTTGTTATATACAAATAAAATTACTGCCTATACAAACATCTCTAGTAATAGAATACGTTCAGCAATATTCCTTAATTTTTTGTAATAAACTTTGATGAAGCTAGTAATCACACGGTAGCCATCATTATTACCATCAGCACACAATATAAAGGCGCGATCCAGAGTAAGCGCATCTAGATTTATATATATCAAGGCGTGATATCTCGTGTCTATAAATAGTTTTGCCAGTTTTATTTTTCCTAAATGCGGTTAAATCAAACAGGCTAACAGAATTATCTATGGTATAAACCAAATCACGGACATCAAGTACACAAAAGGACTAACGGTGTGCTGTATTTAGCAGAAGTACAAAAGCAAAAAGGCGGCTTACTTAGTGGTAGTTCCAAAACCGAATTGAAACTGCTGGCTTGTCAGCGAACCGACCAGATTTGGAGTACTGTGTCGGAAGAAGTGATTGCGGCAGAGGAAGCAAGCAAATTAAATGATGGTGCATTAGTACTAGTAGAAGTGAATCCCAACCGTCAAGTGCAACGGATTCAAGAAGCTGGAAGACCACTTGTTAATATATTGCAGAATTTTTCTCGGCAGTTAGAAAAATTTAAGCTCAAGGAAGACGAAATTGATCAGTGGAAACAATCACTGACATTTCAGGCGCAAGAATTGAATCGCCGTGAATTGGACATGGAAGTCCGCATGGAGCAGTTGCAACAAATGGAGGATGAATTTCAACGACTGGAGGCGCAAAAGCAGGAATTTGAAGCCTCTCGTCAAGAAATTGAAAAGTTGCAACAACAAATCGAACGAGATCGCACAGAATTAGCTGGTGCTTGGGAGCATTTGCGAGGTGAGCAGCGTCGTCTGGAAGAATTTCAAGCAGATGCCACACAGAGTAAGGGTTTAGATGAGGAGCAAAGTCGAGTATTAAGTGAATTACTTGATCGCTTGTCTAGTCGTGTGGCTCCGACCGAGACAGTAAGGGAACACCTGAATTTTGCTTTTGAATTAGTCGAAAAGCAGCAAGCGACTCTCAATGAACACTGGCAAAACCTAGAGCAGCAAAAAACTGTAGCGACTCAACAGCAACAAGAAGTAGATAGCCTAGCCCAAACCTTCAGCGATCGCCAAAATGCTTGGCAAGAAGCAGAAAATTCGCTACAGCAACAAACAGCAGAATTAAAAGTCAACAATGCGATTCTCTTAAGCAAGCAAGAATACGCGCAAATTTTGAAAGCACAATTGCAAAGCCAAGAAAATTTATATCAGCAGATTCAGTCTTTGGCTGCAAACTCCAGTGACATGATTCTTTGCGAAGTAGATGTCAAAGCTTTAGAGAATATGCCTATAGATGAACTGCAAAGATTAGTGCAAGATTTGCAGGAGAAATTTGATATCGATTCTAGCTTTGTCCACGATCAGGAACAAGAACTGGAATATAAAGAAAAAGCTATAGAAGATTTGCAAAATAAGATTCACCAGGCATCCGATCAAGACGTAATCAACTTGGAAATGGAACTAGCAGATGAAAAAGACCTTTACCAAATGCTCAATGAAAGTTTGGTAGGGCAACGTCGTAATTTGCTACAACGCCAGAATTTACTCAAGCAACACAAAACTGTACTCTTACAGAAGCAAGGACAGACAGTTGTTAATGAACCAGAAGCAGCCAAAATTGATTTAGGGCCAATTCTATTGCAAACTGAAAACCTGCGACAAATACAATCTCAAGATTTGCAAAAATTGGAACGTGAGATTGAGCAGATGCATTCTGGTATTGAGCTAGCCCAAGGAATGATTGATAATCACAGCCATGACTTGGAACAGCAGCAGCAAGAATTGAAAGCAATGGAGGAAAACTTACTAAAATTGAGAACTGCAACTAGTGAATGTTGGGGTAAGGTTAATCTTTACCAAGAAGCACTACAACCAATTCAGGATAGTCTTGACGGTTTACGACAGAAGTTGCAAGCAATGGTGGAAGCTTTGGCCCAAATTCAAGAAACAGGTGATTATCAACTGCAAGCTATTGCTCAAATGCGCCATACTCTTCTGGATTTACTATCTCAGCCAGAATTACTCGCATCCTGAAAAGGATAAAGTATGAATTATCAAGGATAAAAAACTCCATGCCCTTGTGGTTGGAGTTTTTGAGCATATGAGAGGAGTTATATTCAGCCTTCATTGTTTGTTGATATCTATCCAATCACCTGCGACTTGAGCGATCGCACCTCCGGGAAATGGATCGGTTTGGGAACGATTGGGTGCTGTAATTAAAGCAGTTAATTTTTCGATGTGTTCAAAACTGGGAGCATCAGGAAGTATTTGCTGTAAGACTTGACGCATGACTCGACGCTGCAACGCCACTGGTGCTGTCTGCAATACGCGACGATTGAGCCGTAGAGGAAAATTATCTGGATTTTCTCCTGTTAGCGCTTCAGCTTTCAACTTTTGGGCGGCTGTCTCTAAATATTCCACTTCTGCTTGCAATAGTTCCGCAGTTTGAGCTAAAGCTGATTCGACTTTGGGATTGAAGTGCGCTTGTAAATAAGGTAGCAACTCATTGCGGATGCGATTGCGAGTGTATTTTAAATCTTGATTTGTGGAATCTTCCCAAACTGGGAGATGGGAATCATCACAAAATTGTTTGGTTTGTGTACGAGTAATTTCTAAGAGTGGGCGTACTAAGGTAATGTCTAGTGTTAGCGGACGTTGCCAAGTTAGAGCTTGTAAACCATCTGCCCCCGTACCGCGCAT
Organism: Nostoc carneum NIES-2107; assembly: GCA_002368155.1. Lineage (GTDB taxonomy): Bacteria > Cyanobacteriota > Cyanobacteriia > Cyanobacteriales > Nostocaceae > Aulosira > Aulosira carnea. The sequence continues at coordinate 251,400 of AP018181.1, forward strand.
TAAATTATAGAGAAGAGTTTCTGCGCGATCGCTAGCTGTGTGTCCTGTGACAATATAGTGGTAATTATGCTCCTGGGCGATCGCACTTAAAGCCTGATATCGCCAATCGCGAGCAGCAGCTTCACTAGTTAAAGGCTCTTTTGCCGTTTCTAAATAAAATAATGTTTCCCAGCTTTTTGCTAGCTCTTCTACATGAAGGGCATTAGCTTGGGAGTCTTCACGCCAGCGATGATCGCAGTGAGCAATACCTAAATGCCATCCCCATTTTGGTTGTAAATCTAATAGTAATTTTATTAAGCATAAAGAATCTTGCCCGCCGGAAACTGCGATTAATAGGCGTTGATTGCGCTCAAATAGATGGCGCATTCGGATAGTTCGATGAATTTTTGCATGAAGAGGAGTCCATACCATTGTGAATTTTGCACTTCCAATGAACCCAGGACATTATATATTTTATCTACATCATTCTGAGGTTCCCTAACTAACCAAAACCAAAAGCTGCGCCAAATATATTGGCGCAGCTTTTAATTTAATATTTATTAAAAATCTAAAAAGTCGGGCTATGTTGCTCGTCCCAACATTTATTGTCATGCCAACTCCTATCAGTATATTGGCATTCTGAGGGATTATCAATCCAAGGAATAGATGTCTCGTGTGCTGAGGTGTTTTGGGAGGTAAACAATGATGAAACTGAAGAGGATGTGGATGAAGAGGACAAGAAACGGAAAGTTGCAAAACTACAAATTGGCAGAATTATAAGACCTGCTACACAAAGTAGAGTGTTGTTTAAAGTCCAAGTCTTTTTGCCACTTTTTAGCTGAATAACTTTTTTTGCTTGTTTGGAATTAAATAACACAATCTCAATCCTTCAAATATAAACTTGCTGGTATATATCTAATTGCCTTTCAAGTTCATTCTATAGACGGATGTTGAAATTAACCATGAGGATATTACGGTTTTTAGCTTTTTAGGTTGTAGATAGTTAGTAAGATTAACTAAAAGATATCCCCGGCAAAATTAAGTTTTTCTGCCTAAAATATTTAAAGATTTTATATATATTTGATAAACAATTTATCTATTGGTTATTGATTAACAGGCTTCAAAATTTGTTGAGATTAGATGATTAGTACAGGCTTTCCGCCTTGACAATAGAGGGATTTGATGAAATGGGTGAGCAATGATGAGCCAGATTTAGATGTAAATTTCAATCAAATCTAAATACTAAAAATATCCGTTCAATAGCTAATTATTTGTGAAATAGCAATGTTTTAAATTAAATTTTCGACAGGTTGCTGACATCTCACTTCAGTGAAAATTACTAAGGCATTTTTACTGATATTGGGTGGATAACTTGGTTATGATATTTAGGATCTCAATAATTCAACCACCGCAGAGACACTGAGGTCACAGAGGAAAAGAGGAAATAGGGCTTTTAGGTGTAAACAAAGCATTGTTTCAGGCTGGGCCAAGTTTCACTAAAAAAACCTCCCACGGGGGGAGGCTCATACAGGAAAGCGGAGACAATTTGTCAAACTACAGCCGAACGACAGCGATCGCTCCTCCTAATGCGGAGAAAATAGCAGAGACAACTGCTGTCGCAAATAACCACCAAGCTGCTGTAGCGGCGGCTTTGCGGGTTTCTTCGGCTTGGCGCTGTGCTTGATGCTTGACTTGTTCGAGGCGGCGTTGGGCTTCTTGCTGTAAGCGTTCTGCTCGTTGTAAAACTGTGTTGCGCGCCCCTTCTATTTGGTCGATAATCCGGTTGGCATCTTCTTCGGAAATATCTTCACGGGAACTGATCAGTGCGACTAGGGTATCGCGGTTAAAGGAAGATAGGCGATCGCGTAAAGCGTCAAATCCGGCTTGCGGATCGTCAAATAATTGGCGCACATCACGCTTAATATTATCGTAGTTGAGTTCGGGGCGTTCCAAGGAGTTGAGGTAGTTGCGGATGCGGGCAAATACGCCATCAATCACATCTTGGATACGGCGTTGAATACCCCGTACTTGTTCTACAAATTGTTCCTGCACGGAGACGATATTATCTGCAATTTTCGCTGCTTCTTCATCGGAAATATCTTCGCGGATTTTCAGCAGGGCGATAATTGTGGAACGGTCAAAATGCGCCAGGCGATCGCTAAAGCTTTCAATCCCCACTCGTGGATCGTGCAGTAACAGTTGTAAGTCGCGCTTGATACCTTCGGGGTTGAGTTCTTCTTTGCCAGTCTGCCGTAAATACTCTTCTAAATAAGCTTGGAATGTTTCTACTCTTTGCTGGGTTCTGCTAGCCAGGCGACGCGGCGCACGCACAAAATTGCGAATCGAATGTTGTACGGAATCAATGACTTCATTTACTTGCTGTTCGCTCAAGTCTTGACGCTGACTAAGTAATTTAACTAGGGTGTCTCTATCTACCTGAGACAAGCGGCGGCGGAGTGCGAAGGCTCCTTCTTTGGGGTTTTCAAACAGTCGATTTAAATCGCGTTGAATACCTTCGGGATTGAGTTCGCTTTTGCCTGTATTACGCAAGTAATCAGCGATGGTTGTGCTAACAGAGTCATATTGCTCTTTGGCTTTATCTGCTACCGCTTGGGGTGCGTGGCGGATACTATGCCATGAATGTTCGACAGTATCAATGATTTGATTTGCTTGGTCTTGGCTAATATCTTGGCGCTGACTCAACAGTTGTACTAGGGTATCGCGGTCAAAACGAGATAAACGTGCCTGAATTGCAGCCACACCCGCTTGCGGATCTTCCAGCAATCTTTTGAGATCGGCTCGAATTGCATCGGGGTTGAGTTCGCCTTTGCCGGTATTACGCAGATATGATTCTAAGTTTAGCCACAGGGTTTCTGCCTGGAATTTTGCTTGATCTGCCAAATTTTTAGATTCGATTAACACGCGATCGCGTTGTTTTTCTAAATCCTCGAGAATTGCGTCTAGTTCATATGGTTGAATGTCGTTGCGTTGATACAGGATTTGCTGCATTTGTTGGCGATCAATCGCCGCTAACCGCCGTGAGAGGGTTTCATAATCGGCATCTGGATCGGATAACAGGGGTCTAAAATCTCGTTCAATACCTTCAGAAGTTAAATCAGACTTACTAGTAACGAGGAGGTAGCTGGATACTCGACGCTGCAAGTCTTCTACTATCTCTCTTTCTTCTGCAGCCGTTACAGTCACCAATACTTCTCGGCGGACAGTTTCTAGTTGATCTGCAATCCGCTGTATTTGTCCTTGGGTAAGTAGTCCCCGCTGTTGCAAGATGTTGACAAAATCATTGCGGGATAGGCGCTCTAATTCTCGCCGTACTACTCCTGGATCTGCTGCTGCATCGTAGATGACATCGCGGAATTCTTGGGCAATTCTTTCGCGGCTGAGTTGCCAAGCAAAGGTATTGGCAAGGTAATTTTCGACATCAGCTCGAATTGGGCTATAAGGTTGAGAAGCTGCGGGTAAACCTAACTTATCCGCTTGTTCGCTAATTTTGTCTTTAGCAGTGGATAAGGATTGCCAAATTTTTTCTACATCTAAATCTGATAAATCTGTTCTGCCTAAAACAATACCCGTCAAAGCCGAAAGTCCTTGCTGGAGTGTACTCTGGATTGGCCCTGGGGTGGCTTTTTGGTCAGCTTCTTTAGATTCACGAGTTTCTGCAATTAATCTTTCTAATTTGGCATTGAGTTCATCTGTTTTGCTTTGTCCTGGTGGTAAGGATTTTAGATAATCGACTAATTCCCCGAGGCGGTCTTGGGCTGGTGCTTGCTGACTAACTACCTGCTGCCAAATTTTATATAATGTGTCAGCGATGCGTTTCACATCGCGTTTAGATAAGTCTGTGCGACTGCTGACTAAATCAATAAACTTTTGACGGTCGATGTTGCGGAGATCCGGACTACCTGCGATCGCTTGGAATTGGGGGTCTTTGAGTAAGTTTTCAAACTCGCTGCGGATTTTGCCTAGATCCAACTCTGGCGGACGCAACCTGTCTAGGTAATCCTCTACATTTTCTCGAATGCTTGTGGGGTCAATTCCGCTTCCTAGTTCGCGGCGCATGGCGGCGGCGGCGGCTTCGGCTGTGGCTACAACTTGGTTATTTACAGCTTTTGCACCTAGTGCAGCTGTCGCTGTCCCCATAATTGCTTGAAAGCCAGAGGTGGCTGTGTTGACTACTGAACCAATTAAGGAACCGACGGTGGTAGAACTCACCCACATCAGTAATAAGAAGTAAGCACCCCAAATTACTAACCCCAGAATTGCGCCCAGGGTTGGATCTAAAACCAGGAGACTGAGTTTAACTGCTAAGTAACTAGCAATTAAAAGGGCCACTGTCACTGTGACTAAAGTCCAAATCCCTACAGCGGTACCAATTTTGCGAATTGTGCCGCCAAAACTTCCTGCTTCATTATCGGAATCTGAGTCAGATGAATGTCCCAGGTAGGAAATCCCAGCAGCTAGGGAGAGGTTTGTTAATACTAGTTGAAAAGCAAAGGCTAGAATTACGCCGGAAATTAAGGCAATAAAAAAGCGCGGCCCAGAAGTGAGAACCGATGCTTGTGCTGGTGAAATGTCTGAAGTGGGGTTGACTGGAATCTGTGCCAACCTAAAAAGCGACTGGTAGAGTCCCAGGATAATTTCTGTACTTTGAAACATTGTATTTCCTTTCTCTAAGCTTAAATTTGGGGAAATTTAGAATTACGTTTGCAGAAACTCTGTATTTATGGTGATACCTAACTCTTGTAAGTCTCAGAATCGTGGAAATTGGGTATGAAGAGCATCTCTCCACAGTTTGAACAACATATCTAGCGCTAGATAGAAATTTCCCTAGCCAAAGGGAAAATCTTCATTAGATAGGTGGCAAAATTCGGATTTCTTAGTTGTCAAGGTAGATAAATCGCGATATTCATGCATATTTTTTTATATGCATTGATTTTGTAGAGAATTTATTAATTGATGAGTAATATTTCTCAAGTAAATTCTCGCAATATAAAGTTGTTTATGTTGTCTGCGTTACATTTATTTACAAATAGTTTTTTATCACCATCTGCAGGTGGATATCTTAGTTGCGATCGCGTTTTAAGCTTCATCCATAAGAAGTGGCTATCCTTTGTACCCACAGACAGAAAGCAACTTGTTTGTAAATCGTTACATTTAAGGTACGAAACAAATTGTTAAGGCAAAAAATGGAAACTCGCTCTTCCACTGATTTACCAACAATTACTAAAGAATATAACGGCATAGATCGCAATGCTTTTGTATTCGGCTGGACTCCACAAGCTGAACTCTGGAATGGTCGTTTAGCAGCGATTGGATTTTTAGCTTATTTACTTTGGGATTTAGCAGGTTATAGCGTTCTGCGCGACGTATTACACCTGATTGGATACTAAAGATTAAATACAAAAAACCTGTAATTTGGGAGTAAAAAAATGGAAACTCGTCCTTCTACTGATTTACCACCTGTTGCTACAGAATATAACGGTGTAGATCGCAATGCTTTTCTGTTCGGTTGGACACCACAAGCTGAATTGTGGAATGGTCGTTTAGCCGCTATTGGTTTCTTGGCTTATTTACTTTGGGATTTAGCTGGCTACAGCGTGCTACGTGATGTATTACGCATTATTGGCTATTAAATTATAGCTAATTAGCACAGACATTAAAATGACCGATTTCTCTTTTAGAAATCGGTCATTTTCTAATATTAAAATTGATTTAGCTGTAAATTAACGACCACCTAAAATTTCCGAGATTGCCGATACAATATCAAGATAGAAATTACCGCCAACGGCGCGAAATAATTCAAATTTAGAGCCAGGTGAACCGAAAAATGGTCTTAGAAACCAGCCTAATTGCACGCCTACAAAACCATACAAGAATAGCCAAGAACGTAAAATAGTAGTGCGAGTTTTTTTACCAACTTCATCTTGTTGAGAAAGTAACTGCATCCCTTCATAGAGGAATTTCACACCAAATATACCTGTGATGCCAAAAATTAACACATTCAACAGTTTAAAAAATTGGTAAGAATTAGGCGCAGTGATCATAAAAAATAGTGTCACTGGTGCCAAGCTGAATAACAGCACGCTGATTACAGATACAGCTGTGAGCAAAACCACAAAATGCTGTTGAATAGTGCTACGGGAACCAAATAAAACATTAAAAAAGAAGAGAGTTGGGAAACAAATAATTAGTGTGAGCAAATAAAAAGCTGGGAGTTTGATAGCGCCAGATAATGCTTGTCCCCAACTATGAGATGCACCGATAATTGCACCATAGATGGCGAAACAGATAGAACTGGAAACAAAAAGAGCGCTGATTTTACTTTGTAACCTGATTCCCTGGCTAATTTCTTCTAAAAAACCCTGGCGATCGCGTAGTAAACTGATGAGAATGTTAAACTGTTTATTTTTGTAAGAAGGCTTATCAAGCATAGTGGTGTAGTAAGTAGATTATGGGGAATTCGTAATTCGTAATTAGGAACTGAGCTTGGGATATTTTATGAGGCTGCTGAATTGTAGGGAAATTGTAGAATTACAAAATCTATGGCTGTATTAACGTAATCCTAAAAGATAGCCGATGGCTTGCAGCACACTGAGATAAAAACTACCTTCTCTGTCTCTAAAGAGTTGGAATATAGAACCAGGAGTACCGAAAAATGGTCTGAGAGTCCATCCAAGTTGGCTACCTACAAATGCATAAAGAAACAACCAAGATAGGATAATTTTGCGGCGTGTTTTGCTACCTTCATTGTCTTGTTCTAAAACTACACTTGTGGCTTGGTAGAGAGAAGAAATACCAATAAATCCTGTAAAGCTAAATATGACAACATTCAGCAGGATTAAAAATTGATAATTATTAGTAGTGATTAAGAAAAAAAGCGTAATCGGTGCAAAGCTAAATAACAATACGCTAGTTACAGAAACCGCAGTTAGTACTAGTGCAAAATGCTGCCCAAAAGTTCGTTTTGAACCGAAAATAATATTAGAAAAATAAAGAGTGGGTAGACAAATCAGCAGGGTGATTAAATAGAGTGCTGGTAGTTTAACCGCAGAAGATAAAGCTTGCATCCAGCTATGATATGCGCCAATAATCCCGCCATAAATAGCCAGAAATAGAGAACTACAAACTAACAGTGAAATGATTTTACTTGGTAGTCTAATACCTTGGGTAATTTCTTCTAAAAAAGCTTGGCGATCGCGCAGCAAGCCAATCAGTACTTTAAAATATTTGATTCCTGAAGATTGTCGTTCAATCATCATCATCCTCACACAAATTTGAGAAAAAATTCGTAATTCGTAATTCGTAATTAATACCCTAGTGAAACCTAGCCGCTTGATTCGAGATTTCCAGAGTCAAAAGTCAAAAGTTAAAAATTTGAATGAACAAGTTTTAACTCTTGACATTTGACTATGAACTCTGATAAAAGATAACAATTTTTATTAAGTTATTCATCTAGATAATCACTACCAGAACCGAATTTCCAAGCATCAAATAAACGATGCCAATAATATTGTTGTTGGCGTGGCAAATACTTAACTAATGCTTCTAACATTGGACTTAGCCAAAATAAGGCGGTATAAATACTTAAATTTACATAATGCAAGATCCAATCTAGTAAATTGATAAAACCTACTTGAGGAATTATTTTGGCAATTAATCCCGGATTTGCCAAACCTGTTTTTACAAGTGTTTGCGTTAATGCAGGAAACTTTACTATATCTTGTAAAAATGGCTTGAGTACTTTAGTTCCTAACTTTTGCATTTCCTGAAAAACGACGGCAAGCAATTGATTAATTTGCTCTGGTGAAATATTTTGATTTATGCCTACACTCATGGCTTTTTGAAACAACCAAGTAACAGCTAAACTTGGCTGATAAGGTTGCAGTAAAGCTAGGGCGGTTGTAGATAATTGTTCGGTTTGTAGTGCTTCTTGAATACCAAAAGTTAACCGCTTGAGGTGTCGTACCATTGCACCAAAACCACCAAAACTTAAAGGTGATTGACTTCCGCTACTATCTCCGACTGGCAAAATGCGATTCCAAGGAGTTTTGAGGGGACTTTGGCGATAGGTAGGGAAAAAGCCAAACAGTGCCCGTTGAAATTTCAACTGGCTCAATTCCACACCCTGATATTGTGGTAGAAGGCGCAAATATTCCTCAAATAAAGCTTCTAAACCTAAGCGTTGGGGGTGTGCATCCATGTATGTAAATAAGTAGGTTGTTCTACCATCCCTAGCTGGGAAAGCTTCCCAAAAGTACTGACATTGATTTTGCAAGGGTGTAAAAGATAATAACAAGTCCCCACTGTGATTTTCCGGAAATCCTTGGGCGCAACTTCCCACAACTAAGCATAGTGCATCTGGCTTTTGTCCTTGGCGCGCTTGTTGGGCGATGGGAGAGAGGTGTCCCATTGCATCAATCAATAACCGTGTTTTTAGCTGGTTGTTTACCATCACCCCATTAGGATGAACTACAGCTTCACTCAGGGGTGTGTTTTCCCACAACGCACCACCAGCAGCCAAAAATCGGGTTTTCAAGGTTTCTAAGAGATAAACCGGATCGATACCAATGTTAAGAACATCTTCTACCCATACCTCTGTACCGCCTTGAAAGCTTACACGAGCTGGGTTATATTCAGTGGCGATCGCTTGCTCTAATTCTGCATTGGTAAGTAAATTTAATTCCAAAAATACTTCTAACTCTTGGCGAGAAATATTCCATTCTTGTTCTCTACCACGCAAAATTCCCCGTTCAATCAAGCCTACCTTGAGTCCTTGTACTGCTAAGGCGCAACCGATTAAAATCCCCAAGGTTCCACCGCAAATAATTACATCCCAGTCCACATTGTCTAAGAGTTCAGGGTTTTCTTTTACTACCATTGGAATTGGTGCTTGATCTGCCCTGAGTGATGCTAAAGTGCGATCGGCACGACGTAAACCTTCCATGACATTGCCTGGTAGTTGAGAGAGAATATCTTCGGTGATGCTCATACCATTTTGGGTTTTAGATTGGGAATTACTGTCTCTGTTGGGATTCTGTTAATCCATCATCATTGTGCTGACTCGGCTAGGAATTACGCAACTAGCGCTGACTATGCAAACAAGCGATCGCCTAGAATCAGCATGACTTCGGTAAAATTATGTAACTGTTATTTGGCGTAACTTAGTATATCTTTGTACTCTTTTGGGAAAGTATGGGGTATAACGTATCTGGACGAATACTAACTAAGTATTTTCCTGCATATAGTCAGAAAAAATTAAACAGATACAACCCATGTTTAAACAAACCACAATACTTTCAGCAACGGCTGCGATCGCATTACTGTTTACTGGTTGTGGCGAGAGTAAAGTCGCTCAATGTAACAAAATAGTTAAGGTAGCAAATCAAGCAGTAACTATCGGCCAAGATTTTGGTAAAAATCCCAATAATGCCAAAACAGGTTCTAAAGCCTTAAATGAAGTCGCTGGTAAGATAGACACAATTACTACAGAGATGAAAGCACTGGAAATAAAAGATGAAAAGTTGCAAGGCTTTCAGCAGCGCTTTACCACCCTTTATCAAAGTACAAGTCAGGGTTTGAAGGATGAAGCTAAAGCTTTAGATAAAAAAGATTTAGCTAGTGCAAAACGTTCTTTGGTAACTCTGAAAAAGAATAGTACTGAGGAAAGTACTTTAGTAAAGGAAATTAATACTTACTGTTCTGGACAATGAGGAATTAGTTATCAGAGTCACAATATTGTGTAGGGGAAGGGGGAAAGGGGAAAGGTTAAAGGGTAAGGTTTTTTCCGTTTCCCCTTTACCCTTTTTAATATAGTTATGTTGATTTATGCTGACTTATTTATTGCATTCAAAGCAGAATTGGTATATTTGAGTTCTGAGCTATGAGGACAACAAAAAAATGGAACTCAAAGCAGTTGCAATGCAAATTCCTGAAGGTTGTAATCTGATATTGGGACAAAGCCACTTTATTAAAACAGTGGAAGACTTATATGAGATTATGGTCAATATATCTTCACAGGTAAAGTTTGGTATTGCTTTTTGTGAAGCTTCCGGGCCATGTTTACTCAGAACTACAGGAAACGATCGCACTTTAGAAGACACAGCAATTAAAAATGCTCTCGCTATCGGTGCAGGTCATAGTTTTATAATTTTACTTAAAGAAGCTTATCCAATTAATTTTTTAAATGCTATCAAGCAGTGTCCAGAAGTTTGCTCAATTTTCTGTGCTACAGCAAATCCAGTAGAGGTAATTGTAGCTGAAACCGAGCAAGGTAGAGGTATTCTTGGCGTGATTGATGGTTTTTCGCCCAAGGGGTTAGAAACAGCTGAAGATGTCAAAATCCGTCAGGGATTTTTACGCCAAATTGGTTATAAGCTTTGAAGGGGGATGAGAACTTTGAGTAAAGACGCGATGAATCGCGTCTCTACAATTCTTGGCTTTTTTATCTAAGCCAAACTCGCTTTTTTATTGAAATATTTTCAAGAGTAAAAAATGTGAGGTAAAAATGGCTATTAATTATCGAGAAAAAATTATCGCGTTGTGGACAGTATTTTTATTAGGAACACTGTTTCACACTCAACTCGGTTTAATGCCTTTGTTCCACGGTTTATCGGTTGCGGAATCGCAAAAAGCCACAACAATGAATGAAATTTCGGTAATTATGTGGTTAATGTTGGGATTTTTTGTGATACCAATGTTGGCAATTATTGCGACTGCTTTTGCTGATTCTAAACGCTATAGAGTGATTCATTTTGGATTGACTATATTTTACAGCGTGATGAATTTACTGCATCTGATTCTTGACCTAATGGTGACACCAATTTTTTGGTATCAAATTGCTTTAATGGCAATTTTATTTGGTGTAGGTTTACTATTAAATGTTGTGGCTTACCAATGGCTGCGATCACACCATGAAAAGGGCAAACACTGGACGGAACCATTAACCTCATCACATTCGTAATTACGAATTACGAATTACGAATTATTAATTTACCTTTGATATCTCCCCATTTAATGCCTGCTAAACTGGGTAGCACGATATTGGCAGCACCAACTCGTTCAACAGGGCCGAGTCCTACAGCCCACATTCCACCAGCTAAAGCGGCTTCCACACCTGCGGCTGCATCTTCGACAACTACACATTGTGCTGGCGGAAGTCCTAGCAATTTGGCGGCGAAGAGAAATAAATCGGGTGCTGGCTTGGGTTTTTCGACACTGTAACCATCTGCGATCGCATCTACTTTATCAGCAATCCCCAATTTATCGACAACGGTTTGGGCATTTTTGCTGGCGGAACCAATGGCTATTTTAATCCCTGCTTGTCGTAGTTCATCAAGAAGTGCGATCGCACCTGGTAATAAATCTTGGGATGTGATGTGTTGAATTGATTCTACATAGTAGCGATTCTTACGTGCCATCATCTCTTGAATTTGCTCTTCTGAATACTGTCTATCACCAATAATCAGCATCAGAGATTCCCGCCGCGAGACACCGCGCAATGCTTCGTTTGCTTGGCGATTAAAGGGTATACCTTCTTCATCTGCTAGCTTTTGCCAAGCGCGATAATGATATTCTGCGGTATCTGTAAGAACACCATCTAAATCAAAAATTACTCCCCGAATATCGGTAGAATTGGATTTTTCCATAGTCCCTAATCCTGGCTGTAAATCAAAATCATGCCACTTACCACGCCAATGTAATTTGAATTTTAAACGCGTCCACCCTGGGGGTAAGTGCGGCTGGGCTACTGGGCCATTTTCGCGCATTTGAATGCCACCAAAGCCAAAAATTACCGCTTGCCAAACACCGCCAGCACTCGCGCCGTGGATTCCGTCGTTAGTATTGCCCCGCACATCCTGCAAATCCACCATTGCGGCTTGCATAAACCGTTCGTAAGCTACGTCTGATTTCCCTAAATCTGAGGCTAAGATGCCATGAATCGCCGGGCCAAGGGAAGAACCATAGGTGATATCTGTACGGGGTGCATAGTAGTCCCAGTTAATCTGCAATGTTTTTTGATTGTAGGGCGATTCCTCTGATTGCCGCATCAAATACAGCAGCATTAAAACATCAGGTTGCTTGAGTACTTGCCGCTTATTTGCACCATCTATACCCAAGATAGCTTGCATGGAACGAGTGCGGGGTTCATACTTACTCAAGTCGATATCTTCTAACTGGAAAAATCCCTCGTACTGTTCAATTAACCCTGTGTCTGGATAACAGAGAATCCAAATATTAGCAATGATATCTTCCCAGCGCGATCGCTGTTTACTACCCAGATGCAATTTTTCTTCTAGTTCCTTGGCTTGTTCTGGGAAGTTGGCGCGCAGCCAATCATCAATGATAATTGCCTTTTCCAGATGCCATTGCACCATGCGGTTGGTGAAGGTATTATTATGGACAAATTCGTGATATTCGTCTGCACCGATAACGCCGCGAATCTCATAACGTTCGTATTTGGGGTTAAATTCCACCCGACTACCCCAAAATATCGCCGTATCTAAGATAATTTCTGCGCCACGGTCTCGCATCCACTCATCATCGCCTGTGGCTTGCCAGTAGTACCAAACAGCATAAACGATATCTGCACTTATATGAATTTCGCGATCGCGGCACCAAATCCGCACGTCTTCGCCATAGGGGTCGTTAGGTAACGCCCAGCGAGGTGTAACTTCATCGCCTGTATCTGCACTTTCCCAGGCAAACATTGCCCCTTTATAACCATCATGGGCGGCTTTGCGTCGTGCGCCTTTTAAAGTATGGTAGCGGTAGCTGAGAAGATTGCGGGCGAGTTCTGGTTGAGTATATATAAAGAATGGTAGTATAAAAATTTCTGTATCCCAGAAGACGTGACCGTGATAACCGAATCCTGAAAGGGTTTTGGCGGGGATACTTACCTGATCATCATTTCTTCTGGCTGCAATTAATAGCTGAAATAGGTTGTAGCGGACAGCAAAAGCGGCTGTAATATCGCCTTCAATGGCAATATCACTTTTTTCCCATAACTCATTCCATGCTTGTTCTTGGTCTTGGAGGAGGGTTGTATAGTTGGGGAGAACAGCGAGTTTTTCCTGTGCGGCTTTGTATGGCGCTTCTATATCCCGTGAAGTAAAAACCGTAACAATCTTTTCTGCTGTTACTGTTTGATTAGCTGTCGCTGAAAATGACGCACTCAAGGTAGGATAACCAGGCGCACTGTTAACTTGTAAAGTTGTCTCAGCGCCAAAAATTTGCAACCGCGTCGCCATCCCAATATCAATACATGAGTTACGAGTACGGCGATGTAACCACACACCTTGATCAGTTTTACCTTGATCTAACCATTCCCAATGATTAAAACCAGGGTTTTCAGGATAACCGTTGATGCTAGCTTGAATTTCAATTAAGCCATCAAAATCGAGGGGGGTAACTTGGCAGCGTTGCCCTAAAATATGCTCATCTGCCATACTAGCGAAACGCTCAAATTGCAGGTCTACGGTACTTCCGGTAGGACTGCGCCAACGCACAGAACGGCTAATTAAACCTCGACGCACATCAAGCTGACGTTCGTATTGTAATATTTCGCCTTGATCCATACGGAAGCGATCGCCATTGATCGTTATCGCTAATGGTAGCCAATCAGGACAGTTGACAAGTTCTGTATAGACAACCGGAACCTCATCATAAACACCGTGGATAAAAGTAGCCGGTAATGCACGCATATACCCTTCTTCAAAGCTACCGCGTGTCCCCAAATAACCATTACCGATTGTGAAAATGGTTTCTCTGGCGTGTAATTGATCGGGGTTAAACTGAGTTTCAATTAAAATCCAGTCTTTATAAATAAAATCGTGATAATTACCTGTTATATCCATCGTAAATATCTTGAATTAGTTCAATTGGCATTTGTCATTTGGTATTATCTACCTTATCTCCCTCATCCCCCTCATCTTCCTAAACTATCGCCTTGTATGATTTTCTAAAATTTTATCTGCTCTTGGTTTATAAACTAGATGGAATAATGTTTCCATATAGCGTACCCTAGCTTCGGTGTTTTCTGGCGCGACAAAGTTCCAAAAACTATAAATTTTCGCTAGCAAAAGTAATTGATTGGTGTGTATATTCCAGTTATATTTACTGCGAACTCTTCTGATCATCCAATTGGAAGCTTCCTCCCAATTTTCAGAATTAGTATCACATTGATGGCAGAATTCTACAATTTTATTGGCTGACCCTTCTAAATCTGTAGGATTCAGTGTAAATTTATGTTCTCGTTCATCAATAATTTCTAAAGCACCGCCAAATTGGGTGGCGAAAGTTGGTAAACCAGAAATCATTGCTTCTAAAATGCTTCTACCAAAAGCTTCAAAGCTGGCAAAATGGACATAGATTCCCTTTTTATCAGCTATGACTCGATAAGCTTCACTAATATCACGTCCCGGTAGACGCATTCCCAACCACCGAATATGACCGTGCAGATTGTATTGGTTTATAATCTCATGGAGTTTTTGGATTTCTTCAGCTTCTTCAGAGTTAGAAGCTTCTGATGGATGCAATTTGCCTGTTAAGATAAATAAGTTGCAATGGTCTTGCAAAGCCTGACTTTTACCAAAACATTCAGCCAAACCCGCCAGATTTTTAATAGATATCATCGGCGCTAAAGTTAAAATTGGTCGCTTATTAGGGTTTTCTAAATGACCAAGAATTTGCTCACCTTCTTGATAAAAAAGTAATTCTTTGAGATGTTGACGGAGATTATCATCTCTTTTCTCTACTTCATTGTAGGGAAAGAAAATACTCTCGTTTACCCCTGGCGGAACAACGTTAAATTTAGCACTGAATAAATCAATACCATCAATTACATGATACAGTTCCGGCATTGTGAAACATTTGTATGACTCATACTGTCCCATGCTTTCTGGCGTACCGACAATTTCTTGATAAGAAGACGTGACGATAAAATCGGACGCATTCATGTTAATTAAATCAGCACTATACTGCACTGAAAGATGGTATTGTTCTTCGAGATTTTGCCAATACAGGTTACTGAAGAGACGTTTTGGCTTTTCTAAAGAATGAGCAATATGACAATGGGTAACTTTCAGCTTTTGGGATAGCAGAAAAGCCACTAAATTCCCATCTGTATAGTTACCAATCAAAAGATGTGGTTTACTACCTTGAAATTCAGCTAATATTTCTTGTTCTGCATCTTGAGCAAATGTTTCTAAATAAGGCCAAATTTCATATTTAGAAATCCAGTTATTTGTAACTTCGGGATTAAATTCTCGGAAAGGTACGCGCAAAATCCAAGCATTTTCTGTCTCTTCAATTTTTTCCCGGCGGAGATTACAAAATGTACCTTCGCAGTTAGGAATTAGGCGAGTGAGAATAATTACTTGCGGCTTAATTCCTATCACATCAAGACCAGCCAGTTTGATTTCTTCCCACAGTTTGTTTTCTAAGCTGCGCGCTTGTTCTAAAACATAGGCGACTTGACCGAGGGTTTCATCTCTACCCAATGCACCTTCTTGACTCACCCAACCATGTATAGAAATGAGAACAACACGGAACACAGCCGGAATCCTCGCCACAAATGCTTCTAAAATTGCAGGTTGTGGGTTTTCAGTCAGTCTTTGAAATAGTTCTAGAGTTTCTCTCACTCGAGAGACAGTATTACCCCAGCCTGGTTCAAAACCCAGTTCTTGTAAATCAACGCGAAATTTCTCGTAAGGCGCATCAGGGTGTTGCTGGCTGAGGAATTTCAGGACTTGCTGCATTTGTTGGGCTAGATGATTACCCGATTGAATGCGATCGTTAATTAGTAAGCCAATACCATCATAGTTGAGCCGATGCAGGACTTTAAACAGAACATCTAAACAGTATTGCGGGTCTGTTAATACTTGGCTGCACAAATAACGGTTGAGAAAAGCTAGACCTTGACCAATATTTCTGGGATCGCTAATCGTTGGAGAATTCGCATAAAAAGGGTGCAAATCTATATCTAAAATATGAGATTGATAGCGATTTACTAGACGGTCTCTTACCCCTAGCAAATCCTGGGAAGTCATTAGCTCAAATTGAGCCAAATCAGCTGTTAATCGCCAAACTTCCTGACTAGCAATTCTCGGTCGGACAACAAACCAAATACTGTCATCTTCCAAAATAATTTCATGACAATAATGAATTAATTGACCTATAGAGGAAGAATGATAAAAATAAGTAGGCTTTTGGAATTGTTGGCAATAGTCAGCAAAAGCTTGTAGAATTTCGTTCCTGAGAAAGTAACGCTTATCTGTAGAACCCAGAGTAAGAATTAACTGATGCAGCGCACTTTTATCGTCACTATTTAAAGCAGCCTGAACAAGTTCATGCATAGATGAATCCCAGAACTTTAATTAGGTCACGACCTCATTTATTTCTCTCCTCAACAAAGATAGTTGTAACAACTGCTATTTAGAGGTACATTTCCTTTCTAATAATAGTTAAGGGCAATACCTTGGGCTTCTAGCTGAGGGCAGAGATGTATAAATTTTTTGCAAGAATCCAGATAGGCTAATAGATAGTAATAAGATTTAATTCGCAGATATTACTGGCGTAGTTAGGTACAGGGTGAATGAAATAGAGAATATCAATTACAGTATACCTAGCTTGGCATGAATCAAATACAAGTTCTATACAAAATTTAAGTAAGTGCGATTAAACGTAATTAACTCAACTGTTGTAGTTCAAAAGCATAAAGGGTAAAGGTTTTGCTACTTACCCTTTACCCTTCTTCATGTATTTTTGTTTAGCTATTAAAGTAATACTAAATCAAATAATGTTTGCAAAACATCAATATCTTCTAGAGGTTACGGCAGTTTTATCGCTGATGCGTTACGCTATCGCTAACGCATCCTACTGGACTTCAAAAATCCAATATAAGTCCTATAACATGTAGCCAATTTTAATCAATAATCCCAATAATATAAGACTTTCTTAACTACGAATTAGGAATTACGAATTGCCAATTACTTGGTAGACCCTGATAACAACACCCTTGAAGTCGTTTATCTTCTACACTTTAACTAGAATAATTTCTGATTGGTTGCCATTTTGGCAATTTACGAAATAATACCAATTCAAATACTGTTGGGACAGATAAATAATTTAGATGGCACAGCATTGCTGTGTTCCTACTTATACCAATTCAAATAATGTTTGCGACACATCAATATATATATTTTAGAGGGCACGGCACGCCGTGCCCCTACAATCTGTCGCATTCTTTTTTCAAATTGGTATAAACATAAAAATAAGGGCATGGTTACCCATACCCCTATTGACAAAATTGTAATTAAACGATTTTTTGGTGGAGAGATATTAATACTTACGTAAAATGGTAGAGAGAGAACTTTGTTTACGAAGATCCAATAAATCTGCCAAAGACTCTTTGCTTTTCTCCATACCGTATTTGGGTTCTGGTGGTAGAACTGTCGCCAGAGGTTTTGTTTGAGATTGCATGGAAGCAAGAGGCGCAAGTGATGGGGGTGGGACAAATACTTGCGGACTTCGAGAAGGTTGTGGCTTTACTTGAGGTAACTGGCCGGGTACAGAACGAGTGGGATAGCGTTTAATCTGCTTTTGCCCTGTTTGCCCCTTCGCTGGACGGTTGAGGACGCGTAAAATAATTACGCATCCACTAGCACAGCTAAGAGCGATCGCCATTATCAGCCATAAAGGTGTAGGATTGCTAGTCTCAGAGGGCGTATCGATGGTTGCTTCCGCTACAGTTGCGACATCTTGATTGTTCTGTGTTTCTGCTTGTGGCTGATTGAGATAGCCAACAGAACCAAGATTATATAAGGCCAGCACCGCACTGGCAAAAAATGTTGCTGTTAACCCAATCAATAACAGCCAAGGATGGCGCACCAGGATCTGTATCAGAATTTTTGAATTACTGATGACGCTAGATTTACTCGTTGTCAGCTCTGGAGTGGCCCCAGTAGATTGGGTTACCTCTTGCTGTACACTCTGACTATTTTCCATAGATTACTTTCAGATTTGTACCCCTCTCGATCCAAGATCATACTGGAGGATTCAGGTATCGGTAGCACAATTTTACAACAAAGTAACTTTTGCGAGTTGCTGAGGGGAATAAATCTGATGATTTATGACAAAAACTCTACTTTGGTGAGATTAACTCTGTTTTTCGACTACCGTATCTCTTTCCAAAGCTAGTTGAATTAATCTATCTACTAGTTCTGGGAAGGGAACACCACTATACCCCCATAATTGAGGATACATACTAGTTGCGGTAAACCCTGGCAAAGTATTGATTTCATTGATCAACACTTCCCCTGTAGATTCCACATAGAAAAAGTCTACTCTTGCTAAACCAGCAGCATCAACAGCAGCAAACGCTTGTAAAGCCATGTCTTGAATTTGACGCGCGATCGCATCTGGTAATTGGGCAGGGATAAATAAATCTGCTAACCCTGCTGTATACTTTGTTTCGTAATCGTAAAAATCGCTCTTATAAGTAATTTCTCCAATCACCGAAGCTTGGGGTTGATCGTTACCTAAAACAGCACATTCTACTTCTCTGGCGACCACTCCAGCTTCGATAATAATCCGGCGATCATAACTAGCTGCATTATCTAACGCCGCTTCTAATTCTTGGCGCGATCGCACTTTGGCAATCCCCACCGATGAACCCAAGTTTGCAGGCTTTACAAAACAAGGATAGCCAAGGTCAGACTCAATTTCATCACATAATTTGGGGAATACGCAAGGATTTGACCAAACTTGCGCTCTGGTTACGGCTTTGTATTTAACTTGGGGTAATCCAGCTTGAGCAAAAGCCATTTTCATGCCAATTTTATCCATCCCCGTTGCCGAACCTAACACCCCAGAACCCACAAACGGGACTTGCATCAGGCTGAGTAACCCTTGAATTGTGCCATCCTCACCATTAGGCCCATGCAGAATCGGAAACCAAATATCTACCGTTTGTGCTGCGGGTGGGAATTGCCAAAGATTCGGACTAGCCGCAGGATTTTGGATAGCAGCGCCAGAAGCTAAAACTTGCTGTGCTACTTCCCCGGCTTGCCAAAAACCATCTTTTTGAATATAAAAAGGCAGAATTTCGTACTTACTACTATTTTGCTCTGCACTTAAAGCATTAGCGATCGCTCGTGCTGAACTAATCGAAACTTCATGTTCCCCAGAACGTCCCCCAAACAGCAACCCTACCCGCAGCTTAGTCATCTTCAGTACCTAATAACGCTTTGTCTCGCAGATAGCGTATCACAGGTTTGTTATTTGTCATTTGTTATTTGTTATTTGTCATTTGTCATTTGTCATTTGTCATTTGTCATTTGTCATTGGTCATTTGTCATTTGGTGTTTTTCCCCATTACTCATTACTCATTACTCATTACTCATTACTCATTACTCATTACTCATTACTCATTCCCCAATCCCCAATCCCCAATCCCCATTCCCCAGTCCCCATTCCCCATTCCCCAATCCCAAAAATTATCCTGAAATCAATACACTACTCATTGTCTGCACTTTACCAAGTTTGTTAATATGCCTGGATGTTAGAAACACGACATCATCTCAATAAAAAACTCGGATGGTCTTTGGATGAGCGCGATCCAGGATTCATCAAATCAATCATGCCCATAATGGGGTGGTTCTATGACCACTATTTTCGAGTTCAAACTAGCGGTTGGGAGCACATACCACCCCAAGAACAAGTTTTATTTGTAGGTTCTCACAATGGGGGACTAGCTGCTCCAGATATGCTGATGATGATGTATGACTGGTTCCGAAAATTTGGTGTAGAGCGGCCAGTCTATGGTTTAATGCATCCGAAAGTTTGGGAAGTTACGCCGCAAATAGCACAACTAGTAGCTAAATGTGGTGCAATTATGGCTCATCCTAAAATGGCCTATGCAGCCTTGCGCTCTGGAGCTAGTGTACTTGTATATCCTGGTGGCGCAGAAGATGTGTTTCGACCTTATGCTTTACGGAACCAAATTTATTTTGCGGGAAGACAAGGGTTTATCAAGGTAGCACTGCGGGAACGAGTACCGATTGTCCCTGTGATTTCTGCGGGTGCTCATGAAACGCTGATTGTATTGACTGAATGTTATGACATTATCGCCCAACTTCACAAATTGGGAATGCCTTGGTTGTTTGGGATTGATCCGGTAGTTTTTCCCATTTATTTAGGCTTACCTTGGGGTTTATCGCTTGGGCCATTGCCTAACATCCCCTTTCCCATGACTATTCATACCAGAGTTTGCCCACCAATTAAATTTGAGCACTATGGTAGAGAAGCGGCGTGCGATCGCCAGTATGTTAATGAATGTTATGAATTAGTTCGCAGTCAAATGCAGCATGAGTTAGACCAATTAGTCAAGCTCACTGCCCAGTCTTAAATTTAATTTTGGTTAACTTCTAGAAAATCAATTATTTAATGTCTCAGTTGCTTAGATGTGAGGCAAAAAGCTTTGATTTATACTTTAGCTTTTCTAAATGATAGAATTAGATACTTTTTTTTGTAAAAATGATAAAAATAAGTAATTAAAATTTTGACATACATAATTAGGGACAGTTCACATGGCAGGGATGACGCTCGATCAGCTACGCATCTTTCTCGCTGTGGCGGAGCATCTACACTTTACTCGTGCAGCGGAAGAGCTATATATTACTCAACCGGCTGTTAGTGCGGCAATCCAAAGCTTAGAGCAGGAATACCGAGTCAAGCTGTTCCATCGCATTGGCCGTCACATCGAGATTGCGGAGGCGGGTAAATTACTCCAAGAGGAGGCGCGCAAAATTCTCGATCAGGTGAGTTTGACAGAACGCGGATTACGGGAACTCAATAATCTGCAAAGAGGGGAATTGAAATTGGGATCGAGTTTGACAATCGGTAACTATTGGCTTCCGAGCAAGATTAGCGAGTTTAAAAGCCAGTATCCAGGGATTTCTGTGAACTGTACCCTGGCAAATGCAGAGACGATTTGTGCCGGAACAGTCATGGGACAATTTGATTTGGGTTTGGTGGAAGGAGATGTGAAGCCAGAACTGCAAACAACAATGGACTATGAAATTATCGGGAGCGATCGCTTACAAATTGTGGTCGGTCAAACGCACCCTTGGTTTGAACGTGGCGAAATTGAACTGACAGAACTGGCTCAAACTCCTTGGGTGATGCGGGAACCTGGTTCAGGAACACAACAAAGATTTGAGGAAGCTTTACAAAACTGGGGGATAAATCTTAGCCAACTTGATGTCATGTTAGTTTTCAATAGCGGCGAGATGGCAAAAGCCGCAGTGGAAAGCGGTGTTGGTGCTACAGGAATTTCTGAGTTAATGGTAAAAAAAGAAATCCAACTGGGGACTTTACGTGCTATCCAAGTTCTAGATCATAGAAATGGCTCTAGCGTCAATGCAGAGATTATTCGACCTTTTTTTAAACTCAAACATCGACAGCGTTTCCAAACAGCTCTCTCGAAAGCCTTTGAAGAAATGCTAATAACATCACATTTGCCTAATTCATCACGCAGTTCATCAATATTGGCGCTGGAAAGGCAAGTCTCTTAGCTGGCTACCCTTTGTTTATTGGTGTTATTTGATATACGAGAATAGATAATACAGTTATTAAGCATAAAACCCTTGAGAACTTATATTGAGAGGGTTTTGTGTACATTCTTGTATCTCCATTAAGTGTAAAAAATTTAAATTTACACAATAAATAAATAAAATTGTCAATCAATAAGGTTCAGTTAATCAATTCTTTTATGCCGTAAGAAAACAGGTAACAAACAGCTAGGAATAGTGCGGAGAAAAAACAAGCTGATTCCAACACTATTGCATCATAAATTACATTTTTTCTGCCAATACATCGACTGGAATTGCTAGCCAGCAAGATTAGAACATTTTCCGCAAGTATTGAGAATACCTGATGAGTTACATATAGATAATCTGGTTTTTATCACTTACCTTTCGGTAGATTATAGATAACTACAAAAGTAGTATATTTGAGAAGGATTGTCAGAAAACTTGCCAGCAATCGTCATGCTAAATCAGTAAATTTAAAATAGTTAATGGTAAAAATTCAGGAGTCAAGGGTTACGGGTTAAAAGTCCTCATTGAAAAATCTTGGACTAGTTGGCATTGCACCTTGATAGTCACTACAACGAGGAGGTAATGGAAAATTCTATGAGGTTAAATTCAAATTAATTTTTAGTTAACTTGTTTTGAGGTTCCTTATACACCATGACATCCCCTAATTCACCTACTGATTTTGAAGAAAGCCTTCCCGAGTCATCATTTGAGCCACCACCAAAACAAAGGCGGTGGCTTCGGTTATTGTTAGCTGCACTATTATTACTAGGTGGTGGTGCTATAGTTTGGCGTTTGGTAACCCCGCAACAGCAACCCGCTCAAACTAACGCTCAACCTCCTGGAGTAAGAGTCAAGTTAGCCCCCGTACAAACAGGCACAATTCAAGAAAGTTCAGATTTTATTGCCAACCTAGAGTCCCGGCGTTCAGTCAGCCTACAACCAAGAATCCAAGGACAAGTTACTCAGATATTTGTGCGATCGGGAGATAAGGTAGCTGAAGGTACGCCCATTGTCCAGGTAGATCCAAGACAGCAACAAGCAGCAGTTAGCGGGTTAAATGCAGGAGCCCAAGGAGCGAGAGCGCAATTACAAAATGCTTTGGCTACACTGAAATCCTTACAAGCCGATCGCCTATCGAATGTTGCTGATGTCAAATTAAATCAGCAGGATTATGACAGGTATGTCACCCTAGCTGCGGAAGGGGCTGTCTCCCGACAAGTCAGAGATCAGTACGCCAATCGCCTAGCGACATCTCAAGCCCAACTCAACGCCATAGATTCCAAAATCCAAGCACAGCAAGCTACTATATCCCAGGCAGAAAAAGCTTTACAGCAAGCTGAGGCTAATACTAAGCAACAAGTAGTTGAGCTGCAATACTACAAAATTACTGCACCCTTTGCAGGCACTGTTGGTAATATTCCCGTGAAAGTGGGAGATTTTGTGAATAATTCCACGCAATTAGCTACTATCACCCAAAACCAACCCCTAGAAGTCAATATTTCCATTCCACTAGAGCGAGGGGCACAATTACGTCAAGGATTACCTGTGGAAGTCATGGATGCTCAAGGACAACCCATAGGTAAAAGCAAAATATTCTTTATTTCTCCCAATGTGGGTAATGGCACACAAGCCATACAAGTTAAAGCCCTATTGAACAACTCGCAAGGTAAATTGCGAGCCGATCAATTAGTCCGGGCGAAAGTGATTTGGAATCAAAAGCCAGGAGTGTTGATTCCCACAACAGCAGTATCTCGCGTAGCTGGAGAAACCTTTGCTTATGTAGCGCAAACAGAAAACGATCCCCAAGGTAAACCGCAATTAATCGCGCGGCAAAAGCGGATCAAGCTAGGCAACATTCAAGGTAATAATTACCAAGTTCTCGAAGGATTGCAGCCAGAAGAGCAAATTATCGTCTCTGGTTTGCTGAATTTGAGAGATGGCGTGCCTGTGATTGCAGAGTAGGGAGGGGGATTGGGGATTAGGGACTAGGGACTGGGTACTAGGGACTAAGAATTTTAGATTTTAAATTTCGGATTTGAGATTTAAACCTCATCCAAAATTGCAAATCCAAAATTGAATTGCCCCATGCCCCATGCCCCATGCCCCATGCCCCATGCCCCATGCCCCATGCCCCATTACCCATTCCCCATTTCATGTTTGTCGATTTTTTTATCAGGCGACCTGTATTTACAAGTGTCTGCTCTATCATCATCCTTTTGGTAGGCGCAATCAGCATTCCTACGCTACCTACAGCACAGTATCCAGAAATTAGTCCGACTCAAATTACTGTGACTGCAAACTATGTTGGTGCTAGTGCAGAAGTTGTGGAAAATACCGTGACGACGGTATTAGAACGTCAAATTAATGGCGTTGAAGGCTTGAAGTACATGACTTCGAGCAGTAGTAACAATGGCAATAGTACGATTACAGTCACATTCGATCCCTCCAGAAATAAAGATATTGCCGCAGTTGATGTGCAAAATCGCGTTTCGCTGGCGGAACCATTTTTACCAGAAGTGGTGCAGCAAACTGGAGTGACTGTCACCAAACAATCGAACAATATCCTGTTAGCGATCGGGTTGTACTCTGATAACCAAGAGTTCGACAATGTCTTTTTAAGTAATTACGCTGACTTGTATATCGTCGATGCCGTCAAAAGAATCAATGGTGTAGGTGAGGCACAGATTTTTGGGGAACGGCGTTATGCAATGCGGTTGTGGCTTGACCCCAACCGTTTGGCTAGTCGCAGCCTCACCGCCCAAGATGTGATTGATGCCCTCAACGAGCAAAACGTGCAGGTGGGTGCAGGACAAATTGGTCAGCAGCCCACATTGCCCGATCAAATGTATCAAGTTGATTTGCAAGCTATCGGTAGATTAACGGATGTCACGGAATTCGATGATATCGTGATCAAGACTGCTACGGATGGGACGCTGATCAAACTGAAAGATGTGGGTCGGGCAGAATTGGGAGCAGAAAACTATAACTCCTTTCTGCGATTTAGGGGTAACGAAGGTGTAGGTATAGGGATATTTGCCACTCCTGGCAGTAATGCCCTAGATGTGGCTCATGCCGTCAAAACAGAAATTGTCCGACTGGCACAAAGTTTTCCACCGGGGATGAAATATCAAGTAGCTTTTGATACAACATCATTTGTGGAAGCTTCCTTGGCAGAGGTGGTTAAGACACTGATAGAAGCGATCGCGCTTGTAGTCTTGGTAATTTTCCTTTTCTTACAAGACTGGCGCACTACCTTGATTCCGGTGATTGTGATTCCTCTGACTTTGGTAGGGACATTTGCCTTTATCAAAGTGTTTGGATTTTCTATCAACACCCTCACCATGTTTGGTTTAACCCTCGCTACAGGTTTGGTGGTGGATGACGCAATCATCGTGGTAGAGAATATCTCTCGCTTAATTGAGGATGAGGGGATGTCACCTCGTCAGGCTGCGTCTGAATCCATGAAGGAGTTATTTGGGGCAGTAATTGCCACCTCTTTAGTTCTAATGGCTGTATTTGTCCCCGTTGCCTTTTTCCCAGGCTCGACAGGACAGATATATAAACAATTTGCGCTGACAATCGCCTTTTCGATGGCGATTTCTACCTTTTTAGCCTTAACTCTAACTCCTGCACTTTCGGCTTTGTTGCTGCGTCGCGGACAAAAACCCCGTGGTTGGTTAGGTTGGATTTTTGAGCGGATTAACCGCTTTCTTGATTGGATGCGCCGAGGCTATGAGCGATCGCTATTTCGTTTGAATAAGTTAAAAGCGATCGTTGTTCTGTTATTTGTCATCTCCTTGGGTTTGACAGCTTGGCTTTACACCCGCGTACCCACAGCATTTATCCCCGACGATGACCAAGGCTATTTCATCACCATCATTCAAGGGCCAGAAGGCGTTTCCCTGAACTACACAAGTAAAGTGATGGCTCAGGTAGAAAAAGAAATTCTCA
The DNA here is from genome assembly GCA_002368155.1 of Nostoc carneum NIES-2107. GTDB lineage: Bacteria > Cyanobacteriota > Cyanobacteriia > Cyanobacteriales > Nostocaceae > Aulosira > Aulosira carnea. Next base: position 276,944 of record AP018181.1, read on the forward strand.
AATTACCAGAAGTTACAGGTACGTTTGCGATCGGTGGTTTTGGTTTTAGCGGGAACTCTGCTAATAGTGGGGCGATTTTCACTACCCTTAAACCTTGGGAAGAACGTCACGAACCAGGACAGTCAGCAGAAGCAATCATTGGTAAGTTAGCAGGAGTTCTATCCGCCATTCCAGAAGCTCGAATCTTTCCAGTGAACCCACCATCTATTCAAGGTTTAGGCAGTTTTGGGGGCTTCCAATTCCAGCTACAAGATAGAGCCGGGAACAGTGGTTTAAATACTCTCTTGGAAGTCATGGGTCAGTTACTTCAACGTGGTAATCAGACACCAGGATTACAAGCCGTATTTAGCACATTTAACGCCAATACGCCGCAAATGCTGATTGAAGTCAACCGCAACAAAGCCAAAGCCTTGCAAGTTCCCGTAGACGAGGTTTTTAATACCTTGCAAAGTTACTTGGGTTCGCGGTATGTCAATGACTTTAATTTGCTCCAGCGAACTTATCGAGTCTATGTGCAAGCAGACGCGCAATTTCGCTCCAATCCTGAAGATATTGGCAAGTTGTACGTTCGCTCTGACAACAATCAGATGATTGCTTTGAGCAATTTAGTCAAAGTCACTTCCACTACTGGCGCGCAAACAATCAACCACTATAACTTGTTCCGTTCGATTGAAATTAACGGTTCAGCCGCCCCAGGTTATAGTTCTGGACAAGCAACCACAGCAATGGAACAACTAGCAAAGCAGGTTCTACCAGCGAGTATGGGCTACGAATGGTCAGGAATCGCGGCTGAAGAACAAGAATCTGGCGGTCAAGCACCAATCATCTTTATCTTGGGCTTGGTGTTTGTCTTTTTAGTATTGGCTGCTCAATACGAGAACTACGTTGATCCGTTGATTATTATGCTGGCAGTACCCCTAGCTATTTTAGGCGCACTGTTAGCGCAGTCGATGCGTGGTCTACCCAACGATGTGTTCTGCCAAGTTGGTTTAGTGATGCTGATTGGTTTAGCCAGTAAAAACGCGATTTTGATTGTAGAATTTGCCAACCAGCTGCGAGAACAGGGGCTTTCACTCACCAAAGCAGCTATTCAAGCATCTCAAGAGCGCTTACGACCAATTTTGATGACTTCCTTATCCTTTATTTTAGGGATTTGGCCGTTAGTCAATCCTGTAGGCGCAGGTGCAGCCAGCAGAAAATCACTAGGTACCGCTGTGGCTGGTGGGATGATTGTTTCTACTCTGTTGAGTTTGTTCGTAGTGCCAATTTTATACATCGTCATTGGCAAAATTCGCGATCGCTTCCGCCGCCATCCTCAGCACCCACAATTACCAGACTCTACCCAGGATGGCAAAGTAACTTACACAAGTCACCACGGAGGCTAAGCAAGGGGATCAGGGGGGCAAAGAGTTCACGTAGGATGCGTTAGCGATAGCGTAACGCATCCAGATTCTGTCAAAATCTCTTAATTTTGAATTATGCCACCTTTAACAGGAAAAGTTGCAATTATCACTGGTGCATCGCGGGGTATTGGAAAAGCGATCGCACTCAAGTTAGCTAGTAAGGGTGCATCAGTTGTTGTCAACTATGCAGGTAATACCGCCAAAGCCGAAGAAGTTGTAGCTGAAATTACTCAGCACGGAGGACAAGCCATCGCTATCCAAGCAGATATTAGCCAAGTAGCTGAAATTGAGCGGCTCTTCGCTCAAGCTATTGCCAAATTTGGTAAGGTCGATATTTTGGTGAATAATGCTGGCAGTATTGTTTACAAGCCCATAACGGAAATCACAGAAGCCGATTTTGATAAAATCTTTGCTGTCAACGTCAAAGGTACATTTTTTGCTTGTCAACAAGCCGCCCAAAAGCTGACAGAGGGAGGACGGATTATTAACTTCTCTTCCTCAACTACAGCCCTGATGTTACCAACTTACAGCGCTTATGTCGCTACTAAAGGCGCTGTAGAACAAATCACGCGAGTATTAGCCAAAGAACTGGGTGCAAAGAAAATTACAGTTAACGCCGTTTCTCCAGGCCCCACAGATACAGAACTTTTCCGCGATGGTAAAAGTGATGAACAAATCAACCGTTTAGCCCAAATGGCCGCTTTAGGAAAATTGGGAGATGTGCAAGAAATCGCTGATGTAGTAGCATTTTTAGCTAGCGATGAAGCCCGATGGATTACAGGGCAAAATATTCGCGTCAATGGCGGAATTGCATGATCTAACAATTATTTACTTAGCTAAAGAGAAAGGAGAAAATCATCTTCCCTGAGGACTCTTAACAAATGACTAATGCCAAACGCCAAACAGCAAACACCCAATATAATGTCTATGGCAGCTAACCAAATAGGTGAGTGAATATAAGCTAAAAAACATTGTATGAAAACGTTGACAACGCTTATGTATATCAGTTAATTCACTGACTTTTGGCTTCTGTTTTACCCACGAAATGTCATTCCGCAACATCCTAACAATTATGGATTTATCCAACTTTACTACACTTCAAAACTTAGAAGCTGCCTTCGGTGGCGAATCGATGGCAAATAGAAAGTATCTGTTTTTTGCTGATGTGGCGCGTAAACTTGGGTTTACAGACATAGCGAAACTTTTTAAAGAAACAGCAGATCAAGAAACAGAACACGCTTTTGCACATTTTGTTTTGCTACATCCAGAACTAGTTGTTCAAGATCCAGCGGCGTTAACTGACGAACAAAAGCGAGAAATTATCTCTCGTTGTTTATCTTTAGCAATTGAAGGCGAAACCTATGAATACACTACAATGTATCCAGAATTCGCCTCAGCTGCTCAACGCGATCGCGACAATCCTGCAGCAGAAGAATTTCTTAAACAAGCAAAAGAATCTAGCGAACACGCTACCACATTTCGTGAAGCAGCCCATCGTTTTGGTTTGCTAAAGTTCATCGAAAATTACCACGCAGATCGATATGCGGAAGCTTTAGAAGTATTAAACGGTGGACAAGCAGCAACCAGAGTTGCAGGTGAAGATCCAAAAACTCGGAAATGGATTTGCAGACAATGCAGCATGATTTACGATCCTGTTGCTGGCGATCCTGATTCTGGAATTGCGCCTGGTACAGCTTTTGAAGATATCCCTGATGATTGGCGTTGTCCAATTTGTGGCGCAACCAAAAAGACCTTTAAACCACTTGAGGAAAAACTCGCTGCCTAAAATTGTAAGATAGCAGTTATCTCAATACTGCTCGGTTAAGGATTTTCAACTCGGAATTTGGTTTGGGGAAAAGGTGAAAGGGTCAGGGTTAAAGGTTTTTTCTTGCCCCTTTTCCCCTTAACCGACAAGTATTAGCAGTTATCTTGGCGATATCACACTTTGTAGGGCACAACATTGTTGTGCCTTTATTGCTATTAATAATAAGCCGGAGGTTTAGACTAATTTCCTATAGTCAATCCTGATATCAATTAGCATCAAACCTTTTTAATTTTGGGCTTTGAATTGTTAAGCTAATACACATCTAATACCAAGTCAAATAATGGTTGCGACATATCAATTCTAGAGGGCAAGGCAGTGCCTTGCCCCTACAATCTGCTACATTCTTTTTTTTATTTGTAGAAATTTATTAAAAATAATTGCGAATTATCTATATTCTTAAATAATATTTACAACAAATAAATGATTTGGTGTATTGCAATATTTTTTTAACCTGGTATTAATTGATAGATAGTATTTTTGGCTTTTACCTCCGTCTGGGAATAGTTTGAATTTGAGCATCACATAAATCAAACAAGGTGCTGATACACAATATATGGTTATCAATCAAAGCCAGTTACAATCAATATTAGCTCAACATAGTATTAAATCAGATACTCTAGAAGTACTGTGGAATGTTGACTCACAGCAAATATATGGCTTGACATTTGCTGGTGCTGAGGCGATAAAGTATTGGCAACAACTTCGTCAGCTTGTAGATGAGACGGAACATTATCCTTTGTTGCTAGGAAATCGAGATGAAGTTGAATCTCATCTAGAAACACTTAAATTCTACAACCAAGATTCCTCGATTTATCAAGCCTTAACTGTTGCTGAAATCATCACTCAAGCAGATACTTTTAATATAGATGAGTGGCTGAATAATAAAGCACAACAGCAAAGGGAAGAAAGAGAAACTTTATGGGCAGATGATAGTAACAGCGTAGAAATGCAGCATACTTTAGATCCACTTACCCAAGCAGAAATTGGTGAATGGGACGATTTAATTTCTGAACAGCCAGAAAGATATACAATTCCCTATAATATTTTGACTCGTCTACCACATCCAAATATAGTATTAGCAATGATTCCTACTAAATTGAGTTGGCAAGTTCCGGCTTTTCTAAAATTTGGTAATTGGAATGATTGCCCTTTACCAACAATACACGTGGGACTGATGAAATACTGGCAGCAGAAATATGGTGCAGAAGTAGTTGGGATTACCCATGATGTAGTAGAAATGTGCGTTAATCATCCTCCCCAAAATCGCGAAGATGCATTTCGCCTTGCTCAAGAACAGTATATGTACTGCTCTGATATTGTAGACCAAGGTGTAGAAACGCTAAATAATTTAGCAGCTATGTTAGTCAACACAAAAGTTTGGTATTTCTGGTGGGATTAAGCCAGTAGTAAAACAGAGTGCGATCGCAGCCAGAATATCGGTTGAAAAAATCTCAGCTAACTGATGCCGTACTCTCGCTGCCAATACATCCTACGTGAACTGCAAAAATCAAATATGAGTTCTATAGAGTCTCTCTATTTATTTAAGTATACAGATATCTTTTTTTACAAAAATTATTGATTTTATTAATGTAAATTACCAGCGCAGGAAGCGATATCAGCCTAAACAAGGCGTTATCGGGCGGTATATCTACAAAAATGCGCGCTAAAGTATATAATCTCCTTATTGTATAAAATAAATTCCAAATACCACAATACTGAAAATAATGAGCAACTGGAAAACCAAACTCCTGACTAGTGGTTCTTTGTGCCTATTTTTGTTGTCTGCAACACTTCCAGTATTAGCTAAACCAGCCACGCAAAAAAAACCTGCGCCCACATCCTCTTCCAACTACGAACAAGCTAGAAAGCAACTACCTGAAGATTTTTATGCTCTTTATCGAGTGATAGATAGAATTGCACGTGCCAATGAATTGGATAATCGACCTTGGCGAGTTGTGACTATTGCTAAATATGATGTGAATGCATTTGCAACGGATGTCAATCTCATTGCTATCTATGATGGTATTCTTGACCAATTAGCTGGTGATTCTTCAGCATTAGCTTGTGTAGTTGCTCACGAAATGGGTCACCATGCTAAACGTCACATTGCAGTTGGTGTAGCTCAAAAAAATGAGTTAATTGCCAAAATAGAAGAAGAAGCCAAAAGAGAAGTTTTAGGAGAACAAAAAGCAGCAAATGAAGAGTCCACAGCGGCTGTTGTGGGTGGTGCTGTAGTGAATCGTGTAGTAGGAGGAACGGTTGGTGGCCTCTTAGGTTCGGTATTGGGTAATCAAGGCGTGCAACGCCAAGCAGATTCACAAAAACGCATTAATGAAATTATTGAAAGAAAGAAAAAAGAACTAGAAGAACGTATAGCTGAGCAAGACAGACAACAAGAATTTGAAGCGGATGAAATTGGCTATATAGCTTCTGCAAAAGCTGGCTTTGATCCAGAAGGATGTCTGCGAGTTATGCAAGTTCTATCTCAAATTCCTGGTTCTGAAGCTGATTCTGGGCATCCAGCAGTACCTAAAAGAATTGAGGCTATTAAAGCTTTAATGATTAAATATCCACCTCAAACTTTAGCCAAAGAAGGTGAAGCTAGAATCTCTAAAACTAAGCCTTTAACTTATAACCTTTCTAAAGATAAAGCTTCTTTAAGAATTAACTCTATTCGCGGTGGTTCTCAAGCAGATGATATAGACCATAGATTTGGTAAATAGCAGGGATGAGGGGGATGAGGGGGATGGGAGATGAGGGGGATGAGGGAGAAATAATCAATGCCCTATGCCCCATGCCCCATGCCCCATCCCCAATTTAATATTGACTACCAGATTTCCGATGTTGAATGGCAGTGAAGCCATCATTTTCTAATACTTCTCCACTATTAACTACGGCATAAATTAAATATCTGTCGCCGCATTCTAGTTGATTTTGAACTGTACATTCTAAATAAGCTAAAGCTTCATTCAAAATTAAGCAGCCATTTTCAGCAGTTTGGGTAGGAAGATTTGCAAAGGGATTTTCGCCTAAACTGCTGTTACGAGAAAAATAGCGCCGGACATTTCTACCTTCTTTGAGGATGTTCAGCACAAATTTGTCACCAGGATGACGCATTAAATCAGCATTTTGCTCTTGAGCGATCGCAATCATAATTCCTGGGGGGTTAAAAGTTGCCTGGGATACCCAAGAAGTTAAAATACCTTTGTGATTTTCTCCATCGTGAGTTGTAACGACGCACAAAGAACCAATAATTCTGCCTACTGCTTGTTCGGTGCGGTCTACTTGTGCTTCTGTGGCTACGAGGCGAGAAGTCCGCAGTTTCTTAGTTTTCTTCAAGTTTTGGGCAAAGGTCGCACCCGCATCTTGACATTGCTGTAAAACATAGGGAGTTGGGCTAAAGCGGACGCGAATTGTCTCAAACCCTAAACCATAATTGGCATCTTTAAGCTTACTTTCGATTAAATCAATCGCCTCGCCACTCCAACCGTAGGAACCAAACACCCCAGCTAACTTAGTTTTCGCACCCGAAGCTAAGACTATTCCTAAAGCAGTTTGAATTTGGGTGGGTGCGTGACCGCCTAAAGTAGGCGAACCTATAATTAAGCCATCGCAAGCTTCAACAACGCGGGTAATTTCTGCCGCATCTGCTAGTTCACAGTTGATGGATTCGACATTAATGCCATTTTCAATTAAACCTTGAGCGATCGCCTGAGCTAAAATCGCTGTATTCCCATAAGCAGAGGCGTAAAGTAAAGCAACGCTTAACTCTTGAGACTTTTGACCTTGACACCATTGACGATAATCGTAGCTAAAACGGCTGAGGCTGTAACGCACAACCGGGCCATGTGCAGGTGCGTAAGATTTGGCAGCAAAAATTGCCAGTTTATCTAAAGCAGCTTCTACTTGTTTAGCTTGGGGAGCATGAAGACAATCAAAATAGTAGCGACGTTCTGCGTCTAAAGCTTTCCAATCTTCATCAAATAAAGCATCTTCACAAATATGAGCGCCAAAAAACTTGTCTGTGTAAAGAATTTTGGTTGCAGCATCGTAAGTACAAAGTCCATCAACCCAGTGGGGAGTAGGAACACTGATAAATGATAGAAGATGTCCTTGTCCTAAATCGAGAGTATCTTCTGAACGCACAGCTTGAATCCGAGATTCCCATTCTGGAAAAGCGGTTTTGAGCGCATTCGCAGCTGCACGAGAACAAATTAACGTTACTTGCGTCGCTAGGGAGAGTAAAACCTTTAAAGTGGCTCTACGGTTAGGGTTGACATGACCGAGAACAATGTAATCAAGAGTGGTCAAGTCTAATTGTTGTGCTAATTGTGCTAAGAAAATCTCCGTAAAAGACTCACCAGGAGGGTCAATTAAGACCTTTTGATCAGCTTGAATCAAATAAGAATTTGCTGTAGTTCCCTTTTGGCGGGAATATTCAACCTCAAATTTAAGACGTTCCCAAGTACGCGATCGCAATATCAGCGTATTTGTACCAATTTCAGCTAATTGAACATCTCGAGAACGGTTGGGGGTTAGGGTGGCGGTGGACATGGTAATTGGTAATGGGTAATGGGTAATGGGTAATGGGTAATGGGTAATGGGTAATTGGGCATTGGGCATCATTAATTATTTCTCCCCCTGCTCCCTGCTCCCTGCCCCCTTGCCTTAACGTCCGTTACTGTTCGCTAATTCCGTTTTATGAAGGCGTTGATAGCGTTTAGATACTTCTTGTTCTGGATCGATGCCTTCAAATGTTGGGGGTAGCCAAACTCGTAAGAAAAGTAGTACTCCCAAAACCAGTAAGAATGCACAAGTGGCTAAAACTTGGCTGGAACTAATTTCTAGTACGCCTTTGACAATCACTTCTCTTAACGCTGAGACAATGGAAACTTCGACGGCTACACCAATCGAAATGCGTTGTTCTTGGAGGTAAATTATGAGCAGCCGGAATAACTCAACTAAGATCAGTAAAAACAGAATATCGGCTGTGACTACATGGAAATCTAATGGAGGGAGCAAGGAGAAAAACATATCTCTCACTTGAATCACCATGAAGCTAAATAAACCCATGCACAAGGAAATCACAATCATGTCTTGGATAAATTCCAAGGTTCGCAGAATGCGCCCCCGATTGATTTCATAAGCGGGGATTGAGTTCTTTTCAACAGGCTGATACATATTGGGGGGATTGGGGATTGGGGACAAGATAAATTGAAGAAGGCAGAGGGCAGAGGGCAGATGGCAGAAGAGAATTCTGCCTTCTTCCATATAAAAAGTCGAGCATTTATAAGTTTGAGTCGAATTTTTACAGCTTTGTCTGCTTTTTTCTCATAAAAAGTCGAGCATTTATAAGTTTGGGTCGAATTTTTACAGCTTTGTCTGCTTTTTTCTCGTGAAAAGTCGAGCATTTATAAGTTTGGGTCGAATTTTTACAGCTTTGTCTGCTTTTTTCTCGTGAAAAATGGTGTCTTCACAAGTTTTGTGGCATTTTTTGCCATAAACTTCTGCAAAAATTTGCGAATAGGGAACAGGGAAAAATAAATCATGCCCTATGCCCCATGCCCCATGCCCAAATTTAGTAATGATTACCGATTTTGCGGTGGTGGACGGCGGTGAGGGCGTTGACTTTGGCAACTCGTCCGGTTTGGACTGTGCTGTAAATAATCCAATGGTCGCCACAATCGATGCGGCTGGTGATTTCGCATTCCATGTAGGCTAAGGCTTCAGCTAAAATGGGGGAGCCGTTGGTGGCTGGATAGGTTTTGACTCCGGCAAATCGGTCTGCACCTGGGGGAAAGCGCTTGAGGAAATGTTTCATTAAGCCTTGATAATTGCCTTCTTCTAAAACATTTAAGACAAAGCGATCGCCTACGTGCATTAATGATTCAATAGCGCGGTCTTTGGAGACAGCGATCGCTACTCCTAAGGGATTTAAGCTGGCTTGGGTAACCCAAGAAGCAAACATGGCGCTTTGAACTTCTCCTTTTTTGGCAGTAATAATGTAGAGTCCGTTGCTAATTCTGCCTAAGGCTTTCTCTAAATTTGTGTTGATGGATTTGATTTGTTTGATGGTGCGATCGCGGGTTAACCATTGCCCTATATCTGTACCCGCTTCATCACACAGTTGTTCTAGGGAAGCGGTGGGATTTTCTTTGACTAAAATTGGCGGGAAGGCTTCTGTTAATCCTAATTCCTGAAATTTGTTGCGTAGGGGATAAACAGGTTCATCTTCGCCGCCACCAGATTCTAATAAACCAATGCTTTGTTTATTATGAGCCGCCGCTAAAATTGTGCTAATTGCCGCTTGAGCATTCACTGCATTTTGAGCAGGCATACTAATAATTAACCCAGCCGCTTGTCCTACTAATTCCCGGACTTCTTGCGGTTCGGCGCTGTTGATATCAACTAATTCTACTGCGACACCTGTTCTGGTGCAGCCATGCGCGATGGTTCTTACTAAATGTTCGCTATAACCGTAATCTTCGGCATAAAATAGCGCCACTAATTTCTCGGTTTTTGCTTGTTCTAAACTCCAGTTTTGATACCGTCCCAGCCATTCGGGAATATAGTTTTTCAGTAAAGGCCCGTGTCCGGTGGCGACTGTACCAATTGCTAAATTTTCAATCCGCTTTAAAGCTGCTAATACAGAGCGGGCATTCGGCCCCATTAAACAATCATAGTAATATTTAAAATCATCTTCGATCACATTAAAATTCTCATCATAGGTGTGATCGTCGCAGTAGTGCATTCCAAATACATCACAGGTGTAGAGAATGCCTGTTTTGTGGTCGTAAGTCAAAATTGTGTCAGGCCAATGTAAGTTAGGCGCAGAGATAAATTCTAATTCGTGATTATTTCCTAATGCTAAACGCTGTCCACTCTTCACCTGAATGGATTTAAATGGCTGGTGAATCATGTTTTCCAGAAATTGAATTGCCACCTTCGCTGCCACAATGGTGATATCGGGAGCGAGTTGTAAGATGTCTTTAACTAAAGCACTATGATCGGGTTCGGTGTGGCTGACAATTAAGTAATCTATTTTTGTGGGGTCAATGATTCCTGTTAGCAATTCTAGATACAATTGCTCAAATTTGCGATGAGAAGTATCAACTAAAGCAACTTTTTCATCCTGAATTAAGAAAGAATTATAAGTTGTACCATTACGTAAGCCAAATTCAATATCAAAGCGTTCTCTATCCCAATCCAGACAACGAATAGCGGTTGTTTGTGGTGCAATTTCTACAGTTTCAATTGTCAATAGTCCGGGAGAAGCAAGCGTTTGTGGGGCTTTTGTGAGTAAGTTCATGTGATTTATCTAAAAATATTTTCTTTAGTTAATGTGCTTATTTATATAATTGCTACAAAATAGTGAATTAGTAAAATGTTTATTTCTAAAGTAAGTCATCAGAAACATTTATTGTTGATGAGCGTGTAATTACCATTGATTAATATCAATGTTTATCATTGAAGCTTTAGATAATAAGTTTTAGAGATGGAAGTGATGAATATTTTTAGATTTCATTTACTTAATTTAGAACCCCGACTTCTTCAAGAAGTCGGGGTTCTGGGCACTACAGTTTGATTCATCAATTGGAAACATGACGGCGATGCTTAATAGTGAAAATACTGAGAAATAGACCAGCATTGCTAAATAAATAACTCTTGTAGAGCTTAATTGCATCTGCGATCGCCAACCTTTGATGCGCTTAAATGTAGCTCTAAATACAATTTTTGGGCATTTTTTGCTTTTAAATACAAGATAATGTTGGAAAAAACCTATATCTTTGGTTGGAATCGTTCTCTATCTAAAGAAGTAAATACTTGCTATCTCAGCAGTTTCATCTTATAAATGGATAACTCGTACAAAGTTAAAAAGACAAACTACTTTTCGGTTCGTGGAGTTGTTTTACTTTGTGACAAACAATAGTTTGTCTAATCACGGTGGATTTACATAGTGCGTAGTTGCAATGATTTGGGAAGTATTGGCAAGGCTGACAGAAGACGCATAAATCCACATTTTTTCCTCAATATCAGAACCGCTGCATCTGGAAAACTCAAGGATGAAATACTGGATTAGGAAATTAGTAATCTGTATCTTTTTACTCTATAACTGGTTATTAGGAACTAATTACGCAGCCGCCAATCAACTTGCAAATAATGATGTACCGCCATTCCATGCAATCACAGCTATGGAAAATATTGCCAGTGCGGACAATATTTTTAGTGATAGTAGAAGAGAAGATTTGCGGCGATTTCGTGAGATAGTTAAAGCCACAGAGAAATTAGAGGGATTGTTTACCCTTTATCGCAGCCATGAAGACGGCAGAACTTATTGGGAAATTAAGCCAGAACAACTCAATAAAAATTACTTAGCGACAGTCACATTAGAATCGGGATTAGGGGAAAGTGGGATTTATAGTGGATTACCCCTAACTGATTTTCTCTTCTATTTCAGAAGAGTCAATAACAATTTGCACTTCGTCGTGCGGAATGTGAAATTTCGTACAGAAGAAGGTGAACCAGAACAGCGATCGCTTTCCCGTTCTTTTAGCGATTCGGTGCTTTATGCATTGCCAATTGATACTATTGATCCGTGGAGTAAGAATATTTTGATTAACCTGGATGACTTACTCATGCAGGATTTTCCAGGTTTAACTGGGATATTGAAATACTCTTTACAAGCTGATTACCGCTTAGAACCTAGCAAGTCTTATTTTGGCGATATTAACAGCTTCCCGGAAAATCTCGAGATTGATTCTATTTACGGTTTTTACTCACCAGAAGGTGCAAATTTAGTTACTTTACCCGATAGCCGCGCACTTTCTTTAAAAGTACATTATAGTTTTTCCCAGCTACCAGAAAATAACGGTTATATTCCCCGAATCGCTGATGATAGAGTGGGATATTTTATTACCGCATTCCAAGATTTTTCTCACAATCATAGTCACGATCCATTTGTCCGTTATATCAATCGTTGGCATCTAGAACCATCAGACCCCAACGCACCTTTATCACCACCGAAACAGGCGATTGTATTTTGGATTGAAAATGCTGTACCCCTAGAATATCGTGACGCAATCCGCGCAGGTGTTCTCATGTGGAATCAAGCTTTCGCCAAAGCTGGATTCCAAAACGCCATTGAAGTGCGACAAATGCCAGATAATGCTGATTGGCAACCCGCAGATGTGCGTTACAACACTATTCGCTGGTTTAATTCTTTAGATGCAGGTTTTGCCAAAGGGCCGACCCGTGTTAACCCATTTACCGGGGAAATACTGGACGCAGATATTATTGTCGATGCTAATATGGTGCGTTCTATTCAGCAAGAATATCGCGCCTATGCAGAGTCAGGGAATAGCAAAAGTAAATTAGATGGTTGTGATGTCGCAGGTTTTCAGAGAGATTCGGAACTCTGTTATGGACGGGAAGCGACAAATCAAGCCGCTATTGGGGCGTTGGCGTTGTCATTGTTACCTGATACAACACCAACCAGCGCAGCCATGCAGGAATATGTGCAGCAATATTTGCGTTCTTTAATTGCCCATGAAGTCGGGCATACTCTGGGTTTACGTCATAATTTTCACGGCAGCACCATGTTAGCGCCCCAGGAATTAAATAACACCGAAATTACCCATAGCAAAGGTTTAGCGGGTTCGGTGATGGATTATTTACCCGTGAATATCGCACCGCTGGGTGTAGAACAAGGTGATTATTTCCCTGGGATGATTGGCCCTTATGATGAATGGGCAATTGAGTATGGTTATAAAATCAACCCGGAAGCCGCAACTGATGCGATGCTACCGGAAGCCGAAAAAAGCTTCTTAGAAAAGATTGCTTTAGCTTCACCACAGCCAGAATTATCCTACGCTACAGATGAAGATATTTGGGATATTAACCCCCTAGCAAATCTCTGGGATATGAGTAGTGATGTACTAATATATTCCCAATGGCAAATGGATAACGCCCGTGTGATGTGGGAACGCCTAGATCAGCGTTATCTCTCCCCAGGAGAAAGCTACAGTAATCTGCGCGCCTTATTTAATCGTGTTCTCAGATATTATTTTCGTAACGCCACCTTAGTTTCTCAATATATTGGCGGGCAATCATTCCGGCGTGTTCATGCTGGTGATGAAACTTCCTGGGCGTTTGTACCAGTTTCCCTAGATAAACAACGTCAAGCTTTAGCGAAATTGCAAGAATATGTATTTGCTGAGGATGCTTTTAACTTCTCACCGCAATTACTCAATCAGCTAGCACCATCACGCTGGCAACATTGGGGAAATCCTATCCCGAACGATCGCCTCGATTATCCCCTACACGATCGCATTTTACAATTCCAAAGTCGAGTATTGCGATCGCTCCTCAATAGCGATCGCCTCAGTCGCCTCCAAGATATAGAATTAAAAACGCAGCCAGGAGAAGCCCTTTCCATTCCCGAACTATTTGAAACCTTACAACAAGGTATCTGGACAGAAATTTTCACTCCCACAGAACCAAAACCCATTTCTAGCCTGCGCCGTTCCCTGCAACGCGAACATCTCAACATCTTGCTAGAAATGATGTTGCGAAATACCAACACATCAGAAGACGGACGCACACTAGCTTGGTATGAATTGCGTCAACTGCAAACCGCAATTGAAAACAGGCTGAAAGACTTGGGCGAAAACATTGATATTTCCACGTTAGCCCATTTGCAAGTGACGAGCGATCGCATCACCAAAGCATTAGGGATTAGGGAGTAGGGATTGGGGACTGGGGATTGGGGACTGGGGATTGGGGATTGGGGACTGGGGATTGGGGATTGGGGATTGGGGATTGGGGATTGGGGATTGGGGACTGGGGATTGGGGATGAGGGAGATGAGGAAGCAGAGGAGAAATTTTCAATTCCCATTACCAAATGACAAATGACAAATGACAAATAACAAATGACAACCCCCAATCACCTTTTATATTCAGCCAGTTTTTTAATCAACTGATCACGAGTTGTTTTATCTTCCAGAATTTGAGCAATTTTTAAAGCTTGTTGATAGTATCCAATTAAGGCTTTGAGCAGGGCTATTTTTTCTAAAGAACTACCTCTATCTTGCTCATCTTCAATAATGGTACTGGGTGAACCATCTGGAAGCGAGCCGAATTCTAAAACACGAGATTCGGGGCCGGGAATTGTTTTGGCTGCTGCAAAGGCGAAGTCAAGTATTTCGGAGGCTAAACGAATTTTTTGGGCGTGGATGTAGGTTTCTGCGACGTTGATTAACCCTGTAGTTTTAATTTCTGGAGTTTTGATTTGTTGGTAAATTTTATTGACTACATCAATTTGTTCATAGCCAGTTTCAACCAGCGATAAAGCTAATCCATTTAATTTATTATCTTGTGTTTCTGTGGGATGAGCTTGCATAACTTGCAAAGCAGCAAGATATTGTTTCGCTGTCATCAACAATTCTTCTATTTTCAGCAAGTTAGACTCGCGCACAGTTGCATCTTCTGCGGTTTTAGCTAACTGTATTGCTTCAGCTAACAGTGCATCTGCTTGCTGTTGATTGCCAATGTGCAAATGTTCTCGCGCAATGATAGCTAAAGCTAAAATCTGGGATTGTGGTGCTAATTTTCTCGCAGCTGCGATCGCCTGTGTAAATAGTTGCTCGGTTGACTCAGTTTTACCGTTAGCAGTCGCAATTAATACTAAAGTTTCAATCTGATAGGGTAAGCTCCCAGAATTATCAATTTGTGGGACTAAGGTGAGGGCATTTTCTATTTGTTGATTTTGTCCATAGATTAAGGCTATTTTCTGCAATAACTGATTGCGTTGCTCAATATTGCTAGGCTCTAAACTCTGAGCAAACTTTAATGTTATTTCTATTTCTCCTGCCTGAATTGCTGCATTACCAATTTGTAAAATCCAAATTGCCTTATTTAAAAAATTGGGATGGTTCGCATTTAGAATTATCTCAAACGCCAGCTTATATTGTTGTGTTTCCAGGGCGTTGGATAAGATGCTGGGTACGCTGCCCATTGGCTCGACAGCTTCTACAGTTTGAATTAAGGGAATAATCTGAGGCATAATTTCCTCAGCGATTTCTATCTTGCCAAATTTCAGGTATTCAATAGCGATGATGGCTAAAGTTAGTGCTAATACTTCTGGATTTTGTAGCTGTGGAACTGCTAAATAAGCTGCATCCAACTGCCCAGCTTTGGCATAGGATTGAATAAAAATTCCTTTAGCTTCTTCTTCTGCAGCAGTAAATGCTGTCAGTGCTGTAGCAAATACCTGATTGGCTAATTCTTGTTCTCCTTGATCAACATATATCAGGGCAATTTCTCGCAGTCTTGCGCTTTTCATCTCTGATATTTCTAGCTTTTGAGCTAGTTTTAGTGCTGCTTCTAATTGATTTGTTTTGACGAAATACCGCACTACCTCAGAAATTACATGAGAACGATAGTAAAGGTAAGAGATTGATACAGCAATTTCTAAGGCGATATCAATTTTACCTAGTTTAATATAAGTAAGAGCAATAGCCTCTAGAGGAATACTTTGAGCCGTTGGATCTTCAGACTCAATTTGCCGAGCAATTTGCAGTGCATTTGATAAAATTTCTTCTGCTTGCGTAGTTTGCTTGAAAGCCAGATATGCTTGCGCTATTGGTAATAATGCCTTAGCTTGAAATTCTGCACCAGGAATTAGCTGGCTAGTTTTTAATGCTGTTGTCAACAATTGCAAAGCTAGTTTTTGTTCGCCAATTCTTTGGCTATAATTAGCAATCTTGGTTAAAATTATGGTTTTTTCAAAATTGTAACCCTGGTTGACACTCTGCGTGAGCTGCACCACTAACATCAATAACTTTGTTGCTTGCTGTTTCTGGTGGGGTTTCACTCTGTTAATTAATCTTCCTAACAACCAATCTTGAATATCGTAAGTATTGATAATTCTATTGAGTAAGGATAAAGTAAATTCTGGATTAGCCAATTTCTGGGTAGTTTGTAAAATTTGGTGAAGTTCGGAAATTACTTCTTCAGTCTGTTCCCCAGTAATATCTTCTTCTATCAAATATTCCAGAGCACTAATTCGTGCTTCTAATTTTTGCTGTTGCTGTTCGCGACGCTGTTTCATTTGAGCTAATATTTGTGATGCAAAGGGAAGGCTGACAGCGCTTAATAAGAGTGCAAATGATAATTTAGGAAGCGCCAATTTAGGATAGGAAATATTCATAGTGAGAATTTTCTTATTACCTTTTACTAAATCAGTCATATTGATATACAGGTATTTTTGCAGTAGTTACGCAAAATTTTCTCAGTTTGAATTTTTTTATAATTTTTTTCTAGGAGGAATTTTATGAAAGTCTACGTACTTCAAAGTAATGCGGGGATTGATGCACTGATGTTAACAGATCGCCCAGAACCCCAACCAGGTGCGGGACAGGTTTTGATTAAAATTAAAGCCACAGCCTTAAATTACCGTGACTTGCTAGTCGCTGAAGGCGCTTATGGTGCGGGGGTGAAATATCCTCTGGTTCCCATGTCTGACGGTGCGGGGGAGGTAGTAGCCATCGGAGAAGGAGTAACAAGAGTCAAAGTAGGCGATCGCGTCGCGGGTATCTTCTTCCAAGACTGGATTTCTGGCGCTTTAACTAGAGAAAAAATGAAATCTGACTTAGGCGGTGGTATCGATGGAATGCTGGCTGAATATGTGGTTCTACACCAAGATGGCTTAGTAATATTACCTAATCATATATCTTATGCTCAAGGTGCAACTTTACCCTGTGCCGCAGTTACAGCTTGGCACGCTCTAGTTACTAAAGGCAATATTACGGAAGGCAATACTGTATTATTACTGGGTACAGGTGGAGTATCGATTTTTGCGCTGCAGTTTGCCAAAATATTTGGTGCGAAAGTTATCCTCAGTTCTAGCAGCGATCATAAGTTAGCACAGGCTTTAGTTTTGGGTGCAGATCAAACCATCAACTATAAAACAACGCCAGATTGGGAAAAGCAAGTCTTTGCAATGACCGATCGCATAGGTGTAGATCATGTAGTAGAAGTAGGTGGTGCAGGTACATTACCTAAATCTTTACAAGCTGTTAGGGTTGGGGGACGTGTCAGCTTAATAGGCGTACTCTCAGGGAGAGGAAATGAAATTGACCCCATGCCCATACTTTTCAAGAGCATAACACTGCAAGGTATTTATGTTGGTAGTCGCAAAATGTTTGAGGCGATGAATCAGGTAATACAAGATTCGCAATTACAGCCAGTGATTGATCGAATTTTCCCTTTTACCCAAGCGAAGGAAGCTTACCGTTATGTTAAAAGTGCTTCACACTTTGGCAAAGTTGTAATTGAGCTTGATTAATCAAGTCTTTGCCAAGCGAATTTAAATAGACTTACGCAAGTGTCATATTTTTTGCGTTTAGGTTTGTCCAGGGGAGCCAGTCACGTGCGGTGAGACCAGCGCTGCAGGAGGGTTTCCCTCCGCAGGCGACTGGCGAACCCGAAGGGAGGTTCCCTCCGTTGAGTGAACTGGCGTTCAAATGTCAAGAGTCCAAAAAACCTAAATTTTTGACCCTTGACTCTTGACTCTTGACTCTTATGCCAGAGGATCACTGTGCCAGCTGCGTGAATCCTTTTAAAATACATGAGTGAGTACAAAAAGCCTGTACTCAGTTATTTAATATCATATTGATTATTGATAAGGACACAAAAATTTTGTGTTCTTAGTACTTGCTCCAAGTTCTCCAATCTGGGAAGTTTATACCAATTGGAAAAAAGAATGTGACAGATTGTAGGGGCATGGCACGCCGTGCCCTCTAGAATATATTGATGTGTTGTAAACATTATTTGATTTGGTATCACTGATTCAAGAAGCCAGAAGAATTGGGGGATTCTCCCCCAAACCCCCTCCAAAATTATTGTTCGGTTTTTCGGTTTTTTTGTTGAGTAATACCAATTGGAAAAAGAATGCAACAGATTGTAGGGGCACGGCACGCCGGCCCTCTAGAATATATTGATGTGTCGCAAACATTATTTGAATTGGTATTGTCTATAGTAATAGGGATATACAACACTTTTTGGTAAAGCGCAGTTTATGCCTGTATAGGCAGGACAGTTATCATTGTGATTTACACAACATATCTTCGTTAAAAACATTTATATTTATTAGATAATTTCTATCAGTAGTGTGATTGATTATTTGCAGATAATATGTTTTATATAGATGAAATGAGCTATTTTTTATAATTAAAGCAAATGAATCATTAAAGTATTTTATAAAATAAAAATAAATAAACTTTTGATAATTAATAGCGTTTTTGATGTTAAATAATTTTTAGTTATGTCATAATCATCTCAACGGATTCAGACCGACATACCTGAATATTTGGTAGGACTTCTTTTGCCAAATAAATCTCGTGACATTAGAAAAAAGTTCTTAATTTTTCTATTACTTATCGGTTGATTTTCTATAAGCAATAGAATTGAGGAGATAACTAATGTTAATAACAAATAAACCTCTAATGCAGCCGGAAAATCAGCTACTTGGGGCTTTACCAGCCGATATATATGAACGCCTTGCTTCTCACTTTAAGTTAGTTTCTCTCCCAACTCAGGAAGTTATTTGCGAAGTAGCAGAACCAATCGAGTATGTCTATTTTCCTCATCATGCAGTAATTTCTCTACTCGCCACTATGGATGATGGTGCAACAGTCGAAGTAGCCTTAGTAAGTCAAGAAGGTATGGTAGGTCTACCTGTAATTTTGGGAGACAATATTTCATCAATGCGAGCAATAGTGCAAGTTCCCGGCGAGGCTATGCGAATTGACGCAGATATACTCAAGGCAGAGTTTGACCAATGTGGCCCTTTACAACACCTGCTACTACGCTACGTACAAGCTGTATTAACAGAATTCGCACAAGGCGCTGCTTGTAACCGTCTCCATAGTTTAGACAAGCGCCTAGCCAGGTGGCTGCTAAAAATTGCCGATCGCAGACAATCGCAAGAGTTTCCTTTAACCCAAGAATTTATCGCCCAAATGCTAGGTGTCAGGCGTTCTGGTGTCAGTGTCGCGGCTGGTATTCTGAGCCAATCAGGGATCATCAGCTACAATCGCGGACATATTAGCATTTTAGATAGAAAGGCTTTAGAAGCAACTTCTTGTGAGTGTTATCGAGTAATAAAAGACGAATTTACGCGATTATTAGGAAAATCGTCATATTAAGAAAATAGATAAATATACATAAATATACAAATAAATATATTTACATTCTTATGTGCGAAACCGGACAGACGACATGATGTAACTTTATTACTCTTTATATGAGTGGCACGAGAAATCATATATAGTTCAGCACGTAACTTTCAGGCAGTTGCTAATCCCAGTTTTTCTACTTAACTAGGTCGAATTATGTATAAGAAACCTATTTCATTTCAGGGTCTCAGATTAGTAATTGTGGATGACGATCCTGATACTATTAAACTTTTGGGCATTTTGTTTGAATTAGAAGGGGCAGAAGTCAAGACCGCCACATCAGTAAAACAGGCTATAGAAATCATGTCATCCTTCCCACCAGATATTCTGATTAGTGATATTTGCTTACCAGATGAAGATGGCTATTCTCTCATCAAAAAAGTCAGAAAACTTGACGCACAGACAGGGAGAAGAACCCCTGCGATCGCACTTAGCGCATACATCACGGATGACGATCGCAGAAATGCATATGTAGCAGGTTATCAAAGATATCTCCACAAGCCCATTAACTTAGATTTATTAGCAGTAGCGGTTGCTGATTTAGCGGGAATTTCGCAATGTGCGTAATGGGGATTGGGGAAAGGGGAAAGGGGAAGGGGGAAAGGAAACAGGGGGGAAATTGCTGATTCCAATTACCAATTACCAATTACCCATTACCAATTGACAACCCTCATTTCTTCCGCTTTTTCCTAGCTGCGTCTCGCACTTGTTGATTGAGTAAGTAGCCAAAGCCGGCGGTTTCTAGGCGAGTGACGAATTCTTCGCGGGTGTTACCTAAGGCTGTGGCGGTTGCGTCTATGTTCCAGTTGTAGAAGTGTAGCTGGCTGAGTAAATAGACACGGCGGGTTTGGGCGGCGGAAAGGCGATAGGTTTTGAGATATTCGAGTTCGCCATCTTCGCGAATAATGGCTTCGCCAATATGGTTTTCTTCCTTGGGAAGCAGACTAGTGATAAAGCGTTGCAGTACAAACGGCCCCATTGTATACACTCGCTGGGAATTTAGGGGACGTTGCAGCAATGCTTCCGCCATGAAGCCTTGAAAAGCAGCCCAATCGGATCGCATATTGGCGATCGCATTTCTCAAATCTGCCAAGCTGTTAATTTTAGCATCATCTACAGACAAATCCATCGGAAATGGCTTGTCGAACATCATGCTGTATTCGTAAATTAACTCGCCGTAGAAGTCCTCTAGTAAGCTTGTATGCAAAGCACGATAGTCTTCTGGGGTAGGAACTACAAAAGCCGATGCTAAAGTCTCAGCTACAAATACCAACACCCCAACCTGACGCGGATGAATCTCAAATACCCGCAAAGCATCTTCTAATCCCGCGATATAACGTCCACTGAAGGACATTTCATAGCGTGAACCCAGCCCATGAGACAGAGCATACTTAGAATACTCACTCCAAGCAATATCCGGCCCAGAAAAAAATAGCGACAGAAAACCTTCCATAGCCAAATGCAGAGGTAACAATCGCAGTTGATTCTTAGTCTCCCGCTTCGCCATGCGATGCATCAACCGCACACTTGCACAACCACAGTCTAAACGCTTTCCATCCGGCTTGAACATCTGTCCACCAAAAGCGGCGATGGGGCTACCGTCATCACTCCAAGAAAGCACCAAGCCGTGAGGTATATAGGAGTAATATTGCATCTCTGGTACTGTGATTCTACCTGCTAAGGAAACCACCGTTATGTCTTCATGATAATCACGCCGCACTAAACGAAAGTCTCCGCGCACCTGACGACGCAATAAAGGGACAATCCGCACTGCACCGCGTATCTGGGATGGTGCAATTTCCAATCCTTTTAAGGATATATCTGTTAATAATTTCTGTTTGGTAGCCATAAGATTAAAGGGAAAGGAGAAGGGGGAAGGGGTAATGGGGAAAGGGGAAGGGGGAAGGGGGAAGGGGAAAAACTGGTGTGATGGTGTAGAGTGAAGTACTTGAGATGGTGGGTGGTGCGTTGCGCTACGCGACAACACACCCTACTCTCCTCTTCTTTGCGCCTCTGCGCCTCTGCGTGAGACAAAAAAGCCGCAATCTTCAGCCTCAAAGGTGCAACATTTAAGCTCAAAGCCGCAACTTCCAGCCTCAAAGGTGCAACGTTCAAGCTCAAAGCCGCAAATTCCGACATCAAAACCGCAACCTTCAGCCTCAAAGGTGCAACGTTCAAGCTAAAAACCGCAAATTCCGACATCAAAGCCGCAACTCCCACCTTCAAAGCTGCAACCTTCATGAAAACAGCGGGAAACTCCATCCCCCATGCCCAATGCCCCATGCCCAATGCCCCATCCCCTATGCCCATTTCAACATTTGTTGCACTCGTTCAGCCAAATATGCTTCTAATTCTGACAAAGGTGCAGAACCATCAGCGAAGCGTGCAAATCCTAACATGGTTGGTAAGTCTTCTGCATCGCGCAATCCCACTGTCGGGATGCTGGCGCTGAGATTTCGCAAGGAAAAATCCTCAGAATTAAACACCGGATTGCAATGAATAATGGAAGTTCTTCTTTTTGGATCTAACTTAGCTCTAAATATCCGCAACACTTCCGCCGCACCATTGGGGGGATAGTTATCGCAACCATCGGAGACAATCACAACTAAATCTGCACCAGAACCCAAGGCGGCTAATAGAGGTGTAGCTAAGTCAGTTTGTCCATGTGGACGGACTTGCAAAGCATCTTCTACGGGTACCGTCCAAAAAGCTCGATATTCCTGTGATGCGGCTTGCAATAAATAGTGAGTAGCAACAGCTACACCCAAAGGACGGCGACGTTTTTCGCTAGAACCTGAGCTAGAGTAGCTACAATCTAAAACTGCTGCCACTTTTCCCAGTTTCAACGGTGCTTTTTTTAGCACTGAACGCGCCGATCGCTCTAAGGCTTGGTGAAAAATCTCCCTTTGCTCTTTTCTCCTTTCCAATGGCAAAGATAAAATATACAACGCCAACTTAGTTAAGGGTAACTTTCCCAAATCTAAGTCGATTTCCACCTTTTCAGTACGTTCCGCCGCACCTTGGAAGCGCAACTTTTCACCTACAGTCATCTGCTGTTGGATGCGGGTTAAAAACACATCCCGTTTAACTTTGTGCTTTACAGCCAATCCCTCAGCCACAGTGAAAGGTAAGTCATAAATAGCCTGTTCGCTAAAATGTGCTTGACGAAACTTCTCGAATAATTCAGTTTCATACACCTTTTGTTTCCAATTACGGAACAGAAAAGTACCCAATTCACCCTGAAGTTTCAAATGTGCGTGAGATGCGATCGCTCTTACCTTGGGACGATACTTCACAGCATGGAAACTTATATCGCCTCGCTGTTGTAAATAATCCCGTGCGATCGCGCGACTTCGACGGTTGTTAATTCGCCGTTGACGCAACTGCTGCAACACTCCCCAAGCACGTTGCGGTGGTAAAGCATTGAGCGCATGAGCAATTAATGCACCCTCCTCTTCCTTATGTTGTGGTAACGTATCCTTTCCCGTCGCCAGCAATTTCAAAATAATCTGTGCCTGATTAAAATGATTAATCCCCGCCGCCAAAGAACGAGCATAAAGTAAGCGATAATTCCCCAAAATATAATCATGTAAAAAATCAATTGATACTCTTTGTCCATAAGCATCATCATAAAATTCTCGCTGTCCCGTACAAGCCAGACAAGCATTAATAAACATCACCAAATCTTCCCGCGCCACCTGCTCAACGCGGTTATTATTAGTAACCATATAAATTGAGTAATGAGTAATGAGTAATGAGTAATGAGTAATGAGTAATGAGTAGGAAATTTACTTATTACTTACTACTTATTACTCATTACTTTTTTCAATTAGTTGCTGTACCTTATAAAAATCTAATCTGCTGTATTTATGGTGCTGTTCGGGGAAAGATTAGCATGACTAGGTTTATCAACTTAACAGGTTGGAACGGAAGTCATACTCAAGTCCCGCGAACAGCAAGACTGAAAAGTTTTATAAATTTTTTTAATTACGAATTACGAATTACGAATTACGAATTACGAATTATAGGGTGCTGTCCGGGGAAAGGCGGCGCGACTGGCTAGGACGAATTCAAAGTTCGGGTTCGGAAGTCGCACCAAAGTCCCGCGAACAGCAAGACTGAAAAACTTGAAAATTAAGCGTAACAAAATTGTTTAGTTTGCGCTAGTTGTTCAAGTAATAATTCCGCAGATTTGTCCAGTGAAGTCACAAAAATACCTACTTCACTCTCTTGATTAGATGCTATCCAAGTACCTTTGAGAACAACTTCCACCGCATCAGCATCACAAGGACAAATTTCTAAAATATTTGCTTGATTTAATTTCTCTAACTCTGCCAAATTAGATAAATCACAAGGAAGTAAAAATGCTGCTTGACTAGATTCAATGTAAATATTATTTGCAGAATGCAAAGATAGTGTAACTCTTTGATTTACCCAATTTTCTAATGAGGTTTCCAGATGTTCTAAGCTAAAGCTGTCTTCGGTGTAGGTAAGTTTTAACATATTGGCTGACTGATATTTAAACTTTTAGGTGCTTCATCTATGTCTTAAGAATATGCGAGGGAATTTCCCCTAAGCCAATATAGCCTCAAAAGCTGGAAATGCTGATAAAACAAGGCTGAGAACGCTAGGGGAAGTTGAGAAGCTAGGGGAATCCCCGAACTTTGTCGTGCTGGGGACTGGGGATTGGGGACTGGGGATTGGGGACTGGGGATTGGGTAATTGGTAGAGAATTTTCTTTTCTTTCCCCCTTCCCCTTTCCCCCTTCACCGTTTCCCCTTCCCCCTTCCCCCTACTAACTAAATACCCAGTGCGGAAGTTGTTAAACTTGGATAATTCCCGGTAACGTTGTCCAGTTCTACAACTACAGCGATGGCAAGAGCGAGTTATGGCCCCGAAGCAAAAAAGCGATCGCGCCGCTTGTTAGAGGTATTATTAGCTTATGCTAACGATGCCCTAGACTGTAGTGATGAAGCGAGTTTGGATGCTCTCCGTTCCCAAATCCAAACTCGCTGGCTGTCTGAGAATCGCCTAGTTGTCAGAACGAAAGTGAGATTTTTACAAACATTAACAAATTTGGCAGCAGGTGAAGGACAATTAAACGCCGAACAAATTAAAGAAGCTTTAAAACGGTTTACAGATTTCTTAGAAATCTTAGAAGATAATCGCCCATCTCGTAGCGGTTCAGAAACTTGGCACTTTACTCTCAATTTATGGTGCGATCGCCAAGACATAGCCGCCAATTTACAAAAATTTGATATCCACTGGGAAAGCCGCCGCCCGGAGAAATCGAAGCAAGTGACAAGGGGACAAGGAGAAGCAAATTCTCCCCCATCTCCCTTATCTCCCTCATCTCCCTTATCTCCCTCATCTCCCTCACCTCCCTCATCCCCCTCATCCTCATCCTCATCCCCCGACTGGAAGCAACTTTGTCGTGATGCTTTAACGGCGCAAAATCACCAACGCTTGACTACAAATCCGCTGACGAGTGCTGATGGTGTGAGTTTTGAATTAAATCAGGTTTATGTTCCCCTGGGTTTAGTGGAACGCAAACAACGTCTGCGTCAAGGTGGCGATGTCACGCCTCAAGATGGTTCGCGGTTATATGAACCGGAAGATTCGGAAATGACTCAGAGTTTTAACCCTGATGAATTTATTCAACAATTATTAGGGGCGCAAGATAGCCAGCGCATCGCGATTTTAGGAGAACCAGGGGCGGGAAAAACTACATTGTTGCAAAAAATTGCCGCATGGATTTTAGATAATACTGAAGATTTACCTGTCTGGGTTTCTTTGGCAGATTTACAAGGTAAAACTTTAGAACAATACTTAATTCAAGATTGGCTACCTACTGCACTTCGCAAGCTGCGCGTCTCGGAGGAAGTTGAAGAAGCATTTTGCGAACAGTTTAACCAAGGGCGAGTTTGGTTACTTTTAGATGCTGTCGATGAAATGGCTTTGGAATCTAGCCAAGCTTTAACGAAAATTGCGAGTTTTTTGACAGGTTGGGTTGCAGATGCCAGGATAATTTTGACTTGTCGGCTGAATGTTTGGGATGGCGGTAAAAATGCACTGCAAGCTTTTAAAGTCTACCGCAACTTAAATTTTAGCTATGGCACAGAATTTTCCTTCGGTTCTAAATCTGCATCCAACCAAGTAGGAGAATTTATTCAGCATTGGTTTCAAGATAATCCCGCTTGTGGTGAAAGTTTACAAGCAGAGTTAAATCAACCAGAACGGCGACGGCTAAAAGATGCGGTAAAAAATCCCCTCAGGTTAGCTTTATTATGTCGTACCTGGGGATTAGCCCAGGGAAGATTAGCAACTACCAAAGCGATGTTGTACGAACAGTTTGTAGAGTCAATCTACGAATGGAAACAGGATCGCTTTCCCACAACTTCCAGCCAGCGACAGCAGTTAAATCGCGCCTTGGGAGAATTAGCATTATTAGCTATTTCCCAAGAAAAAACTAAGTTTCGCCTCAGACATCGCTTTGTTTCTCAGGTTCTCGGCGCGTCTGATGATGGTTTATTTCAATTAGCATTACAGTTAGGCTGGCTCAATCAAGTAGGTATCTCCGAAACTCAGGGCGAAAAAGTTTATGCTTTTTACCATCCTACCTTTCAAGAATATTTTGCTGCCCAAGCTGTTACTGATTGGCATTTTTTCCTAAATCACACATTACATCTCAACCCTTCCCCCTCATCTCCCTCATCTCCCTCATCCCCCTCATCCCCCTCACCCCCCAGTTACCTCATATTTGCACCCCAGTGGCGCGAAGTCATTTTGCTATGGCTGGGTAGAGATGATATTCCGCAGACACACAAGGAAGAATTTATCCAAGCATTAATTGAATTCAATGATAACTGCGGTGGCTACTATGATTATCAAGCTTATTTTGTCGCCGCCCAAGGAATTGCTGAATTTGCAGATTGTCAAAAAGCTGATGAAATTGTGCAGCAGTTGGTAAAGTGGCGTTTTGGTTATGGCGACTTCCAAGACGAAAAGCCGTGGAGATACCCAGCACCAATTGTAGAATGTGCGCGGGTGGCTTTATTAAAAACTGATCGCCCAAAAGCGATCGCAGCTTTAGAAAACTACATCTCTTCCAGCCAAAATGACTTTGTAATCTGGAATGCGGCTTACAGCTTGGGTAAAATTTTCGATCCAGGTAACAAAATTGCGATCGCTAAATTAGAACAACTCGTCAAAACTATGCGTTATGATACAGTGCGCTGGCAACTTGCCTATAGTTTAGCTAGGGTCGATGCTGGTAATCAAAATGCGATCGCCGCTTTAGTAGAAATTATCGCCACTAGCAAAAATGAATCTACTCGTCGCAAAGCTGCCTATAGTTTAGGTAAAATCGACCCTCAAAATTTCATTGCCATTTCTACACTCAAGGAAATCGCTACATCTGCAATTGATTCCTCTCAAAGCCGACAAGCTTTAGAAAATTTAGCCACACTTCAAGGTGATGAGTTACCTAAATCCGCTCCAGTTTCTCCAACTTCATCATTTCATCAGCATAGAAGAAACAAGAGAAAACAAAAATCAGGCGCATCAAATTATTTCTCTATCAACTCCAAAATTTCTGAATTAATTCGCGGTATCTCCGCCTCGGAAGATGAAGATACCCAAAGAAGAAGGGCTTATAAATTAGCGCAACTCAATCCAGGTAATCCAATTGCACTTACCACTTTATTACAATTAATGGAATCAACTGCAAGTATATCATTGCATAAACGTGCAGCCGATAACTTAAAAGAAACCATTCTCAATGAACAGTTACCACAAGTAATTGCAGCTTTAAAAAATTCCAACTGCTATCAAGTTTTAGATGATGAATGGGAAAGATATCGCAACTCTTTTAAACTTCTGTGGCACTGTGCAGAAAATATGGATTATTTAGAATTTTATCGAGTTTGGCATCTTGAGAGTTGATCAATTAGCTAAATTACATCTATTTATACCAATTTGAAAAAAGAATGCGACAGATTGTAGGGGCACGGCACGCCGTGCCCTCTAGAATATATTGATGTGTCGCAAACATTATTTAAATTAATAAGTAGGGAGGCATAATTATTTGTATGATGGGTTAGCGATAGCGTAACCCATGCGGGTGTTGGGTTACCCTACGGGAAGCCGCTGCGCGTCTACGTGCCTCAACCCAACCTACATCCATCTTATATTTAATTCCAACCAGGTACTTATAATAAGTTAAATTTTTGTCAATTCAAAGCCGAAGTATAAAGTACTAATAAAGCTGGAAAGCAATCCTGCTCATAACATCTCCATCACAAGTGAAAAATAGTGTCAATTACCGTATTCATCAGGCGAAAATTTCAAATAGCCAGAAGTCAGCAATTAACAGTTTTTCAGCTATTTATCTATAGCCAAACCCCTAAACTAAATACGAAAATTTCTCTTCTCTAACCCATAGTACAGCACAGCATAAATCAACAGAGTATACTTACAGGTTCTCCGTTAGTACTTGCCATTATCTTATTGAGCCAAAATTTATAGAGCTTTTACCCACTCTCACTTCATCATTTTTTGGTTAATTATACTTAGATAATAGAATATAATTACTTACAAACTAACCATATTTATGACACAGTGTTGTCATAACATTGTCAACGCCAAGTGCTATCTTGAATGAAGATAGATTTTTAGACTCATTCTACAGGCAGGTTATCCTGCCTTTTTTTTCAGGATGAAACATAAGATTCTTCCAAATAAAAATAATCAATCACTTTGGTAAGCCAGGGAACTAGAGTAAGCAGTCCCAATGAAAAAAATTCATTACCATCCATGAAAGTCGAGACGGGGATTTGTACTCAGCACTTTCAAGCTAGAGGCGGAAGAATACAATTACAGACTTCACTATGAAAACTGAAAAAGCTTGCTTATATACGTTCTTATGTATTTAAACGTATCTCAACATCTAATAGTGGTTTAACTGCGCGCTGGTTGATTTACCGATATTAACTTATGTAAAGAATATGCGATCGCACATCTAAATTTATCAAGCCATATAACTAAACGGTTAAATAGCCATCATAAATAATAAATATAAAACATCCTACTCACAATTAAATGAGTAGGATTGGAAGCAAAATATTTCTTTAAACCCAAGTCTTATTTTACACTTATATTTCGCAAAATAGCAGAGGGGTATTACCCCTCAATTTATTTGAGATTAACATCATAATCTTTCATTCCTCAGATAGATTGACAGCCACAGAAATTTCATATTTAAAAACAAATAAACCACTCAAAAACACGTTTTAGTAGTGCTATAAGCAAATGTAAGTAGATGCTTATTTATAGTTCAGATTTCTAGATAATCTCAAGATTAGATTTGCTGCTTGAGCCAATATAAATCACATCACTGCATCTAAATTTTGGGTTCAAAAGAGCTTAAGTTGTTTTGTATTTGGTGTTGAGGATTTGGTGTTTGGCGTTTGTAAGAGGCAATAAGGGATAGGAAACAGGGCATTATTTGTAATTTTGAATTTTGGATTATTTTTCTCCCTGATCTTTCATCTCCCTCATCCCAATTACTAGTACCTATACTTACAATTTCTATTGCGCGCCTAACATTTGTAAGATTTTTTCTGCTTGATCTAAATCGCCAACAAGTCGGCGAATGGGATGGGGCCAAACTTTAACTAAGGTGGGAGTAGCGCTAACCTGATCGATTTCCGCCTGTTCAGGATTAGTTAACACATCAACTACTTTTAAAGTGTAAGGTTGTCCCAGCGATCGCTCTAGTAGTTCATGTAAATTATGTAAAATGCGTTCCGTATTTGCACTATGCCCAGCCACAAACAGCCGCAGTACATAGGCTTGGGTTTTTAGTTGGAAACTCTGTGTTGTTGTGGCAACTTGATGGTACTTCTGTATTGATTCCGCATCTAAGCGCACAATTAAGTCATGGTCTTCCCAAAGCTGCGGAAAGGAGGAACGATAAGTAGCTAGTACCATGCGATCGCACAAACCATCAACCCAAGGCGCAGCTTGCCATGCTAAATCCCCTGTGCCAAAAATCGCGTTAAGCACAGCTTGATGTCGTAAAACTGCTGGATAAGCTTCCGCAAAGGTTCGTACTTGTTTAGTGCGCGGATCTAACCAGTGATCCACTGTTGCTGTGTAGCAAGGTACTAAAAAATGTGGGGGTTCTGATAGATCCAAAATTTCCTGCAAAGCAGCACACAGCTGTAAATGCCATCTCCCTTGTTTACTAGGGTCGATGCAATAAATTAAATCGCCGCCAGGTGTAAATAAGGCAATACCCTTAAACAGCTGGGTTTTAGATAGTTTATCTGTATTCAAATCAGTTTCTGGAACTACATCACTCCACAACAAAAAGTAAAAAGTAAAAAATTTTGTTTTTTACCTTTTACTTTTTACTTTACTTATTTACTTTAACTAAACTCTTCCTCGGAGGAATTGAGCCATTTCATTCGGAGTGGGTGACATCTCTAAGGCTGTTTCCTCAGTAATGCGTCCATCTTGATACAGGTTATACAACGACTGATTCATTGTGATCATGCCATCAAAGCTGGCTTGCTTCATGAGTTCAGTAATTTCGTCATATTTCCCATCTTTAATCCATTCTTTAATGGCCTCAGTATTAATCAGGATATCGTGGAATGCCGCCCGCTTACCATCTGTCGTCCGGCATAGCCCTTGGGCAATTACTGCTACTAAAGACTCGGAAATTGCCACCCGCATAGCATCTTGTTCTTCACCTGAGTAGAGGTTAAGTATCCGTTCAATGGTTTTTACAGCGCTATTGGTGTGCAAGGTTCCCATGACTAAGTGACCTGTCTGAGCAGCTTTTAGCGCGGTGTTGACTGTTTCTTTATCCCGCATTTCACCCACCAGAATTAAATCTGGATCTTCCCGCAAGGCTGCTTTTAAGGCATTATCAAACTTGCGGGTGTGCATTCCCACTTCCCGTTGTTTAATCAACGATTTTTGGCTTTTGTGGACAAATTCAATGGGGTCTTCGATGGTAATGATATGCTTAGGCATCTCTTTGTTGATGTAGTCAATCATTGCTGCCATCGTTGTGGATTTACCAGAACCTGTAGGCCCAGTTACCAGAATTAAACCTTTGTGAGCATGACAAATTTCCCGAAAAATCGGCGGTAATCTTAACTGCTCCATTGTTAAGATTTTTAACGGAATTAACCGCAGTACCATTGCATAGCCTTTGAGCGAGTCAAAGATATTAATCCGCACCCGGGCAAATTCATACTGAGTTGCACCGTCAAATTCTAAATATTCTTCAAAGCGCTTAATTTCAGCTTCCGTTAAAACTTCCCGCATCCAACTAACAAAAGTATCTTTATCAGTTTCTGGATGATTGGTTTTCTCAATTTCGCCCCGGTTGCGGAAACGTGGAGTTTCACCTACACCCAAGTGAATATCAGAAAATCCTTTTTCATAAGCTTCTTCAATCAGCTTCTCTAATGTCAGAGTCGGAGTAGTTTTGGGACTCGGAACGGTAGGCATTGGTGGTGGTGTGCCAGGACGATGGGCCATTGCTGGGGGTGCAGCTGGTGGCGGTGGCGCAGAGGGTGGTGGTGGTGCAACTGGTGGTGGCGCAGCCGGAACCCCAGGGTAGTTTGACATATCCAATGTTTGTGTCGCCTGGCGTTGGGTACTCAGCGTCGGTGGCGGTGGTGCTGGCATTGGCGGTGGCATTGGCGGCACATTACGTGGAGCTGGATTAGAAGTAGATGGACGCTGTAGGTCTGTCATAAATCTTTATAATGAAGCAGAAAATTCAATTAGCGAAAAACTTACTGATGGATGCCCTCAAGGTGCTTGTAGTACAGGGCTATCGGTGTTTATTTGCTTGATACTGGAAACCCGTATCCAGTGATTTTTTTTACAACTGTCATGAGTATGTTTTTTTACTAGCTTTATGGCATCTATTAGTTATGTAAAATTTATTAACTAGATATCAACTTGTTTAACATACTCAAACCCTTGAAAAGCATCAGTGATATTCCTGCTAATAACAAGTTTTTATTAAGACATATTACTTAAGAGAAAATACTTTATCCTCTCTAAATGAGAAATTTATTTCCAGCTTGGACAAAACTGGTGATCAATTAACAGCAAAAACACTAGCAGATAATTTCTTCAGCACTATCTGAGAATTATGAGAAGACCTAGGAATTTTTATAAGAAATGTTAAGCATAAGTGATGTAGATCATTTAGAAGGCATGACTGAAGTGCCTGCCTAAGTTCTTGTATTCCTTTTGATAGATGTTGATAGTAAGCTTTCTACCTATATATGACTTACGCTTTACATTCATATTTACAAAAAATTAACTGTAAACTTTAGTAACTAAATGCTCATCTTAGCAGTAGGTTTTTATATACTGAACTTCTAATTGAATAGTTCAGTGTTCTCGCGAAAGTGAGATAAAGCTGAAGTAAAAATCTTGCTGTGTATTTGGGAGGAAAAGTCATGGTTTCGGCAGATAGCTCTAATCTAGGTAAGACCTACTCCTTGTTAATGATCAAAAGTTTTTTGATCTGGACTTTCACGTTGGCAGTATGTTTGTTGGTTGTCGGGTTCCCACTAGTTGTTTTGATGGCTACGGTCGGGTGTCTGTTGTCGATTGTGTTGCAATCTGTGATGCCTGTAAGTGCAGTTTTATTAGTAGCAGGTGGTTTGATTTTGTTTAATGTCATGGCAGTTGTTTTAGGTGCCGGGGTGTTAACTGCTAAAGGTGTACATCCAAAACAAATCAAATGGCTTAGCTGGCTGCATGGAGAAGCAGAACAATTGCATACTTCCGTCTACGCATCTTGTCCATTAACTTGCGAAATCAAATAATTGCTAACTTCGACAAACAGTACATCTGCCCGGTTCAGCCGGGTTTTTTCATGTTTATTTGGTGTTAGGAATATATGAATAAATATGAAGTAGGGTGTGTGATGCCAAAGGCTAACGCACCTTAAATTTTGCTCGCACCTTAAATTTGCTGCTACCCTACTTGATAGCGATAACATACTCTACAATTTAATTTTCTTAATAGTCGTTTGTCATGATTACCTTTGACCATTAACCCTTGACCCTTAACCCTTAACCCTTAACCCTTGACCCTTGACCCTTGACCAATAACTAATGACTAATCAAAAACGAGTTTATATAATCTTAGGTACTCGTCCAGAAGCAATTAAACTAGCTCCTGTAATTCAAGTATTTCAAAGGTCACAAGATTTTGAGTCACAAGTAATTTTGACTGGACAGCATCGTGAAATGGTGGAGCAAGTGATGCAGCTGTTCAGCCTTAAAGCCGATGGAAACTTAGAGATTATGCAGCCTCAGCAATCTTTAAGTGATATTACCTGTCGCAGTCTGCGCGGGTTGGAAACGTTATTTAATGAAAGTAAGCCAGACTTAGTCATAGTACAGGGAGATACTACAACAGCTTTTGCTGCAGCTTTGGCAGCTTTTTATCAAAAAATTCCTGTAGGCCATGTAGAAGCAGGATTAAGAACTGATGACATATTTAATCCTTACCCAGAAGAAGCGAATCGTCGCCTAATTTCGCAAATTACACAATTGCACTTTGCACCTACGCCATTGGCTGTGGAAAATTTACAGCGTTCTGGTGTGTTGGGTGAAGTTCACTTAACAGGTAATACGGTAATTGATGCGCTGTTAAATGTGGCTGCAATTGAGCCAGCTTGCAATATTCCTGGTTTAGAGTGGTCATCATATCGCACATTGCTGGCTACTGTGCATCGCCGGGAGAATTGGGGAGAACCACTACAAGGAATTGCTCAGGGGTTTTTACAGATATTAGATAAATTTCCTGATACAGCACTACTTTTACCATTACACCGCAACCCTACAGTCAGGGAGCCATTACAGGCGCTGTTAGGAAATCATCCCCGCATATTTTTGACAGAACCTTTAGACTATAAGGAATTAGTCGGCGCGATCGCGCGATCGCATTTCTTGCTAACTGATTCTGGTGGTTTGCAAGAAGAAGCACCCAGCCTCGGTAAGCCTGTACTAGTTCTGCGAGAAACTACAGAAAGGCCAGAAGCGGTGACGGCGGGTACAGCTAAACTTGTAGGAACTGAAACTGAGAATATTGTGGCAGCGGCGGCGGAGTTACTCAGCAACCCCGTAGCTTACGACACAATGGCAAACGCTATCAATCCTTTTGGCGATGGTAAAGCAAGCGATCGCATTTTACAAATCGTCAAAAATTACTTTCAATCTCATTGAAACTTGAAAATGTGACATTGGGCAAGAAATAACTCTTGCCCCTTTAGCCTTATATTTCTGCATCTTCTGCTCACTATTTTGTTAGTTGCAAGTTCCTAAGCTATTGTGCTTATAAACAATTAACAGCCGATAGAAGAGGATTAACGCAGATATAGAGCCTTAGTGGCTACTCTCCGAGTTCTCTGAATGAGTAACCGCAGGGTAGGCAGATAAATTTGTACTTCAATAGTTAGAAACTAAATATAGAAATCATCGTATTTTATCTTTGTTCCTTCTCTCTTGTGCCCTTTCTAATACCACTTTGAAAAAAGAATGCGACAGATTGTAGGGGCAAGGCACTGCCTTGCCCTCTAGAATATATTGATGCAAACAATATTTGATTAGGTATAAGCCAGTATTTTCAGGAATTAACCCAGATTTTTATATGAGTATTACCATTGCAGGTTACAACCTCATCGAACTTCTTTATGACGGTACTACTACCTGCCTTTACCGTGCTTTGCGAGAAGCAGAGCAAACATCGGTCATTATTAAAACTCTCAAAGCTGAGTATCCCAACAGACAGCAACTAACTCAGTTAAGGCATGAATATCAAATCCTTCAAAGTTTAAATATTGCAGGTATTGTTAAACCTTTGGCATTGGAAAATTATCAAAATGGTTTAGCATTAATTCTCACTGATTTTGCCGGAGAGCCGCTCAAGAATTTTATTAATATCCAAAATTTTGACTTAAGTAGATTTTTAAACATTGCTATTCAGTTAGCTACTATTCTTGCCGATTTACATCAAAACCATATTATTCATCAAGATATTAAGCCACAAAATATTTTAATTAATCAGCAAATAGGTCAAGTAAAAATTATTGACTTGAGTATCGCATCATATTTATCTAACGAAAATCAGCATTCTGGCGACCCTAACTTTTTAGCAGGTAGCCTCGCCTATATGTCACCAGAACAAACAGGCAGGATGAACCGTGCAATTGATTATCGTACTGACTTTTACTCTTTAGGCGTTACTTTTTATGAAATCTTAACGGGTCAGTTACCTTTTCAAGTTAATGACTCTTTAGAATTAGTTCATTGCCACATTGCCAAAACTCCCCTATCTCCTCAAGAAATTAACTCAAATATTCCTTCAGTAGTGGCAGATATTGTCATGAAGTTATTAGCCAAAACTGCTGAGGATAGATATCAAAATGCTTTAGGACTCAAAGCAGATTTAGAAGAATGCTTGCGAAAATTACAAGCAACAGCAGAAATTACCAATTTCCACATCGGTCAACTAGATTTATCTAGCCAATTTCTGATTCCTCAAAAACTTTATGGGCGCGAGGCGGAAGTTGCCATGCTGATCAATGCATTTGAGCGTGTCAGTCTTGGAGCAACGGAGATAATGTTAGTAAGTGGGTATTCTGGTATAGGAAAATCCTGCTTAGTTAATGAAGTTCATAAACCTATAGTTCGTCAACGGGGATATTTTATTTCGGGTAAATTTGACCAATTTAAACGTCATATACCTTACGCTTCTTTGATTCAAGCTTTTCAAGAATTAATTCGGCAGCTATTAACAGAAAGTAGCGATCAAATAGCAATTTGGCAAGCAAAGCTTTTAGCTGCTTTGGGTAATAATGGTCAAATTATTATTGATGTGATTCCTGATGTTGAGAAAATTATTGGTAAACAACCAGAGGTGCCGCAATTAGGCCCTACTGAATCGCAAAATCGATTTAATCGCCTGTTTCAGCAATTTATTCATGTATTTTGTCAACCAGAACATCCGTTAGTGGTGTTCTTGGATGATTTACAGTGGGTAGATTCAGCTTCATTAAAGTTACTTCAGCTGCTGATGCATAATCCAGATAGTCAATATTTATTGCTGATGGGAGCATATCGAAATAATGAAGTTCATGAAGCTCATCCGTTGAGTTTATTTTTAGAAGCAATCCAAAAATCTGGTGTAGTTATTCACAATATTGTGTTGCAGCCATTGGCGACTCCTCATGTTAGGCAATTACTCAATGATACTCTGCACACTCACTCAGATAACTTAGCAACATTAGCTGATTTATTGTTCCACAAAACTCAAGGTAATCCTTTTTTCTTAACCCAGCTACTCAAATCACTGTATCAAGAAAAATTATTATTATTTAATTTCAGTGAGAGGTCTTGGCAGTGGGATATGCATCTTTTACAAAATATTGATATCACTGATAATGTGATTGAATTAATGGTCAGCCAAATTCAAAAGCTGTTACCGCACACTCAGAATGTTTTAAAGTTAGCTGCTTGTATTGGGGATAAATTTTCTTTAGATGTTTTAGCAACTGTTAATAAAAAAAATCAATCAGCAACAGCCACAGATTTATGGGAAGCTCTGCAAGCAGGTTTAATATTACCCTTAAATGATGCCTCTAAAATCCCCATACAAATTGAGCAAAAAGAAATAAACAATAGCGAGCCAACAATTACCTATAAATTCTTACATGACCGAGTACAGCAAGCAGCCTATTCTCTGATTCCTGATGAGCAGAAGCAAGCGACACACTTCAAAATTGGTCAATTACTGCTGCAAAATTTCACCCCAGAAGAACGCAAAGAAAATATATTTGCACTAGTAAATCAACTCAATTATGGTACTGAACTACTGACATCTGAGTCTGAAAAATATGAACTAGCTCAACTTAACCTCTTAGCAGGACAAAAAGCGAAAGCAGCTACTGCCTATGACTCAGCCGTTCGTTATTTCAATGTCGGTTTGAAATTGTTGCCTGTTAATAGCTGGTATCAGCAATATGAACTAACATTAGCTCTGCATCAAGAAACAGCAGAAGCAGTATTTCTGATTGGTGATTTTGAGCAAATGGAACAACTGATTCAGGTAGTTCTACAACAAGCAAAATCGCAATTGCATAAAGTGCAAATGTATGAGTTGCGAATCAAAAGTTGTGAAGTCCAAAGAAAACTTTTGGAAGCGGTAAAGCTAGGTTTAGAAGCTATAGAAATATTAGGAATCAAACTTCCTGAATCGCCAACCCCTTTCGATGTTGAGCAAGCTATTAAGGAAACAACAGCTAATTTAGCCGCTCAAGGCATAGAAGATTTAGTTAATCTACCGATAATGACAGATGCAGAGAAACTAGCAGCATTTCGGCTCATAGTAAGCTTAATACCTGCGGCTTATCAGTCTGCACCGACATTATTTATTTTGATGGCTTGTCAGCAAGTAAATTTATCAATTCAACATGGAATTACTTCTTTATCCGTGAGCGGCTTTGCTGATTATGGAATTCTTTTTGGCGGGATTTTACAAGATATAGAAGCTGCTGATAAATTTGGACAAGTGGCTTTAAATCTATTAGATAGGTTAGATACTCATGAGGTGAGAAGCAAAACCTTATTTAAAGTAGCAACCTTTATTTTGCCTTGGAAACATCATGTGAGGGCAACATTACCACTTTTAGAAAATGCTTATCATAGCGGCTTAGAATATGGAGATTTAATCCATGCGGGATATGCAGCTAGTAATAAGTGTCAATATGCCTATTGGAGCGGTTCTGAGCTAAAAAGCTTAGAACAGGAAATGACCAGATATAGTCAGGCGATCGCTCAAATTAATCAAGAAACAGCATTCAATTGGCACCAGATATTTCATCAAGCAGTTTTAAATTTAATTGGAGAGTCGGAAAATCCTTGTCGTTTAGTGGGTAAAGCTTATGATGAAGAGGAATTTTTGCCAGTTCATATTCAATTCAATGAGCGAACAGTCATTCATTATGTATTCTTGAATAAATTAATTCTGTGCTACCTATTTGGAGAATTTTCTCCAGCAGTGGCATATGCTAGCCAAGCCCAACAGTATTTAGATGGGGTAATTGGGTGGTTAATGGTACCTTTGTTTCATTTTTATGATTCTTTAGCACAATTAGCAATATATTCATCACTACCACAGCCACAACAACAAGAGCTATTAAGTAGAGTCATTAATAATCAAGCAAAAATGCAGAAATGGGCGCATTCTGCCCCAATGAATCATTTACACAAATTTTATTTAGTAGAAGCTGAACGTCATCATGTTTTAGATGAAAAAATAGAGGCGGCTGAGATGTACGATCGCGCGATCGCACTTGCCAAAGACAACGATTATGTTAACGAAGAAGCACTAGCCTGGGAACTGGCTGCTAAATTTTATCTATCATGGGGTAGGCAAACGATTGCCCGCACGTACATGACTAATGCTTACCATGCCTATAGCCGTTGGGGAGCGATCGCTAAAATCAAAGATTTAGAAATCCGCTATCCACAATTAATTACAATATCGCCAAATACACAAAATCTAGAAACTCATTATCAAGAACTGCATCAGGCAAATTTACCGAGAATCGGCAGAAGTCAAAGTCTCGATTTGATGACTGTGATGAAAGCTGCTCAAGCACTTTCCTGCGAAATTGTTTTAAGCAAGTTGCTGACTAATTTGATGCGAATTTTAATTGAAAATGCAGGTGCAGAAAAAGGGTTTTTAATTTTAGAGAAAGCAGGTAAGTTACAGATAGAAGCTTCAGGCAGTATCGAGCAAGATGAGATAAATGTTGAGCAATCGCTACCTTTAGAAAGCAGTCAGCAGTTGCCAATATCGATTATTAACTATGTGCAGAGAACTCAGAAAGATGTGGTGTTGAATGATGCTACTAGCGAAGCTGTATTTAATGTCGATAATTATATTGTTAACCAAAAGCCAAAATCTATTTTATGTACGCCAATTGTCAATCAAGGAAAGCTAATTGGCATTCTCTACTTAGAAAATAACTTAACCACTGGGGCATTTACACCAGAAGGTTTGGAAGTATTACAGCTTTTATCATCGCAAGCTGCAATTTCAATTGAAAATGCGCGTCTTTATCACGATTTAGCAGAATATAACCGTACCCTAGAAATGAGAGTAGAAGAGCGCACTCTAGAATTACAAGGGAAAAATTTACAACTACAACAAGAAATCCGCGATCGCCAACGCGCTGAAGAAGTAGCAGAAACCGCTAACCGCGCTAAAAGTCAATTCCTTGCTAGCATGAGCCATGAACTACGTACACCCCTAAATGGAATTTTAGGTTACGCTCAAATTCTCAATAAAAATCCCGCCTTAACTCCTGAACAAAAGAATGGTATCAAAATCATTCATCAATGTGGGGAACATTTACTGACGCTAATTAACGATATTTTAGATTTATCGAAAATTGAAGCCGGAAAATTAGAACTTTATCCTACAGAATTTTCGTTGCCCGAATTTCTAGAAAGTATTGTCCAAATTTGCCGTATCCGTAGCGAACAAAAAGGCATCGCCTTAGTTTATCATCAACTCTCAGTTTTACCGCAAGTTGTGCGAGCCGATGAGAAGCGGTTACGGCAAGTTTTGATTAATTTACTCAGCAATGCGGTTAAATTTACCGAAAAAGGCACTGTCAGATTTCAAGTTGGCTATCATGCAGAAAAATTACGGTTGCAAGTAGCAGACACGGGTATAGGTATAGCTGAGGAGCAATTAGAAGAAATATTTTTGCCTTTTAAGCAGGTAGGAGAAGATAGTCGCAAGACCGAAGGTACAGGTTTAGGATTAGCAATTAGCCGTCAATTAGTAGAAATGATGGGTAGTGAACTCAAGGTAACGAGTGCTTTAGGTAAAGGTAGTATTTTCTGGGTAGACTTAGATTTAGCTGAGGTCGCTGATCCCACTAATGTTAAGAAAATTGTTGAACGTCACATTACTGGTTTTGTGAGTGATAAAAAGAAAATTTTAATAGTAGACGATAAATGGTCAAATCGTTATGTTTTAGTCAATTTACTCCAGCCTTTAGGTTTTGAACTTTTAGAAGCAACAGATGGCTTAGACTGTCTAAATAAAGCACCAGAATTTCAGCCAGATTTGATTTTTATGGACTTGGTAATGACTGTAATGGATGGTTTTGAAGCCACCCGTCGCCTGAGAATGTTACCAAACTTTAAGGATGTAATAGTAATTGCTATCTCAGCCAGTATTTTTGATTTTGAACAAAAACAGAGTCTAGAAGTAGGCTGCAATGATTTTCTGCCTAAACCATTCCGGGTGGCAGAACTGTTAGAAAAGTTAAGGTTTCACTTAGGCTTGGAATGGATTTATGAAGATACGGAAGCCGATCAAACACAGCAAAAAGATGTTACTCTAAAAACAAAAAATCTAAATTTACCATTCATTCCTCCACCAGCTGAGGAAATTGTAATTTTGCTAGATTTGGCAATGAAGGGGGATTTAAGAAGTATTGCCCAAAGAGCAGCAAAATTGGAGGAATTAGACGAACAATTGTTACCTTTTGCCAATCATTTACGCCAACTGGCTAAAGAGTTTAAAGGAA
Organism: Nostoc carneum NIES-2107; assembly: GCA_002368155.1. Lineage (GTDB taxonomy): Bacteria > Cyanobacteriota > Cyanobacteriia > Cyanobacteriales > Nostocaceae > Aulosira > Aulosira carnea. The sequence goes on from AP018181.1 coordinate 317,064, forward strand.
AACAAATCGTAGATTTAATTAAACAATATTCTCCGGTAACAGATAGTAATTTGCTTGATGGTTGGCTGTAATGCAGTGGGATAACGGATGTGGAATCACAGAATTGCTGACCTCTGCCAGATTTTAAAATGAGGTTTTATGAACGCGGATATGAATCATCAAGGTGTCATTTTAATTGTTGATGACAACCCAACTAATTTAGAAATGTTATTTGATTTTTTAGCCAATGCAGGATTTACTGTTTTGGTGGCAGAAGATGGTGAAAGCGCGATCGCACGTGCTGAATATGCTCCACCCGACCTGATTCTGTTAGATATACTCATGCCGGGAATGGATGGTTTTGAAACCTGTTGTCATTTAAAAGCCAATCCCTTAACACAGGATATTCCGATCATTTTCATGACTGCACTTACAGAAACAGTAGATAAGGTCAAAGGCTTGAATTTGGGAGCTGTCGATTACGTTACTAAACCGCTACAGCATGAAGAAGTTTTAGCGCGGATTGAATTGCATCTCCAGCTGCGTAACTTAACCAAGACACTGCAAGAGCAAAATCAGCGTTTGGAGAGGGAAATTTCTGAGCGCCAGCAAGCAGAACAAAAAATTCATCAACAAGCTGCTTTGCTCGATATCGCTACAGATGCAATTATTGTCCACGATTGGGACAATCAAATTAGCTTTTGGAATCAAGGAGCAGAAAATTTATATGGTTGGTCAGCCACAGAAGTAATTGGTCACAATATTAATCGGCTGATTTATCAAGCGCAAATCTTACCGCAACTTGAAAATATTCGCGAAAGTCTAGCAGCAGGTGGCTGCTGGTACGGGGAATTGCAGCAAATTACTAAACAAAATCACACAATTATTGTTGCTAGTCGTTGGACTTTAATGCGCGATCGCGATGGACAACCGCAATCGATTTTAACAGTTAATACTGATATTACAGAAAAAAAACAACTAGAAAGTCAATTTCTCCGCGCTCAACGGTTAGAGAGTTTAGGTACACTTGCTGGCGGTATTGCCCATGACCTTAACAATATCTTGACACCGATTTTGTCAGCCTCACAACTGCTACAGCTAAAACGCTCTCCCAGTGAAGAGTGGAGTCAGCAAATGTATAGAACCATCGAAAGCAACTGTAAACGCGGAGCTGCTTTAGTTAAGCAAGTACTACATTTTGCGCGGGGGGTAGAAGGTAAGCGTTCAATTGTAGTCATTAACCATTTGTTCTTAGAAATTGGGCAGATTATTAATAGCACATTTCCCAAATCCATTGAATTTTCTTCAGATATTAGCTCTGATTTATGGGCGGTAATTGGAGATGCCACACACTTGCATCAAGTGCTGATGAATCTCACCGTGAATGCTCGTGATGCCATGCCTAATGGTGGTAGCCTCACTATTTCTGCGAAAAATTTCTTAGTTGATGAACAATACGCCCGGATGAATTTAGAGGCTAATATTGGCCCTTACATTGTGATTACTGTTGCAGATACAGGAATCGGGATGTCGCCAGAAATTTTAGATAGAATATTTGAGCCATTTTTCACTACTAAAGAGGTTGGTAAAGGTACAGGTTTAGGGCTTTCAACCGTCAGAGGTATCATTAAAAGTCACGGCGGTTTTATTAACGTCCATAGCGAAATTGCAAAAGGCACAGAATTTAAATTATTCTTGCCAGCAGTAGAGACTATGGCAACATCATTAGCTGAAAATATAGAACTGCCAAATGGTAACAGAGAATTAATTTTAGTAGTAGATGACGAAGACGAAATTCTCGAAACTACCCAGATTTCCTTAGAAACTTATAACTACAGAGTGCTAACTGCCAGCAATGGGATTGAAGCGATCGCACTCTATGCTCGCTACCAAGATAATATTAGTGTGGTTTTGGTAGATATGATGATGCCATTAATGGATGGCGAAACCACCATTCGCACATTGCAAAAAATGAATTCACAAGTGAAGATTATTGCTGTTAGTGGTTTGGTAGGTAGTAATAAAATTGCCAAAGATGCAACTATCAACAAATTTATTGCTAAGCCCTACACCACTCAAGAATTATTGCAAACCTTGCATGAGGTTCTTTACCAAGGAATATATTATACAGAGGCACCAACAATACCCAATTTTGGATTTTAGATTTTATACCAATTAAAAAAAAGAATGCAACAGATAATAGGGGCAACATTGGTGTCAACTGAACGCTCAACCCATAGTCCGACTAGGAATGAATTCCAAGGCGAGTATGAAAGCTTAGCAAATAATACCAATTCAAATAATGTTTGCGACACATCAATATATTCTATAGGGCACGGCACGCCGTGCCCCTACAATCTGTTGCATTCTTTTTTCAAATTGGTATTACTCAACAAAAAAACCGAACAATAATTTTGGAGGGGGTTTGGGGGAGAATCCCCCAATTCTTCTGGCTTCTTTAATCAGTGAGACCAAATCAAAAAATGTTCGCGATGCATCAATATATTCTAGAGGCACGCCGTGCCCCTACAATCTTTCCCATTCTTTTTGCAAATTTGTATTATTTAAGGGACTTCCAGAAATTAAATTATCCATTGACCATAATTGTATTCTTCTGCCTCCTCTACTTGCCAAAGCGATTGATTATTTTTTTATTTGGAAGTCCCTAAAGGTAATTTCACAATAAAAGTTGCACCCTGTCCCACACCTGGGCTTTGGGCGTGAATAGTTCCGCCGTGGAGTTCTACTAAGCTACGAGCGATCGCTAATCCTAAACCTAGTCCTTTCTTTACACCGTCTGCTTGCCGGAAAGTATCAAAGATATACGGTAAAAAATCGCTATCTATACCGCAGCCAGTATCGCTGACTATAATATCGGCTTGATTTTCATCAGTTTGTAGACTAACTGCAATTCTGCCTCCTGTGGGTGTAAATTTAACAGCATTGGTCAGTAAATTTAAGATGATTTGTTGTAATCTTTCTGGGTCGCCTTGTACTATCGTTGGTGCTGCAGCTAGCTGGCAATCTAAGTGAATGTCTTTAGTTTCACATTGGCGGACTGTGGCGATCGCCTGATCAATTACCCCTTGCAGTGCGACAGGCTCTAAATTCAGGTGAATTTTACCCGCAGTAATCCGCGAAATATCCAGCAAATCTTGCACTAATTTAGCTTGCAGAGTGGCATTGCGTTCGATACTTTCCAGCGCTTTCCAGAGCATAGCTGAACTTGGCGGGCTGCTACGCAGTAAGCGCGTCCAACCGAGAATGGCGACTAGGGGGGTATTTAGTTCGTGAGAAACTGTTGATAGTATCTCATCCTTGCGGCGGTTAATTGTTCTTTCAGAGCGCAGTGCTTCTGAGCGCAGCTGTGCCATTTGCAGATAAGCATTAACGCGGGTAACCAGTTCGGTGGCAGAAAAAGGTTTAATTAGATAATCATCAGCCCCAGCTTGTAGCCCTTCAATTACCGATTCTTCGCCAGCGCGGGCAGAAAGCAGAATAATCGGTACTTCCTTGGTTCGTGCATCAGCCCGCAAAGCTTGCAATAACTCAAAGCCGTCTAATCCTGGCATCATCACATCACTGAGAACCAAATCCGGCACTCTCTGATTCACCGCTGCGATCGCCGCCGCCCCATCAGCTACCGCTTCCACCTCAACATATTCGCTTAATATACTTGTGAGGTAATCGCGCATATCGGCGTTGTCATCGACGATGAGGACATGGGGTACTGGGGATTGGGGATTGGGGATTGGGGATTGGGGATTGCTGATTCTCCTTGTCCCCTTGTCCCCTTGTCCCCTTGTCCCTAGTCCCCAGTCTCTAGTCCCTTCTTCCCCTATCCACCGTTCTGCCTCTTGCACATAAGGGGCTGCACCGAGTGCAGTTGATGCTAGGGTGCGTGTGGCTTGGATGCGGTCAGTTTGTAGGTGGGCTGTGCCTAGGGGAATGGTGACGGTGAAGCAGCTACCCACTCCAAGGCTGCTAGTTACTTCTACAGTGCCACCATGCAGTTTAATTAATTCTTGCACCAAAGCAAGACCAATCCCCGAACCTTCGTGAGTCCGGGCCTGTACGCCACGTATTTGGTAAAATCGCTCAAATAGACGGGGCAGTTCTTCAGGTGCAATGCCGGTGCCTGTATCTTTTACTTGTAGCTTTACATATTCATCAACAAGATGCAGCCTGACAGCGATTTCGCCTTCTAAAGTAAACTTAAAGGCGTTGGATAGCAAATTTAGCACAATTTTCTCCCACATTTCCCGGTCTACGTATACAGGCTCGCTGATTGCTGGGCAATCGACAATTAGCCGTAGCCCAGCCCGTTCTATAGCGGAACGAAATACACTGGCTAACTCAGTGGTGAACCTTGCCAAGTCTGTTGGTTCATAGACGGCTTCCATGCGTCCGGCTTCGATGCGGGAGAAGTCAAGCAAGGTATTAACCAGTTTCAGCAGCCTCACGGCGTTTCGCTGGGCAAGTTCTAGGCGATCGCGTTGTGCTAGAGGTAGGGGATTGGCAGAATCGCTCAAGGCATCTTGCAAAGAAGCCAGTAGCAGCGTCAACGGTGTGCGGAATTCGTGGCTAATGTTGCTAAAGAAGAGAGTTTTAGCGCGATCGAGTTCTGCCAGTGTTTCGGCGCGTTGGCGTTCTTGTTCACGGGCAGATTGCTCTCGAAATAGCTGAATTTCAGATTCACGCAAATTTGCTTCGGCGCGGGCACGTTCCACAGATGCCCAAGTGCGATCGGCAGTTTCTATTGCTAGTTCTACTTCCAGATCAGTCCAGTCTCTAGGCGTGCTTTGAACTAGACTAAGCACGCCGACCGGCTTGCCGTTTTTAATGACGGGTACATTGATATAGGAAATCACCTGTAACTGGATGCAAAGCTGCCTGAGATCGTCGTCCACCGTATCGGTTGTATGCACATCCTGAACCACAAAAGGATGACCTGCTTCTATCACCGCTTGCAAGATGGCAAAGCGCGAGAGCGGATACACTCCCGCAACGGTCGGCAAATCTTCACGGACAGCGTCACGCCGAATGATGGCATTGCCATCCTCAATTTCGCAGTAGTAGCACCTGTCCGCGCCAAAGTAATTCATGGCAGTTCTGGTGACCGTTTGCTGAATGTCAACCGGATCGACAACTGGTCGCAGCGCATCGCTGAGTTTCAGCAAGAATGTCTGCTGCTCTTGGCTCTTGTGCAAGGACTCCTCGGCAAGCTTGCGCTCAGTAATGTCATAGGAAACAACAACTACTGCATAAACTTCGCCGTCGGCAGAACGCAGTGGTGTTCCGCGGGAGATGAATGAGCGATCATGTGCCTCATGCTCTTGTTCAAACGGTTCACCAGCCAGCGCTCTACGGTAATTCACCTCATAATTTGCTGCTAATTCGGGACTCAGCACCTCGAAAATAGTTTTGCCAACAAAATCTGCGCTTGTAAATCCGGCGCTATGAAGTGCTTCGCCTTCGGCAAGTAGATAGTGCAGATTGCGGTCAACGACAAATACAGCCCCACCTGGTAGATTTTCCATCATCGCGCGGAAGTATGCTTCCGACTCCCGCGCCAACTCCTCGGCTCGTTGACGTTCCGCCGCCTCTACTTCTAGTTGGGCATTCTTCGCTAGCAATTCTTGGGTTTGTCGCTGATTCAGTAACAATGCCGCAGCAGCCAAGTCTGCCAAACTTGTCATTATCCGCACATCTTCACTATCAAAATGCCGCTGTTCATCATGGGATAAAATCCAGATAGTACCAAGAGCCTGGTTATCTGCAATTAGCGGTAACACTAACCCTTCTACAATGGGAGTGTTTGCTGCCTGTAAATCAGTAAAATACCGTTCTGGATAAGCATAAAGTTGCGGAGTACCCCGATCCAAGCAGACACCACAGGGGCTAAAATTACGGGGTATAGTGCCGCTTACGTACTGTGTTAAGGCTCCTGCCAACACATTCCAGCGAAAGATTTCTTCGCCATTTGATGTCATCTCTAGTAAACTCACCCCTGCTGTTCCCGCACTGCACAAATTAAGCGCTATGTCAACTAAATGCTGAAGCATAGTTTGGGGCTGATTTACCAACTGCCGCGCCAAAGCCTGCAACGCCCGATTTTCTGCGAGTAAGTTTGCCTCACGGGGATTGCGCCGAGACAACTCCTCGGTAATGAGAATATATTCCAGTGTTACGGTTTCTCTTTGAGGTCGTTGCATAGGATGCTTTAGCTCCAGCAGTTCACCAGCAACATGGCTGTTAATTGCAATTTTACTTACTAATTAAGTGGCTTGCTTCTGACTGGGGGGCGAGTATTTAATACCAATTCTCCAAAATATCGCTACACATAGGCAGCAGGGGGGCAGGGGGCAGGGAGCAGGGGGAGAATTATCTGTAGCCTGAATTTAAAGAAATGGTATAACTTATAGGTTCGGTGGTTAACAAGACTATGATTTTCGGTTAATCGGAGATATTTGAACCGCCGATTAGCTTATACTTCTTGCGGTGGGGAACGGAAAGCTCGCTACGGGTGTACCTCACTCAAATGAAATGCGCTGTATCTTTTGCCATATTGCCCTGTTAAATTAATGGCAGCTTGACGGTAAACGTTGCGCCTCGCCCAATACCTGCACTTGCTGCCTCAATTGTACCGCCATGTAGTTCTACGAGTTGACGTGCGATCGCCAATCCCAACCCCAAACCCCCAGGTGTGTGCCGACTGGGAACCTCTGCTTGGGTAAAGCGATCAAAGACATGGGGGAGAAAATCTGCACTCATCCCAATACCATTGTCCCTCACCTGAATAATTGCCCAAGAGTCAACAGCATTAAGCCGAACTTCGATACTTCCACCTTTAGGCGTAAATTTAATGGCATTATGCAGTAATTTTGAGAAAACTTGCTGCAAACGAATTAAATCACCGCAAACGTAAATATCTTCTTGTAGAGACGCGATTAATCGCGTCTCTAATCGAGCATCGCTTAACATTGTCTGCATTACTTCCGCAAGAGTAGAGGTGAGATTGACTGGCTGGCGAGCCAAGTGAATTTTACCGGAGAGAATAGTTGAGATATCCAGCAGATCCTCAATCAGCTTTGCCTGGTTGTTAGCATTACGCTCGATGGTATCTAAAGCGCGTAAAGTAGTAGCCTGCTCTAGCTGATTTGAACGTAGTAAGCGAGTCCAACCCAGGATAGCAACTAAGGGTGTGTGCAGTTCGTGGGTAACGGTGGCTAAAAACTCATCTTTGAGGCGATTGGTAGATAATTCTTGTCGCAGATGTGCCATTTGTAAGTGAGAATCTACGCGCGCAACTAATTCCTGAGCAGAAAATGGCTTAATTAGATAATCGTCAGCACTAGCTTGCAAACCTTCAATTGCTGCTTCTTCTCCTGCACGAGCCGACAGCAGAATAATGGGTAAGCCTTTTGTCTTGGGATTGGTACGCAATGAACTCAGCAATTGAAAACCGTCCATCTCTGGCATCATTACATCAGTCAGTACCAAATCTGGCAGTTGCAATGAGATAGCAGCTAGTGCTTCTGCTCCATTAGCAACAGCTTGTATCTGCCAGTGTTGCTGTAGTAGACGTTTGAGATAGTCGCGCATATCAGCGTTATCATCGACAAGGAGAATACGGGGGATTGGGGATTGGTGATTGGGTACTGGGGATTGGGCATTGAAGAAGTTTCTCTCCCCTGCTCCCTGCTCCCTGCTCCCTTGCTTTTCCCCAGTCCCTAGTCCCCAGTCCCTAGTCCCTTCCTCTAGCAGCCATTGCTGTGCTTCTTGAATGTAGGGAGTAGCATCAAGTGATGTTGATGGCAGTTTCCTTTCGGTACTAATTTGCTCAGATGGCAAGTGTGATGAGCCTGTGGGTAAGGTTACTGTAAATGTCGTTCCCTTACCAAAGACACTCTCCACCTTTACAGTGCCACCATGTAAGTGAACGAGTTCTTGCACCAAAGCTAAACCAATTCCCGATCCTTCGTGACTCCTGGCTTGCACCCCGCGTATACGGTGAAAGCGTTCAAAAATTTTGGGTAACTCTTCGCTGTTAATGCCTGTGCCTGTATCCCGTACTTTTAGCTCTACTTTGTCAGCAATTGGGTGTAATGAAACGGCAATTTCTCCAGTAAAGGTGAATTTAAAGGCATTGGAGATTAAGTTAAGCACTATTTTCTCCCACATTTCCCGGTCTACATACACAAGTTCGCTCAGGGGTGGGCAATCTACTATTAATTGCATTCCTGCTGTTTCAATCGCTGAACGGAAAACTGAGGCTAACTCGGCTGTAAATTGGGCTAAATTAGTAGGCTCATACATTGCCTGTATTCTACCGGCTTCAATTCGGGAGAAGTCAAGTAGAGTATTAACTAGTTTGTGCAATCTCATGGCGTTTCGCTGCACAATCGCCAGTTGTTCGCGCTGTTCCGGTTGGAGTGAACTCTGTGTTTGGGCGATTACTTGCTCAAGTGGATTGAGCATCAACGTTAGCGGCGTGCGAAATTCATGGCTGATGTTGTTAAAGAAAGCTGTTTTAGCACGATCTAATTCTGCTAATGCTTCGGCTCGCTGACGTTCTTGCTCATAACTCTGAGCAGTAGCAATGGAACTGTCAACCTGCTGGGCAACCAATTCTAGGAATGTGCGATATTCAGAATCAAACTTCAGTCGGGGGCTAATTCCTGCAACCAGCAGACATTTAACTCTTTGTTTGTTACTTCCCAAGATAGGTAGAATGTACGCAGAATGAGGACTTTCTGGCCACGGCCCAACCGATAGCGCCCCGAAGCGATCGCCCACATCTGTAACAAGCTGTGGCTCGTGACTTTGTAGCACCTCAGCACAGCGCCAGCCAAGAATATTCTCTTGCTCGGTGAGATTTATGGTTTTGGGTACGATACTATCAGCCGGAAGTTTGGTTGAGGCAACTAATTCTGCTTGAGAGCCTTGCTGATCAACCCAATAGAACAGGGCAAAGGGAATATCGTAAGGGTTGAGCGTATCAGCGGCAGCAAGACAGGCTGATAGGGTTGTTTTTGCCCCACTTCCAGCCGTGGCTAACTGTCGCAGCATCGTCAAGCGCCGTCGGTTCAGTACTTGCTCGGTGGTTTCATTGGTTGCAGTACAAATTAACCCTCTGAACGTGCCTGTCTCATCCCGAATCTGGCTATAGCAGAACGTGAAATAAGTCTCCTCCAAATAGCCAGAGCGGAAGAGTTGATAAGGGAAATCTTCCGCATAGAAAGCCTCACCCGTATCTCTGATTCCACTAAACATCGGGTTCAGTTGGTCATCCCAAATTTCTGCCCAAATCTCGCGTATGGGTTGTGCCAGTGCTTTTGGGTGATTTGCTCCATACATCGGAATGAAGCCATCGTTATAAAGCTGGAGGTAGTCATCCCCCCAAAGAATGGTCTGGGGAAAGCGAGACACGAGAATGGTGCTGACTAGCGATCGCAGCGTTGGCGGCCAGTTCTCCACGGGGCCTAAGGGTGTGCTCGACCAGTCGTGCGATCGCATCAACTCACCCATCTCGCCACCACCTGCAAACACATCCAAGGCGGAAGCGACTTTCTTGCTTTCGCTTAAGCTGTCCATTTTTCCAAAGCAAAGATATCTATCTACTAATGACCGTAATTCTTCAGCTTAGAAAATTGTAGACTTTTTGATAGTTGATTGTTGATGGCTGACTGTTGACTGGAAATGAAATAATTCCCCCTCTGCTCGTAGACGCGATTAATCGCGTCTCTACCCCCTGCCTCATTCACTCCGCCCAGCCAACTGTGCAATCATGGCAATTAACTCTGTTGGTGTAGCTAGTTTATGTAAATGCGATTGGAAACCTGCGCTTATTGCTTTGGATCGGTCTTCTGCAAGATAAGCCGTCAACGCCGCAGTCGGAATTTGCCAGCCTTTCTCGGCTTCTAGTGCCTTGATTTTGCGAATTAAAGCATAGCCATCTTCATCGGGCATTCTGATATCACTAATGATCACATCGGGGCGCGATCGCTCTAATTCTTGCAAAGCTGCTGCGACTGTGGCAACTGTTGTGACTTCCACCCCATGTTGCATGAGTACTGCGGCAATCAAATCGCGGGTATCAACTTCATCATCTACAAACAGTACCCGTAAACCATCCAGCCCATTTGGTCTAGCAATAGGTGCGCTCAAGTTTGGCACCTGCTGTAGCGGAGCTAATTTCTTGTACTTGCTGATATCATACAGACTGATCTGTAATGCACCCAATGCGCCAGAAGTTTCTCGCCCAGGTTTCACCAACAGTAAAGCATCAAAAGCTGTGCCACCACGGGGTGTGATAGTTACTTCCAACTCTTGCACAGACTCAGCATTGAGCGATTCCTTAAGTTTGGCAACAAATAATGAGTGTTCTGGTTGCGGTACAAAATTGATTAATGATTGACCAATTAGCAAACTAGGTAATAAATTCAATACTGCAGCAGCAGCATAGTTGAGTTCGAGAATTATCCCTTGTGCATTTGTTACCAAATAAGCATTAGGGGCAAACTTGAACAAATCATGATAAACCTGACGTTCTGCTATTATCGTCTCATTTTGCTGCAGCAATTCTTCTTCCAAACCTCGGATTACTTCTAAATTAGCCTGCATTTTTTCTTGGAAGAATTTCAAATTTTCTATCGCAGCAGTTAGATTTTCCAACTCTTCAACCACTTCTAATTGCTGGCTGGGCAATTGCATTATATATATTGTTAGTGCTTGTATCCGCTGCTGAATTTGTTCAAAACTATAGTTGAGTTCTTCTTGGTTCACAATTTGCTCACTTTTTTCCTAGTTAAGATATGTTTGATTAATAAGAGGTTAAGCTGTTACGCATTTAAATTGTATATTTCGCGCTCAGATTGTCAAAAAGTCAAGAGTCCAGGGTCAAAGGCTAGCTTGGACTTTTGAACGCCAGTTGCTACAAGTCTCTTAACCCGCCCATCGCACTAGAACACCGATTCAGTAATGGAGAAACGAAAGCAAATCAAGCTGATATAGAGTAAAAGGATGAAGGTAAAAATAGAGCAAAATCTTATCAGGTAATGATTGTAGCCATTAGTAATGGAATATAGAGATTTAATCAACTCTCAAGGAAAAGTGCGCTCAAGTTTCAGGTATATTCGATGTTACACAGATGCATGAAAGACCGAGAGTATACCTATGCGTCCAGTCCATTGGCATCCACCGACCGAACTTAACGCTCAAGAGCAAAAAATCGTCAAGCGGATCAAAAGAGCAAAGCTATTCACGTTCTTGCGGCAATACCGTCATCAGTTATTTGATGAGGAATTTCAAGAAGAACTGAGCAAGCTTTATGCAGATTCTCCCAAAGGGCATCCACCAGTACCTCCAGCACAACTGGCATTAGTGACAATCTTACAAGCTTATACAGGAGCATCCGATGCGGAAGCGATTGAAGCGTTGCTCATGGATAGACGTTGGCAGTTAGTGCTTGATTGCATTGATTGTGAGCAAGCACCATTTTCTCAAGCGACACTTGCCAGGTTTCGCACAGCACTGATTATCCAAGGACTCGACCGACGATTAATTGAGAAAACAGTAAAACTAGCAGAACAGAGCAAGGGTTTTGGCTCAAGGCAATTACGGGCAGCGCTTGATTCCAGCCCCTTGTGGGGAGCATCGAAGGTTGAAGATACATATAATTTATTGGGTCACGCGCTCAAAAAAGCGATTGGCGTGATAGCTGTCCAGCAGGGGAGGGGGTTGGCGGAAGTTGCACAAGATATTGGGGTAGATATGGTTGCAACTTCAAGCTTGAAAGCGGCTTTAGACTTAAACTGGGATGACCCAGATCAGAAAAATTTGGCCTTGGGGATTGTACTGGATGCTTTAGAGAGAGTTGAGACTTTTGTTCAAACACAGCCTACTGAAAATGAACATCCGCTACTTCGTTCAACTCTTGAAACAGCAAGACAAATCGAAACACAGGATGTGGAAGTTGATGCCAATGGTGAGGTAAAACTGCGCTCTGGTGTTGCCAAAGAACGACGTATTTCAGTTGAAGACGAAGAGATGAGACATGGACGTAAAAGCCGTAGCCAGAAAATTGATGGCTATAAACGTCATGTGTTACGAGATTTAGACAACGGAATGATTCGCGCTGTTGGTATTACCAAAGCTAATGTCCCAGAAGCATCAGTAACCGATGCGATTACTCAGGACTTACAAACACAAGATGTTGAACTTACCGAATTGCATATTGACCGGGCTTACTTGAGTAGCTCCTTAGTTAAAAATCGTAGTGAGCAATTGAGTATATACTGTAAGGCTTGGGTCGTCCACAACGGTACAAAATTTGGTAAAACTGCCTTTGTGTTGGACTGGGACAATGGTACTATTTGTTGTCCCAATCAGGTAACTTTACCTTTTAGTTTGGGTGCTAAAATTCAGTTCCCACAAGAAGTTTGTGCAACCTGTCCTCTCAGAGAATCTTGCACCAGTTCACCACGCGGACGTAGTATTTCAATTCATCCAGAAGAACAATTATTTCGAGAGTTACGAGAACGTCAATTAACCCCTATTGGACGTGCCAAACTCCGCGAACGCGTTTGTGTTGAGCATTCTTTATCTCATATTGGTCGTTGGCAAGGTGAACAAGCTCGCTATGTTGGTTGTCGCAAAAACTTATTTGATCTTCGTCGCGTAGCGGTTGTTCATAATCTTCATGTCCTTGCCAAAATTTTTACTCACACTACTGAGCCAGCCTCTACTTCTATTTGATTACTGAATCGGTGTTCTAGTACAACACGGCGTAAATAAACAGACCATACCCTACGGGAAGCCCTCCGGGTGAATCCTTCGGATACGCTACGCGAGCAGCAGTTGCTTCTCCCAAGGGGAGACGCTACGCGAACAAGTCTCTTAACCCGCAAGGGCGCACTGCTTCTCCTGCAAAGACGCTTTGCGAACACCGCTTTGCGTCTACAAAATCCGCAAAACGCTTACTCTGTCTTAATTTTGAATTTTGCGGAAAGTTGCGTTGCGGGGGTTCCCCCCGTTGTAGCAAGTGGCGTGGATTTAGGGGGATCTAGATATATGCAACTTCATATTAAATTGGTATTAGACATATTTAAAACAGTGTGAATTGTCTCTAATAATTTATTCATGGTGTAAGGCTTGAGTAAAAATGCCTGCACATCAATACCATTAACTTCTAAAAATTGATGATCTGAAGTAAATCCGCTCATCGCAATAATTTTCACAGCAGGATTCATTTTTTGGATGACTTTAGTTGCCATTAAACCATCTATCGATGGCATATGTATATCCATCAAAACTACGCTAATTTCATCTTGATTTTGAGTGTAGATTGAGAGCGCTTCTACACCATCACTAGCAGTCATAGTTTTGTAATTGTAGTCTGCTAGCAAATTTTGAGTAACCTCTTGAATCGAGATTTCATCATCTACTATCAAAATTAATTCACCGTTACCTTCGGGTATATCGCACTCATCAGCTTCTTGTGTTGGTGATTGGTTAATCGCTGGTAAGTAAATATCAAACTTCGTACCTTTTCCTACGTCGCTATCTACTTTGATAAAACCACCATGATTTTTGATAATACCCAAAACAGTAGAAAGACCTAAACCTGTACCCTTACCTAATGCTTTGGTAGTGAAAAATGGTTCAAAAATTCGCTCTAAAATATCTTTTGGTATGCCTAATCCTGTATCCGCTACCGTTATTTGCACATAAGGGCCTACTTTTGTATCTAAATTCATCCTACTATAGGTTTCATCTACAAAAAAATTTGTGGCAGAAATGCTCAGGGTTCCACCATCAGGCATGGCATCACAAGCATTGACACAAAGATTCATCAATACCTGATGGATTTGAGTTGGATCTGCCCAAACTGTTGGCAGATTATGAGTGTAAATATCGGTACAAACTTCAATCGATTTCGGAAATGTACTAGTGATAATTCGCTCGATTTCTTTGAGTAAATGTTTGATTTGAAAAGGAACTTGCTTACCTTCCGAGCCGCGGGCGAATGATGTAATTTGCTTGACTAATTCGGCACCACGTTTAGAGTTATTTTCTAAAATCTTCAGGAGTTGGCGATTCTTTTCATGTAGATGAGGAAGTTTACAAAGTAGCAGTTGCGAAACTATTAATACGGGTGAGAGGATATTATTCAAGTCATGAGCAATACCACTGGATAAAGTGCCTAGACTTTCTAACCTTTGCGCTCGATAAAACTGTTCCTCTAGTGATTTCTTTTCGGTGATATCAGTATCAACTGTGAGGATAGATTGTGGTTCTCCAGTTTCGGAATATATAAGAGTCCAGCGGCTAGAAACTATCAATTGTTGACCAGATTTTGCAAATTTATTTAGCTCACCATGCCATTCACCTTTATTAATAACAGTTGTCATCGCTTCTTGGATTTGTGGTGATATTTGCTTATATAAAAACTCGTGACAATCTTGTCCGATAATCTCTGCTTCTAGCCACCCATACAAACGTTCAGCGCCTTTACTCCAAAATAAGATTTGATAATTCAAATTACGCACAAAAATTGCATCTGGAGAAATATCAATTAAAGCAGCTTGTTCATAGAGTTTCTGTTCGGCTTGTTTGCGCTCAGTCACATCTCTACCAACTGCTTGCAGCTCAATAACTTGTCCTTCTTCATTGCGGATAGCAGCAACTTCCCACTGAAACCAGCGAATACCATTGACTGTAAATGCACGTTGCTCTTTTGTTGTTAAACGATAAGGTGGTGAACTCAAAGTTTGGATATTTGCCATCACATCAGGTAAATCTTCTGGATGCACAAATTGAAGTATCGACTGGCCAATAAATTCCTCTAGTTTAAAACCTAAGATTTCACTCGTAACTGCATTGGCGAAGGTTAATCCACCATTTAGATCCATGCGTACAATCAAATCTGTTTGGCTTTCAACTAAGCTACGATAGAGTTTTTCACTTTCCTTTAGCTGTTGAATTAGGTGAGTTTTTTCTAATACTTTTTGGATAGCAATCCGAAAACTAATTGCTGTGATATTCTTCTTCACTAAATACTCAGCAGCACCACTTTTCATTGCCTGTAATGCTATCTGCTCATTGCAATGATTCGTCAGCATAATAACTGGCAGGTTTGTTAAATCTAAGTGAATTTTTAGGTCACTTAAAAATTCCACACCATCCATATCTGGTAGTAAATAATCAATAATAATCACGTCAGGTAATTGCTGCTGACACAATAAAAATGCCTGTTTGCCAGTCTCTGCTTCTAAAATGTGATAACTGCATTGTTCATCCCGCGCCAGATATCGACGGTAGGCTTCTCGTTCTTCCCAAGACTCATCAACGAGCAAAATTAGCGGGAAATTGTCAGCCATTGTTCCCCCTTTGGGAATCTACCCTTGAATCAAGTATCTAGTTTTATCTCAATGCGATCGCCTAACTTGAAAGTGCTGAGTTAACATCCTATTGAGACTGCTGTTGTTCTACTCACCTGTATTACAATCACGTACGTATTCAGGAAGTGCCAGTATTCAATTGAGAACTCTCATTTAGGCGATGTGAATATGTATGTTGTTAATTAAGCTCGCACTTAGCTATGAACCGAGGTAATTTCAGCCGCGTATGATATTGCTCAAGTAACTTATCATGCCTGGCTTTGATGATTTTTACTGAGCCTGATATGATTCAATCTCTTGCTCAATCTTCTGTGCTGGTTTCTGACATAGGTTACTTGCTTCAGCAAAGAGTAGTGAGAAGAAAATCTATATGTTAGAGCCTCCTGAATTCAACCCAAGTTTAAATATAAGAAAAGATTTTGAGTAACTTGTGAAGATAGGTTTTTTGTGAAGTTTTTCGCTGATTTATCACATGAAGAACTCTATATCACGAAAGATTAGAAAAACTAATTGAAGTTAGAGAAAAGGACACATAATTGCGATCGCAATGTACCATCAGGAAAAAGTGTCACTGTTTTGTGAAATGATTTAAATAGAAATCAAAATTTTATCAGTATTTTCTGGGTTGTATTTTTACCACTTAAGTGGATTTTTGACAAGCAGATTCCAGTTATTATGCTGAGAAATTCTGCTAAATTGGGCACCAATGACAATTAGCTGCGTCAATAATTTTAGTTAAATTGCTGAGTCTGTTTCAGTGGCGCTTACGCCAAGTTTGTCCAGCACAGGGAATGCCTAACTACCGTTGAACCAATTTTCTAGTAAGCATAAATGCTTGTAGACTATATGGCGAGTAGATTACTAAAAAAAAGCCTGCTATGGCGCGTATGTGTAGCTAACGCATCAATAAAACCGATGAAATCAATTTTGAAATCAATGTTTGCTGTTCAAAGTTGGCGACAAAGACGCGCAGCGACTTTTCCCCAAAGATTACGCAAGTATCTTTACTTGATAGTTGCCATAATATCTTGCCTGACGGTATTCGTTGTCGATAATTTTACCCCTGCGATCGCGCAGATACCGCAGTTACCCCGTGAGGAAATTCGCGGAGTGTGGATGACGAACAACGATATGGACATCCTCAAAGAACGCTCCAAGGTGCTGGAAGCTGTGAGCCAACTGCGGCGGCTCAACTTTAACACTATCTATCCTGTCATTTGGAATTCTGGCTATGTCATGTATCCCAGCGCTGTGGCCAAGCGTACTGGTATTCAACCCTTTGTTTTGCGGGGTACAGATGGACATGATATTTTGGCAGACTTAATCAACCAAGCCCATCGTCAAGGCCTGTTGGTAATTCCCTGGTTTGAGTTTGGGTTTATGGCTCCACCAACATCAGAATTAGTCATGGAGCATCCCAATTGGTTCACACGCAAGCGAGATGGGAGTCAAACTTCCATTAGTGCGGCTGGAGAGGTGATGTGGCTCAATCCCTTCCATCCAGAAGTACAACAGTTTATTACTAGCCTAGTGCTGGAAAACGTCACCCAATATGATGTTGATGGCATTCAGTTTGACGATCACATGAGTTTGCCCCACGAATTTGGCTACGATCCCTATACAGTGGCGTTGTACACTCAAGAAACCAAGAAAAGCCCTCCTCGTAACGCTGAAGATCAAGATTGGGTACGTTGGCGCGCAGATAAAATTACAGCCTTTATGGTCAAACTTAACCAAGCTGTAAAAGCTCAAAAGCCTCGCTCGATTTTTTCTGTATCGCCAAACTACTACGACTTTGCTTATAAGTTTCAACTCCAAGACTGGCTCAATTGGATTAAGTTGAATATTGTCGATGAGCTAATTGTGCAAATTTATCGTCCCAATCTTCAAAGCTTTGTTACTAATATTTCCCGCGCTGAAATCCAACAAGCACAAAAAGTAATTCCTACTGGTGTGGGGATTATGGCAGGATTACGAAATAACCCAGTCCCCATACAACAAATTAAAGCTCAAGTACGAGCAGCTCAAGAACGTGGCTTAGGTGTCGCTTTCTTTTATTATGAAAGCCTTTGGGAATATGCCCCAGAAACAGCCGCAGAAAGAAAGGCTGGATTCCAAGCTCTCTTCCGCGCTCCGGCGTTGCGTGCCAGGATTGAGTAAGCTCTTGGAATGGAGCAAGAGATGAGGGGGATGAGGGAGATGAGGGAGAGAAAAAATTCAAGATTCAAAATTAAGTCTCGAATCCTATTCCCTTTTTCATATCTTCTATTTCCCTTTATCCCCAATACTGCTCGGTTAAGGATTGCAACTCTTAATTTGGTTGGGGGAAAAGGTGTACCCCTGCGGGGAAGCAAGCTACGCGTAGCGTCTCCGCAGGAGAAAGGGTAAAGGTTAAAGGTCTTTTCTTGCCCCTTTCCCCTTAACCTTTTCCCCCTTAACCGACAAGTATTGGCTTCATCCCAGTTCCCTCTTTGAGCCTAATTTTGCCTTGGGAACCAAACTGACATCCCAGGTATATAATCCGACTGTGTCAGGGACTCTGGCGAACCTTCCTGTACGATAGCCTCGTGATAATTCATTGAGAACCTTACTTTTAACTTCTCTCAAATCTTCAGCATCTATTTCTCCATAAAGTCCATTGATGACTTCTGCAACTGTCATAATTCTCCCAGCATTTTCCTCTAACAAAGAGGTAAGAGCATCAATTAAAAATTGACCCTCATATTGTGCGAGCATGGGTACTACTTTATTTTTGGGAAGTATCAGCGGTTTCTTCTTTTTCGATGTGAGAGTTTTAGTAGAATTACCATTTCTACTTGAGCTGAGTAGACTTAAATCTAAGGTATAACAACCAGGTTCGTCAGGAATTGCCACCCAACTACTACCTTTACCTTGTGTCAACGAGGATTGAACTCTACCTTTAACTACTTTGAAGACTGTAGGCTCTAACTCTCCATATAGCGATCGCACAATGAAATCAATATGGCACACTGTACCGCGATGTTTTTGCAAGAGCTTTCTAATAGCTTCAATCCGATTCACTGAGTTTTGATACTCCGGTAACATCGGATAGTCTTGTACCTTGGATGTTTGCTCTTTAGGCGCAGGAGCAGGAGCTATTTCTGGTTGTGGACTCGCAGATTGATACTCGTTGGTATCGGTAGTAGTGGTTGATGAATTATCTACCTCTAAATTGTCTGAGTCTAGAAGTTCCGAAGCCGTAGACTCTTCTAAATTGTGATCAGACTCAGAAATACCATTGGGTGAAAATTTCTGTGCAGGGAGAAGAGAAGGCGTAACATCAGCCGCTTCTAGTTTGGCGATGTGGTTTTCTTGTGATGGTGACCAGGTAGATAACAAAGCTTCTACATGGTTGAGATGCGATCGCGCCTGTGTATATAAGCGTTCGTACTCTTCTACCATCCCGGCATAGTAGTCTCTTAATTCCAACAGAGGCGTGAGGAAAGTTTCAGGAGGTGGTTCCAATTGTCCCTTAAAAGTCATAAAACCTTAATCAATCCAAATCAGTGTTGCTTTTGTAAGTCATGGGTCTTGGTTTAGCTTTTGCACCTGGCTTTAGCTGCTGTCTCTTTGGTGGTTGGGGAGGGCGACAACGTTCGCAATATAAAGGCCTTGGGCCATAAGTCTCGCGGTTTGTCGTCTCATTACACTGCTTACAGATAAAGTTAAAAACACGAGTGTGAATCTCTCTTTGATGCGCTCTAACAGTGTATTCTCTAACGCTGATTAACTTACTTGCCATAATTACGAGTGGTAATTTCCGTTCTAATCAATATAGCTATTCAAGCAAATCAAATAACATCAGTGTGTATCCAGTTGCCAGTTTTAGCTAATTTTTTGCTGACTCTATAGGTTGTGTGATAGCAGCAATCTCATTGAGTATGAAGAAAAATTTCCTACCATTCTTTCTGAGGTTGTCTAAAAAGTCTTGGTTGATACACTCAGCCGTTGGACATCCTCTTCACTCACCCTCAACAAGGAAGAGTTTGATCTGGAAATTTACCCTCTTTTCTAAGTTAGCTTGCAGGTGAGTCATAACCAAATATCTGCGCTTGGAAGCTCAATACTCTCTGGAGGATGCTGGGTTTCAACTGATTCATGCTCTATAGATCTTTTGTACTGGACTGAGAATTGACTGATTAAACGTTATTTTTTCATAGCAACCTCCCATGATGCTAGCTCAATTAATCATCAATTATGTATTACTAGCTATAGACAATAGATGATTTAGCTTAGTGTACAAAAAGCCCAACCTTCAACCCATCCCTTTTTAGGGGGAAGGGTTAAAGGGAAAAGGTAAAGGAGAAAAGTTCAAACATCATTAGTTATTTCCTCCCTGTCCCAATACTACTTGGTTAAGCGTTTTGAACTCAAAATTGGTTTTGGGGAAAAGGTTAAAGGTTAAGGGTTAAAGGTTTTTTCTTTCCCTTGAACCATTGCCCTTTTTCCCCTTAACCGACAAGTATTGCTCCCTGTCCTCCTGCTGAATATTTATCTGGCTACCTCCTATGACTTGGGATAGATGTAGGCATAAAGAGCGTATCTGCTATAGTCCAATATCTGAGAAAAAAGTAAAAATTACAATTCCCTGATGCGCGCGATCGCACTTTTAAGAGTTGTACATTTGGCGATGCCTATCTTTTATTGTTGAAATTGGCACAGATACCGGGAATTGAATTGCACAAGGAACAGCGAGCGCAAAACTCATGTGAAGTAGAATTGTGATTACTGCTACAGTTAAGTTAATAACAAAGCTATCTCTCTAGAAGCGATAAATAATATCTTGTTTGGTTAAAAACTCATCATAAATACCAGAGAGGTCAGGCAGGCAGGTAATACTAATTCACGAAAATTCGGATACAGATGATTTTTCATAGGGGTTTAGCATTGCTAAACCCGCTACCCAAGTATTTGTATCATTATTTATTAAAGTAATAAAAATGTAGGCTGGGAAGCATAACGAAATTGGATAATTCGGGGATGAGGGGTAATAGGGATTGGGTAATTGGCAGGACTTACGCAACTGGTACACCAAACTTCTGGTTTAAGAGTCAACAGTCAAGGGTCAAGGGTCAAAAATTCAGGTTTTTTGGACTTTTGACTCTTGACTCTTGACAGCCTAAACGAGAAAAATGTGACACTTGCGTAAGTCCTAATTGGTATTTATCCCCCTCATTCCCCTCATTTCCTGACCACCTAACACGGCATTAACGCATCCACTCTTCCCAAAACTGCCATATCTTCTGCGTCTAATTCCATGCGTGTGCCGCTACGAATTAGTTCAGAAAAATCTTCGTTTGGCACCATAATTGTTAACGTATACAAGCGAGAATTACCTGTATTTTTAATTAAATGAGTGCCTGTTGGCGGTACTAATAAACTATCACCAGTTTTAATTGTAACTTTCTTCCCATCGCAAATAGCTACCCCTTCTCCTTTGAGAACAAAAAACATTTCTACTGCCCATTGATGACGATTTGGTGGTGTGTGTCCACCGACATCAAAAATTTCGACACAGCAAGTTAAAGAAGTATTGGCATTGGCTGTATCAAAAATAATTGCTAACCGATTAGTATCATTGGGACTAATGCGGTAAACTTGGTAATCTTTGGGAGATTTAATTAGAGGAATTACACAACGAGTAGCGTGCATTTATGTATCTCCTTGGTTGGGGATTGGGGATTAGGGATTGGGGACTGGGGAATAAATTTTAACTCTTGTACAGACGCGATTAATCGCGTCTCTGCATCTTAGAAGCGATTAATCGTGTCTCTGCAAATTTTGGTTCAGGGCTGTTAAAATTGCTTGGGAATCTGTGACAAAACCAAAGCATTGTTTGACGTTATATAGTGTTGCTAGCCAACAATAATCGGGGGATGTTGTAGCTGTACAATCTTTTACTAAAATGCAGTCATATCCTAGGAAATTCGCATCACATAGGGTAGTCATGACACATTGATCGGCATTGACACCAGCAAAGAATAATGTAGTCTTTCCCAGGTTCCGCAAGATACTATCTAAGGGTGTGTCCCAAAATCCACTCATGCGGTATTTATCCACAAGAATATCTTCCGGTAACTGTTGCAGTTCCTCTACTACTGCGGCTGCCCAACTCCCTGCCATGAGGACTTTAGCACCGTTGGTAGGTAAGGGATGGCCTAAACCTACACCTTCGCCTGTGGGGTTGTAGACATGATGTAAACCAGCACTAATATTTAGTAGATCGGGGCGATTTCCCCAATTCAGCCAAATCACTGGGACACCTGCACCACGCAGTTGAGGAAGTAAATTTTGTAAAGGTGCAATTGGCTGACGGGCTGGGGTGACATCTACACCAATATGGGCTAACCAACCATCGGGGTGGCAAAAGTCATTTTGCATATCAATGACGATGATGGCAGCTTTTGCTAAATCCAGACGCAGTGTTTTAGTTTCTGTTGATAAGATAGCGGGTTGTGGGGTCTTTTGCGGGCGTGTAATATCTGCGATCGCATGGTTGACTGTCCAAGCATTTGGTGCAACTCCCAAGGAGTGAAAAGGCTGATTCATAAAATTGCAAAACCCAACACCATTTTCTATTTTGTAACCTGAAATTCACTTAGGCGTTCGATTACTTAATTAAGGTTAAAATCATGAAGTTTACTATCCAGAATGTTTTGACTGTCACAGATGATGCTTATGCAACTGTTGATGTCCAAATTGTGGACGGTAAAATAGCTGCTATTGGGTCTAATTTAGATGTTATTGGGACGGTAATTGATGGCACACATCAAATGTTGCTGCCTGGATTTATTAACGCCCATACCCATTCTTCGGAAATGTGGCAACGTGGAGCAATTCGTCCCTTACCTTTAGAATTATGGCTAGCTGAACTGTATGAATTTTCTCAACTAAATTTAGAAAAGGTTTATCTCAGCGCTTTAGGAACGGCAGTCGAAACTTTACTTTCCGGCGGTACGAGTGTAGTAGATCATTTGGTGTTAATTCCTGGGCAAGAATTTGAAACGATCGCAGCGGCGATTCGCGCTTACAGAGAAGTCGGAATTCGCGCTTTTATCGCCCCATTAATTCAAGATGAATCCTTAACAGCCGGGATACCATCGGGAGAAACACAACAAAACCATGAGCCTTATTTTCGTTCCACTGCTGCGACTTTAGACATTATCGAAGCAGTTGTACAGCAGTTTCATCGCCCAGATGAGGGCGTGAGTATTTTAGTTGCACCTACAGGGATTCAATTGTGTAGTGATGCTTTATTCACCGGATGCATTGAATTAAGCGATCGCTATAATCTAAGTCGTCACTCGCACTTGCTGGAAACCAGGGCGCAAGAAAAACTCGCCCAAGAGAAATACGGCTGTTCAGCGGTAGAACATTTAAAGCGGATTGGCTATTTAAGCGATCGCACTTCTTTAGCGCATTGTGTCTGGTTAAGTGAAGCTGATATTGCTATCCTCGCAGAAACGCAATCTACAGTTGTTCACAATCCCCTTAGTAACTTACGGCTAGGTAGCGGTATTGCTCCTATTTTGAAGTATCAGCAAGCAGGAGTTAATGTGACTTTTGGGTGTGATGGTGCGTCTAGTAATGATTCCCAAGATTTACTAGAAGCTATTAAAATTGGGTCTATTTTGCATAACGTTACAAACTTAGATTATCAACAATGGATTACACCCCGGCAAGCTGTAGAAATGGCTTCTTTAGGCGGAGCAAAAGGTATAAATTTTGCCGATAAAATTGGCTCTTTAGAAGTAGGTAAGAATGCCGATTTAGTACTTTATGATCTCACCCATTTATCACTTTTACCTCGTACAGATCCTATTGGTTTATTAGTGTTAGGCAGACCCAGCAATGTAGTCAATAGTGTGTGGGTAAATGGGAAACAAATTGTTGCTGATGGCAGAGTTACCACCATCAACGTTGATGATTTACGACAACAAATCTTCCATCAAAGTCAGTGGGATACTCAGCGCCAGTCGCAAACTGTAGACCAACTTGCAGTGCATTATCGTTCAGTTATGGGTTTGAGCCAATAATTATGAATTCGTAATTCGTAATTCGTAATTCGTAATTCGTAATTACTATAGGACTCATATCTGATTTGTTATGTTCACGTAGGATGCGTTAGCGCTAGCGTAACGCATCCGCACCAAAGCTTCCTTCTACCTCAACACCAGCCAATTTCTATACCAATTTGAAAAAAGAATGCAACAGATTGTAGGGGCAAGGCACTGCCTTGACCTCTAGAATATATTGATGTGTCGCAAACATTATGTGATTTGGTATTACCTCATGCACATAAAAACTGCTCTAAATAAAAAGCTGCAAGGTTATTTAAATCTTGCAGCTTTTTAATATTACTAAAATCCGATAATGCAAAATAACCTCTGCTTTACCACCAGAGATTATTTAGATGCATTTAGGAAGCCAATGCCACTTCCACTAATTGCTGTAATTCACCTTTCTGGTACAGTTCAATTAAGATATCTGAACCGCCAATAAATTCGCCATCAATAAAAACTTGGGGAATAGTTGGCCAGTTGGAATATTCTTTAATTCCTTGACGAATTTCGGCATCTGAAAGCACGTCATAAGTCTCGAAGGGTACACCCAAAGTGTTAAGAATCTGCACAACGTTGTTAGAAAAACCACATTGGGGCATTAACTTATTTCCCTTCATGAAAACAAAAATCTTGTTTTCTTTAATCAGGTTATCAATTTTCTCTTGAGTTTCTGGTGACATGGTTTTGATGTTTCCTACTTTTGCTTATAGTCGAGAATCAACAGTCAGTATCTAAACTGCTAAGAAGCGGCTGTTGTCTGCCAAGCTTCAGGAGTATAAGTTTTTAATGCTAGGGCGTGAATTGCTTCAGTTGACATAGCTTGCCGCAAAGCACCGTAAACTAACTGGTGTTGTTGTACCAGTCTCTTACCTGCAAACTGCGATGAAACTACTGTTACCTGATAATGGTCACCACCACCAGTCAAATCTTGCACTTGAATCTGGGCATCTGGCAGTTCCGCTTTGATCATTTCCTCAACCTGCTGCGGACTAATCATCGCAATTCCTGAAAAAACTTCTTTTCTATTATTAACAAATATAGAGTGATCGCCTTTACCAGTCGCAAGTTTTGGCAGGTTTACGGCTGAATTCGCTCTAAGCAAGGGTTTTCGAGAATACATTAACGGCTGGCAGTTAATTTTATCCTACCAGTAGGGTATTGAGAAGCCACTGTTGTTACAAAAGAGAAAACTGCTAAATTTTGATTATTTTTGAGAAGAGGACGAACTTCCACCTTGGCGGGGATAGGGAGTATCCACAAAACCTAACTCAAATAACTGTTGGTAAGCTTTCTTGCCTAATTCTCTGGTGGGGTTTTGACTTTTGATAATTTGGATTAACAATGGTACAGCTAATTCTGACTGATTTTGCGCCCGATGTACTAATGCTAGTCTATAAGTAGCTTCGTCTCGCTTCTGGGCGCTATCTAGGGCTTTTTTCCGCTGAGAATCAGAAACTCTAATATCAATTCCCGAAAAACTCGAGTTGAGATCTTGGTAAAAATTAGATAGCTGGTTAAAAACCTGACGCGCTTCTTGGAGTTTCTTGGCAGCTACGTCATATTTTTGGGAATCCACAGCGGCTTGTGCTTCGCTCATCAAGCGATCGCCACTTTCAATGCTCAATAAAGTGCTATTTTGCGCTACAGGACGTAGGTTATTGGGATTGTTAGGATCAATTGGTTGTGCTTGGTTATTGCTGGGTAAATTAATTACCTGAGCATTCACTGGTGCTAGCAGACAGAGGGCTGCTATGAGTGATAAAGAACTGAAGCGCATCCAGGGAACAGCAGCGGCTAGGTTCATGGGATCAAATCGTGCGACAAAGTATATAAAAAGTAACGGAAACTTCGGGTATCTTAACTCTGTTTTCGTCTTTGACCAAGCAAAGTAACATACTAAGTTTCTTTGTTTTAGACTGAAAAACAGTTTAATTGTGTTCCCTTAGCCCATAATCATAGTATCTAAAATTGCTCCTATGAATGATCCCAACAATTTAACAAATTCTGGCAACACAGGTGTACCAGCCAGCAATCTGGGCATGGTATTACAACGCGGTGGTGAAGAATTAATTTTAGAAAAGGTTTTGGATCGTTTCAGTGTCCGTCTTTCTATCGATATTCCTACTGAACAATTATCTCAATTTAGTTGGGGAACTTGGCACCGGAGTATTCCTCAAGCCAGGCTAGAAGTTTTTACAGTCGCACCCAACGAGTTAGATACGGCAATGTCCCAAGTACGTGCTAACGACAATGTGGCTTTTGCCAGTCATATTTACAAACTCAAAGATAATCCTGGGACTTTTGTTTATCTCAATGACCAAATTACAATTCAATTTGCTAATGGAGTTGATGCAGCTAAAATCAATGCTCTCGCTACTTCCTTTAACTTAGTACAAGACAAACCCGTTTTGGGACTGCCTAACACTTTTGTGTTTCTTGTCAGCAAACAAGCTACAGAAAATCCCATCAAAATTGCTAATCAATTGCAAGGAATCAAAGAAGTATTAGCAGCCGAGCCGAATATTTTGGTACGCCAAGAAACTCATTACAAACCTCGCGATCCGCTTTATCCAAAGCAATGGTATCTCAACCACAATGGCAGCAACCAATTAGCAGCGGGTTCTCATATTTCTGTGGAATCAGCTTGGGATATTACTCGCGGTGTGCGTTCTGTAGTTGTAGCGGTGGTAGATGATTCTTTTGACTTGAACCATCCCGATTTTCAAGGTAGCGGTAAAATTGTTGCCCCTAGAGATTTGAAGGAAAATGACTTTTTACCTTTACCAGATGTAGAGGAAACTAGCCACGGTACAGCTTGTGCAGGTTTGGCTGTAGCCGAAGAAAATGGTAAAGGCATTGTTGGAGTTGCGCCTGGTTGTGCTTTAATGCCCATTCGCACCACCGGTTTTTTAGATGATGAATCGATTGAAGATATTTTTAATTGGGCAATTGAAAAGGGCGCTAGTGTGATTTCTTGCAGTTGGGGAGCATCAGCTGTTTATTTCCCTTTATCTTTGCGCCAAAGTGCAGCTATTACCCGTGCGGCTACTAAAGGACGCAATGGTAAAGGTTGCGTGATTTTGTTTGCGGCTGGAAACGCCAACCGCCCGATTAGCGGTACTGTGTTTGAGCGTAATTGGCCGAAAAATTTACTTTCTGGTGATACGGATTGGCTCAGTGGATTTGCGGTACATACCGATGTTTTAGCTATCTCAGCAGCTAACAGTTTGGCTAAGAAATCTGCCTATAGCAATTGGGGTGAAAACATTGCCGTATGTGCTCCAAGTAACAATGCTCCCCCTGGGATGTGGTTTCAGGATCAAGGGTTTATGGAAACACAACCTGCGATCGCCACTACACTATCAGGATTAGGAATGTTGACTACCGATCAATTAGGTGCTGCTGGTTATGATGCTGGGGATTTTACCAGCAACTTTGGCGGTACTTCCGCCGCAACTCCTGTAGTTGCAGGTGTAGCCGCACTAATTCTCTCGGCAAATCCCGATTTAACCGCTAAACAAGTCAGGCGAATCTTGCAAGAAACCGCCGATAAAATTGTGGACACCAACCCCGATCCGCAATTGGGTTTCAAGGAAGGAACCTATGATAGTAACGGTCATTCCCAATGGTTCGGCTATGGTAAAGTTAATGCCGCTAAAGCAGTACAAGCTGCACAGCAAATGCGTGCAGGTACATCAACTGCTACTAAACAAGTCAAGGGCAGAAATGACAGTAAATTAGGAATTCCAGATAACAATAAACAGGGAATCAAAAGTGCGATCGCCATTTCTGAGGCGAGTTTGATTCAAGATATTCAAATATCAGTAAATATTACCCATGATTTCTTAGGGGATGTAGAAATCTATGTAATTGCTCCCAATAACCAGCCAGTTCTATTACAAAACCGCACCTTAGGTCGTCGTACCAACTTACAAGCAACTTATACAGTGCGATCGCATCCAGCCCTCAAACAGCTACTATCAATATCAGCTAAAGGTAACTGGCAATTGCAAATTATTGATTATGTACCCCAAGATATTGGTCAGCTTAATAGTTGGGAATTAATTTTAAGTGTTTAGGGCATGGGGCATTAGAATTAACAATTCAAAATTCAAAATTCAAAATTCAAAATTAAAGACATTTTCAGTCGGGAATTTAAACCACCACTGAAAATCTTCTACTTGTAGACGAAGGGGTCTTAAACCCTTGAATGTACGATAAGAAATTGTGTATGAGGTATGAGGTATTAGCTATTAAATAAATGCCAAAATTAAGAATTAGGCATTTCGACAAATGTCGGATGAGTAATTTCTGTTTCTTGGTGACTCAATTGTTGCAAAGCTTTAGCTAAATCAGTAGTTAAGCGTTTAGCATTTTGTTTCACACAACCGTTACTATAATCGGCAACTTTGATAGCTGGGGCAATGTTAATCATCACATCTGTACCCCAATTGGGATAAGGCTGACTGTAATTAATACTAATAGGTAGAATTTTAATTCCCAAGTCTGGCTGACTTGCTTCCGCACTTAAAGCTAACCGCGCAATTCCGGGTTTGAGGGGGTGAACTTCCCCATCCCGATAAATCCCGCCTTCTGGGAAAATAACTAAAGTTTTTTTCTGCTCAAGTAGCTCAATACCATGACGCAGGGTGCTAATTGCTGGACGTTTAGGATCGATAGGGAAACCACCCAAGTGGCGCACAAACCAGCCTTGGATTCCTGTACATTCGCTGCTAGTCACCATAAATCGTATGTCTTTTTTTGAGCGACAAGCGATCGCAGCATAGGGTACGAGTAACGCATCCCAACGCGAACGGTGGGTAGGTGCAAGAATTATCGGCCCGGTGGTGGGGAGATTTTCTTGTCCGGTAATTTGAATGTGACCAAAGAACGCTGGTAACAGGACGTGACGACCTAAAAGATACGCAACAGGCGCTAGCCAAGAAGAAACCCCTGAGGTAGTGTGAGCCACCTTGTGATTTGCGGCGGTAGTTGCTATTGTTTCTTGACAGGTAGGATGAGCAGAGTAAAATTCCATCATCGTGGTGGCTGCTGATTTTGTGATAGATTGTGACGAAACCTTGATTATCTACACCGTAATTTTTCTTTTGTTACTTGTGTCCTACCTATTGGACAGTTTCATCTCTGTCTGCTAGTTTCTTCGATGTCGTCGGGTAGCAAACCAAGCTTGCAACTGCTGACGGCAGGTAGACTCTAAAATGCCTCCAATGACTTTGAGACGGTGATTTGAAGCAGCACTATCGGGGATGTTGATAACAGTACGAATGGCACCAGTTTTGGTATCGTCTACTCCATACACCAACAATTTCAGGCGAGAGTGTATAATGGCACCGGCACACATCGGGCAAGGTTCTAAGGTGACATAGAGAGTACATTCATTAAGGTGCCAATTTTGTAAAATTTTTGCAGCTGCCCTTAAAGCAATAATTTCTGCGTGAGCTGTAGGGTCTTTGTCGCGTTCTTTTCTATTTTCACCCTCCGCCAGCACATTACCCCCAGCATCGACGATTACAGCCCCTACAGGTACTTCTCCGGCATCACCGGCAGCTTGTGCCAATTTTAAGGCATGGGTCATCCATCCTCTGTGAAGAAGATATTCTGGGTCTGCAATAGACATTTGAACAATGGTAATTGGTAATTGGTAATGGGTGATTGGTAATTAATTAAATCAAATTTTACCTGGGTTTTAAGATTTTAATCTGTGCCAATTTTAAAGAATTGGGAATATGGCAAATTTAGGCTGACTATGTCAAGTTTTCTAGATAAAAGGAAGGTAATATTTAGTGCAAGAAAGCTAAAAGTATGAATGTAAGAGATGGATCTACTCTGTTAAGCGTTTTGAAACCAAAATTGGTTTTGGGGAAAAGGTTAAAGGTTAAGGGTTAAAGGTTTTTGATTTCCCTTTTCCCATTCTCCTTTTTCCTCTTAGCCGACCATTTGAGGTATTGAGAATTGTAGCTTTAGTTCCGCCATGTCATTTTAGGTTCATGATTTAGATAACATACAGCAAATAGCTGTTTCATGAAATAGAAAAAATTATTATCAAACTCTTGTGGAGCAGGCATCTTACCAGCTACAGGCTGATATCATTAAATGAAATTTGCGCTAATTTTACCAATAGTTATTTAATGTTACAAGCCCCCAGATTTATCTGTGGAATCAATCGCAAATCCAAAATTGTTTGGCAGGAGTAAAAGGGAAAAAGTCAGGATTGATTCCCCTTTACCCTTTCACCTTTTCCCCCTTCACCTCTATTAAGGTTTAAGCTTTAAAAATACGCCACCTTTGAGCAATTCCGGATCGTTACCGTAACTGCTAACTGTGAGCGATCGCAGATTTTCAAAAAAGGGTTTACCGACTACTTCTACTAATTTAAGAATCGGTAATTGGCGTTCTACAAGTTTTTGGCTTTTTGTCCAGTCAAGATATATGTAACCTTGATTAGGCTGGGGAATAGCTGCAATACTTTCTTGGAAATCGCGATTTTTAATTAAAGAGTTGTCTTTAGCGTTGAGAATTTCCGCCATTGTCTCTAAATCGGAAGCGAAAATTTCGTAATTCCCTAAAGTTGTATGTACTCCCTGGACTTTTGTCTCTACTGTAAAAGCGGAAGGCTTAACATCAGCTTTATTGCTATTAGCGATTAATTCAGTCCAAGCGGAGATTTTTTGTTGATTGAGGCTGAGAGAATTGACATTTAGCCCTTTAGCTGACGCGATCGCATCTAAATGCTCAATTCCTTGGGCTACTTTTGGGGATTGTTCTATCACAAACACCCAACTGTTACTTGCTGGCTGATTTTGGGGTAAGAGTGCGATCGCATATTCTCCTTCTACCCAGCTGAAAATATCTTCGGGTAAGTTGATACCCCAACGATTTTGCAAATCCGTTAATGGTTTCGCCATCTTCGATTTCACACCTTCCCTAGAAACCGCTAGTGTTGCTGTAACCTGTTTCCAGAGTTTGGCTAAATCGGTGTCACCCAAATTGCTTAAATTAGTACCAGAGATAGCTAAACCTGCTGATGTGGGGACATATTGCAATGCGCCTACAGGTTGAGAGAGTAATGATACAGGAGAAGCCGTCACATTTTCTGGGGAAGTTGCACTTAAAAAGCTGGTTTCTGCGATTAATCCTTTGGAGTTCAATACAAAGGAAATTATTTCGCTGTCATAAGTTGATTCTTGCAGTTCTAAGCCTTGCCATTTTGCTAAGGAAGGGAAATTTAAGAAAGCTGCAGCCATAGCACCTTTAGGTAATTGTTCTGTAGCTTTCTGATATTGCACATAGCTGTTTAAATTTAAATCAGGAGCTTGAACATTATTAATCGCATCTTTGAGTACTTTCAAATCGTTAGCGAATAAGACAAACTCATTCCCAACAACCGCACCAGCGAGAAAATCTTGCTTGGGTGGTGGATTGTCGTAAATTAGCTTTACACCTTCATATTCTTCAGTTGCTAAATTTCCCCCAGCTAATACCCGCTTAGAAAACAGCAAATCTACAAACTCACGACTTTTTTGTGGTTGCGTAGTTGCTAGCGCCAGCAAATATCCAGGTTGTTGTCCATTTTCTGGTTCGCGATCAATATCTAAGCTAGTGACAGCGAGAGTAATTTCATTACCTAACCAAGGTTGAATATCTTCTTGGTAATCGATGTTACTCTTAGCCAATAAACTAGTTTTGAGCTTCGATAATTCACCTTCACGCTCTAACGCCTGTAATTTGTCTGGATTTACTAATAGAGAAACTGTAATCGGAGAAAATTTTGATACAAATATAGCTGCGCTAGATTGCGGAGAACTAGAAGCCACAAGGTTAACTGGACTTTTGACGAAAAACCAGTAATAACCACCAATCACAAACAATATGAATGCGATCGCACCTGCTACCAGGAAGGTGAAAAACGAGCTTTGCCTGTTCACATTTAACATACTAAAGTTAACAATTTAGGAATCGATGCTCATGCTACGGTTACGATCTTCATGTCAACATAAATAATATAGGATTGTTTACAAAACCTCATGACAGGCAATTCTCCTAATCAACCCATTGCCCACATTAGCGTTGAGGAACTTGCACAACTTCTCTCAACCAAGGATTCCAGTATTCAGCTAGTGGATGTGCGCGAACCCCAAGAACTCGCGATCGCTAGCATTGAGGGTTTTGTTAACTTCCCTCTCAGTGAATTTGCAGAATGGGGTGAGCAAGTCCCTACACTCTTAAATCCTCATGCTGAAACTCTAGTGCTTTGCCACCACGGTATGCGCTCTGCTCAAATGTGCCAGTGGTTACTCGCTCAGGGGTTTACCAACGTTAAAAATATTACAGGTGGCATCGCTGCTTATTCTCAGCTAGTTGACCCTTCAGTGCCGCAGTATTAGGGACTGGGGATTGGGGATTGGGTACTGGGGACTGGGAAAAACTATTACCCATTACTCATTACTCATTACTCATTACTCATTACCCAATGCCCCATGCCCTATTCCCGTTTCCGCAATTACCCTGTAGGTATATATCTAAAGTGAAAAAAAATCCGTGCTAACACATACATTTTTTCCTAAAAGTTTGTGGAAAAATATGCCTATGTAAGCCACAATGTAGATGACTACAACCAGCTTTCATGATAATAGTCAAGCCCTTTTCCAGAGCGGCTGAAGAATCAATTAAAATATAAATTAATATTAATTAATTTCTGCTAGATAAATAGTTAGCAATGTTAACTCACAATTAGTTATAGTAGGTTACTATTAATAATTTTTTTTCATTTGCGGGGAAACCCAGACAATTTTTGCAAAGTTTCATTAAAATTTTTTGCCTCAGCCAAGAATACCTTATGCAAGTCCAGTTGACAAATCGACAACAGCATATACTTTGGGCAACAGTACGTCATTATATTGCTACGGCAGAACCTGTAGGGTCAAAAGCGTTAATTGAAGAGTACGACCTAGGGGTGAGTTCAGCCACAATTCGCAATGTGATGGGTGTCCTAGAAAAATCTGGTTTACTATTCCAACCACACACATCTGCTGGACGAGTACCTTCGGACTCTGGATATCGCATTTATGTAGATCAGCTAATTACACCATCAGAAGCTTTGGCTAAAGAGGTAGAACAAGCGCTGCAAAAACGCCTGCATTGGGAAGATTGGAGTTTAGAAGCTCTATTGCATGGCGCAGCGCAGATTTTAGCTAGCTTGAGTGGTTGTATTAGCTTGATTACTATGCCACAAACCAATACAGCATTGTTACGCCATTTGCAATTAATGCAAATTGAAACGGGGCGAATCATGCTGATTGTGGTGACAGACAACTATGAGACGCATTCGCGGTTAATGGATTTATCGCCAACGCGGGAAGAAACCAAACTCGATGCAGAAGTAATCGATCGCGAATTGCAAATCGTCTCTAACTTTTTGAATAGCCACCTGCGAGGACGCAGTTTGTTGGAATTAGCCACCCTAGATTGGAGCGAATTAGATCAAGAGTTCCAACGATATGGCGAATTCTTGAAAACTTCCGTTGCAGAATTAGCCCGTAAGACTGTTGCGCCCACAGCCACACAAATTATGGTTCGCGGAGTGGGCGAAGTTTTGCGTCAGCCAGAATTTTCTCAAGTCCAACAAGTGCAAACAATTATCCATCTGTTGGAAGAAGAACAAGACCAGCTGTGGCGATTAATCTTTGAACAGCCAGAGGTTGAAGATCAGAGCAAGCCACGGGTAAATGTTCGCATTGGTGCAGAAAACCCACTCGAACCAATACGCACCTGTACCTTGATTAGTTCTACCTACCGCCGGGGTAGCATTCCCGTTGGGAGTGTGGGAGTTTTAGGCCCCACACGCCTAGATTACGAAAGTGCGATCGCTGTTGTAGCTGCGGCTGCTGATTACCTATCGGAGGCTTTCAGTTAATCAGATGACATCATGACGAGAAAAATTGGCTTTGGGTTGTTGTGGCTAGGATTTATTGTTTATGCATTTTTCCTCGCCCCACCCGATCGCCCTGATACATTCGAGTTAATCAAAAATTTGAGCATTGGGCAATGGCAAGGGATTAACCCTTTAGTCATTGCTCTCTTTTACATCATGGGTATTTGGCCTTTAATTTACAGTGCTTTAGCACTTTTTGATGGAAGAGGACAAAAAATCCGAGCTTGGCCATTTGCGATCGCATCTTTTGCAGTCGGAGCATTTGCGCTTTTACCCTACTTAGCCCTACGCCAACCAAATCCCCAGTTTCAAGGGCAAAAAAATACTGTTCTCAAACTGCTAGATTCCCGTGTAACTGGAGTTGGTTTAACTATAGCCACAGCTATTTTAGTTGCCTATGGTTTACAAGGTAATTGGAGCGATTTTGCACAACAATGGCAAACTAGCCGCTTCATCCATGTGATGAGCCTAGATTTCGCTTTACTGTGCCTATTATTCCCTGCATTACTAACAGATGATATGGCACGTCGCGATTGGAAAAATCCTGCATTATTCTGGCTAATCACTTTAATTCCCTTGTTCGGGCCTCTCATCTATTTATGTGTGCGTCCATCTCTACCAGAAAGGGGATTAGACAAAGTATCTAGTTCGCAACAAACAGTGACAAATTAAATTTACGCCTCCAGATTCATCCAGGGTACAAGATTTTAGATTTTGGATTAAATAATTGACCAAGCCAAAATCTAATACCAATTTGAAAAAAGAATCCGACAGATCGTAGGGGCAAGGCAGTGCCTTGTCCTCTAGAATATATTGATGTGTCGCTTCATTATTCATTAATTTTAAATTTTGAATTCCCCACAGGGGTTGACTATCATCCAGGCTGTTTACCTAAAACTGCAATCAAAACTAGCTAAAGATGATGAATAGAAAACTTGCTTTGTGGTTACTATGGGGCGGATTCATAGCATATATTTTACTGCTGGCTCCGCCCTTACATTTAGAAGCGACATTGACACTACTGAAGAACATACTGACTCTGCAATTAGCCGCGATCAATCCCATTATTTTGTCGTTGTTTTCTCTGGTGGGAATTTGGCTATTAATTTATAGTGGTGTGTTATTTATTGATGGCAGAATGCAATCGCTTCCTTTTTGGCCTTTTGCTATAGCTTCGGTGGCTTCTGGTGTACTGGGACTATTACCGTATTTGGCGTTTCGAGAACCGAATCAAGAATTTTCTGGACAAAAAGATGCTTTCTTGAATCTGTTAGATTCTCGCTTTTTTGGTATTGTTCTGAGTTTCAGCACCATGATTTTGCTTGTCTATGGCTTTACCTTTGGTGATTGGGGTGATTTTGTGCAACAATTCCAGAGCGATCGCTTTATCAATGGCATGAGTTTGGCGTTTTGTCTGTTCTGCCTTTTATTCCCCACAGTTCTGGGTGATGATATGGCGCGTCGCGGCTGGAATAATCCCCAAGTATTTTGGATTGTGGCATTGATTCCACTACTAGGCCCGCTTGCTTATCTTTCTCTGCGTCAGCCATTGTTAGCAACTAGTAGCCAAGCTTGGAGATTAGGTAATAGGTAATAAGAGGTTATTTATCAGGTAAAATAAAATTTTCGTAGGATGTGTTAGGCGCACATTTTCGATATGATTTATCAGTAGATAACTATCATAGCGCCTAACGCATCTTTGCATAGATGGTAATACCAATTCAAAATTCATTATTTAGACATAGTATAAACTTCGGGTAGTTGCCACCAAGGAGTATGGGGATATTCGTGATGTTCTTTGTGGTAGCCAAAATGATAGCAAGTGATAAATGACAACCAAATTGGACGGTCGATAGTTTGAGTATTGTGAGGCGGAATATAACCCCCAATTGGCTGCTTGTGGGGTAGAAAAGTACCAAAATAAAATAATTGTAATGAACTTAAAAGCGCTGGCAGTGCCCAGAAGTAATTTAGATTAGCAGCAGGTATGTGAAGTAAATGAAGAAAAACTCTATAGATAATAGTTATAGAAATTATCTGCCGCCAACTCAAATAATTTTTCATGAAATTGAAATACCAAGCAAAGAAATTATCGTGTTTACCATCGTGAAAATCAGGGTCTAACTCACTGGCAGGATGATGATGGTGTAACCAATGCTTTTGTGATAGTTTTTGATATGGTAAAAATCCATAAAGCGTTAAACACAAAGACCCGATAAAATGATTTATTCTTGGATAATTAGGTAATACAACCCCATGTATAGCATCATGAGAAGTAATAAATAATCCTGTATATAAAAAAGTTTGCCAAATTATAAAAGCTAATATTACCCAAACATTACACTGAGAGAAATCAATCCAAAATAGGAAAATTTGGCTGATAGCCCATAGAGTAATAATTAAAATCGCAACTAAAAGTCCCTCAAACTGAGATTTATTTCTGAATGCCGGAATAAACTTATTTTCAGTATTGGGTGGTTGTTCTAACTGGATCATACTTTTACTCCAAATAGCATTCAGATATGTAGGATGCGTTCCAAACCCATCCTACATATAATTCATAAATTAAACCTGAATCCTATATTACTAGGAGTAATTACATTTTAATAGCGCAATCAAGTGTATTTTAAATAGCAATATACAACAGTATTTTGTGAGTAAAGAGGAAACTTAAGTAGTTGGCTTGCTACTAGAGGCTATCTAATCTTAGTTCTAAAGTGCCGCTACTACCTCTATAAGGGGGAAGGGTTGAATTATTCTTTTTCCTTGAGCTTTCTAGAGGTTTAGGCGTTGAGTTTAGGGTCGGAGTGGGCAGTAAATTTTGTGATGATGGTTGACTGTTAGTTGTTAATTCTTCTTGCAATATTTTCTTATAGATTCTGGGCAAAGAGCTACTAATAGAATTGGTTTCTATGCCATATCCTAAACTTGTCCAAGTAGAAGACAATCGCCGTAAAACATCATTCAATTTACCTTGGTGCAGCAGTTGCGAAATATTAATTCCCCAAAATTGAGAGTCGCTTAACCAACGGTAAACCACTACATCTTGATATTCAGCCTCAAAACTATAAGAAACCCAAAACATAAACTGTGTCGGCTTGGGATGATAGCGGGGGGCAATTTGAAACCAAGTATTGTTAATAATTTGATATCTACCCGCCGCGGTAGAACAATTGCCAGTGTTAGGGCCAGTCACAATGGTGACACATATTTGAGGATGGCGACTGAGGTCAGTAAACTGCTGACCACCATATAACAGTGAGTAAGGGCGTTTACCACTGGCCTCACTAGCCGAGATAGTTCGCATTAAAGCACGAATGTAAGGATCGCCGCCCTTCATGACCAAAGGTGGTTGTTGACCTTCAAAGATGGGATCGGAAGGCGATCGCAAATCTCCGGTAATATACCACTGTAATAAGCATACAAAGCCAAGCAGCGCAGCTATTGGCCCAATTAGTTTTTCTACGCCTTTAAATTTAAAGCTTTTCAGAGTTTGACTCCTTAATCTTTATCTTTTATCTAACAACAATGGCTTATGCACTAATTTCGGCAGAATTTAGCACAGCAGTACTGTGTTCTGTTTTAACTTCTTAAATCAAAACTTTCTACAAATACTGGGGATTGGGGATTGGGGACTGGGGACTGGGGACTGTGGGAGCAGGGAAGAAATTTCCATTACCAATTACCCATTACCAAACCCCAAATCAAGCAACGTTAGTAAATAACTCCCTAAAGTTTTTGGCAGTAGCTTCGGGTTTAGAAACAATCTCTAGAACTTTATTACGTGCAGTGGGTTCAAAAAGGGCTTCTACGCAAACCTGGGCAACTTTTTGCCGAGGAATGCTACCATCGAACAACGTATCAGCGCCCTGCATCACTATCGGATTAGAGTTATCTTCATTCTTCAAACCACCAGGCCGCACAATCGTATAGATTAAGCCGCTTTTTTGAAGGTATTCCTCAGCTTGCTTTTTCCAAACTAAAATTAGCCAAAACAAATTTAGGGGATGGAACAACTGAGAGGTACACAAAGAAGAAACAAAGACAAAATGCTCAATTCCCTTCGCTTTAGCGGCATCTACTAAATTTTTAGTACCTTCAAAATCTACCTTATAGGGCCCAGTAGGATCGAAGCTGGGTTTAGCACCGGTGGCGCACAGTAATACTGTACTATCACCTAAAGCTTCTGTCAGGGTTTCGGGTTTTAACACATCACCCACTACCAATTCTGCCTCTGCGGGCAATATTTCCCTAGCTTTCTCAGTATCTCTGACTAAAGCACGGACGGGAATTTTGTGCGCTATGAGTTCTTGTACAATCCGGCGACCTGTTTCACCTGTTGCCCCTGCTACAAATGCTTTCATGAGAAACGCTATCCTGGGAAACTAATATGTGATTGTTCAGTTCTTTATTGTAGTAATTCTACGAAGTTCATGACAGATTCATGAGGATTCCGTCAAAATGGAATCTAAGTGCATAATGACCCACGTTAGCTGGGAACGATTAATATAGACCAACGCCAAAGGATGCAGGAACGCATTTATGCTTTCAAGAAACGGCGAATATCAATCATTAGAAATAACAGAAAATGTTTTACCTGTAGCGTCCAGTGCCACAGCAGCGGAGGACGCATTAACAGGAGTCCCTGTAGCAATGCCTACAAAATTTTATGGTAGCTACAGTGATTGTATGGAGATGTATGCGCCAGCGGCAATGGTTGCAGAGTATCTTAATACTCACTCTTCCTGGTTTTCGCGTTGCGCTGAACCGATGAAAGTCCAACCATTAGGAGAAAATGGCTACGCTTTAATCATTGGTCGTTTTGGCTCCTTTGGTTATGAGGTTGAGCCAAAGATAGGATTAGAATTATTACCTGCTGATGCAGGCGTATACCGTATTCGTACTATTCCAATTCCTGATTATCAATCGCCTGGTTATGACGTAGATTATCGAGCATCCCTACAGTTGGTAGAAAATGTATCTGAATCTACTGGAAATTTTGCGGAAGTGACAAGAGTAGAGTGGGAATTAGATTTAGTCGTGGAACTTCACTTCCCTAAGTTCATACAACGACTGCCCAAGTCTTTAATTCAATCTACAGGCGATCGCGTACTCAATCAAATCGTCCGTCAAGTCTCTCGTCGCTTAACCCGCAAAGTCCAAGAAGATTTCCACCAATCTTTTGGTATACCCTTTAATGCTGCTAAGAAAAAGCGGTAAGTAGAGACGCGATTAATCGCGTCTTTACAAGAGTTGCAACAGACGCGATTAATCGTGCCTGTACAAAGGTCAAGTGCAGGTAGGGAAAAAGAGATTGAGCAAGTTACCTTGAAAGGCTAATTTTTGACCCTTGACCCTTGACCTTTGACCCTTGACCCTTAACTATGCATTTGTCAAAATTCTTTGAACAATTTGCACACCAGTGATAGCCTGCCAAGCAAACAGCCCTAAGAGTGTGAAATTTAATAAAATATGAGTCATGCGCGCCCAATTTGCACCCTTTTGCATATAAGGAGAAAGGGCTGCGGAAAATGCAATCAAACTAGTCATACCAAGGCCTGCTAGCAGGTGAGGGCCTACAAATAATTTGCCATTATTGATGTAGGTGACAGCCATCCCTCCAACCGCACCTGCTACCATCAAAGCCAAGAGTATAGATCCGATTTGATAATGTCTGATGTTATATCTACCTTTTATCAATTCTTTCTTCTCTTCACCCTGAGCATTTCTAGTACGCTGTACTTTTAGCCCCAGATAGGCAGCATAGATAGAGATTGCCAATAATGCCCACATCATGATGGGGTGAAAGAAGTTCAGCCAATATTTAATAGATGGAGAAAGTTCCAAATTCATAGTGTTCCCGCCCGATTCTTAAATCTTCATAAAAATTAGCATAACTCTATTTCTCTGTATTGGCGGCAGAGAATAAAAAGATGCCAGTATCCCGAAATCTCAGCCAAGAATAGTGACTCAACCCTCTTGCAAAAGTGGATAAACAATCTCAGACTGAATTCTGGGACTAGATCAATCAAAACTGCTAGTGCGGAATCTCATCAATGACTGAAAACACTGATATGTTGCTGCTAGGAACTGCCAAAAGCGGTGATATCAAGCGGCTGGGGGCGCTACTGGCTGCTGGTGCTAAAGCGGACGTGTGCGATCGCGATGGTACCACGCCGTTAATGTTTGCGGCTAATTTAGGCTACACCGAAATTGTGCGATCGCTTTTAGATGCTGGGGCAAATGTTAACCTCCCTAGAAAGCGTTATCACCTCACAGCCTTGATGCTAGCAGCTAGCGCCAATCAAATTGATATTGTGCAGCTATTAATATCTAGAGGTGCGGATGTCAACGCTACGAATGAAGATGGTAGCACCGCGTTAATGGCAGCAGCACTCAAAGGTCATGTGGATGTGGTAAAAGCCTTAATAGCTGCTGGTGCTAAGTTGGAAATCACCGATAAAGATGATGACACAGCCTTAAAATTAGCAGTCAAGCAAGGACACGCAGCAGTTGTAGAAGCCTTTATTCAAAGCGGTGCAGATGTCAATCTCCCCGATGAAGACGGTGAGACGCTGTTAATGAATGCGGTTGATTTAGGACATCTCCCTGTTGTGAAAACACTACTAGCGGCTGGTGTTGATGTGAATGTCAAAAATCAGGATGGTGGCACAGCACTATCCGCAGCTGCCGCTGCTGGCAACATTGAGATTGTGACAGCTTTACTCGATAGAGATATCGATATTAATCTTCAAGATAGTGATGGCGAAACAGCCCTACACCTTGCTGTTGTGGAAGGTTATGTAGATGTAGTGCAAGCATTACTAAAGCGTGGTGCAAATGTCCATATTAGAAACAACCTGGGTGATACACCAATACTTGTAGCCGCCTTGCAGGGACATAGCCAAATTGTCGAGGCGCTGCTGCGTAGTGGGGCGGATGTTCATGATAAAAATCTCGGTGAGATCCCTTTGACTTTAGCTGCATTCCAAGGCCATGTTGAAACAGTGAAAGTCTTACTAGACTATGGCGCTGATGCCAATATCCCCGCAGAGGATGGTAAAACAGCTTTACTGAAAGCCACACAACGCAACCACCTAGGGGCTTTGCAGTTACTAATAGCGAAAGGCGCTGATGTCAATTTTCAAGACTCCGCTGGCGCAACAGCGTTAATGTGGGCGGCTTCCGGCGGTTTTCCTCAGTCTGTCAAGGTATTAATTCAAGGTGGTGCAGATTTGAACTTAAAAAACCGTGGTGGTTATACAGCTTTGATGATTGCCGAATTTAACGGGTTTAGAGAGATTGTGCGGAGTCTGCAACAAGCAGGGGCGCAGGAGTGAATTGGGGGCTGGGGGCTAGGGATTGGGGACTAGGGATTGGGGACTGGGGACTAGGAATTGGGGATGAGGAAAAATCTCTATTACCAATTACCCAATGCCCAATGCCCAATGCCCAATGCCCAATGCCCAATGCCCCATATTTTTGTGCCAATTTGTCATATTTTGGCTGGTTAATTGAGCTATGATTCCTTGATTAGTCTACAAGTAGACAAGTTTATTTGTGGGATCGCAGATCAAAAGCGATCGCTTTTTCATGGCACACAATATTTATGATTAATTATCTTCAGACTCATCAATAAACAGTAGTTTTTTAATTACTGAAGACTTTTATTGATTTATGCTTTATTTTTATGATTTAGCCTCAGTTGATAAATTTTTCTATTTGTATTTGCTTGGATTGATATTATATCAATAAAAAACAAAAATATCAAGCTGATTTTTGCGACAAATTTTGTATGTTTTTGAGTAATTAAAATTTAGCTTAACAAAGCTTTACATCTATTTTAACTAAGATATAAAGGAACAAATTTTATCTATCAATAATCTATAGATATTGAAGAGAGTAAGAATATATTTCTGGCTCTGAAAGCTATGCTGCACAAGAGTAAGGAAGAAATTGAAACACCAAGATAGAGGAGGCAAAACGCTTGCGCCTCAAGCTTATTAGAGAAGTAAAAATCAATCAGAAAATTCATTTTTTCTTCTTACCTTTTACCTGTTCTCTGCCTCGGCGTTTCCTACTGTGCTAGATGTACACAATATATAGTTTTTCGTTTTGAGGAAAAGTATTGTAACGATCAGTTTTGATGTATCATACTGAACCAGAAAGTATACAACTCAAACAAAATGTCGTATACACGGGTATTCTTAGCCTTACAGATGCAATAAAAATTTTCAATTTAACTGAGGAGAAATTTAGCAGTGAGTGATAGAATACCCGAATTGCAAAGGCTGTCACAACACTTCTGGGTAGGATTGGGTTGTCAACAAGGTGTATCGAGAAAGTTGATTGAGACGGCAATTGAGCAAGTGTTGAGAGAAAATCAACTTCACCAAAGTGCGTTAACCAAAGGCTTTGGCGGAGCGATCGCAGGTCTTGCTACCATCAACAATAAAGCTTCAGAAGTCGGTTTAGTAGAATTTTGCCAGCTACACAATTTTTGTTTAAAAACATATCCCGCAGAAATTCTCCGGCTAGTCTCTGTTCCCAACCCAGGGGAAATGACGGCTCAAGTAATGGGAACTCCTAGTGTAGCGGAAGCAGCGGCTATGCTTGCAGCAGCAAATATCGATTGGCAATCAACGATAGGCTTACAGATAGGGGAAAATGAGGAGCAATTTTCAACCCATCAGTCTCTACAGTTGAATGCACATTTAGCGAACCTCACTCCGTATTTGATTGATATTGGAGTCAGGTGCTTAGTACCTAAACAAATTTTTCGGTTAAATGATGAACCAAAGGCAGTGACGATAGCCGTGGCAGCTCTTATTCCACCACTCTCAGAAAATAATTCAGGACGCTAGAAACAATCGCTAACACAATTGATCCTAACAAAGCTGGTATAAAACCCTTAATCTCAAAACCCGAACCAGGAGTCAGTCCACTGGCTAACCACAAAGTTAGAGCATTGATGACAAAGGAAAATAAACCAAAAGTCAGTAAAGTAATTGGAAACGCGAAAAACCGCAAAATTGGGCGAATAAACCCATTAACCAGTCCAATAACCACAGCAGCAATCAACGCCGCCACAAAACTCTTGACCTCGAAGCCATAAACAACTCTCGAGGTAATTAATAAAGCCACCGCAGTAGCCAGCCAAGTTAATAAAAAGTGTTTCATACGCAAGTTGTGAGGGAATAGGGGCTAGAGCAGGGAGCAGAGGAGATGAGGGAGATCCAGCAAGGGGGCAGGGAGCAGGGAGCAGGGGAGAAATAATTAGTGGCAAACCCCAAACACCCAACACCAATTACCCATTACCCATTACCCATTACCAAACACCAAATACCCCATACCCATTTTCTTATTTATTTAACGCTGTCGCTGCAATCTTCCTAACAGTACTTGCCAGGTTTCACCACCAGCTACGCCGTCAGGTTCTAGCCCATAGCGACTTTGTGCAGCTTTGACTGCTGTATCTGTTGAAGGGCCAAAGTCTCCATCTACGCCACCTTGTAAAAATCCTAGCTTTTTCAAGACTTCTTGCAGTTTGCCTACTTCATAGCCACGGTTCCCTAAACGCAAAATTGGTAATCCATCTGTGGTGTATTGAATACCAGGGGTGCGTTCAACAAAACGCGGGATTTGCGTGGTAGGAGCTGGCGTAGTCCTTGGAGATGTGCGGGTGGGTGGTTTTTGGGGTTTGGGAGTTGTATTTTGTCTGGGTTGAGCAGGTTTTGGCTCTGGTTTAGGAATAATTCTATTTGGGTTGTTCGTAGAAGCAGGAGCAATTAATGCTGGTGTAGATGTAGGACTGGGCTG
Organism: Nostoc carneum NIES-2107; assembly: GCA_002368155.1. Lineage (GTDB taxonomy): Bacteria > Cyanobacteriota > Cyanobacteriia > Cyanobacteriales > Nostocaceae > Aulosira > Aulosira carnea. Next base: position 360,302 of record AP018181.1, read on the forward strand.
AGGTGAAGTTACTGTTGATGGTGCTATTGCTTGGTTGGGGAACAACTTTTGCCAAGTCACAGCATCAACAATCCCGTCTGGATTTAAGCCAGCTGCTTGCTTAAATCGAGAAACAGCGGTTGCAGTATTAGCGCTATAAATACCGTCAACGTTACCCGTGTAAAAACCCAATAGTTTGAGAGCTGCTTGTAGTTCAGATACCCGTTCTCCTTGACTACCAATGTTCAGGGTAGGGCGGTTAAAGTTAACTCCCGGAGTGGCTTGGGAGATTTTCTGTGGTGCAGCAATTGTGACTACCGCAGAAGCAGCAATCAACACAGGCACAGAAGACAACATGAGTAACCAATCCAACTTATTGGAGCTGCGAAAGCGAAATACTTTGAGTGAATCTAAGTAGCTCAAGATACTTAGTGATAGACTGCCTTTCATGGTAATTGCCACCAGAATCTTCTGATGCTAATATTACAGCCGCTTGAGCATATAAAAAAGCTGTACGTTAAAAATGAGGCATGGGGCATGGGGCATGGGGCATGGTAAAGATTTTTGTTGGGGTTTTTTACGTAATTGCCTGTCTATAAAATGTGACCAATAGTTCCTTGATGGTACAATCCCTCATTTCGTTGTGGAATCAATCGAAAATTCAAAATCTAAAATTCAAAATACAAAATTTTTTGACTATGTACTCAAACTGTTAATTATGTTTGACAAATGTGTAATAAAGTCTTCATCAGTCCAATAACCATCATGGCTTTGAGGATTCCACGATTGCCAAATGTTGCCAGAATCAATTTCTATATCTTGCTCAACTATTAAATTATAGGAAGGCGATAAGGGTTTTAAAGGCCATCCTAAAACATCATCTTTGTCATAGTAATTAAACCATTTAAAATTAGTATTAGGTTTATTAATTGCTATAATTTCCGCAAAGCCAGCTACAAATAACGGGATATTGCACCCAGTAGTAATAAGATATTGCAGAGATTTCAATTTCAAAAAATCTTCTTGCTCTGGTTGAAACTCTGGATAATCTAGGCTATCTATCTGCCAAATTCCTTTATTATGCTGAGCATCCCAAAGATAATTAGAGATAACTTGGCTACCTAAAGAATGAGCCAAGATAATTACAGAAATATCATTAGAAGAAAATGCTGTTCTGGCAAGCTTTAGGGAATAAATAATAGATTTTTGGATTTTTTTATACACGCTGCCATCATCTGTAGCTCGATGTTCTAAGGTAGATGCATCACTAAAACCAAAGAGCATAAATTTTCGTAAGTCCTGCCAAGCTAGAGATGCGCTTTGGCACATTTTTTCCCAAACACTATATTGGTAATCTTGCAATTCACATTGATAATAGATTGGCTCAAAGTGAACTTTTTGCCAAATATCTTTACCTAAAGTTTTCTCTAAAGATTGTTTAAGGCTTTGGTAATATTCTTTTTCCGTTTCTCCCATACCGTGGATGGTGAGAAATGCTAAGTTTTTAGTCATATTTGGAAATGCTGAAGCGTGGGAGTCTGGTTAGTCTATCAGGAGTTACCAGAAGAGAGGATGTGGGGTAATGGGGCGATCGCACTTATTTTATTGTTAAATTAATTTAAGCTTTGGCGATCGCACCTAAAATTTTTGTGGAAATCAAATCAAAAGGCGGTTTATGGCTTTAGTGATTGCTGGAGAACGTAGTGGGGTAGGTAAGACAACAGTTACACTGACGCTTTTAGCATCATTATGTCGTCGGGGTAGGGCAGTACAATCTTTTAAGGTCGGCCCGGACTATATTGATCCGATGTTTCATCAGCATGTAACTGGTCGTGCTTGTCGGAATTTAGATCCAGTTTTGACTTCTGAAGCCTATATTCAGCAATGTTTTGCCCGTCACAGCCAAGATAGTGAATATGCTTTAGTAGAAGGCGTAATGGGGCTATTTGATGGGATTAAGGGGACTGGGGACTGGGGATTGGGGACTGGGGATGAGGGAGTAGAGGAGCAGGGGAGAAATAGCCAATTACCAATTACCAATTACCAATTGCCCCATGCCCCATGCCCCATGCCCCATGCCCAATTCATAACCGATTTTGCCAGTACTGCACATATTGCAAGGCTGCTGAATTTACCTGTGGTGCTGGTAATAGATTGCAGTCGCTTATCGGGTTCTGTGGCTGCGATCGCTCATGGTTATTGCTCTTTTGATCCGAGAATTAAAATAGCGGGTTTAATACTCAATCGCGTAGGCAGCGATCGCCATCTTTCTCTACTCAAAGACGCTCTAGAATCATTACAATTACCCATTCTTGGGGTACTGCGTCGTCAAGATAATATCACCATTCCCGATCGCCATTTAGGTTTAGTACCCACAGCAGAACTCCCAGAATTAGATGCTGTCATCAATCGGCTTGCTGATTTAGGCGATACTTGCTTTGACTGGGAAAGGTTATTGCCTATGTTGGGGACTGGGGACTGGGGATTGGGGACTGGGGACTGGGAACTGGGGACTGGGGACAAGGAGAAAAATTTTACAGCAGTTTCTCCCTCATCCCCCTCATCCTCACTCAAGATTGCAGTAGCACGCGATCGCGCTTTTAATTTTTACTATCAAGATAATCTTGATATATTGCAAGAGTTGGGTGCAGAACTGGTTTTTTGGAGTCCGTTAGCAGATTCTGAATTACCAAAAGATGTGCAGGGAATTTATTTTGGTGGCGGATTTCCAGAAGTTTTTGCCCAGCAACTAGCAGAAAATATTAGCGTTCGTCACACAGTTAAAAAAGCAATTCTAGAGGGAATGCCAACAATTGCTGAGTGTGGCGGATTAATGTATTTATGTGAGGAAATTATTGATTTTGATGGTGCATCCTGGCCAATGGTAGGTATTTTACCTACATCTACTCAAATGGGGAAACGCTTAACCTTAGGGTATCGTCGTGGCTTAGCTTTACAAGATAGTCTATTAGTACCAGCAGGTAAAAATGTTTATGGGCATGAATTTCATCGTTCACATTTAATATCCACACCCAATCAACCTTTGTTTGAAACTTACCGTTACGATTGTGCGGAAAATATGGGATATGAAGGATGGAGCACACCTGTAAATGTTTACGCTTCTTATGTCCATTTGCACTGGGGAGCAAGTCTAGAAATACCGCAGCGTTTTATTCAGAAATGTTGGGAATTTAAAAATTACTATAACAAGGCTAAAGTCTGAAATTAATATCAATTCAAAATTTCACATTATGCCCTGTTTCCTGTTAATAGTGACCTCCGACAAACACCAAACACCCAATAACTAACACTAATATTTTCATTTTTCGTTGAGTTTGCGAATCAGACGCGATAACTCACGAATGATATTCACTGCAATTTCGGGAGTTTCTTCAATTGCATCATAGAGTTGTTCTTGGGTGAGTTCCAAGCACTCGCAGGGTTCTAAAGTGGTAGCTGAGGCGGAACGGGGTTGTGTATCAAAAACTGCCATTTCGCCAAAGTACTTGCCTTTGTCTACCTCTGCCAACTTTTTTTCGCCAATGTGAACTTTAACACGGCCAGATACTACAATATAGAGCGATCGCCCTTCTTCTCCTTGCCTAAAGATGGCATGATTTGAGGGAAAGGTTAGCTCGTTCATCACGGAAGCAAGCCGCACGATAAAATCATCCCGCAATTCTTTAAAAATCGGGACTCGCCGCACAAATAATAAACGGTCAACGCTGGTTAGCATGATTGCGAGTTAAAAATCAAACATTATTGTAGGTCATCTTTAATCGTTAGCTAGTAGGATAACACTTGCCAAAGCTCGCCAGCATAAATCTGCTTGATTCCGGCATGACTATATCTAAGAATGCTCAAGAGGCAGGTAAAACAGAAAACCTGTACCCTTGACAATACTTGTCGATTAAGGGCAAAAGGAGAAGGAGAAAAGGGGCAAGACAACACCTTTAACCCTTACCCTTTCACCTTTTCCCCCACAAAAGTTTACATATTATCAGTGCGATCGCGCCTAATTACTTAGGTAGCAATCATAATTCATGTAACGAAGTACTAGGATCAGTTAAAGGCATCAATGAACTGGCTGACTAGTAAGCTGTGCTTTGTCAGCGGAAAGTCATTGATAACTGTAATTTAGAAAAGGTTGGCTGCTAAGGAATGTTGTGGAAATGGGGCTTTCGCCTATTAATATTCTTCCTAGGGCTTTGGCTGCTCGTAGTTCTGGGTTCCCGTTTACCAGTCGAAATTTTCTGGTTTCAGGAAGTCGGCTACCTCCAAGTATTTCTGCTCAGGCTGGTTACTAAGACTACTATCTGGGTATTTGTAGTTGGGATAACTGCTGTCTATCTCCTAGTAAATCTCTTTTTGGCAGAACGGCTCAAGTATCCTCCGCCAGTGACGAGTCAGCCACTCAGCAGTGAGTTTACAAGGTTTCTCAATCCTCAGTCCGATCATCGCAATTTAGCTCGTAGTTTCGATCCTCGACGCTTTCCCGCCATCAGATTGCATTGGCTGCTACCTTTAGCTTTGGGCTTTAGTTTGTTGGTGGGATTAATACTGGCTTACTACGGTGAAATTGCCATTTCTTACTGGAATCCGGCATTTAGTAAGACTAGTTTACTTGTCAGCGATCGCTTTCAACTACAGACAATATGGCAGCTGGCAAGGCAAATATTTTCCCAAGTTTGGTATTTAAGCTTGGTTTTGGGAATTGCGATCGCTATTTTAATTTATCCTCGATTGTCGCTTAGGGCGATCGCTATTGTCATGAGTCTGCTCTTTGGGCAGATAATTTACCACAATTGGGCCAAGATACTGCAATATCTCTTTCGTACTGCCTTTAACGACACTGACCCTTTATTTATTAAAGATACCAGCTTTTATATATTTTCCCTGCCAGTATTAGAATTACTAGGACTCTGGCTGGTGGGATTATTTTTTTATGGCTTAATTGCCGTTACTCTTACCTACCTCCTATCCGGCGACAGTCTCAGCCAAGGATTTTTTCCAGGGTTTTCGCCACCACAGCAACGTCATTTATATGGCTTGGGTGGTGCATTCATGGTGGCTGTAGCTCTCAGTTATTTGTTAAGTCGTTATGAATTGCTATATTCCAAGCGTGGGGTAAGTTACGGTGCCAGCTACACTGACGTGGTAGCACAGCTGCCAGCTTACAATACTTTATGCGCCCTAGCAGTAGCGATCGCCTTTTACTTCTTGTGGCGAACAATCTTTTGGCGGACAAAATCTCCCCATCGTCAGTTGGCTTTTTATGGTTTAGGAGTTTATTTCTTGTTGGCGCTGGTAGGTGGTTTGCTAGTACCGAATGCAGTGCAATATTTAGTAGTTCAGCCTAATGAATTGCAACGAGAACAACCCTACATTCGACGTACTATTGCCTCGACTCGCCAAGCCTTTGATTTGGAACCAATTGATACCAGAAATTTCAACCCCCAAGGTCAATTGACGGAAGCTGATATCAAAGCCAACGACTTAACAATTCGGAATATTCGTTTGTGGGATCAGCGGCCGCTTTTAGAAACCAACCGTCAATTGCAGCAAATTCGACCCTATTATCGGTTTCCCGATGCAGATATTGACCGCTACACCCTAGAAACAGAAGCCACCAGTAGCCGTCCCGCCGCACCGCAGCAGGAATCAGCATCTCAACCTCAGGCAATTACAGAACGGCGACAAGTATTAATTGCAGCTAGGGAGTTAGACTACAGTGCAGTTCCCCAGGAAGCTCAAACTTGGGTAAACCGCCATCTGATTTATACCCACGGTTTTGGTTTTACTCTCAGTCCTGTAAACGTAGTTGGCCCTGGTGGACTACCAGAATATTTCGTTAAAGACATTAGCGGTAATAGCACTGCCCTCACCACTGCCAATCAAGCCATTCGCAACAGTATTCCCATTGGGCAACCCCGGATTTATTACGGTGAAATTACGAATAATTATGTAATAACTGGAACCAAGGTTAGAGAACTCGACTATCCGAGCGGTAGTGACAATGTTTACCATACTTACGATGGACGAGGTGGTATCTCTATTGGAGCAATTTGGCGACGGTGGTTATTTGCTGCTTATTTGAAAGACTGGCAAATGGCGATAACTAGGGACTTTCTCCCCGAAACAAAAGTTTTATTGCGCCGAAATGTTAAACAAAGAATTCAAGCGATCGCACCTTTTTTAAAATATGACAGCGATCCTTATTTAGTTGTTGCTGATGCCAATTTCGATCAGAAAAATCCAGATTACTCAACAAACCAAAATTATCTTTACTGGATTATTGATGCTTACACAACAAGCAATCACTATCCCTATTCCGATCCGGATCAAGATGGCATTAACTATATTCGCAACTCCGTCAAAGTAGTAGTAGATGCTTATAACGGCACTGTTAACTTTTATGTTGCCGATCGCAATGACCCAATAATTACCACCTGGCGGAAAATCTTTCCCAAATTATTTAAACCCCTGAGTGCAATGCCAACAACACTCAGCAACCATATCCGCTATCCGGTAGACTTTTTTAATATTCAAGCCGAACGGTTGATGACCTACCACATGACAGATACTCAGGTATTTTACAACCGGGAAGACCAATGGCAGATTCCTAACGAAATCTATGGTAATCAATCTCGTCCAGTCGAACCTTATTATTTAATTACCAGTCTACCCACCGTACCCTTTGAAGAATTTCTCTTGCTTTTGCCCTATACTCCCAAGCAAAGAACGAATTTAATTGCTTGGTTAGCAGCGCGATCAGATGGTAACAATTACGGTAGACTGTTACTTTACGTATTTCCTAAAGAACGTCTGGTATATGGGCCAGAACAAATTGAGGCTAGGATTAACCAAGATCCAGTGATTTCTCAGCAAATTTCTTTATGGAATCGCCAAGGTTCTAGAGCTATACAAGGCAATCTCTTGGTAATACCAATAGAACAATCTTTGCTTTATGTCGAGCCAATTTATTTAGAAGCTACAAAAAATAGTTTGCCCACTTTAGTTAGGGTAGTCGTAGCTTATGAAAACCGAATTGTGATGGCACAAACCTTAGAACAAGCATTACAAGCCATCTTCCAACCACAAGTAACACCAGCACCAGCGATTATTCGTCCTGTAGAAGAAGAAGCATCTCCAAGTTAGGGAGTAAATCATCAATCGCTTTGCAGAGGGAGCAGAGGATGAAGAATATAATTATGGTCTTCGCACTCTTAAATGGATCATTTAATTTCTGGAAAGTCCCTCATACCAATTTGAAAAAAATGCGACAGTAGAGGCACTGCCTTGCCCTCTAGAATATATTGATGTGTCACCAACATTATTTGATTTGGGATTAATTATTCACGAAATATCTAAAAATTCGGCAGCGGAACAGTGCTAGCGTCACAGTTGTCCTATTCTGGAGATGGGTAATAGTGTTGTGGGTGAGAATGTGTTTTTCAGTGTTGTTATACCGACTTACAATCGCAAACCAATTTTAGAAAAGTGTCTGCGTGCCTTGGAAGTGCAGGATTTGGGTGATTCAACCCCTATTACAGGTTATGAAGTCGTTTTGGTAGATGATGGTTCTACTGATGGCACTTTAGAATGGTTAGCTGCACATCAACAAGAGTTTCCCCATGTGCGATGCTTTGAGCAAGACCATCAAGGCCCAGCTGCGGCGCGGAATTTGGGCGTAGAAAAAGCACAGGGAGACACAATTATCTTTATTGACAGCGATTTAGTGGTGCTGTCCAACTTCTTGCAGGCTCATGCAGAGGCGCTGGTACAAGGACAAAAGAAATTGGGAAGCGATCGCTTTTTTACCTACGGCGCAGTGATTAATACTGCTAATTTTGAACATCCCACCTCTGAACCTTATAAAGTTACAGATTTTTCCGCAGCTTTTTTTGCTACAGGAAATGTGGCAATTCCTAAACATTGGTTAGAGAAAGTAGGACTTTTTGACACTAGATTTCAACTCTACGGATGGGAAGATTTAGAACTTGGTGTCAGGCTCAAAAATCTCGGTTTACAACTAATTAAATGTCCAGCAGCAGTTGGCTATCATTGGCATCCAGCATTTAGATTAGAGCAAATTCCTAACTTAATTGACAAAGAAATTCAGCGCGGACGTATGGGAGTTTTGTTTTATCAAAAGCACCCCACTTGGGAAGTGCGGATGATGATTCAAATGACTTGGATACATCGTTTACTTTGGGGTATTCTCTCCCTCAATGGTGCGCTAAACGAACGCACAATGGCACCATTTTTACAATGGCTAATTAACTTAGGTAAACCCCAATTAGCTTTAGAAGTTGCCCGGATTTTTCTCAATTGGTACAACGTTAAGGGTGTTTACGAAGCCTACGCGCAATTGAAGCATTCGTAAAACTGTGACAATGGGGCATTGGAAAAGAGGAAAAGGGGCAGGGAGCAGGGGGCAGAGGAGAGAAAGAAACCACACTGACATTGAGATTTTAGACTGTAGAGGTATTATTGCTCAGGTTTTGATTGTCAATAAATTTAGGAGCAAGTTACCCTAGCAAATTAGGAGGCTGACTAGCACTGGCTTTGAGGCTGTTGCAGCACTCCCCCTTGCTCCCTGCTCCCTGCTCCCCTGCCTTTTTGACTTACCCCTGATCCCAAATGTGCTACCCTAGTATGGTTCATTAATCTCGCACATCCAGGAATTCGGGTGTTTCCCTATTGGGAGATACGCCTGGGTGGAGGTTTAACCCGAATCGGAGTTAGAAATATATGCCAGTCGTTTCATTGGCTCAAATGATGGAGTCAGGGGTTCACTTTGGTCATCAGACCCGGCGTTGGAACCCCAAAATGTCTCCTTACATTTATACTTCCCGCAATGGTGTACATATTATCGACTTGGTGCAAACTGCCCAGTTGATGGAAGATGCATATACTTATATGCGTACACAAGCTGAACAAGGGAAGAAATTCTTGTTTGTCGGCACCAAGCGGCAAGCTGCGGGTATTATTGCCCAAGAAGCCAGCCGTTGCGGTTCCCACTACATTAACCAACGTTGGTTGGGTGGAATGCTGACCAACTGGACAACTATTAAAACCAGAGTAGACCGCCTCAAAGATTTAGAGCGCCGCGAAGAAACTGGAGCATTAGACTTGTTGCCCAAAAAAGAAGCTTCAATGCTACGCCGGGAAATGGCGAAGCTGCAAAAATATTTGGGCGGGATTAAAACCATGCGGAAGGTTCCCGATGTCGTGGTGATTGTAGACCAACGGCGGGAGTATAACGCAGTTCAAGAGTGCCAAAAATTGGGAATTCCCATTGTATCTATGTTAGATACAAACTGTGACCCCGATGTCGTAGATATTCCCATCCCCGCAAATGATGACGCTATCAGATCAATTAAGCTGATCGTCGGCAAATTGGCGGATGCGATTTATGAAGGTCGTCATGGTCAGCTTGATGCAGAAGATGACTATGAAGATTACGAAGGTGCTGAGGAAGATTACGACTATGAAGAAACTGAGCTAACAGGCTCATATGCTAGCGACGAAGATGAAGAAGAATAGGTAAGGGTAAAAGATGAAGTCTGAAGGATAAAATTTCAGACTTCAGACTTCAAACTTCATACTTTCTTCAGCGCTGAGTAAGATAGAAATACTCAACACCAGTTAGCGATTACAACTCGAGGTCAAGTAGGAATTGAGGGCAACATGGCGGAAATATCTGCAAAACTAGTCCAAGAGCTACGCCAAAAAACCAATGCTGGCATGATGGACTGCAAAAAAGCACTAAAAGAAAATGATGGTGACATTGACAAAGCCATAGATTGGTTACGTCAAAAGGGCATCACTTCAGCTGGTAAAAAAAGCGATCGCGTTGCAGCAGAAGGTCTAGTAGACACCTTCATCCAGCCTGGATCTCAGGTAGGTGTACTGATAGAAGTTAACTGCCAAACCGACTTCGTTGCCCGTAACGAGTCTTTTAAGGCTTTAGTTAAAAATCTGGCAAAGCAAGCAGCATCAGCTGATAGCGTTGAAGCTTTATTGGCTCAACCTTACATTGAAAATACAAGTGCAACTGTAGATGAATCCATCAAGCAATTGATTGCCCAGCTTGGTGAAAATATCCAGGTGCGCCGCTTTGTCAATTTTTCATTAGCAGCAGGCAAAGCAGGTATAGTAGACAGCTATATTCACACTGGCGGTCGAGTTGGTGTGTTAGTTGAGATAGAATCTGAAACTGATGCAGCCGTGGGCAATGAAGATTTCCAAGCTTTAGCACGGAACAGCGCTATGCAAGTAGCTGCTTGCCCCAATGTCGAGTATGTCAGTGTAGACGAAATACCCGCTGAAGTTGCTGAGAAAGAAAAAGAAGTGGAAATGGGGCGGGATGACTTATCCAACAAGCCACAGAACATCAAAGAAAAGATTGTTCAAGGACGGATTGAAAAACGTCTTAAAGAATTGGCTTTGCTGGATCAGCCCTTCATTCGCGATCAAAGCATTTCAGTAGAAGACTTGGTGAAGCAAGTGAAGTCTAAAGTCGGTCAAGACATCACAATCAAACGCTTTGTGCGCTATGTCTTAGGTGAAGGCATTGAAAAGCAAGAAAGCAACTTTGCTGAAGAAGTCGCTGCACAAATGGGCGTTAAGTCATAATTTTGTCATTTGTCATTTGTTATTTGTCATTTGACTCATGATGAATGACAAATGACTTGTTATTAAGACAGGTCAAGCAAAGTTTGCTGGCCTGTATTTTATTTTTTATACCTGTTTGCCTTGGGGAAAGGTAAAAGGGTAATGGTTAAAGGTATTTTATTTCCCTTTCCCCCTTCCCCTTTTCCCCTTTAACCGAGAATTTTATTTAGAGTAGATTTGCTATACTTTCGAGAAAATCTTAAATCCTAGAAATATTTCATTTAAAATAGATTCGTACATTTGTACCATAATCGGGATTAGATGGGCAATTAAGAGAAGATATGGCTAGAGCAATCGAGCGAATTGATCGGGATATAGCATTGCTGAAAGAAGCGATCGCTGCGATCGCCACAGAACTGCAAAAATCTTATGCTATTTACTTAGACCTGTTAGGGCAAGCTGTTCGTCAGCAGTTGATTCTGGCAACTTATCACCTGTGTACCCAGGGTTATCCCGAAAAGTTCTTGAGCTTGTCATTGAATCAACGGCACAATTTGCAACAAGCCATCCGCAAATTAGGTAAGCAAGCTGGTGAGCAATTACTGGCTATTGTTAGTAGTGAAGAAAATCAGAATGCGGTAGCGGAAGATGAGGGGGATGAGGTAGATGATGGGGATGAGGTAGATGAGGGGGATGAAGGGGATGAGGGGGATGAAGGGGATGAGGGGGATGATGTAGATGAGGAGGATGAGGTAGATAAGATTGATGCGGGTGGTCATCGCAATGCAAAATCCCAAATCTCTACTTTGAAATTGACCGATCCTTCTAATCCGATGCAGTTACTAGTATGGCAACAAAGCCTAGAGAAGCTAACTCAACATACACTCAAAAAAGTTTCTCATGATGCTAATGCTGCCCTGCAAAAAGTCAATATTTTACCTAACAAAATACCTGAACCGATTTTAGAAGTAGCTGCGGCGGCATCAGAAGCATCTGCCGAAGTTATGCCTGGGCCACCTAACATATTAAACGTGGTCATTGAAATCCCCAATGAGCAGGATGCAGAAGAATCTAGCCTGACAAAAGTTATGGCGATTAACCTGCGACTAGGAGAAATTGAATTTGCTGATGCTAAACTCTCATCTGCACGCCGACAAATTCGCAACACCTTAATTCAGCTAAAGAAACTAGGGCAAGATTATCAAAAGAAGCAACGAGAACGCTCAATTGCCGAAGCAGAAGCCGCATGGCGTGCAATTTGGGATGATGATTAGTTTTGGTGTTTGGTAATTGGTAATGGGTAATTGGTAATGAGAATTTCTTCCCCTGCTTCCCCATATCCCCAGTCCCCAGTCCCCAGTCCCCAGTCCCCAGTCCCCAGTCCCCATGCCCCATGACTAATGAAACACCCGATTGGATAAGATTGCAAAAAGCCTTAGCTGTAGAGGCGGAACACGGTTTTACAGATTTGATGGGTAGGCAATATCGCTTTAGTGAATTTCTCAGTCTGACTCTGGGCAAGTTTCCTATTGGGTTACCCTCAACTGAACGCCGTCGCTGGCAAGAATTAGCGGTACAATTTGCAAAATATTCTCATTTGGGCTTGGAAGATAGGCAACATTTAGTGGCAGAAACTCGCAGGTATCTGTATCAATTACAGCAGGATAGCGGCAAGCCACAAGAAAATAATGGGGTAGCTGAGGCGCAGCAGAGAAACTATCAATCGAAAAAACAACAGCCGACAACGCCGATTGTGGCTGAAGTGAGTCGCAGACTCGCACCTAAAATTGACCAAAAACTCAGCGATTTACCAGAAATTGGCATTAGAAAAGCTGACAACTTGGCGCGTCTGGGTGTGTATACTGTACGCGACTTACTTTATTACTATCCTCGCGACCATATTGACTATGCACGTCAAGTAAATATCCGGGAGTTGCAAGCGGGTGAGACGGTGACAATAGTCGCGACAGTGAAGCGCTGCAACTGTTTTAATAGCCCGAAAAATCAGAAATTATCCATTTTAGAACTGATACTGAAGGATAACACCGGACAAATCAAAGTCAGTCGCTTTTCGGCGGGTGCAAGGTTTACTAGTCGCGCTTGGCAAGAAAGTTTAAAACGGCGCTATCCGGTGGGTAGTGTGATTGCAGCTTGCGGATTGGTGAAAGCCAGTAAATACGGCTTGACGCTGGATAATCCGGAATTAGAAGTGTTAGGAAATCCTGGCGATACGATTGATTCTTTGACAATTGGTCGCGTTGTGCCAATTTATGCTTTAACTGAGGGTATAGCGGCAAATATGGTCAGACAAGCAGTGATAGCTGCTTTACCCGCCGCTGCGAATCTCAAAGACCCCTTACCCAGTGGTTTGCGAGATAAATACGGCTTGATGGAATTGAAAGATGCGATCGCAAATATTCACTTTCCCCCAGATAGTGCTTCTCTGCAAGTTGCCCGTCGTCGTCTGGTTTTTGATGAGTTTTTCTATTTGCAATTGAGTTTATTGCAACGGCAACATCAAGCTAAACAAATCCAAACTAGTGCTATTCTGGCTCCTAAAGGTCAGCTATTAGAAAAATTCTACGACATACTGCCATTTAAACTTACTGGCGCACAGCAGCGAGTCATTAACGATATTCTCAACGACTTACAAAAACCTGCACCGATGAATCGGTTGGTACAAGGTGATGTCGGTTCTGGGAAAACTGTGGTGGCTGTGGTGGCTATTTTAGCAGCGATTCAATCTGGCTACCAAGCGGCGCTGATGGCTCCCACTGAGGTGTTAGCAGAACAGCATTACCGCAAGTTAGTAAGTTGGTTTAACCTGCTGCATTTACCAGTAGAATTACTGACAGGTTCAACAAAAACAGTTAAACGGCGACAAATTCATGCCCAGCTAGAAACAGGAGAATTACCCCTGTTAGTTGGCACTCATGCCTTGATTCAAGACCCGGTAAACTTCAGGCAACTGGGGTTAGCGGTAATTGACGAACAGCATCGCTTTGGGGTGCAGCAAAGGGCAAAATTGCAGCAAAAAGGTGAGCAACCTCATGTATTAACAATGACAGCAACTCCCATTCCCCGGACATTGGCACTGACAATACACGGAGATATGGATGTCAGCCAAATTGATGAGTTACCACCAGGACGGCAAAAGATTCAAACTACAATGCTGACAGGTCAACAACGCAGCCATGCTTACGACCTGATGCGGCGAGAAATTGCCCAAGGAAGGCAAATTTACGTGGTTTTGCCGTTGGTGGAAGAATCGGAAAAGCTGGATTTGCGTTCAGCAGTTGACGAGCATCAAAAGCTACAGGAAAGCGTTTTTCCAGAGTTTCAAGTTGGATTACTTCATGGGCGCATGACTTCTGCCGAGAAGGACGAAGCAATTACCAAATTCCGCGAGAATAAAACGCAAATTTTGGTTTCTACTACCGTTGTGGAAGTAGGCGTAGACGTGCCAAATGCTACGGTGATGCTCATTGAAAATGCAGAACGGTTTGGTTTATCACAACTGCATCAATTGCGGGGACGGGTTGGGCGTGGTGCGGCGCAGTCTTACTGTTTGTTAATGAGTAGTTCTAGAAGCCCTGACGCGCAACAACGTCTGAAAGTAATGGAACAGTCTCAGGACGGCTTTTTTATCTCGGAAATGGATATGCGTTTTCGCGGCCCTGGGGAAGTTTTGGGAACTCGTCAATCTGGTGTGCCTGATTTTACCCTGGCGAGTTTGGTGGAAGATGAGGAAGTTTTGATATTAGCGCGACAAGCAGCCGAGAAAGTGATTGAGATAGATGCAACTTTAGAGCGTTGGTATTTGATGAAAGAAGAGTTGAAGTATCGATATGAAAGGTTAATGGGTGGGGCGATTTTGACTTGATGCTATAACCATTAACTCAGTTGGCGGCGGAATTGGTTGATACTGATAGATAAGAGTAAGGTAGCAAAGATAAAAAGTGCGATCGCATGACTCCAAAGTACTTCTAATCCTACGCCTTTGAGCAGTATACCTCGCACAATTTCTATATAATGGCGCAAGGGATCTAGTAGAGATACATACTTAAAGAAGATGGGCATACTTTCTATGGGAGAAATGGCACCAGAAAGTTGAATCAAGGGTAAATTAATAAAAAATGATGTCAGCACAACTTGCTGCTGAGTACGGCAAACTGTAGCTAGCATGATTCCAATACCAATTCCGACAAATAAATATAGTCCTGATAGGGCTAAGAAAAGTAGAAAATTTCCGCGAAAAGGGACACTAAAAACTAATTTTCCTATACTTAAGGCTAAAATTACATCACCCATTAGCAAAACAAATAAAGGCACAATTTTAGCTAGTAAAATCTCCCAGGCTTCTGCAGGAGTCATTAATAATTGTTCTAATGTGCCTGTATCTTTTTCTCTGACAACTGTGATTGAAGAGACTAAAGAACTAATTAGAGTTAAAACTAATCCTAAAACTCCTGGGATGAAAAACCAACTACTTTTTAATCCCGGATTATAAAGAAAAGTGGTTTGGGGAGTAATTAATGGCGGGGCTTGATTAGATGATAAGCGGCGACCAAATTGATTTATCATCTGATTGAGATAACCTTGCGCGATACCAGCTGTATTTGCGTCAACCGCGTCAATTAAAATTTGCACTTCTCCAGATTTATCTTCTGATAAATTACGTTTAAAATCTGGCGGGATAATTAAACCTGCGGTGATTTTTCCTTGGCGTACCTGTTCGCCTAAATCTTGAGCATTGTATAGATAGTTTTCTAAGGTAAAGACTTTATTGACTGTTAAAACGGAAACTAATTCTCTACTTTCATAGGTATTGGCATAATCGACTACTCCTAATTTGAGATAATGCACATCTGGATTGAGAGCAAAGCCATAAAGTAGCATTTGAATTGTCGGAGGGATGATCAATAATACTAATGTTTCCCGACTCCGTAAGATTTGGCGAAATTCTTTAGTTGCTAAACTCCAGAATCGGCTATTAAATAAGGTTTGAATCCAGTTCATATTTAAGTAGTAATATTTTATTATTTAAACGCAAAGGGGCGCAAAGGTTGACGCAAAGGGTCGCAGAGGTTTTAGATAAGGATTATGAGAATGAGAGAATAAGGTATTACGGAGAATTTAATATTTCCTCTGCGTTACTTTGCGCTTTACTCTACGTTAATCTGCGTTTATAACTCTTCATTTTCAGGTAGTTATTATACCAATTAAAATATTAATTAATTCGAGTAGTTCTTCTGGTACTCGATATAATTTGAAGTCTTCTGTTATTTCTTTAATTTGACGATTGTAGATAGCAAAGCGCCAATCTTCACCAGTAGTTACTGCACCATAAAGAATTGGTGTATCTGAGTTGATCCACTGGTCTAGTGCTATTAATTCAACTGCTAATTGTGTGAATCCTCGACTTAAATCTGCTTGCTTGGCTTCAACTACTAATAAGCCTTTACCTTTATTAACGTAATAATCTAGGTAACCTTTTAATTGCTCGCTAACATTAATAGGATACTCAATATTTAATTGAGTTTGAGCAATTTCGCAAACTTCTAAAAGTATAGGTGCAATTATCGCTTGTTTACGCGCATCTTCACTGAGTAGCTTGACGCGTCGGAGATTACGTTCAATTATTCGCTGTAATTCTTCGATGTGGTTGGGTGTAGATTGTGCGATTGGTAATTGCAAGCGATCGCGTTCATAGTTACAACCTAATTCAGCTAAAATATCTTCTGGAGAAAAGGGTAGTTCAAAATATTTGCTGAATGTATAACTTTGTCCGGGTTGGATAATTCGAGGGCGACTCATAATCATACAAAAATCTGAGTTTTTCTGGCATAATCGGTGGTTTGAGCTAATCTGAAAGTTGCATTCGCTTTAAAATGCGACGTGCAACATTAAATAATAATAATCCTAAAATAATTAGCATTACTATAGAAAACCAAATACCTACCCAGCCAGTACCGCGCACGTAGGCATCACGGGTAATTGTAATATAGTATCTGGCGGGAATGATTGCAGAAAATAGGGAGAGGGGAAATGGTATATTACTGAGAGGATAAATAAATCCTGATAGTAGTAAAGCTGTGAGGAAGCCCAATAAGGCTACAGCTTGAACCGCAGCATTTTGGTTAGGGACTCGCACGCCAATAAATAAACCAAACATGACACTATCTATTAAAAATAGTAGCGTTCCTAGTAATAAAGAAGTTGGTTCTACTACCCAAGATAATTGCCAAATTATGGCACTGATCAGCATAATAACTATGGCTATGCAAATGCCAATTAGTAGGTAAGCTAAACCTTTGCCTAAAAGTAATTCTTCGGCAGTGAGACTGGAGGCGTAAACTTGTAAGATTGTGCCTTTTTCTTTTTCGCGTACCATTGCTACGGCTGTTAATAATGAGGGATAAACCCACAAGATAACGGCATAAATACCAGGTACGATATACAAGGATTCTTTTCTCCCAGGATTGAACCAGAGGCGGATATGAGCAATGACTGTATTAAATGCAGATTGTAAACCGGAATCTCTTAAGAAAAATATTGTGGTGGCTTGAATACTGTTTTTGATAATTCGGGCATTATTCACATCACTACCGTCTACTATAACTTGAACATCAGTACTTAAACCTGATTTGATGCGACGGCTAAAATCTGGAGGAATGACGATAGAAGCTTTCGCCAATCCTTGATCAATGGCTGTTTGAGGATTGCGAATTTCTGGACTTTCTTTTGGAGGGAAAAAAGGAAAACTAGAATGTTGAATAGGTTCAAATTGATTAGTAGCAAATAATCGCTCAATATAGCTACGACTGAGAGGACTGTTATCAAAATCTTGGATAAATAACGGAATATTTTTCGATTCCAGCCGAATCACAAAACCAAAAATAATTAAGGTGATTAATGGTAAGAGAAACGCCAGCGCTAAAGAAAGGCGATCGCGCCTAAATTGTGCTAATTCTTTGCGACATTGGGATAAAATTCTTTTCATTGCTCATTGGTCATTTGTTATTTGTCATTTGTCATTTGTCATTTGGTAATGGGAATTTCTCTCCCAGTCCCCAATCCCCAATCCCCAGTCCCCAGTCCCCAGTCCCCAATCCCTAATCCCCAGTCCCCCCTATACGCTGTACTATGCCAATGAAAGCATCTTCGAGGGAGAAGGGGATGGAGCGTAGGAAATGAATATTTATATTATTATTTTCGAGAGTTGAGCGGATATGGGGAATTTCGGAGTCGGGATAGTCGAGAACTAGGTGGAGGCGATCGCCAAAAATTGAGACTCGCCAAGCTGCTAATTGTGTTTTCAGTAAATTAGAGGCTGTTTGCGTTTTATCTGTGACTATCTCGATTAATTGTCCTGGTTGAGCGGCTTTAATTTCGCTGGGTGAACCTTGAACTACTACTTCACCTGCTACCATAAACCCCATGCGGTTACATTGTTCGGCTTCTTCTAGATAATGGGTTGTCACTAGTATTGCTGTTCCGGATCTGGCAAACTCATTAATTAAGCGCCAAAATTGACGGCGCGCTAAGGGGTCTACTCCTGATGTTGGTTCGTCTAAAAAGAGAATTTCTGGTTCATGCATTACGGAAGCACCAAAGGCGACGCGCTGCTTCCATCCTCCAGGGAGTTGTCCGGTGAGCATATTTTCTCTACCTACTAAGCCACAAGTCGCCAATACCCAATCAATTTTTCTGCGGCGTAATCTTCTGGGTACGCCGTAAACTCCACAATAAAATTCGAGATTTTGAATAATAGTTAAATCATCGTAGAGTGTAAATTTTTGGCTCATGTAACCAATGCGTTGTCGTAAAGCACTGCTACGTAAATTTTGAGTTTGTCCTGCTAAGGTGATGTTTCCTGATGTTGGTTCTAATAAGCCGCAGAGAATTTTAATTGTAGTTGTTTTACCAGCGCCATTTGCGCCTAATAATCCATAAATTTCGCCATAGCGAATTTCTAAATCTACACCTTTAACTGCGACAAAATCCCCAAATACTTTTCTTAAATTATTCGCACCAATCGCCACAGAATCAAAATTGTTTACCCTATCCCCAGTCACCAGTCCCCAGTCCCCAATCACTTTTTTCGTACGTGGAAAAGGAATAAATTCTGGGTCATTTCCAGATGCACGTAAACGGGTGACAAAAACATTTTCTAGGGTTGCATCTGCAGCTTGAATATTGTCTAGTTGTAATTTGTTTTGCGTAAAAATTTTCTCGACAGCGGCTTGTGCTGTAACTATATCTTTTGCTAAGACATCTAACCTATCGCCAAAAGTTTGGATATCGACAATAGATGTTTGGGTATTATTGCTGGCTTCATGTAATACTTTCTCTGCGGCTTCTATATGATTAGTGCGAACTTCTAAACGTTGTAAACCTAAGTTTTCACGCAACTGGGAAAGCGTACCAACTTGCTGAATTTCTCCCTCATACATTAAAGCAATGCGATCGCATCTCTCGGCTTCATCGAGATAAGGTGTTGCAACAACTACAGTCACACCTTCCGCAGCAATCGCTGCTAAAACATCCCAAAATTCCCGCCGTGATACTGGATCAACACCTGTCGTCGGTTCATCTAGCAACAAAATTTCTGGTTGAGAAATCAACGCACAACACAAAGCCAACTTCTGCTTCATCCCACCGGAGAGACGACCAGCTAAGCGATCGCCAAATTTCTCCAAACTCATCAATCGCAGGTATTTCTGGCGACGCTGTACAAAAACACTCTCAGGAACTTCACGCAAGCCAGCGCTATAACGGAGATTTTCATCAATACTGAGGTCGAGATACAAAGAAAATTGCTGTGTCAGGTAACCAATAGATAAACGTGCATCACGGGGAGGCTTACCTAAAATCTGGATATTCCCACCTGATGCTTCCATTACCCCACCCAAAATGTGAAATGTCGTAGTTTTTCCCGCACCATCAGGGCCAATTAAGCCAAAAATCTCTCCCTGCTTGACAGCAAAATCAATCCCCTTCACGGCAACTAATTTACCGTAGCGTTTTTGTAAAGCCTCCACTTGAATTACGACACATTTGTCATTTGTCATTGGTCATTTGTCATTTGTCAAAGGTCAAGAGTCAAAGGTCAAGAGTCAAAAGTTGTAGAGACGCGATTCATCGCGTCTTTACTCCAAAGTCTTTGAAGTTTCAAGGTCAAGTTCTAGGGTTAAAGGTGCAATCTCCGAGTAAAAAGCTGCAAGTTTCAAGCAAAAAGGTGCAACTTCCGAGTAAAAAGCCGCAAGTTCCAAGCAAAAAGGTGCAACTGTCAGGTTCCAAGGTAGAATTGTCGAGTAAAAAGCCGCAAGTTCCAAGCAAAAAGCTTTAACTGTCAGCTTCCAAGGTGCAACTTCCAGGCTCAAAGGTACAACCTCCAAGCAAAAAGCCGCAAATTCCAAGAAAAAAGCCGTAATCATCAGCCTCAAAAGCTCAATTGTCAAGCTCAAAGGCTCAAACTACATCCTCCCTACCTCACAAATTCTCTTCCTTTTGTCTTTCTTCTCCCCCAAATCCCCAATCCCTAGTCCCCAATCCCCAGTCCCCAGTCCCCAATCCCCAATCCCTACTTCTCCGATGAAATATCAATCTCCCCATCTGCCGGCATTCCTGGTTTAGCAAATCCTTCGGGGTTGTCGATGGCAATTTTCACACCAAATACTTGTTTAACTCGGTCTTGTTGGAAATAAATATTCTCTGGGGTAAAAGAAGCTTGGGTATCAATAGCAGCAACCTTAGCACTCAGGGGTTTTTTAACTGCTGAGTCTAGAAATACCTTGGCTTCTTGACCGACGCGCACTTTCCCAATATCGCCTTGGGGAATAAAACCACGGAGATAGACTGTTTTGGGATCAATTATTGTCAGGAGAGTTTTGCCAGTGGTCACAACTGCACCGGGTTCTACACTCCGGCTAACAACTACGCCATTAATCGGACTGATAACGTTGAGGTCGGCAATTTTGGCTTTCATTTCCTGCTGAGAGGCTTTAGCATTGGCGACATCAGCTTGTGCGGCAGCGAGTTTCAAGCGAGTTTGTGCTAATTGCGTGTTTAAGCCATTGAGTTGAGTACTGCGAATAGAGGGGTTATACCCGGAACTTTGAGCTTGGGTTAATTGACCTTGAGCTGAATTGACTAATTTGCGAAAAGAATCGACAGCCGCTTGACGAGATCTGAGGTTAGCTAAAGCAGTTTCCCAACTGGTTTGTGCTTGATCGTATTGTTGCCTAGTTACAGCTCCCTGATTTACCAATCTAGCGTAGCGATCGCGGTTCATTTGCGCCAATTTCAACTCAGATTTGGCTTGTTCGACATTTGCGATCGCTTGATTTAGCTGCGCTTCACTGGAGGCTACTGATGATTCCGCCTGAAAAATCCGCCCTTTGGCATCTCCTAAAGCTTGTTTTAAAGCCAGCTGATTTTCTAAAATTTGACTTTCTAGCAGACTAATTTGCAACCGTGCTTGTTCTTCTTGCTTTTGCATCGCATCTACACGCGCCAATGCACCCTTGAGTTGAGCTTGTATCTCTGCGTCGTCTAACTTGACAATAACTTGATTCTTTTGTACAGTATCGCCTTCGCGCACAGCTACAGACTCAATTCGTCCTGGTACTTTAGCGCCAATATCAGTTTCATAACCTTCAATTCGACCAGTTACCCGCAGTGTATTGGCTTGGGAGTTTGATGACATCACATAGGAGGTGACGATCCCAATCCCTGTAAGTAATAAGCCTAAAGGTATCAACAACCGAGGGGAAAGTTTGTGTTTGCCTTTAGCTGCTGTACCAGTGTCAAAAGGTTCTTGCGGTGGTGAGAGTGGCTGAGCCATATATTTTAGGGTTCACAAATAAGATTCAACGATCATGAGCGTTCTGTCTGCACACAGGTTATAGCAAGTTTTACTCAGATCCGGCTAATACACATACCGATGATAGTTTGACATATTACCAACTGAAGCAGCCAAATTATTCATCATTTGACACCTGGTATATTTTTTTCCTATAAAGAAAAGTCTACTTTCAGCTTACAGAATCAAGTTAATACTCTCACCTCGTTTGAGACTATAAGAGAATGCGATCGCTCTTAGTACATTGTCAAGCACTCTCAATAATTGTCGGTTAAGGGGAAAAAGGGGAAAGGGGAAAGGGAAAGAAAAAACCTTTAATCCTTAAAAAGCAATCAAAATCTGTTTTTTTAAAGAAATATTAGCAGTCCCCACCCTAAAAAATTGACCAATTACCAATTACCAATTACCAATTACCCATTCCCAAAATACTTATCCCCCTGCTTTCACTACAGAGGGATTACTTTAATTTTGCCTAATTAAACTCGATACTTTCGACAAAATCTAAAATCTGTTCTTTAATATTCTCAGCTTCTTCTTCCAGAGTTCCCGGTTTGTCGCCATTCAAGAAGCTGCGCTGACTGCTGACTATATATAAAAAGTCAGAATTCATAAAAGTAATTAACCCTCGGTATGCATCTAATCTTTTAGCATTGCCGTTACTTTCTTGCTTAGAAATTGTTGAGCCTTGCGGCATATCAACTACTACGTAGTAAGCTCCATCTAGGGCATCTTCTAAATATTCAGCATACTTAATTTCTGCATTTGGCACATTAGCGTAAATTGCTTGAGGTACATATCTTTCTACTAAAATTGATTGGAGATATTCTTCCTGTCCTACAGTTTCTATATCCTCAAGATATTCTGGGAGAATGGGATAATAATCTATTCGTAATAAAGTGCCTATGTCATCAGAAAAGCCAACTACTCCTTCCTGGCTTTGAATTCTACCTCCATCCTCTGATTGCACCGGAATGGGAACTGTAAAATTTCCTAAAGGCGATTCATACACTGAGTCAACATAGTCTTCTGGTAAGGTAATTTCTATTTCATCATCTGCGAACTCAGCATTTTCTCCTTCTTCAACCGCAGCAATTACCTCTTGAATAATTTCCTCGGCTTCTTCATCTTCTAATTTCAACGCTGCTTGTAATGCTTTGAGATAAGTCTGTTTTGCTGGCGGAATCATCAGTTCTTCGTCTACCAGTATGATCGCACCAGCCGCAAACCCATCCAGTACAATATCATCCCCTAAGGCTGCACTGGCGATATTAAACAAAGCGCCGAGTCCATCTGTTTCGGCGATATCGATTAATCTATAGACGATTTCGGTGATTTCCTCTTCTGCATATTCCTCAAAAACCTCAAAATCCCACAGGACGCTGGCTAAACTTTCCGCATCCACATCCTCTAGCGAAGAATCTGCGATCGCAGTGATCACCGCGATCGCGGCTACGGCTTCTTCTGGATTCAATACCTCTTCTGTGGTTTCTTTTGAGTTAAAAATCTTATCATAACTAGTCATTATTGCTACCTCCAAAAAATAGCTTTCTATTCATCACTGATTAAAAGAGAGAATGGCAAGTTTCGCAATAAAGCGAATCTCCCTTAACGAAGATTCGCCATTGTAGCCATAATTTATTTAAAGTTTATTTAACAAAAAACGAGTAACTTTTAGTGTAAACACAGATTTTCTGTTGCCTTATTTTTTCGAGGCATACAAAAAGCGGTTGGCAATGCTTTCATAGAACTTCATGCTAGTCCAGTAAATTAGGTGTCCATCAGTTCCCCATTTTGTTTGATCGGTCATTTCCTCATTTTCTAAATTTTCGTAGTAATCTAAATTACCACTAATGGGGTCTTTCAGGTGGTAATAATTCACCCACTTAAGTTGATCAAGTTTATACTCTACTGGATTTTTAGATAAATAATTTACTGGATTTTTATATGAATCAAGAATTTTTATGGCAAATTCTTGCTTGACACGGAATGAATTAAGGTGTTCTAAAATCCGCTGTCTAATATATTGCTGTTCCTGTGCAGTTTCGCGGAAGAAAAAAGCAATTTTATCTAAGGGTGAACCAAAAGTAATTAATCCTTTAAGCTTATCAATACCCAGACTTTGACTAGATACATTAGGAAGGCTAGCCTCAATACAGAGAAGGTTTAAAGTATCGTAGGCAATACAGCTACCTAGAGAATGTCCAGCAATAATAACTTGATCGTACTTTCCTTCTTCGTCTTCGCTAATTTGTTGCAGCAATTTGAGGCAATCTGCAATTACTTGCTGCCGAATTTTTTGGTAAGGTGATTTGGGATTAGTTTTAGTGTAGATAGAAACATCACCAACAAAATTAACTAAAGGTGGCGTGATCAGTTTTTTACTGAGTTTCCATGCCGATTGCAGAAAACGTCCTTGTAAAACCGGGCCTACCAATAACAAAATTAACAAAACTAGCAAGCGCAATATAGGGTAGAAGAAATTAAATAAACGCAAGAATAAGGTAAGCCATCGCAAACGAAATTTAAAAACGTTTTGACGATGTGGATTATCCAACAATTTATCTAATAAATCTTCATTTTCCTTGCGGTTATAAAACTTAATTGTCCCATCTAGTGTTTGTTCTGCCCATTGCAATATCTCAGGTACAGTAATTTTATTTTCTGTATCAGGTGCCCAATAATATTCATGAACATCAATTAAATCTTGTTCATTTTTAGGAGGGCTTAACCTGACAAAGCTTTCTGTCCACACACCACCATTAGCTAGTGTACGCCTAGCAATGCGATGTTCTAATTCAGTTTGTAGATTCTGCTCTTGAAAATATTTGAGCAAATTCTGAGCAAAATAGTCTACAGTTTCATAAGGATTTTGTTCACCAACCCCATGAATCAGCAAAAAAGCTGTGCGTCCTTGAGGAAACTTCACATTCATCGGTGTTTCAGTCATGCCAATTACCAGTTTGTAGAGAAAAAATTTTGCCCTTAGTAGCTAACTTGGATGAGCTATCCACGCCTACTACTTTTTGTGTACAGTCCTTAGCAGCAAGGCAGCTGCTATTTATACTGTCACGAGCCTGAAGCCAAATTCCTTAAATAGTTGTTAATAAATTTATATTTCATTTACCATTTGTGGGCACTCTGATGTTTTCGGCATATTATCTATAATTCAGCAATCTGGATAGTAAAAAATTCGTAATTCTTAATTAAGAGTTACGAATTACTAACTATCAATTACGAATTAGAAATTATTATGTTAGATACACTAGATTTAAGCTTGACTTTAGAGAAAGCAACTTATAAGTCTGAGATTGACAGACTCATGCATCAACTGCGGGTGTTGCAAACTGCTTGTTGGGAAAAAAAATTACCTGTGATTGTCGTCTTAGAAGGTTGGGCTGCTTCTGGTAAAGGTGGGTTAGTCAAGCAAATGGTATCTTATATTGACCCCCGTGGATTTAAAGTTCATCCCATTTGGGCGGCTACACCAGAAGAACGCCAATATCCCTTTCTCTGGAGATTTTGGAGACAACTACCATCCCAAGGCGTAATCAGCATTTTTTACCATAGTTGGTACACCCATGTTTTAGAAGACCGTTTATTTGAGCGCGTGTCAAACGCTCAAATTCCCACTTTAATGGGGCAAATTAATTCTTTTGAACGGCAGATGGTAGATGATGGCGTGGCGATCGCTAAATTTTGGATACATCTTAGCCGTAAAGAATTAAAAAGCCGCTTGAAAGAATATGCCAAAGATCCCCTCACAGCTTGGCGAGTACGTAAAGAAGACTGGCAGCAAGAAAAACATTACGATCGCTATACGGCTTTTGCTGAGGAAATGCTAGTGCAAACTAGTACTGGTAGTTCTCCTTGGACTTTAATAGAAGGTGATTCCCAACGCTGGGCTAGGGTAAAAGTACTAACTCATCTAGTAGCTACTTTAACAACTGCGCTGGATCGACTAGAAATCAAGCTTCCTGCGCCGATAATACCGCCACAAGCGCATTTAGAACCCACAGAACCGGACTTACTCGCTCAGGTTGATTTAAACCAAAGTCTTTCCGAAGTAGACTACGAGGAGCAATTAGCTAGGGAACAGATACAACTGCGTCAGTTGCAGTTAAGCATCCACAAACATCAAATTCCTGTATTAGTGCTATTTGAAGGTTGGGACGCAGCTGGTAAAGGTGGCGCTATTAAGCGTTTAACTGACATCCTCGACCCCCGGAGTTACTTCGTCCATCCCTTTGCTGCACCTTCAGATGAAGAAAAAGCCCATCATTACCTCTGGCGATTTTGGCGACGATTACCCACAGTTGGCACAATAGGCATTTTTGATCGTTCTTGGTATGGGCGCGTATTAGTCGAGCGAGTTGAAGGATTTGCACTAGAAACCGAGTGGCGCAGAGCCTATCAAGAAATTAATGAATTTGAAGCCCAATTAACTAGTGCAGGTTATGTTGTAGTCAAGTTATGGCTACACATTAGCCCAGAGGAACAACTAAAGCGCTTTACTGAACGCCAAAACGATGTTTTTAAACAGTACAAACTCACCGATGAAGATTGGCGCAATCGCGAAAAATGGCCTTATTACGAAGTAGCAGTTAATCAAGCCATTCAACGTACCACCACCCCAACTGCTCCTTGGACAATCGTTGCAGCTAATGATAAATATTATGCCAGAGTTAAAGTAGTTGAAACTGTAGTTAATGCGATTCAAGCAGAAATAAAACGCCGCAAACGAGCAAATCGTTTTAGTTAAATAGCCCTAATTAAACTGCAAGATTTGTGTAGGGTAAAAGGGGAAAGGTTAAAGGGGAAAGGGTAAACTACAACCAATATGATACCAATTCCAATAATGTTTACCACATAGAAATTCTTTGTAGGGGCACGGCACCAGTAAGATAATTGAATATACCCAAAGATTGTGGATGCCGTGCCCTAACCATCTGTCGCATGATTTTTTCAAATTGGTATTAATACCAAATCAAATAATGTTTGCGATAAATCAATAATATTCTAGAGGGAAAGGCTAAACCCCTACAATCTGTCGTATTCTTTTAAAAAATTGGTATAATTCTGGCTTTAATAATAAAAAGATTAAAGGGAAAAGTTTATTCCCTTTCCCCCTTTAAATTTTCCCCTTTAACCTTCTTTATATAAGTTTATTTGTTAATTACTAGGGTAATCTTCTTCAGATAATAGATGCTCGACATTAATTATCAATGGAATACCATTGGCAATGGGAGGGCTAACGCTAATAATAGCTTTGTTCGCAAATTGTTTTAATTGCTTCACAAGCTGGGGAATAATGCTCGTAATATTCTGATAGCTTTCTATGTCATAGCAAACTAAAATTAACATCAAAATCCCAGAGTTAATTCGGAAATACCAATGACAATTAGATAAAACAATTTGTGTTAGGTGAACGCAGCTTTGATAAAAGCTCTGTTTGATTTTAGCTTCCAGTTGTCTGAGTAATATTACACTCAGTTTTATTGTCCGTTCTGAAGGGAAATCATCAGGATGCACTAGCTGATACCTATAAATTTACAATTGAAGTTGCTATTCTTGTGTAGAAATCCAAAGCAAGTCTAACCACAATTGAGGATGATTTTCTTTAAGTTTTGATAGTGGATCGCTCATTAAATGTGTGGCATTTAAGCAAACCACATCAACCAATCCGATCAACCTAGCTACCTCTTTAAGGATATGTTTCTCAGCAGCTACAGTAGCAATCATTTTATCGGGGCAATAAATGCCAATATATGGCGGATGGGGAATTCTTGCGCGTGTTAAGTAAGGATTAATTACTCGGATATAACAGTGACGCAACAACTCCCATACTTGTGGGTGATTTTGCTCGACAATTGCCGTAAACTGAGAGGCTAGAACTTCTTCGGTAATCACAATTTTCTCCAATACTACTTGGGCTGGGGTGAATCTATGCAATTTTGTTTATTTATTCACAGCTGGGTGAACATATCAGGTAAACATCCACTAACCTGAGAGATAGCTGTGATCTGGATGCGTAGCTGTGTTCGCAAGAGATGAATTTGCTATGCAGTAAATTTCATTCATGTTCATGGCATCTACCTGTCTGGTGCGATCGCTCTAGGTATTTCCTATCGCTGATACGGATTGCCTATCATCCATCAAAGACTAAGTTCAGCAGTGAAAACTGTATCATATGTACTCTTCTACCAGTTTTATTGGTAAAAAAATCATTAAATTGCATCATCATAATGCTTGAATCGCTGATAAATAGAGACTTTTTATCTATAACCCGACTTGTAAATAGTGTTGACGGATGAAGGATGACTGTTGACTGGAAGAGATATTTTCATGCGTGCTGGTGTACGCAGTTCATGACAACTGTTAGTAATTATTGCCTACACAAGTAAATTTTACGGCGTTGCATAAATGCGGGATGAATTAGCTAAATACGGGTATTTCTCCATACTTCAGGTAATGTAGTAACAATTTAATTGATAGCTTAAGCATATCTACTGCATTGCTATCACTGGAGTCATACCAATGCACAAAAAATATAGGAAAAGCTAGAAGCTCTGCTGATTGAGTACGGTATTCTAGAGAGTGATGAAGATGCAGAAAAATTTGATTTATTTCTATACTTTTAATAAAAAATAAACTTTTTTCTAAGTCTCAGCATTCCAATCTATCATCAAAGAATCTCCATTTATGGCTGTTTAATCCATAGCGTACGCACCAAAGTTAGCTACGATCAACTATCCAGCTATGATGTAATATTAGCCAACTACTTTGAGATCCAGAACGATGGACATTTGAGTATTTCTATCTCTTCTACAGCAAGAATTCTGTCTATAAGCAAATTATTTGGCAATATGGTATGCTATGATTTACCTATAGGGAATCACAACAGCAAAAGCAAGAACTCTTCAACAGGGATTAGGTAGAACCCAAAGTGAAAAACTTTGCTTTTGTGTAAGCAAATCCAATTAAATTTAATGTAGCATTTTGTAACCAAAAATTGGGATGCGCCTGTATCAACCCAAAACGAGATATTATCATCTTCTCTTGGTGTACGAAGCTTTAGCTGATAGGGAAATATTGATAAATATTGAGATTTGGCATAAAGAATTCTGAGGCTAGGTGAGCAACCCAAACCGCAACAAAAAAGTTATCAAATTAGTTGCTGTTGCCAGCACCATTGTTAGCCACGAACAATCTGTTGGTTAATGTTCGTCTAACTCTGATGAGGTCAAAAAATCCCATCCGTGGGTGAACCAATGGTTTGATGAACTGATGGTCTGATTCTACAATGCTCTGGAGGAATTGTGGTGTTAATGAATTAAGTCTGCTTATAGTTCATCAATCATCTGGGTTTCTGTACATTATTACTCACGCACAATGCTAACGTTTTTCTATTCATCGATTGCGCTTGGTCTAGCTTTACTTTGTTTGAGCATCACTACAAAAGTTACTAATCATTATTTGCAAATAATGGCTCTATTATTTGCAATGTTTTGGTTTTGTTCTAGTCTGTTTTTTTCTTTGATACCACTTGAATTTATGCTAGCGATCGCGCTTTTTTCCCTCACACCCAAAATGCATTTTTGGTATCGGATAAAGTAGCGGTAGCAGCCATAAATCATGCGTCAAAATTAAGAAGCCCGACTTATTCAATAAGTCGGGCTTCTTAACAATGTAAATTTCCAATTTTTGATAAAAAATTAAGGCAGAATAAAGCCGTATTTTTGCAGTACTGCTTTAGCTTGATTACTAGTTAAGAATTTTGCAAATTCCTTAGCATTATCAGCATTTTTACTGCTTTTTAAGACTGCGAATGGATAAACAATTGGAGAATGATATTTTTCGTCAGCCGCTACCACAATTTTGACTTTATCAGAGATTTTGGCATCAGTGACGTAAACTAACCCAGCATCAGCGTTACCACTTTCTACAGATGCTAATACTTGACGCACATTGTTAGCGTAAACCAACTTAGATTTGACTTGTGGCAAAATTTTTAATTTCTGCAAGACTTGCTCTGCATATTGTCCGGCGGGTACGCTTCGAGGCTCACCGATGGCGATTTTTTTAATTTTGCCATCTTTAAGATTGTAAAAACTGGTGATGCCTGTAACATTTTTAGGTACGATCAAAACCAGACGATTCTTTGCCAGAACAGAACGAGTTCCTGATAGGAATAGTCCTTTTTGCTCTAAAGCATCTACTTGCTTTTTACCAGCCGAAATAAATATATCTGCGGGCGCACCTTGTTCAATCTGTTGCTGCAAAGCACCAGAAGCCCCAAAATTATAATTAATGTTCGTATTTGAATGAGTTTGCTGGTAAAGAGGCTTAATCTCTTCCAGTGCGTCTTTCAAACTGGCGGCGGCAGATACAAGGAGGGTGCTTTGTGACTGTGCTAGTACGGGTGAGGGCGCAACTGCTGGTAAACTAGTGGTTACCAAAAAGCTAGCAACTGCTGTACCAACTAATTTAAGAATTTGTCTTCTGTTCATAGGAAAACTGCACGCCGAAGAATTTTTTTTAATTGATGCTTGGTCGAATCTTATAAGATTACCAAAATATTACCAATTTGTTTGGTAATTTATCTGAGTTAATTTTGGTATTTTATGTTCTTGGTATTGGTAAATTTGTAACTAATGCTACATTTTATCCAACTTAATTGGTATAAATTATATACCAACTAAGTCAGCTTTGACCTGGAATTTTTGGCAATTATTTTGTTTGCAGAAAAAGCTTAATATTGCCAGAAAAGTAGTCTGATGCTGGCGTTAGCTGTATAGTTCAGTAATTCGCTAGCACTAGAATAATTAGTTCTAAAATTCCATTATTCTTGCTAATATATACCAACATAGTTGGATTAAACCGACATTGTCGGTTTAATATAGATTTGAGGTGTGAGGGTAATGTCCACTTTTGTACAGTCTTCATTGTTACTAGTGCTAGCTAGTATGATGCTAGCTCAAACTGCATCAGCAACTCCCGTTGCAGAAAATACCAACCAATTACAGGCTGATAGCCAAATCAATCAGTCTAGTCAGTCGGTTGTAGATGAAAACGCACAACCAAACGCTTCAATGGAGCAGGTAACATCAGTATCGCAACTTTCTGATGTCCAGCCAACAGATTGGGCCTTTCAAGCTTTGCAGTCTCTAGTTGAACGCTATGGTTGCATTGCAGGATATCCAGATAGCAGCTTTCGCGGAAGTCGGGCTATGACTCGCTATGAATTTGCAGCGGGTTTGAATGCTTGTTTGAATCGAGTGAATGAACTGATCGCTACTGGTACAGCAGATTTAGTTACAAAGCAAGATTTAGAAACCTTACAGAAATTGCAACAAGAGTTTGCTGATGGATTAACAGAACTCAGAGGTAGGTTAGATGGCTTGGAAGGTCGGACAGCTACCTTAGAAAGTCAACAGTTTTCTGCTACTACCAAGTTGAGTGGCGAGGTAATTTTCAGTCTTGGTAGTGTGTTTGGTGGCGATCGCGCGCTGAACTCGGATGTGTGGAATGAAATCAACGCAAGACCCGCAGGCGCAACTAGAAACACTTTTGCCAATAATCAATATGCTGCATCAGGTGGCAGGAGATTACAAGATAAAGCGACATTTAGCGATCGCATCCGCCTAAACTTAATTACCAGCTTCACAGGTAAAGACCAACTATTTACACGCTTAGAAGCCAACAACACTACAGCTTTTAGTGGTGCAGTCACAGGTACAAACATGACTCGCACATCCTGGGACACTACCAATAATGCTGATAACAGTGTTCAGATGGGCAAGTTGTATTATCGTTTTCCTGTGGGCGAAAAACTCAACATCATTGTTGATGCAATTGGAGGCGAGTTCTACGACAACTTCAACACCTTTAACCCCTTGTTGTCTTCCACTCCTATTGGTTCTTTGTCCCGCTTTGGTCGGTTCTCTCCGATTTACCGTGTTAGTAATACCTCCTCAGCCAGCAATACAGGTTCGGGTGTGAGTGCAATTTTCAAGTTAAGCGACACAATCACCTTATCAGGCGGTTACCTAGCGCGCAGAGGTAGCGAACCGAGTGATGGTAAAGGTTTATTTGACGGTAGTTATGGCGCTTTAGCACAATTAGCATTTCAGCCCAACAAAGACTTTACTTTGGGTTTAACTTATGCACATTCCTACCTCAGAGGCTCTAACAATGATGGTGATGTGGTAGTTTCCGGTTCCTATGGGAGTGCATTTGCGAATAATCCCTTCAACTCTAGTGCTACTACTCCGGTGAACACCACAACCAACAACTATGGTATCCAAGCCAATTATCGCTTTAGTCCCCAATTTACCCTTGGCGGTTGGGTGGGATATACTCAAGCGATCGCAGAAAATAGTTCTGGTGCGAATGTCAATCGCGGCGATAAAGCAGACATTTGGAACTGGGCTGTAACTTTAGCCTTCCCTGACTTTGGTAAAAAGGGTAATCTCGCAGGTATTATCTTTGGACAACCACCGAAGGTAACTGGTAACGACTTTGGCAACAATAGCGTTAGCGCCACTAATCTTGTGCCAGATAGACGTATAGATACTGGTACATCTTTCCATGTAGAGGCTTTATATCGTTATCAGGTAAATAGCAATCTTTCGATTACACCTGGATTAATTGTGATATTTAATCCCGAGCATAACAGCAATAACGACACCATTTATACAGGAGTTCTTCGTACTACATTTAGGTTTTAAATTCTCACGAATATGCAACAACTCCAATTCTATTCCAATTCGATTAGCAGCAATCTGGAGATGAGTTGTTATGCATCTAATTTTTTCAATATTCAATAGTTAATGGAGAAAAGTTTTATGCATTTGAGTCGCAATTTTCCTATTGCATCTTTAATACTATCGTTGCTAGTTCTATCGCAACCTAGTTTAGCTGATTCTAGGAATGATGCTCCTTGGAATCGAGAAGAAACACCATCCATTTGGAATAAAAATAAGTGTGCTGGAGGTACTTCTCAGAATTTTCGATTGGGTGGAGAAATCAATAACCCTAATACCTATAACTTACAAAAGCTGAGAACTTTACGAGATACTTTAAAAAACCAAAATCCAGCATTAGTTACGGAAGTTACTGTCACCTTTCAAACTGGTTCAGGCCCGCGTACAGAAACCTACTATGGAGTTCCCCTATGGGAATTAATTAATAATCCACAAGCCGCAGGTGGTCTAAAAGCTGGAAATCCTGGGGTAAATTCTAAAAACTCTTTTCTCAGACAATCTGTTTTAGTTGATGCTACAGATTGCTATGGTACTGTTGTCGCTATTGGTGAAATTCACCCTAACTTTGAAGCCAAAACAGTGCTAGTTGCATTTGAAAAAAAAGCTAGTGATGGTACAGTCGTACCTTTAATAGATGAAGGATTCGCTCGTTTAGTAGTTCCAGGAGATAAAGCTGGCGGTCGGTATGTGAGTAATGTGAGAAATATCTTCGTATTTTCTGCGCCTCCTTCTCCTGTAAAAGTTAGAGATTTCTGATTGATTTCACTACTTTTATCATTCAAACAGGATGTACAGATTTAGGGTTCCAATAATTCCCTAAAATTTTCCGATTCAAATAAGCTTTTTAGGGGCACGGCATTAGTATACCTTACTAGCGGATGCGTTACGCTATCGCTAACGCATCCTACGTGACTAAATTGAGATATGCGATATATCAATTAAATTTAAATTTGTCGCCTAGATTATCTGATACCCATTTGAAAGAAGAATACGACAGATTGTAGGGGCAAGGCAGTGCCTTGCCCTCTAGAATATATTGATGTGTCGCCAACATTATTTAACATCTAAAATAAAAAGTATTGCTCGTACTTTATCTCATTCTTCTACATTAAGTTCTTGAACTTCCGACTCCACAAGTTCAAAATTTACCTTGTTATATAAATCACTTAATGAAATGGTAAAAGGTACAGTTACCATTGCGATCGCTTCATCTTCTTCATCGTACTCGCGCAATGTCCATTGTTTCTTACCCGTTTTGGAAAATTGTTCTACATGAATCCGGGTTTGGTCAATTAACAGATATTCTTGGAAGCTGGGAATTGTGCGGTATGCTTGGAATTTAGCTTCGCGATCGTATGCTTTGGTAGATTGTGATAAAACTTCTACAATCACCTGGGGATTGACGATTATATCTGTGCAGTTGTTGAAAAATTCTGGTTTACCTGCGATTACGGTAACATCTGGGTAAGTGTATATCCGTTTTTGCGCTATCCATAACCGCATGTCGCTGTTAAATACTTCGTATGCTTGTTGTCTGAAGGCAAAGTTCAACACAGCATAAAAGTTACCTGCGATTCGATTGTGATTTACTGTACCACCAGCCATCGGAATGATATACCCATCAATATATTCACTTTTGTAGTCAGCAGTTGCTTCTAGTTCGAGATATTCTTCTGGGGTGTAGTATCGCTGTTGTGTAACTTGCATAATTTTAAGGGATAGCGATCGCTCTCAAAGAATAGTGTAACGCGCTCACCCCCATAATCTTCTTCCAGCTTTGCCGCTTAATCTCTCGTGGGTATCTGTTAATAAAGCGGGAATATTCAACTCTTCTGGACATCGGGGTAAACAGTCACCGCATTCTGTACAACGGTTGGCTTTCATTCCCGGAAACCAGTGACCGGCATTTTCAAACATTCCATAACGATATTTGCCATAGTCTGTCATATCGTATGCTACTGCCAGGTTACGTAACCGTAATACCTCTGGAATATTAATATTTTCTGGGCAAGGTAAACAAGCAAAACACTGGCTACATTTATCAGTTGCTAAGGCAGTTTTTGCTTGATTTTCTAAAGCTTGAAAAGCTGAAATTTCTGCTGGTGTCAGTTCATCAATGCTATCAGCAACTCGTAAAGGTTCAATTAATTCCTCTGGATTCGCTGGCCCGACACTGAGGGTAGTAATACGAGAATCGCTCAATAAAAATCGATAATTTAACTCTAAGGGCGAAAATGGGTGACACAATTCTTTTAATTTTTGGGGTGGGGTGTAAAGTCTTCCTCCTTTATCCGCAGGAGAAATAATAAATATCCCCATATCCTTGGCGGCTGCTAGCTGTATTGCTGCTGCATGATGCTGGAAAAAATAGTAATAGTGCAGATTGACAAATTCAAATAAATCTGTATTGATTGCCGCTAAAATAACATCTAACGATCCATGAGTAGAAAAACCAACGTGCTTGACCCTACCATCTGCGATCGCTTCTTGCACAGCTTGTATACAACCAGCTTGCACCATCTCTAGATGTTCCCAAGTATTTAACCCATGAATCCCCAAGCAATCTAAATAATCTAGGTGCAATTTTTCTAGAGATTCATCGATATAGCGACGCATGGTGTCAGCATCGGCTGTAGGCGGAATTTTAGTGGTGATGTGAAGTTGAGAACGGGGAACTGACAAACCAGCTTGGAGTGCTTTACCTAAATACTCCTCACTTTTGCCGTAACCTCTAGCAGTTTCTATATGATTAATGCCTAATGCTAAGGCTTTTTCAATAGTTTGCCGAGCAGTTTCTGCATCAGCTAGGTAGCGCATTGTTCCTAAAGAAAAAACGGACAAGCGCAAATTAGTTTTGCCAAAGCGTCGATATTGCATTTTTTATTTGTCGTTTGTCATTTGTTCGCTCTTACAAAGTTTTGATGCCTGCGGCAAGCGGCTACGTGTCTACGGAGGAAACCTCCGCTCCGACTTTGCGCTTTGCTATTTGGCATTTGTTCTCTAAAATGCAAACGCCAAATACCAAACACCAAATACTATTTTCCAGCGAACTCTTTACGGACACATCTCACACCTAAATATGAAAATTGCTCTTACCTACTCCCTAGCCCCTAGTACCTCTGTGCGGAAGTCAAAAGTCAAAAGTTTGAGACATCAAGGCTTGTGACTGTTTGAAATTGTAGCTCTTCAGTTTTTCTAACTTTCGCTATTACCAAAGCGCTTGATTAAATCTTCAGGACGGATATTAGAAATAAATTCCCGGAAGGCTTGTTGTTCTGCTTCATCAGCGTCACGGTCAACGGGGATAGAAGCATCAGCGATTACTTCTTCCATTACCCAAATAGGGGCATTTGTCCGCAAAGCAATGGCGATCGCATCGCTAGGACGTGCGTCAATTTCTTTGGTGCTTTCACCTTGCTTGACAACTAACGCTGCATAAAATGTATCCTTTTGCAAGGAGTGAATAATTACTTTATCTAGAGTTAAGTTCCAGGTTTCTAGAATATTCACCATTAAATCATGAGTTAAAGGCCGTGGAGGCTTTTGACTCTCGATAGCTCCCGCAATTGCCCTAGCCTGCTCTTGTCCAATATAAATTGGCAAAGCACGGCGATCGGATGCATCTTTTAAAAGTACAATGGGGCTGCGGGTTATGGCATCTAATGCTATGCCAGCGACTCTCATTTCAATCATTGGCTCAGCCTCTACACTCCTTGAATTACTTGGTTAAGTAGTAGCAAATAATACCCTCGAGGGTTTAAGTTAAGGACAGGAATAAACATAGGCATTTTTTTTATAATTGCTTCTATTAAACTCCGAACTTGATGTGAACACCAGAGTAAGTCAAAGTTGTCTATTTCGACAATATCCTTCTTACCCAAGTATGCCTTGTTCTTGATGCTAATGTGATAATATCCCTATCCTAAATACCGTCAGAAAATATACTCAGATTTTGCTACATTTATACAGATAATTACCAGTGGATTTTCGGCAAGATTAGGCAATAAATAGAGTTAGTTTCACAAAAAAGCCGTGTTTACAGGATTAATTCAAGCATTGGGAACGATGAAACCCTTAGGGGGTGATTCTTGGCAAATTACTTGCGTCAGTCAGTCATCTGATTTAATTATGCAGGATATAGCTTACGGCGACAGTATAGCTGTTGATGGCGTTTGCTTGACAGTAGAAGAAATTTTAAAAGATGGTTTTATCGCCACTGCATCCCCAGAAACCCTGCGCCGCACGACTTTAGGAAGTGAAGACACGCCACAGAAATATGTCAACCTAGAAGCCTCGTTGCGGGTAGGAAGCAAAGTAGGCGGTCATTTTGTCATGGGTCATGTAGACGGTACAGGTCGGTTGGTGACAGCAGAACAAACAGCGACTTCTTGGGAAATGACCTTTACTGCATCTGAGGCGATCGCGCGGTACATTGTACCTAAGGGTAGCATTGCCGTGAATGGAATTAGTCTCACCGTTGCCGCATACGAACCAGAACTCTCTCAGTTCACCGTGGCGGTCATACCTCTCACCTACGCCGAAACCAATCTTCGCTATTTAGTCCCTGGCAGTTTAGTGAATCTGGAGGGAGATATTCTCGGCAAATACGTCGAAAAATTCCTTTATTCCGGCAAACCTAACCCTAATAGTGTCGAAGATTCCCATTCCGATGGCATTACACCCGCATTTCTAGCAGAACATGGGTATTTGTAATGGGCATGGGGCATGGGGCATGGGTAATGAGTAATGAGTAATGAGTAATGAGTAATGAGTAATGAGTAATGGGGATTTCTTCCTCATCCCCCTCATCTCCCCAATCCCCAGTCCCCAATCCCCAGTCCCCAGTCCCCAGTCCTCAGTCCCCAATCCCCAGTCCCCAATCCCCAACCTAACTACCAGGTTCCTTGGTCAGCTGCGCTGTTTGCGCGGGTTGAATTACTGTACTTAAAGCTGTGTTTAAGTATACACCGGGGTCAGTGGCTACCCAACCATTTTGTGTCAGGTGGCGGACTTCAAAGTGCAGATGGGGGCCTGTGGAGTTACCAGTGCTACCAACTTGACCAATTACGGTGCCGGGTTCTACCATTTGACCGGGTCGGACAAAGATTTGTGATAAGTGACCGTAGAGAGTTTGTTGAGCCGAAGGGTGGTTAATGGTGATAGCTAAACCATAGCCACCCATCCAATCAGCGCTTTCTACTTGACCAGAGGCGGCGGCTAACACTGGTGTACCCATAGGCGCACCTAAGTCTGTACCAGCATGGAAGCGGCGATCGCCTGTGATCGGGTGAATCCGCCAGCCAAATAATGAGGTAATTGGTGCGGGGATGGTTAAGGGGAACATCATTCCCTGGCCGTTATAGGCGACTCTGGGGGCGAAGGGAACTTGCGGTAGTGTGGAAGCTAAAGGAAAGTCATAAGCCACCACGCTAGGACGAGGTGCAATATTCCCATCTGCCATTGGCGGTGGTAAAGTGCCACCACTGGGTGCGAGTGCAGTTTCGCTCACTTTGGTGGGAGCAAATTCGCTGGGGTTAGGAATAAAGCGATTGGGACGATAAGCAGTCTTGGTGACGCTAGCCGCAATGCGAGTGGCAACAGTATTCTCTGCTGCTACTTGGGGACTCCGCCATCTGCTGCTGGTAGCTGTATTGGCAATGGGTCTGACAACAGGAGAGTTGGCTAATTTAGTGCTTTGACTTCTTCTTAGCCAAGAGGGTGCGGCTTTGCTACTACCCTCAGCTACAGGCTGATTGCTAGGTTTCGCACAAAAACTACCTGATATTGCTTGTCCTGTAGGTAAAGTAGTACGGCAACCACTAGAACGTTCGGTGATGATTACAGAATTGGGTGCTTGGTAGTTTGAACCACCAACTTTGTAATCAGTGGGGTCAATGTAGGCGTTATTGTAATCTTGTTTTGGTTCAACTTCCGTGCTGCCGACCGGGCTTTTAGAAGTGTTGGCTGGTGTGGCAACTTCTGGCAGTTTTTCCGGTACAGTTCGTAAAGGCTTAGGTGTGGCGATTGTGGTTTTGGGTTTTTCTTCTCTAACGCTGGTTTCAACTTGGGGTTGTGCGCGTCTAATGATCACAGGTTCAGCCGCTTCTACTTTTGGTTTTGCTGGTGCAACTGGCTGTGATGTTTGAGAAACATTTTCCCGATTTAATCGCTTTTTCAGTCTGACTCGCCGTTCGGAAAATTCTACCTGTGGGCGAGTAGCTTCTGGAGTTACAGTATCTTTTTTAACAGGAACTGTGACAGCGCTAGGCTGAGGATTTTCAATAGTAGGAACGATGTTATCTATAGATGTTTCCGTTTGCGCCAAGACTAAACCGTTACCTAAAAGGCTAACGCTACTCAGCCAACAGAGACTCTGTGCTGGTAGCGTTGCGGCAAAGCGTTTGGTTGTTTTTGGCAAACGTTTATGGGCAGAGTTATTGAGCTGCGTCATTTGTTGTCTCGGTTTTTTGTAAATAAAAGTAAACAGATGATGCCAGTGGTTTGTCTTGCCCAAAGAGCTGAATTGTAAACAAACCTAAAAGTTAAACAGAAGATTTTTTGTAACCCAGACTGATTGTACCGGGTTCAATGTAAATTTCTGATGAGATAACTTCCTTTGTATTATAAGTTTCTAAATTCACACGTAAATTACCCTGAGTGGTGACCCCAATTACAGTACCCGCAAGCTGGTTAACCTGTATGCGATCGCCCATATTAATCAGTAAATTCAGATAGTCAGACAAGAGTATGTTTACTCCTTCTTCAAACAAGCACTTCAGACCGGATTCTATCCCTAATAAAACTTGAGAAGTTAACATTTCTAGAGAAGGAATCGCTTTATTAAGCTGTGAAGCTTGCCACAATTCCAAGTTAATTCCAGTTTCCGGTACCGGGTTTGCCCAGTTAATGCCAACACCAATTACAGCTTGGGTAATTTTTCCTTGATTGATTTTCGTTTCCGTTAAAATTCCGCCTAGTTTGCGGCCGTCTAAAACTAAATCATTAGGCCATTTAATACCCACAGTGACACCACATTTTTGTAATTGTGAGGCTATTCCCCAAGCAGTAGCTAAAGTTAGTTGGTAACTATCAACAGCATCTAGTTTAGGCTGAATCGCTACCGAAAGATATAATCCTCCAGAAGGAGAACTCCACTGGCGACCCCATTGTCCACGTCCAGCAGTTTGCTGAGTAGCGATAACGACACATCCTGGTTTAGCGCCCTCTGCTAGTAAGCCCCAGAGAGTTTGGTTAGTAGAAGCTACACTATCAAAAATGTGTAGAGAAAATGGTAAATAGGAATACTGTCGCCCTGCTTTCAGGGCTGCTTCTAAATATTGCCGATCTAATTTCACGCAGTTAACCCAAATCCCGTTGTACAAGTTAGCATTAATTGACTGGCTAATTTTGATGTTTCTGTTTAGGTTTGGTTGACGATGCACACTTGGCACTGGCGCAATTGGGAAGGAATGCCTTACCTGACTTGTAGTATCCTAGAACCTTGGCAACACGGCTTCTTTACCCAGCCGTTTTGGCCGCGTTCACCACAAGAATTAACACAGGTACTGCAACCTGACGCATCAGTTTATCGCTTAAAACAGGTTCATGGCAATACCGTTTTGACTCCGCAAGAAATTGATCATAAGTTAAGCAATGGCGGGGATGATGTGGATGGTGAAGGCGATTCAGCGTTAGCATCAGCAGATGGTTTAGTCAGCGAACAACCTTTACAAGCGGTGTGGGTAGCCAGCGCTGATTGTACGCCAGTGCTAATTGGTGATATCAAAACTGGACAAGTTGCAGCCATTCATGCAGGTTGGCGGGGGACTGCGAAAAAAATTGTTCCCCAAGCGATCGCGCGATTAAAAGCACAAGGTAGCAAGCTAGAAAATTTGCGAATAGCAATGGGGCCTGCGATCGCAGGTGAAGTTTACCAAGTCTCAGTTGAGGTGGCTGCGGAAATCGGATCTAGCATTATCAACCATGAAGACGAACAAAAAATAGTTGATGCTTTACATGAAATACCCAATTCCCCATTAATTCCCGATCCAGATCCCGGAAAAGTGCGGGTAGATGTGCGGCGGGTAAATACCTTACAAATAGAAAGCTTAGGAATTAGCGACGAACAAATTGCGATCGCACCTTATTGTACTTACCAAACTCCAGAGCATTTCTTCTCCTACCGCCGAGAACAGCAGAAAAAAGTGCAGTGGTCTGGGATTGTCAGTAGGAATGGGTAATGGGTAATTGGTATCGGTTAAGGATTTTCAACTCTTAATTTGGTTTGGGGAAAAGGTGAAAGGGTAAGGGTTAAAGGTTTTTTCTTGCCCCTTTGCCCTTTTCCCCTTCACCAACAAGTTTTGAACCGCCGATTAACTATACTTCTTGCGGGGCGGGACGGAAAGCCCGCTACAGGTGTACCTCACTCACAGGAAAATTTAAAAAAATCTGCTGACAAATTCAAACCTTACTTTGAATTCGTAATTAACGAATTACAAATTATATATAAATTCTGCCTAAACTGAAACAGCTTGGCGTACTTCTATAGGTTCGCCAGTCAAGCTAAAGGCGCGAACTTCGGTAATTTTGACTTTCACTAATTTTCCTTTGAGTTCTTTGATATCGCCAGTAAAGAAAGTCAGACGGTTACCACCTGTGCGTCCCATGACTTGAGTTGGATCTTTGGGGTTTTGGTCTTCTACTAAAACTTCCTCAATGCGTCCAAAGTAACGTTGCGATCGCTCGGCTGCTTTGATGCCCACTAAATGATTTAATCTTTGTAGGCGATCGCTTTTTACTTCTTCGCTCAGTTGATTTTCCCATAAAGCGGCAGGTGTGCCAGGACGGGGAGAATAAGCGGCTGTATTCAACTGGTCAAAGCCAATATCTTCTACCAGTTTCAAGGTATTCTCAAACTGTGCTTCTGTCTCCCCAGGGAAACCAACAATCGCATCCGCACTAATCGATGCATCTGGCATATATTGGCGAATCGTATCAATGATCCGGCGATATTTCTCATGGGTATAACCACGTGCCATTGCTTTCAACAATTCATTATCCCCAGATTGAAAGGGAATATGGAAGTGTTCGCAAACCTTGGGTAATTCCGCACAAGCTTTAATAAGACGCTCAGTAAAATAACGAGGGTGACTAGTAGCAAAACGTAGTCTTTCAACACCCGGTACATCATGCACGTAATACAGTAAATCGGTGAAGGTATGCAGATGTCGCCCTGTTGCTGTCACTCCTGATAAATCACGACCATAAGCGTCAATATTTTGACCAAGTAAAGTAATTTCCTTGTAACCTTGCTTGCCTAGCTCTACCATTTCAGCGCGAATGGCTTCCGGCGTGCGGGATTGTTCTACACCACGCACATTAGGAACTACGCAATAAGTGCAGCGTTCGTTACAGCCATAAATCACATTCACCCAAGCGGTAACTTTACTATCTCGTCGCGGTTGGGTGATGTCTTCCATAATGTGAACTGGTTCGGTAGCTACAACTTGATGGCCTTCAAATACCGATTCCAGCAAATCTTTGAGGCGGTTAGCGTGTTGCGGCCCCATGACTAAATCTAATTCCGGGACACGCCGCAATAGGCTTTCACCTTCTTGTTGAGCAACACAACCAGCAACAACCAAAGTCAAATCAGGTTGCTCATGTTTGCGCTTAGCTTGTCTACCCAAGTAAGAATATACTTTTTGCTCGGCATTATCCCGAATCGTGCAAGTATTGTAGAGAATCAGATCTGCATTATTAGGATCTTCAGAAAACTCAAAGCCCATGTCTTCTAAAATGCCAGCCATGCGCTCTGAGTCAGCTTTATTCATTTGGCAACCAAAAGTAGTAATGTGATAGCGGCGTTTAGAAGTTGTCATGGGAAATTATGCTTAGTCAGCGTAAATTATATAAGCTTTCTTTCTAATCTATCAAAAACAATACGGAAGGATGATTATAAAGTTAGGACTTACGCAAGTGTCATATTTTTTTCTTTTAGGTTTGTCCAGAGTCAAATGTCAAATGTCAAAAGTCCAAAATTTAGAAAATTAATCGACAACAAACCTAAAAAACCAGTTACTCAACAAAAAACACAAAAAACACAAACCTAATTTTGGAGGGGGTTTGGGGGACGCAACCGTCACCCAATCGGGGGTTTGGGGGAGAATCCCCCAAGTCTTTGCCTTTCAACCAACAAATAAATCTCTAATTAGGGTCTGCTGAAAAAGTCATAAAAAAGCAATCTTAAGGGTTGACTAGTTATCTAAGCAAAGTGAAATATAATTTTTTATTGCCTATAGCTAGGAAAATCATAAATTTAAATTATGCCATTGGCTAAAAAAGGTCTATTTTGGAAAAATAGACCTAAAAAGGCATAAAAAACCCGTGACAGGTGAGTAGAAAGATTCATGACTAAAAAAGTAATAGCAATTGCTGTTTGAGAAGTATGAGACAGTTTTGCCATCACTTTACCCAGGCTAAACCTTCTTTTACCTTGTCCAAACTTTCCCTCAATAGAATTACGAATCCTTTCGTCCTCTTGAGCTTGCTTCTTTTTTTCTTTACTCACAGTTTTTGGAGGTCTTCCTAAAGGAACTCCACTGATTCTAATACCTCTTTCTTTACACCAAGCTCGGTTCTCTTTTGTGCGATAGATTTTATCAACATGAACGGATTCTGGATAATAACCTGTGTAATTTTTATATGCTTCTACTTGTGCTTTTAAATCTCCTGATTCATTAAAGTTATCCCAACTAATATGGTCTAAAAATACATATCCCTCAAAATAACTAGCTGATAATTTTGCCCCAAATTCCACGGCTTTCCCGGCTTTTCCCCGGA
This sequence comes from Nostoc carneum NIES-2107, assembly GCA_002368155.1. Taxonomy (GTDB): domain Bacteria; phylum Cyanobacteriota; class Cyanobacteriia; order Cyanobacteriales; family Nostocaceae; genus Aulosira; species Aulosira carnea. Next base: position 403,373 of record AP018181.1, read on the forward strand.
CAATTGGACGGATATGTGGTTGGCTTAAACTAACGATTCGGTCATCAATACTCTGTTTTTTATTTTCATACAACCATAGTTGTTGACGATAAATTTCTCCAACAACTAACAAAGTTTTATATTGTCTCTTACTTAATGGTTCTAGGCTGGCTCCGGCAATAATTAACTGGTCAATATGTGAGAAGTTTCTTTTGATATATTGCAGTTGTTTTTTTATCGCTATTCTTCTATCTTTTTGAAATACACGACGTTTTTTGGCTACTTCTAGATAATCCTTCCGTGCTATATTTCGATACGTTCTTGGCTTTTTATCTAATTTGACTTTCACTTGTTCATAAAGCAAGTCTATAATTTTCTCTATCTGCAATCTTGCTTGATTTAGTATCTCTAAATCTGTCGGATAACTGATATCTCCAGGCGCACAAGTTGCATCTAATATTAATCTTCCCCGATTTTTTGGTTCACTTACCTCTTTTTCTTCTAATTCGGTTTTTTTTTAGCCTCTTGAGAAGATGTTGTCTCTAGCATCTTCTTCACCATTTCTTGATTCACTTTGTTCACTAGGTTAGCACTAATTCTTGAGCGAAAATGTACTAACATTGATGCGTCAAATGGAGATTCATTACTATAAGATGACATCCCTATAAAGTACTGTAGATAAGGATTTTCTTTAATTTGTTCTACTGTCTCTCTATCGCTTATCCCTAGCTTTTCTTTGATTATTAATGCGCCTAGCGCCATCCGAAATGATTTTGCTGGCGCTCCCATCTCTGCGGAGAAAGATGAAGAATATTCCTTTTCAAATTCTGTCCAGGGTATTAAATCAGCCATGATTACCCAACGATTTTCTGATGACAACTTTCCCTCAAATGGAAGCAAGAAGTTTGACGGTGCAATTGGAGTTGATTCTTCTTTTCGGTACATGGTTACTTCCGATACACAGTGGTGGGACTGACCACTGTGATGCAAGGATTTTGGGCTATTTTACTTTCTTTTGTTGCACCTGAATATACTTCTAGGGTCTGATAATCCAGAGACTGTCACTTTTTCTTGATTTTTCAGCAAGCCCTAATTACCTAAAAAACCAGTTACTCAACAAAAAACACAAAAAACACAAACCTAATTTTGGAGGGGGTTTGGGGGACGCAACCGTCACCCAATCGGGGGTTTGGGGGAGAATCCCCCAAGTCTTTGCCTTTCAACCAACTAACAAATCAATTTCTAAATACCTAAATCCAAGCATATATCTTCCACCTGAAACACAAGGCAAAAAAAGTGGCTCTGAAAACCAGAACCACTTACCAAGTAAATATTGAAGCTTTCTACACCATCACAGAATGTAGTTTACTTTTTCTCATCAATGGGAACCCACTCAGTGTGGAAGCTTCCAGGCTTATCAGTACGCAGGTAGGTATGCGCGCCGAAGTAGTCGCGTTGTGCTTGAGTGAGGTTTTGAGGCAAGCGATCGCGGCGATAGCTGTCAAAATAATCTAAAGAAGCGCTAAATGCTGGAACTGGAATCCCCAACTTAGCTGCTGTCATGATTACTTCCCGCCAAGCTGCTTGTCTGTCGAGAATTGTTTGCTTAAATTCGGGAGCTAATAGCAAGTTAGGCAATGCTGGATTTTCGTTAAAAGCCTTCTTAATCTTATTCAAGAAGCCAGCGCGAATAATACAACCGCCTTTCCAAATCCGCGCCATTTCGCTCAGGTTCAGATCCCATTTATAAGTATTGGAAGCTGTAGATAACAGCGCCATCCCTTGAGCGTAAGAACAGATTTTTGAGCAATACAGAGCATCACGGACTTTATTGATAAAGTCTTTAACTTGCCCATCATACTTACCGCTAGGCCCTGTCAAAATTTTCGAGGCTGCTACCCGTTCTTCTTTAATAGAAGAGATAATCCGGGCATTAACTGCGGCTGTGATGGTAGGAATAGAAACGCCCAATTCCAATGCAGTCTGCACAGTCCAACGTCCAGTTCCCTTTTGACCTGCTGCGTCAACAATCAAATCTACTAGTGGTAGATTTGTTTCTGGGTCAATGTAGGGGAAGATATTCTTCGTAATCTCAATCAAAAATGAATCGAGTTCATCAGTGGTGTTCCATTGAGCGAAGACTTCATGCAGCTGATTATGGTCAAGTCCGGCGGCATTTTTCAGCAAATCGTAGGCTTCAGCAATTAGCTGCATATCACCATACTCAATGCCGTTATGCACCATTTTGACATAGTGACCAGAACCACCAGGCCCAATATAAGTTACACAAGGGCCATCATCGACTTGAGCCGCAATTTTGTTAAAAATTGGTGACAGATACTCATAAGAGCTTTTTGTACCACCAGGCATTAGGGATGGGCCATTGAGTGCGCCTTCTTCGCCACCACTCACACCCATACCCAGATATCGCAAACCTGTAGGCTCTAATTCCTGGGTGCGTCGTTCTGTATCTTCAAACCAAGAGTTGCCACCGTCGATAATGATATCGCCTTCGTCCAGCAAAGGTCTGAGTTGAGAAATAACTGCGTCTACTGGCTTACCAGCTTGCACCATCACCAAGATTTTGCGGGGACGTTCTAGTGCAGCTACGAATTCTTCCAGGGTAAAGGCGGCTTTAACATTCCGTCCTGTCGCGCGTTGAGCCATGAAGGCATCGGTCTTTTCTCTGGAGCGATTATAAACTGCAATTGGGAAGCCATTACGCTCGACGTTTAGAGCGATATTTTCGCCCATAACGGCTAAACCAATCACACCAAAGCTTTGTAGGGTCATAAACTATGTTTGGCTAACTCTTGCAGATCCTTTTATCTTTAAGGGTAGTCCGAGATATTAGCTTCTCTCCTAAAGAAGATCTTAAGAAAGGATTAATCTAAGAGAGAAAAATCCGCAGCTAACATAGGTGATTAATTTTAATTTGTATCTAAATCAACAATTAGGTTGCAAAATTTGCAAAATTAAAATATCTGATCAAAGGGGCGAGGAACTTAGAGAATGGGGCCTAGTACTGCTGCGACAAAGTCAAAAGCAGCCAGCACGTTACGCGGGGAACCCCGTTGTAGCAAAACTCAAAAGTCAAACGTCAAACATTTTGCCTATTAAGGCTTTGGCCTAATTCCAATGGTTGCTTGATTGGCGCTGTTTTGTACTAGGGAATAGAGTGATTTTTCACCCCTCAGCCCTAAACCCTAACCCCTAACCCCTAGTAAAAGGAGAAACCAAATAATGCTGGCATTTGTCCTAGCTTTGGCGGTGGGCCTTGGTAGCTTAGCCATTTATTTAGCAGCTTTCTTTTTTCCAGAAATCCATCGCAAGAATGACTTTATCTGGAGTGGCGTAGGGTTATTCTACGCCTTAATGTTATGGGTGTTTGCACCACGTATTAATGGCGGTCTTTTGCTGGGTCATGTGGCTAGTGTCGCGCTTTTAGGTTGGTTTGGTTGGCAAACTTTCTCGTTACGCCGACAAGTGACACCAAAGGCCCAACAAACACCTGTTCCCAGTTCCGACGCTGTCAAAACTTCAATTCAGCAGCAGGTTACTAAGTTGTCACTCACAGAACGCTTGGCGCAGTTGCAACAGGGTGTTGGTAACACCTTGGGCGGTGTGAAAAATAAATTCCAAAAAACTGATAAAAAAACCTCACCAGGTACCAAAACTCCAGCAACTACCGCTACACCCAAAGTTCCGCCTACTGTAGAAATTATTGACAACACCACTGCTCAACCAGAAACATCACCAGAGGAAGCTATCGCAACTAGTGAAGCGCCGACTCTCATACTAGAAACACCAGTGGATCAGGTCGTCACTACTACCGAAACCACCACGACAAGCGAGACAATACCAGAAGTAATTCCTCCAAATCCCCCATCTCCCGAATTAGTAGAAGCCGCACAACCACATACTGAGGCTGAGGAGAAAGAACCGATTCCCGTCGAAGAAGTTGCACCGGATGCTGTACTGGCTCCCCCAGCTGAAGCACCACCAGAACAACTACCGCCTAATAATCCAGCTAGTTAAATGGACTTCCAAGAAATAAATTATTCCATCTTGTGGGGCGGGCAAGATGCCATTGGTGTCAAATTAACGTGAAACCCGCTTGGTTGCAAGGTTTCGCCCTCACCCCCAGCCCCTCTCCCACTGGGAGAGGGGAGCAAGAGATTTAATTTCCCTTCCCCTGGGGGAGCAAGAGATTTAGTTCCCCTTCTCCCGGGGGAGAAGGGGTTAGGGGATGAGGGCGCGAGGTATTTGTATAACGCCCGCCGTATATAGCTTTTAGCTTAAGTTGACACGTATGGGCACTGCCATGCCCTTACAATTCTCTGTATCTCACCAACTTGCAATCTGCTTTATTGTAAGCCCACAAAATTTGACTGATGAGATTAAATCATAACAATTCAAATAATGTTTGCGACACATCAATATATTCTAGAGGGCAAGGCAATGCCTTGCCCCTACTATCTGTTGCGTTCTTTTTTCAAAATGGTAATATTTATTAAAGTAAAAATAAACTTAGTGTAGGGTGTGTTAGGCGCATATTTTCGATATGATTTGTCAGGAAATAAGTATCCTAGCGCCTAACGCACCGCCGCATCGATGATGCGTTACGGCTAGATTTCATTGTCTCTAAGTACCAAATCCTTTCATAGCCGTAACACACCCTACCTATGATTTACTTGATAAATTGTCTCTAAAACTCTTACCAATGACAAATGACAAATGACAGCCCTAAGTATTTATCTTGGTGTTGCAACTATCTACTTATTTGAGAATTTCATCTAGCAAGTTTCTTGCAGGTTGTGCTTTTGCTAGTGCTGTTTGATGGTCGCTGTAAACACGTACCAGCTTGAGCAGTCCATTCACTCCTGATTTGAGTTGCTCAAGTTCTTCACCTGCAAGTAGTTCGCCATCTAGCATCCGCACTACCAAAGGTTTAATATCGCCAACTTCCTGACGGACTTTTTGCAACTTTTCTACAGCACTCAGTAAAGCTTTCAGCGAGTTTAAGATTTCGTCAATGTCTTGGCTATCCTCAGCAGCTTGAGGTGTATCTTCAACTGTGGTTGTCTCTTCATTATCTGCAACTGCAGGTGATTCCTCTACAGGTGTTTCACTTTTAGCCGCGTTTGTCTTTGCCATTAGTCATACCTCAAATGATTTTTCCCAGTTTATCGTTAAACCGATTATCCGGTTTGTCAACTACCTTAGACCAATTTGAGGAAGTCAAGGAGAAAGGGGAAGGGTGAAAGCTATTTTTCCCTTTCCCCCTTCCCCTTTGCCCCCTTAACCATCAAGTCTTGCGCCTATTCTCTAAACAGACAAGTACTGTTCAATAGAAGGTTGTTGACGACGCAGGATATTGATAGCTTGCTGCTGAATTTGGCGGACTCGTTCTCGGCTGACGTTTAACTTTTGCCCAATTTGAGCCAAACTGAGTTGTTGATCGTCTTCAAGTCCAAAGCGCAAAATTAAAACTTCACGCTGCATGGGTTTGAGAGAAGCTAGCAAATTTTCCATATCTTGACGCAATAGCTGTTGTGTTAGCTGTTCGTTGGGCGAAATACCTTCATCTGCTAAAAGTTCGTTGAGTTCGGTGTCTTGGTTGTCTCCCACCTTTAAATCTAGAGAAAATGGCTGTTTTGCAGCACTAAGATATTCTCGGATTTGGTTGGGTTGGAGGTTTAACGCTTCAGCCACTTCTGTAATTGTGGGAAAACGGCCAAGTGCTTGAAACTGTTCTCGCTGGACTTTTTTGATTTGATTGAGTTTTTCGGTGATATGAATTGGTAGCCTCACAGTCCGAGATTTTTCTGCGATCGCTCTTGTAATTGCTTGGCTAATCCACCAATATGCATAAGTTGAGAACTTATAGCCGCGATTTGGATCGAACTTCTCTGCACCTCGTTGCAAACCTATTGCTCCTTCTTGAACTAAATCCAAGAATTCCAAATTGCGGCGCTGATATTTTTTGGCAATTGAAACTACCAGCCGCAGGTTTGCTGTTACCATCTTTTGCTTGGCGCGTTGACCTAGCTTGAGTATCTGTTTCAACTCAGCTTCACTCTTGTCAACCTCAGCAGCTAATTCACTCAAAGTAGGTTCGCGATCTAATTTTTGGCTGAGCGTTTCTTTTTGTTGCTCGATGGCCATCATTTGCTGTACCTGCCTACCATAAGCAATCTCTTGGTCTGCTGTTAACAAGGGGTACTGACCAATTTCTTGCAAATAAACGCGAACTGTGTCGGGACTGGGGCTGGACATACAACTTTCAAGCTTTTCGATAATCAGACGAATCTAAAAGTATAAATCAAATCAGGATCTCTATTTTCCTGAATTCAAATCCGGAAAAATTTCATTTTGTCATTGGTCATTGGTCATTTGTCATTTGTCATTGGTCATTGGTCATTGGTATTTTTTGACAAAGGACAATCACAAAGCGGTAGGTGCGTCAGCCTGCAGTATAACGCACCACCAAGAATTTACGCGGGATTAAGATCCCCGACTTTTTGAAAAAGTCGGGGATCTGGACAGCAACATTGGCTTGAGTAAGTGCGATCGCAATGGCTATCTTCACTTTTTCTATGCCTTTGCGGGATAATGCGATCGCTAAGGGCAGCACTATCAAAAAGTCTTAGTATCCAGCGTACCCCACCAACTGGCAATCTATTGTATTTATGCTGCGATTTCTGGAAGGAATTACGCAAATGAGAAAGCCAAAGCTGCTTTGGAGAAAACAATATCTGCTTTGGCTTGCTGAATACACTGAAATGAGAAAGCAAAAGCTGCTTTGAAGAAAGCAATATTTGCTTTTGCTTGCTAAATACAATCAAATGAGAAAGCAAAAGCTGCTTTGGAGAAAGCAATATCTACTTTTGTTTACTAAATACAATCAAATGAGAAAGCAAAAGCTGCTTTGGAGAAAGCAATATCTGCTTTTGCTGATTCAATTGTTGTGAGTCAAAAAACCTGTACTTGAAGTAGGGTGTGTTACGCCGCAGGCTAACGCACCGCCGAGGATTGACTTTAGCGGAATTTAGATCCCCGACTTTTTGGAAAAGTCGGGGATCTGGACAGCAACGGTTGTTTGAGGAAATGCGCGCACTGGCTTTCTTAATTTTGAATTGGTATAAAGCTACCAGTTCCTCAATATACAAAAGATTTTATACAGCGCCATTGGGGATTAGCGGTGCGTTACGCTACCGCTAACGCACCCTACTAGCTAATTCTATGAGTTTTTTCTGAGCATATTCCCTGACTTTAATGTCTAAATCGTTACTAACTCTGTCTTGTAATAGTGGTAAAGTTTGAGAATGATCGGGGTATTGCTTGATAATAATATCCAGCGCTACTCGTCGGGGGTTGGTTTGCCAACTGTTACGGCGCTGAAAGGGATCGTTAACAGCGCAGTTGTAAAAGATTTCAAACATCCCGGCTTTTTCTTTGAAGTGGCGTGCTAATTCTTGCAATGCGGTTTGTCTGACCTGCCAACTTTCATCAGCAGTGGCGCAGTATTTGCAGAAGTTGGGAATGTCAGCATCATCTGGAAAATTATTTGCTAACTCTTCTATGGCTGCACGGCGTATATGCCAATGTGTATCGATGGTAGCACGAGCTTTGAGGAAGCAAATTGTCTCAGCATGATTTTGGCAGTTCCTCGCTAAGGCTTGTAAGGCTGCACGCCGCACATAATAATTTTTGTCAGCAGTGGCGCGGGTGTGCCAAAAAGAAATCATCTCTGCATCATCTGGGAAGTGACGCGCTAACTCTGCCACTGCCACAAGGCGCACATTCCAACTAGAATCATGTGTGGCGCGATATTGGAGAAAGCTGATAGTTTCTGCATCATCTAAAAAGTTGCGTGCGATTTCTTCTACAGCTACACGGCGCACATCAGCATCATCATCCACAGTCGCGCGGGTTTTGAGCAAGTCGATAATTTCGGCATCATCTGGAAAGTTACTTACTAATGCTTGCAGTGTAGCTTGTCTGACATCGGCATCATCATCTGCGATCGCACGGTATTTGAGAAAACTGATAATATCACTGTTGGCTGGAAAATTACAGGCTAATTCTACTACAGTCACACGTCGCACTTGCCAATTTTCATTAGCATTGGCTAGGGTTTTGAGGAAGCTGACAACAGTATCATCGGTAAAATTTCTGGCTAATCCTTGAATTGCACTTTGGCGCACATCGCTATCATTATCAGCAATGATGCGGTATTTGAGAAAGCCAATGGTATCTGTATGGTTTTGATAATGACAAGCTAATGCTTCCACAGCGACACGGCGCACATCTGCGTCATCATCCAGATTAGCACGGTCTTTGAGGATGCTCAGGGTATCGCCATCATGGGGAAAGTGGCGTGCTAATTGTTCTACAGCGACACGGCGCACATCCGCATCCTCATCGACGGTAGCATGGTCTTGAAGAATACCCATAGTATCACCATCATCAGGAAAGTGGCGTGCTAACTGTTCTACAGCGACACGGCGCACATCCGCATCCTCATCTGCGAGCGATCGCTCTTGTAAAATGCTGATGGTGTCGGTATCATCGGGGAAGTTACAGGCTAATTCTTCTAAGGCGACACGGCGAATATCGGCATCATCTGCGTAGGCGTAGCCCGCCGTAGGCATCGTACAGTCTTTGAGAAACTGTACAGTACTGCTATCCTCGCGGAAATTGCGCGCTAATTCTTCTAAAGCGACACGGCGCACATCTGCATCCTCATCTGCAATCGCTCTATCTTTGAGGAACTGTATTGTACTAGTATCATCTGGGAAATTCCGCGCTAATTCTTGTACACCTGCGCGGCGCACATTCCAGCTTTCATCAATAATCGTGCGTTGTTTCAGGAAGCTAATAGTATCGCTATCATGGACAAAGTTGCGTGCTAATTCCTGCACTGCTGCACATCGCAAGTGCCAATTTTCATCTAAAGTTGCACGCTGTTTCAGCCAAGATTTGATTTTGAAATCATCTTTCCAAGTCGTAGCAATTGCTGTCACGGCTTGGGTGCGAATTTCTTCAACGAGTTTCGTTTCTTTGTCGTCAAATAACTGGTCATAATAATACCAAAGGTCATATTTGGTTAAATCTTGTAATTGCACTAGTAATTTATTAGCAGTTAATCCAATCACCGAACGCTTTCTCACTTCCGCCAAACATTTAGCCGCTAAAAATAGATTAGTAAACTTTTGCTGTTCGCCATTTTGCAACATTAAATATTCAATTAATGCAGCTACAAATCTTGGCTCAATCATTCCGGCAATTAGCCGCAATACTTCATGCCAAGTTTCATCTTGCCAATGTTTACCAAATACTTCTTGCTTCAGTTCAGAGAGAGATAAAGTTTGCGCTTCTTTAAATTGCCAAACAAATTCCCAAGCACAGAAATACTCTAAAAATGTGCGATGGACAAAGCCATAGTAATCTGCACCCAGAAAACATAACATAAAATTACGAGTCCGCAGTTGATTAATTAACCGCCTTGCCTTATCTCTGGGTTCGCTGACTTCCAGATTCTTCAAATAATCAGTGAAAATTTTTTCTAAATTACAGGCACTAATCCAATTACCAGCTAAACCTTTTTTACTGGTTTGCATATAATAGGCAACTTGCCGCAACATTGCCTGCTTATCTTGATAATCAATAGTTGTGGGTAAATGCTGTTCATGAGATAAAGCACGTTCCACATCCCATTTATACAGTAATAATTCTGAAGCCTTTTTATATAATTCGGCTCTATCTCTGGGCAATTCTTGATTACGATTGAGAATTGCCATCATTGTTAGCATTAGGGGATTACCAGCCAATTCTGCCATTGCTTTTGAGGTATTAATGGCGCGTAATAATCTTTCTTTTTTCCTTTGCTTATCTACCTCATATTTAAAAGTTAAATCATGCCAGCGATTAATAAAATCTTGAATTTGCTTGCTATCTAAATCTTGCAGCATAAAATGCCGAAATTGAGCATCGCGTAAACGTTGGGGTTTATAACCTATTACCCGAGAAGTAACAATTACTTGGACTTGCGGATATTCATTGGTGAAGCGATGAATTGCGGTAATCATATCTTCGCGCTTACCAGAATCAAACACCTCATCTAAACCATCAAACATTACCAAAGCATTGCCAGTTTTTAATTGCGCTTGTAATTGATGCTGATTGAGATGAGAAATTGCGCCGGGACTTTGATGGAAAAATTCTAAAAAGTTTTTGCAATGTCCATCATCATAATTCCGCATATAAGCGCGTAACTCGATCAACAAGGGAATTGGCGGTAGAGAAAAACCTCGCTTACCGATTTGATCAAGAGTTTTTTCTACCCAAGCTAATGCTAAATATTGCAATAATGTAGACTTACCAGAACCAGGATCGCCCAAAATCACAATATATTTATAAGTTTGTGACTGATTAACAATATCCAACACCGAAGCTAGCGGCTGCTCAAAATACACCCGTTCGTATTGTTCTAATTCTTCCCAAGAAATTGCTTCGGCTGCTAATTGATTACTGTCGCGCATCCGCCGCAAATGTTCTTTAGGTAGTTCGTGAACTTGGGGTAAAACTTGGTGAACTTCTCGCACATTCGGAGTAACAAATATACTCCATAATCTCAATTCGTTATAAGCATAACCGCTGGTATCCAAACTATCTAATTTTAAATTGATATAGCGTTCGCGAATTGCTTCTTGATATTGCTGCAAGTCAAAATTCGGAATAATTCCCGCAGTTTCTTGGCTATTAATTTGAATTGTTTGTAAGTTACGTGAATTGAGTATCTCGCGTAATTCTGGCGACTCTCTCAGAATTTGCTGACATTTTTTAACATAACTATCTGTTACCGCTTGCCAATTAAAATCAACTGGTAACTCTGGTAGATTGAGGCTTTGCCAAATAGTTTCTAAACTTTGATAATCTAAGTGCGGACAATCGCCATCAAAAGCTTTACCTAGTATTTCTTTAACAGGCTGATGGCAAATAAATCGCTTGATAGGCTTATTTAATTTTTTAATATCATCATCAGCAAGCTGACAAGACTTTAACTCATCTTCTACGAGTTGTATAAATTCATTGACTGCTTCAGCGATAGCTTGCTGAATTGGTTTTTCTCTAAATATTGTAGCCGCGTTCTGCAAACCACTTTTAAAAAAGTCCTTTGCATAATCTTTAGCTAAATCCTTAGCAAAATCTTCATTGAGAATAGACTTTACGAGAAATCCTACGGCATTACTTGCTACCCAGCTAACTAACCATTCCATCATAAAACTCGCGCCTGTTAAAGCCACTGACTACGAGTATAGACACTAGCATTAATAAATTTCTCAGCTTTTAGGGATATTAACTTAATATCACCACCTGAAAAATGTGCTGCTTGCAAATACTCTGGTTTACATTTACCCTGATGGTTTATTGAAAATAGAAGTTCCTATTATTTAAAATATAAGTATGCTAATAGTTATGGTTGCAAAATAAACCAAAGTTTTCACAAATTAAATAATTTCAATTTTGATGCTTAATCAAAGACAAGCTCGGCTTTACTCTAATTTGATGTTATTTGCTGTATTAGTTATTTATTCTGAATTACTTGTGTAATGGTTTGATTTTTATTTGAGTATATTAAGTGTAAAAAATATTTGCTATCTTAGATATAAGCACAAATACACTCTAAAGAATTTAGGTTTACAAAAATTACTTAAAAATATAATTTATCAAGAGAAGTTGCAATTGCTGGCATTAAAAATTGCAGATTCATAAGGTGTGTTTCGCGCAGCGCACCGATTAAGCAAAAGTTGCTACCGAGATCCCCGACTTTTTCAAAAAGTCGGGGAACTAGTACTCCACCACATTAATTCTGATGGGTACACGCTAGAGCGATCGCACAATCACACATTGGCTGTTGAAGATTTTTAATTTCGTCAGATTCCTGTGTTTTTGGATATAATTTTTGCAACTTGACACGAGCATCATCATTTGTAAACCGCCAGGTAATAGTTGCTTTTTCTTGATTTCTTGTCTGCTCCCAAGCAGCGATTTCAGATTTTAAAATTTTCTGATTTGGGATGCGTCGATTTAAACATTGGCGAGAAAGAACTGACAATTCAATTTCTGCCATATTCAACCAACTACCATGTTTAGGAGTATAATGAAACTCTAGTTTTTTCAAAATTCTTCTAGCTTCTTCGGGATGAAAAGCTTGGTATAAAGCAGATGGCGTATGAGTATTTAGGTTGTCCATAATAATCCTAATTAACTCAGCTTTTGGATAATGAATGTCTACCAAATCTTTCATACAATGAGCAAAATCTACCGCAGTTCTTCTATCTGTAACTTTAATGTGTCGCCAACCTTTTGTTGGTTCTATAAACGTGAATAAATTACAATTGCCCAAGCGCTCATACTCGTAATCAACGCGTCTTGCTTGTCCTGGTTTTGCCGGTATGGGAACTTTTGTATCACCAAGTAATTGTACCGGACGCTCGTCAAAACAAACTCTCGGACGTTTTGGATCATCTGTTTGAGCATATAAATCTAAGACATCTTCCATTCGCCACACGAACTCCGGACTGACTGTTGGAATACACCATTGCTCTACTAGCCACGGCTTGATTTCGTTTTTTTTAAAGTTCGACGTACAGTTTCATCGCTAATATTATCTACAATTTCAAGTTGTACTAATTTATTAGCTAGTAATTCCATTGTCCAACATTCTCGCCCTGAAGGTGGATTACTACATGCGGTAGCAACTAAAAAAGCCTCTGCTGTCCCATTTAACTTTCTTACTTTACCTGGACGGGGTTTTTCATTTAAGGCTGACTCCAATCCTGACGATACAAATTTTTTCCGAATTCGCTCTATAGTTGCTACACTCACACCTATTATGTTGGCTATCTCTTCATCTTTATATCCAGCAGATGACATTAATAGTATCTGCACCCGTTTTAGTTTTCTTGCCTGAATTTTTCCTTTTTTAGTAATTTGTTCAAGTTGTTCTTTATCCTCAATGGTTAAGTTGACTTGATGTTTGATAGCCATGATGAATAAATTTTTATATCCAACTTACTAATGCCTTAATTATCCAGCTTATACTAGTATACGATCGCTCTGGCGTGTACCCATCAGAATTAATGTGGTGGAGTACTAGTGGTCTGTCCCATTAATTTTGCTGGGTGAACTCATTCTTCATTTCTCTTCCTTTGTGTACTTCGCGCCTTTGCGGTTCGTTCCTCAACTCCTCAGAACTTATGGGACAGACCACTAGTCCAACGCACTGGCTCAACTTTCCGCAAAATCTCAAATTCCTCTGGGTTTTATTCTGCGTTTAAAAATTCTAAATAGCTGTTGCTGAGTTCTTTGACGGCTAATTCATAAAATTGCTTACCATGTTCTGGGGTGGCTAAGGCAGGATTTGAACCCATGCGTCCATCGGGGTAATGTAATCGAAAGTCGGCTGCACTATAAATTCTATGTCCTGAGGCTACTTCTGGTGCGAGGGGTGCTTGCTTAATTGCTTCTGGATAAACATATTGGGTAACGGCTACTTCGCTAGGGGTAGCATGGGAACCTTCTTGATTGCCGTATAATTCTTTGGCAAGTTTGTAGACGGAACTGCACATAAACCAATTACCTACTTGGCATTGTACCCGTTGGGCATTGGCAATCTGTAAATCTTCCAGGTAAGCGTAAGTTTCCGAGAAAGCTGCTTTGAGGGTGGCAATGTTACCACCATGTCCGTTGATAAAGTAGAACTTGGTAAAACCTGCTTTGACTAAACAAGTTATATAATCTCGCACTACCTGAATTAAAGTGCTGGGACGCAGACTTATAGTACCGGGAAAGGCGGTATGATGTAGCGCCATGCCAACATTGATTGTCGGGCCTACCATTGCTTGAATTGCTTCACCAACACCACGCGCGATCGCTTCTGCACAAATCGCATCAGTACCAATTAATCCGGTGGGGCCATGCTGTTCTGTGGAACCTATGGGAAAAATCAGACCTCTAGACTGCTGTAGATAAGCTTCGACCTCAGGCCAGGTACTTAAATGTAGTAACATTTTTAGTCAACTTCCTCTTTAATATGGCGGTGGGAAGAAACATTGTGCTATGAAATAGCATCGTTATTAATCAGCCTCCCACTAACATGATTATGAACTCCCTGGCTGTGAGGTGGAGGTAAACACTATGAAATCTCGTGATGTTTGGCTAGGTTTGACTGGGTTGACTGTGGGATTGATGCTAATCAATAGTGCGATCGCGCCTCCAGCTTTGGCGGGACGCTATGTATTAAATCAAACGCCTCAAACTATTGAACGCTATTTTGGGCGTTACATTACTAAAAAAACTAATGGTGAGCAGGTTACTTATACTTATGCTCCCAAAAGTTTCCGACAGCTATTTAAGCAGTTTCCTAAAAGTGATTTTTCTATCACTTTTGTCAGAAATCAAGCAAAGTCTATAACCTTAAACTTCAACGGCGATTTTTTCCAATACCCAGGCAGCTATAATTACGATAAAGCTGAGGCTACAAAGTTCTATAACTATATATTTGGCTATCAGCCGCCTATTTGGCAGGAACTTTCTGCCAAATTTAGCGGTAATGAAACCATCTATTTTTACGAATATTGTCTCGGTGATGGAGTTGCAACGAATTTTGAGAGATATGGATATAAGCAATTTACAGATTCTGCAACTTTATCCTATAACAATCGTTGCGAACCCCCATACAATTTGAGTAAGAATTGAGATATTTAGATATTTACTTTCCCAATGAGATGAGAAGATATTGGGGATCAAGTTTTATTTTGATTAATCAAAGGAATAATGTTTTTTCACGTCACTGGTGATTTCCCATGTACAAGACATTCCAGCCGGGAAGACTACTAAATCACCTTTACCCATTTGCACTGGCTGTCCACCATCTGGCGTAACAATTACATCTCCTGCCAAACAGTAGCAAGTTTCTTGAGAATCATAAGTCCAAGAGAATTTTGAAACTTCTTTTTGCCAAATTCCCCACTTTTTTACACCTAACTCTTCGAGGCGTTCTTGACTGGGTTGATGCTCAATCTTAATTTCCATGCCGCACTTGATCGAATTTTATTTAGCAGTAGGATTGGATATCCTCTCCGCATTTATCTACTAAATAGCATAGTGCGCGAAAACGCAAGCCGACAAATTGATCGTAAAGAGGATTAAGCTTGCACATAGGGGGAATATGAGCAATTTTGCGCCCAAACAGCATGATATCGCGCTCAAAGGGGCATTGTGCAGGGATGAGTTTGGCAATAAATTTCGCAACTTTCCGATTGTGAATTTCCAGATTGTCAAGCCATTGGCGTAATGGTTGCAATAAATCAAATTTAGGATTGTCTTTTTCGCTAAGAGGGCTAATAAAAGCGGAGAAAACAATAGGTTGGTTTGCGGTTTTAATCATGGTCTTAAGTAAGGTTTTTGCTAGAAATGAACTATTTACCAATTTGCAATTTAACTCGCATCTCGATTTAAGCAATTTACATTGCACTTGGCAATATAAATTAGCCTAAGTCAACCAATTAAATATGTTTGAGAATTTATTGCCTATGGTGCAACTAATAGATATTTAAACGCACCACCTGCTGCAGAACTGTCCAGTTAAATACAAAATAACAAAGAAATTATAAAGATGGTATAGCGAAAAGTTATTAATTCCTTATATTCCACATACCAATCTTATATATCAAATGTAGATCCGAGTTAGGAAAATGCACAGTATCCTGAGATGTACTTTTGTCTGTATAAGCGCGGTTTTAATCTGACTATAGCCAGATTTCGCTAGGATTATACTCTAAGGAATTTGATTTTAAAGGTATCAATATCCAGCAAATTGTTATTTATGTTACAAAAGTATAGAAAAAATTTATCTAAATAACTAGTAAATCAAATTTTACCCAGTAAAGCCTCATATAAGCTCTCATGATACTTCTAATAATTGGTTAAAACTGAGTTGAATTTTAATTAAAGTTTCAGGCTAAAAGTTAAATTACAGGCTCAACATCATATTAGATGTTTAGTACGAGCTAAACAATAAAAGTAAGTTGCAGAGATTAGCACAATTCTCTTCTTCTATGCAATAGATATTTTCACAAATTAATTCTGCATTCTCAGAAGTTATTTGTAGGAACTGGAGACAGATGGGTAAGTAAGGGCACGGCACCAGTAAGATAATTTGATGTACCACAAGATTGTAGATGCCGTGCCCCTACAAAGAATTTATTTGTCTATTGCAAGATAAAGCATATTGATAGCTACAAGCGCGCATAATACAGCAGATTCGATGTTGATGAGGTACAGCAACTAATGGAAAAAAGTAATGAGTAATAAGTAAATTGCCTACTCATTACTCATTACTCATTACTCATTACTCATGATGTACCTCACTTACTTCAAAAGTGCTGTAAATCGAGCAGAGGGTGTTTGTCGCTTTGCACCCTCTGCCCAATTTCTTCTCAATACGGTTCGGTTAAGAATTTTTCGTCAGGATTTTGGGGTTGTGGAGACGCGATTCATCGCGTCTCTACAGGATTTAAACGTCAATTGATTGATATTAACCGAACCTTATTGTGCTGACTCTGCTAAAAATTAGAGCAATCTTAAGTAGCTGGTTGGAATTAAATATAAGATGGACGTAGGTTGGGTTGAGGCACGTAGACGCGCAGCGGCTTCCCGTAGGGTAACCCAACACCCGCATGGGTTACGCTATCGCTAACCCATCCTACAAATAATTATGCCTCCCTACTTATAAATAATTGAAAAATTCCGTCGGTACTAGTGTTAATTCGCCTGATTTGAACCGTTCAATATTAATCCAAAGTGCCCGATGTTTATGGTTTGGGGACTCAGAAAAGAAGAGGCTCTCTAATTGATAAAATTTAGAATCGGCAAAATCACATTGATAAAGTTGAATAATTTCGTGTCCCTGCCTGCCATTAAATATAAATAGGTTCTCTATACAGCCTAAATAGCGAATATTGGTTAATTCTGCTTGAATTTCTTCTTGAAATTCCCTTTTTAGGGCTATCAGGCTGGTTTCACCAAAATCTACTCCACCGCCTAAGGCTCGGTAAAATGTAGATTGCTTGGCGGGATCGTAGCCTTCGGAAACAAATATCCGTTCGCCATCGCGAATTAATCCCAAGGCTAGTACCCGAATTTCTCCTGCTTTGCTCATTTTTGTAACTTAAGTCACTAATTATCGTACATAGAGTAAGAGTTGTTTTCGTTCTCCTCTATGGGCCAATCTTCGTTTTCGCCACCGATATATAATTCCTCAATAGTGACATATTCCTCACTAAGCTGAGTGAGAGCGTTAATTAAGATATCTAAGGCGATCGCATCACTGGTTCCCAAATCAAACCAACAGCGTCCCCATTCCCCTTCATACTCGAACTCACCCATATTATGCATCAGCGCCAGCAAGCTTTTGTCATAACCTTGCTCGTCGTAATTCATGTAACTAATATCCAGCCCTGTGTCCTGCACCTGAAGATTTTCGGCGTTAAAAGCACCCAATTTACCTAAATAAAACCAGGAATTAAAAACCTCTTCTACATACTGCCTTTCACGTGCCGAAGGAATCGTACTGAACCTCAGCCAAATCCATACATCAAAAGGATTAAACTCCCGAAACTGGATATACATTGCAGTTATATTTCTCCGTTACGTTTTCTGAAAATAAGCATATCAGGATTGGGGATTGGGGATTGGGGATTGGGGATTGGGGACTGGGGATTGGGGACTGGGGATTGGGGATTAGGGAATGAGTAATGAGTAATGAGTAATGGGGAAAAACACCAAATGACCAATTACCAATTACCAATTACCAATTACCAATTACCAATTACCGATTACCCAATGCCCAATGCCCCATGCCCCATGCCCTATGCCCCATTTCCTAACTAAAACTCTTCAACCGATTATTCGCATTGTTGCGTTCGGATTCAATTTGTTGGACTAAGCTGGTTGGGAGTTGGGATTTTTTGCTTAAGGCGGTGTCGAAGTTGGCGATCGCTTCTTTAATTAATTCGCGGTTGTTGTCTCTTTTACCTTGGGCGTGGAGGATTTGGGCTTTGAGGTAATATAACTCTGGGTTGTCAGATGTGCTTTTTATGGCACGGTTGGCGTACTCTAGGGCTTGAGAGTAATTTTTTAAATCTCGGTAGCCAAGGGCAATCCCCCGATCTGCTAGATATTTAGGAGCAGCATTGTTTTCTAGCCGTTGAATTGCTTCGTCTGGGTTAGAAAAAGGCAGGTTTACGGCGAGTAGCAAATCCATATAGCCTCTAATGAGGTTTACTTCTGGATCGTTGGCTGAAACTGCTTCTGCTTTATCTAAATATTGGTAAACTTGCCGCAAGCGACTTAAGGCTTGTGCTGCACCACCTGCGCCTTCACGGGTGATCATCGTTGCTCCCTCTAGGAAATTCCCTACGGCTGTGTATAAATTACCGCGCAGGGGGTCTTTCTCAATCAACTTTTGTCCGGTTTCGAGGGTTTTTTTACTGTATGTGTCTAAGGAAGTTAAATCTTTGTTGGCATAGGCTAGAGATGCCTTCATAGCATAGGCTAAAGGTTCATTCGGTTCGCTGGATATTGCTTGATTTAAGTAACGTTCTGCTTCTTGATAGTTACCTTTTTGAAAAACCGCTTTAAAAGCTGCTTCGGTTTTATCTCCAATTTCATGAGGTGCATTAGGACGGAAAGGATCGCCAGCCAGCGTGGGGTTCATTCCCAAATTGAATGCGATCGCAGCAGCAAAAGTTGTCTGAGCAAGCTTAGTGACTCTCGCAAACACAATTGCTTGAGGAGCAGAAAACCATTTTGTCATTGTAACCCTCAGAATAATTGCGGTTGAAATAGTTGTTTATGTTACCTAAAATGCAAAAAAATGATTAATCTGTACTTAGGTTGATTTTTGCCGACATTTTCTACATAGTTCGACCTCTCTAATTTTTGCAGGTTCCCATAAAGCTTGTAGCCATTCTTCAGGGGGAAGTTTGCCACAATGGAGAAAAGTAGAAGGTTGGCTTTTGTTTTAGTGTTAAAACTTGAGCTAGATAGGCTTGTAACTCCTAGTTACAAGTAGATGACTCTAGCAGTGAGATTAGGTTTTTAGGCAGGTTCTGCGTTATGAATGTTTTGGGAAATTTTTAATTGCTCTGCGTGTAGTTAAGCGTCATCGATTCAGTTATTCGCCAACTTTTTGGTAATCTTAACAAATGCTCTATCTTAGAAATCTGGTTTATCATCCAACAGCCAGCCCAACAGCGATTCTCAAAGGAATTAACTTGGAATTAGCGCCGCAACAGCTGGGTTTGATTATTGGCCCTAGCGGTTCTGGTAAAAGTACTTTATTAGAAATTTTATCTGGACTAGCTGAACCTACATCTGGCGCAGTGTTCTGGCGCGAACAAGAACTGATTTCCGAACAGCTACAACAATTGGCTGGGTTAGTATTTCAGTTCCCAGAACGGCACTTCTGCGGCGGTACAATATTAGAAGAATTACGCTTAGGGCATCCAGAACTAGGGTCAGAGCGAGTTAGGCAAGCATTAAGCGAAGTCGGATTAGAGCATTTATCACTATCAGCATCACCTCATGCATTAAGTGGTGGACAACAGCGACGTTTAGCTTTGGCGGTACAGTTAATTCGCCAACCAAATTTATTATTATTAGACGAGCCAACAGCCGGGTTAGACTGGTCAATGCGTCGGCAGTTAGTCAGTTTATTGGCAAAGCTAAAAAAAGATTGGACATTGTTTGTCGTTACACACGACGCTGGAGATATGTTAGCGATCGCAGATTCTTGTTGGACACTTAACCACGGTGAACTTAAATCTGTCGATCCAGAAGTATTGAAAGCTAAAGTTCAAGAACCCCAGCCGGCGGTGTGATTGGGGATTGGGGACTGGGGACTGGGGATTGGGGACTGGGGATTGGGGAACTCGGGGCCCCCTCTGGGGATAAGGGGTAATGGGGATTGGGGACTGGGGATTGGGGACTGGGAGATGAGGGGGATGAGGGAGATGAAGAAATAACAAACACCAATTACCCATTACCCATTACCCATTACCCATTACCCAATGACAAATGACAAATGACAAATGACAAATGACTAACTTATTGCCTGAAATGGCAGAGATATGGCAAAAAACTCTCAATTGGCAACCAAATACTCAGCAACAGTTGCAATTCCAGCAGCTTTATGAATTAATTCTGGAAGGGAATAGCCAGTTCAATTTAACTCGCATTACTGAAGCTGAAGAGTTTTGGGAGAAGCATCTGTGGGATTCGTTGCGGGGAATTGCGCCACAGCAGCAATTTATTGATTCTCTAGCAGCGGGTGCATCTGTGATTGATATTGGTACGGGTGCGGGTTTTCCAGGGATTCCTATTGCGATCGCAGCTGCTAATTGTAAAATTACGCTGCTTGATTCTACTCGCAAAAAAGTTACTTTTATTGAAAAAATCTTGACTACACTGGGTTTGAGTAATGGCAAAACTCTTGTAGGTAGAGTTGAAGAAATCGGCCAGCAACGCCAGCACCGACAAAATTATGATGTAGCGACAATCCGCGCTGTGGGTTCGGCTTCTGTCTGTGCGGAATATGCTTTACCGTTGCTGAAGGTTGGAGGTTTAGCAGTTATTTACCGCGGGAATTGGACTGAAGAGGAAACTACAGCTTTGCAAAATGCTGTCGATCAGTTGGGTGGGGTAATTGCCGCGATAGAACAATTTACTACTCCTCTAAGTGATAGTATTCGTCACTGTTTATACCTGCGTAAGGTAACAGCTACACCAACTAACTTTCCTCGTGCTGTGGGTATACCTACTCAAAAGCCACTTTAGGTTAGCCATGTTTTGTCACTCTCCGAAAACATTTGCTAAGCTAATGCGCGTCTAAATTGTATAAATACTATCAAGGCTGTTAACTGTTGACGGTTGACCGTTAACAGTCAACCGTCAACAGCTCTCACGATAGATTGTGCAACTTAAAAGCAGAATAGCTTATTGCTGAATTAGCAGGGCGTATTTATGCAGATTTGGAGCGCATCTGACAACCGATAGGACTTGCTGATAGCATGATTGCAGCTATTGCGATACAAGCAAGATTTGATATTAGTCACTGGTAATTTAGCGCACTATCAGCGCATTCAAGCACTGGGTTACAGTCTCAAGCTAGATAATTGGCGAATCTGAATACCCTTGTGGCGATCGCAGGGCAAAATAAATACAATAAGAGCGATTTTTAGCGCCACTATGAGCTACTGCCTTAACCCCCGTTGTCCCAAACCGGAAAATGCTGATGATGTTAAGTTTTGTCTAAGTTGTGGTCATAAGCTACTGCTTAAAGAACGCTACCGTGCAATTAAACCCATAGGACAAGGGGGTTTTGGGCGTACTTTTTTAGCGGTGGATGAAGATAAACCATCAAAACCACGCTGCGTCATTAAGCAATTTTACCCCCAAGCCCAAGGCACAAATACTGTGCAAAAGGCTGTGGAGTTATTTAATCAAGAAGCAGTACAGTTAGATGAATTAGGGCAACATCCCCAAATTCCGGCACTGCTGGCATATTTTACCCAAGATGACAGGCAGTATCTTGTCCAAGAATTTATTGATGGCAAAAATTTAGCTCAGGAATCAGTAGAACAAGGTGCTTTTAACGAAGAGCAAATTCGGCAGTTACTCAATGATTTATTGCCAGTACTGCAATTTTGCCATGCTAGGCACGTCATTCACCGCGATATTAAACCCGAAAATATTATTTTACGGGCAAGTGACCATAAACTAGTTTTAGTAGATTTCGGTGCTTCTAAATCTGCCACTAGTACTTCCCTCAACCGCACTGGTACAAGTATCGGCAGTCCCGAATATGTGGCACCAGAACAAATCAGAGGACGAGCAATTTTCGCTAGCGATATCTACAGTTTGGGTGCTACTTGTATTCGCCTACTCACCGAGCGATCGCCTTTTGATTCTTATGATATTAATGATGATAGTTGGATTTGGCAGCAGTACTTAACAACTCCTGTAAGTAAAGAGTTAACTGACATTCTCAACAAAATGTTAGAAAGTATCCCAAAGCGGCGTTATCAAACAGTTGATGAAGTTTTAAATGACCTGAATAAAAATGTGCCAATAGTTGCCACACCAGCAACATCAGCAAAGCCTGTCACCGTTGCACCATCTAACCCAAAACCTGCTGTATCTCCCAAATCGCAAAGCCAAATTGACCTAGAATTAGAGGAAATGAAGACTCTATTTTTAGGTGGAAATAAACCGCAAAAGCAGCAAAGTCAACCCCAACCTCAAACTCCTCAGCCTACTAGTAAAAGCATCATAGATGATGAGTTGGAAGAGTTGAAAAGTAAATATTTGGGGAATAATAATTCGTAATTCGTAGTTCGTAGTTCGTAATTCGTAGTTCGTAATTCGTAATTCGTAATTGAGAAAGCCTAACGCATCATCGATGCAACGGTGCGTTACGGCTAAGTTTAATTGTCTCTGTGTCTCAAATGCTTTCATAGCCGTAACACACCCTACCCCAATACTGCTCGGTTAAGGATTTTCAACTCGGAATTTGGTTTTGGGAAAAGGTGAAAGGGTAAGGGTGAAAGGGTAAGGGTTAAAGGTTTTTTCTTTTCCTTTTCCCCTTCCCCTTTTGCCCTTAACCGACAAGTATTGCACCCTACCCTTTCCCCCTTCACCCTTCCCCCTTCCCCCAAATTTCTTACACCGTCAGTAATTCTCCGTAACTCGGCTGTAGTAAACTGCATCTAGAGACAACGGCTGGTGCAATAATTGATGATAGTGTGAAAAAAATCCTGGTTTTATCGGCAAATCCCCAGAATACGGTGAAGCTGCGCTTGGATGAGGAAGTACGGGAAATTCAGGCGGGGTTGGAACGTGCGAGGATTCGTGAACAGTTTGAGATGATTACAAAATGGGCTGTGCGTCCAGAAGATTTGCGACGTGCGCTTTTGGATCATCAACCGGAGATAGTGCATTTCTCTGGACATGGGGAAGGTGAGCAAGGTTTAGTTTTGGAAGATGATCACGGACAGTTGCAACTGGTGAGTACAGAATCACTGGGCAGACTGTTTAGGTTATTTCAAGACAAGATAGAGTGTGTGCTGTTAAACGCCTGTTATAGTGAAGCGCAAGCTGAGGCGATATTCCAACATATTAATTATGTAGTAGGAATGAATAAAGCAGTAGGCGATCGCGCCGCAATTAAATTTGCAGTCGGGTTTTATGATGCCCTCGGTGCAGGTAGAACCTACGAAGATGCTTACGAATTTGGACGCATCGCCATTGATTTAGAAAATATCCCCGAATACGCCACCCCAGTCCTCAAAAGCCGAAACCTCCCCCCATCTATAATTCCCTCCCCTTCCCCATTCCCCCTTCCCCCTTCCCCCAATCCCCAGTCCCCAATCCCCAGTCCCCAATCCCCAATCCCCACCCCCCACCGCATCTTCATCAGCTACAAACGCCACGTCACCCCCGATGAGCCGATAGCATTGCAAGTCCAGCAAGCGCTGGCTCAACATCACACAGTTTTTATTGACCAAATTATCACGGTAGGCACATGCTGGGCGGAACGCATTGAAGCGGAACTTCGCCAAGCAGATTTTTTGATTGTTTTCCTTTCTGAGCATTCTGTCCACAGTGAGATGGTGGAAGCGGAAATTGCTACAGCCAGTCGCCTGGCTAAGGAACAAGGCGGAAAGCCGATGATTCTCCCGGTGCGCTTGGCATATCGAGAGCCGTTTCAGTATCCTTTGAGTGTTTACCTGAATGGGATTAACTGGGCTGTTTGGCGAGATGAGAAAGATACACCGCGCTTAATTGCAGAATTAATGCAGGCGATTTCTGGGGGTGAATTAACGATTGGGGAAGCGAATCAAGCCAGTTTGCTGCAGCCACGGGAAGCCTCAGCTATACCTCAGCCTTTTCCTTCCGCACAGCCGATATCCCTGGAAATGCCCGAAGGGACAATGGATGGCGAGTCTCGGTTTTATGTGGAACGCGCTTGTGATGCTCTGGCTTTCAATGCGATTCAGCGTCAAGGTGTGACAATCACTATTAAAGGCCCCCGACAAATGGGCAAGAGTTCGTTGTTAATTCGCACTTGTAATGCGGCGATGAATGCAGGTAAGCGCGTGGCTTTCTTGGATTTTCAATTATTTGATCAAGCAGCGTTAAGCAATGCTGACTTATTCTTTCGGCAATTTTGCACTTGGCTAACTGATGAAATAGAAATGGCGGATAAAGTTGCTGAATATTGGAATTTGCCCTTGGGTAATAGTCAGCGTTGCACCCGCTATATTGGGCGCTATTTGTTAAAAGAATTTGGTCGTCCCTTGGTGTTAGCAATGGATGAAGTTGAAAGGGCTTTTGATACTGAATTCCGTTCCGATTTCTTTGGAATGCTTCGCAGTTGGCACAATAACCGCGCCACTACACCGATTTGGAAGCAACTCGATTTAGCCCTGGTGACTTCCACCGAACCCTACCAATTAATTGATAATCTCAACCAATCGCCGTTTAATGTGGGCGAGGTGATTGACTTAGAAGATTTTACCGCCGCGCAAGTTGCTGACCTCAATCACCGTCATGGTTCACCGCTGAATGCTAGTGCAGAACAGCAGTTAATGGCGTTGCTGAATGGACATCCTTATTTAGTTCGGGTGGCGCTATATTTAATCGCCAGTCAGCGCTTCACTACTGCGGAATTATTCGCCAAAGCTACGGCGGATAATGGCCCCTTTGGTAATCATTTGCGGAACCATTTGTTTCGGCTGCATAGTAAAGCGGAATTGGTGTCAAGTATGCTTCAGGTTATTCGCCATAACACCTGCGATGATGAGCGCGTTTTCTTTAGGTTGCGGGGTGCGGGGTTGGTGCGGCGGGAGGGGAGAACGGTGATCCCGCGTTGTCAACTTTATGCTGATTATTTCCGGGAGAATCTTCGTGGGTGAGGGGAAGGGGGAAGGGTGAAGGGGGAAGGGGGAAGGGGGAAGGGTGAAAGGGGAAGGGTGAAGGGGGAATGGAAAGATGGAGGAATGAGAAATGATTGAAATTGGTTTACTCTTTTACCTTTTTACCTTTCCCCTTTTTACCTTTCCCCTTTCCCCCTTTTACCTTTCCCCTTTCCCCCTTTTCCCCTTCCCCTTACTCCTTTCTTCTCGTTTCGCTGGGAAAAATAAGATGGAGAAATTTATACTTATTTAGAGTGAAACGTCATGGAAAGGAAGAAAATAGAAACATTTGAGGATTTACGAGTATGGCAAAGAGCGATTGATTTGGTGAAGCAGGTGTACTTACTTACTCAGGATGGTAACTTTAGCAAAGATTTTGGCTTGCGGGATCAGATAAGGCGTGCTTCCGTCTCAATTCCCACAAATGTTGCTGAAGGTTTTGAGCGTTTTTCTCGCAAAGAGTACTTACAGTTTTTGAATATAGCTAAAGGTTCCGCCGGCGAAGTTCGGAGTCTATTAAGAGTTGCACTGGAAGTCGGCTATTTAGAAACATCTCAATACCAAGAACTTTATAGCCATGCTAAAGAACTAAGTTCAATGCTTTCAAATCAAATGCAAGCGTTGAGAAAATCAATAAGTTAAGGGGGGAAGGCTTCGCCTGGGGGAAAGGGTAAAAGGGGGAAAGGGGAAGGGTAAAAAGGGGAAAGGGGAAAGGTAAAAGGTAAACCAATTTCAATTATTTCTCATTCCTCCATCTTTCCATTCCCCCTTCACCCTTTCCCCTTCACCCTTCCCCATTCCCCATTTCCCATTCCCCCTTCCCCCTTCCCTTGGAGTCCCTTTATGTCTAACCCAACCATTTACACAGTCGGCGGGACGGTGCAGGCTGGTGGTGGGATTTATATTCCCCGCCAGGCTGATGAGGAATTGTTGAATTTGTGCCGGGATGGGACTTTTGCTTATGTGCTTACGCCGCGCCAGATGGGGAAGTCGAGTTTGATGGTACGCACGGCGCAAACATTGGCGGAGGAAGGGATACGGGCTGTTATTGTTGACCTTCAGGAATTGGGGGCGCAGGTGACAGCGGAACAATGGTATTTTGGCTTTTTGGTGAAGCTGGATGACCAACTCATGTTTGAGACTGATGTGGTGAGTTGGTGGCGAGAACATGAATATTTGGGAGTTTCGCAACGGCTGACGCTGTTTTTTCAGGAGGTGTTACTGGCTGAGGTAGAAGCACGGGTGGTGATTTTCGTGGATGAAATTGATTCCACCCTCAGCTTAGATTTTACTGATGATTTTTATACAGCGATTCGTTATCTCTATGTAGCCCGTGCGACTAATGCTGAGTTTCAGCGTCTTTCTTTGGTGTTGATGGGGGTAGCAACTCCGGGCGATTTAATCCGCGATGCCAAGCGCACGCCGTTTAATATTGGTCAGCGTGTGGATTTGACTGATTTTACCTTTGAGGAAGCTTTACCCCTGGCTGAGGGATTGGAACAGGTAACAGATGACGCACCACAATTACTGCGATGGGTGCTGAATTGGACGGGGGGACATCCGTATTTAACGCAGCGCTTGTGTGCGGCTTTGGTGAGGGAGGGGAAAGGGGGAATGGGGAATGGGGAAGGGGGAAGGGTTAATGGGGAAAGGGGGAATGGGGAAGGGGTTTCTTCTTTCCCTTTTACCCTTTTACCTTTTACCCTTTCCCCCAGGCGAAGCCTTTTCCCTTTTACCCTTTCCCCCAGGCGAAGCCGTTCCCCAGGCGCAGCCTTTGTTGACCGCGTGGTGAGTAATACTTTCTTGGGTGCGATGAGTGAGCAAGATAATAACTTGCAGTTTGTGCGGGATATGTTAACTAAACGCTCACCTGACCCAGAGGTTTTGACTACATACCGGGAGATTCGGTTAGGTAAGCGTCCGGTTGGGGATGAGGAACAGTCAATAGTTAAGTCTCACCTGAAGTTGTCGGGGGTGGTGCGGCGCGAGCAGAATGTTTTGCAGGTGAGAAATCAAATTTATCGGCAAGTGTTTGACCGCAAGTGGTTGAATGAACATTTGCCGTTTAACTTGCGGGATAGGTGGGAGCAGCTAAAACCTGCGCTGCCTTATGTGGTGGGATTGCTGATATTTTCGGGCTTAATGACGGGAGTGGCTGTGTATGTGAATGAGCAGCGGTTAATTGCTCAAGATGCCCAGAAAGAAGCAGATGAACAGCGGCAAATAGCAGAACAGCAACGTAATGAGGCACAAAGGCAAGCAGATAATGCTCGACAACAGCAGCAAATGGCAGATAAGCAAAGCCTGGAAGCAGACAAGCAAAAACGCCTTGCTCAAGACCAACGGGAAAGAGCGGAAAAAGGAGAGGCGGAAGCAAAGGCTGCACAAAAGTTAGCTGAAGAACGGGGAGCAGACTTAAAAGTTGCTCTTGACAATGCCAATGCGGCTAAAAATGCCGAAGCCGAACAGCGTCAGGTAGCTGATGAGCGTAAAAGCCAAGCAGAGAAGAATTTGCGAGAAGCCAATAAGCAGCGAAACATTGCCCAAAAGCAAACACAGCAAGCAAACGCTGCCAAAGCAGATGCAGATAAACGCCGTGTTAATGCCGAAATTCTAGCCCAGAGTCTTAAATCGCAAAATCTGCTGGCATCTAGTTTAGAGCTTGATGCTTTAATGGCAGGCTTGAAGTTAGGTAAGCGACTGCAAAAACCAGATAAAAATGTTGAAGCAGATACCCGCGTTTTGGCGGTAGCTACTCTCCAACAGGTAGTTTATGGTGTTAGAGAACGAAACCGACTAGAAGGCCATAGCAGTGAGGTCTTGGACGTGGCATTCAGCCCCGACGGCAAAACCATTGCCTCAGCCAGTTCTGACAAAACGGTGAAGTTGTGGAATCTCCAGGGGCAGGTGTTGCAAACCCTTAAAGGTCATAGCAGTTCGGTCTGGGGTGTGGCATTCAGCCCCGACGGCAAAACCATTGCCTCAGCCAGTTCTGACAAAACGGTGAAGTTGTGGAATCTCCAGGGGCAGGTGTTGCAAACCCTTCAAGGTCATAGCAGTGCGGTCAGGGGCGTGGCATTCAGCCCCGACGGCAAAACCATTGCCTCAGCCAGTTCTGACAAAACGGTGAAGTTGTGGAATCTCCAGGGGCAGGTGTTGCAAACCCTTCAAGGTCATAGCAGTGCGGTCAGGGGCGTGGCATTCAGCCCCGACGGCAAAACCATTGCCTCAGCCAGTTCTGACAAAACGGTGAAGTTGTGGAATCTCCAGGGGCAGTTGTTGCAAACCCTTCAAGGCCATAGCAGTGCGGTCAATAGCGTGGCATTCAGCCCCGACGGCAAAACCATTGCCACGGTAAGTTATGACAACACAGTAAAGTTGTGGAATCTCCAGGGGCAGGTGTTGCAAACTCTTAAAGGTCATAGCAATTCAGTCTATAGCGTGGCATTCAGCCCCGACAGCAAAACCATTGCCTCAGCTAGCCTTGACAACACAGTAAAGTTGTGGAATCTCTCTGGGCAGGTGTTGCAAACCCTTCAATGTCATAGCAGTGAGGTCTTGGGCGTGGCATTCAGCCCCGACGGCAAAACCATTGCCTCAGCCAGTTCTGACACCACGGTGAAGTTGTGGAATCTCTCTGGGCAGGTGTTGCAAACCCTTCAAGGTCATAGCAGTGAGGTCTTGGGCATGGCATTTAGCCCCGACGGAAAAACCATTGCCTCAGCCAGTTGGGATAACACGGTGAAGTTGTGGAATCTCCAGGGACAGTTGTTGCAAACCCTTCAAGGACATAGCAGTGCGGTCAATAGCGTGGCATTCAGCCCCGACGGTAAAACCATTGCCTCAGCCAGTTGGGATAACACGGTGAAGTTGTGGAATCTCTCTGGGCAGGTGTTGCAAACCCTTCAAGGTCATAGCAGTGAGGTCTGGGGCGTGGCATTCAGCCCCGACGGCAAAACCATTGCCTCAGCCAGTTGGGATAACACGGTGAAGTTGTGGAATCTCCAGGGGCAGGTGTTGCAAACCCTTAAAGGTCATAGCAGTGTGGTCTGGGGCGTGGCATTCAGCCCCGACGGCAAAACCATTGCCTCAGCCAGTTCTGACACCACGGTAAAGTTGTGGAATCTACAGGGGCAGGTGTTGCAAACCCTTCAAGGTTATAGCAGTGAGGTCTTGGGCGTGGCATTTAGCCCCGACGGCAAAACCATTGCCTCAGTCAGTTCTGACACCACGGTAAAGTTGTGGAATCTCCAGGGGCAGTTGTTGCAAACCCTTCAAGGTCATAGCAGTTCGGTCAGGGGCGTGGCATTCAGCCCCGACGGCAAAACCATTGCCTCTGCTAGCCGTGACAAGACGGTGAAGTTGTGGAATCTCCAGGGGCAGGAGTTACAAACCCTTCAAGGTCATAGCAGTGGGGTCAATAGCATAGCATTCAGCCCCGACGGCAAAACCATTGCCTCTGCTAGCCGTGACAAGACGGTGAAGTTGTGGAATCTGAATTTGGATGACCTAATGGTGAAGGGTTGCGCTTGGGTGCGGGATTATTTGCAGAATAACCCGAATGGGAAGAGGGAGAGGGGGGTTTGTGAGAGGTGAAGGGGGAAAGGGGGAAGGGGGAAGGGGGAAAGGGGAAGGGTGCATTTTCTGGTTTCAAGCATTAGTGTAATGTAGGCTGCTTGCTGGGGGAGTTACCAAAATTTGGCTGTTGGTGACCTTGGTCGCAATGTTGGTGACCTTGGTCGCAATGTTGGTGACCTTGGTCGTGATGTTGGTGACCTTGGTCGTGATGTTGGTGACCTTGGTCGTGATGTTGGTGACCAAGGTCGCAATGTTGGTGACCAAGGTCGTCGTGTTGGTGACCAAGGTCGCAATGTTGGTGACCAAGGTCGTGATGTTGGTGACCAAGGTCGTGATGTTGGTGACCAAGGTCGTCATGTTGGTGACCAAGGTCGTGATGTTGGTGACCAAGGTCGTCGTGTTGGTGACCAAGGTCGTGATGTTGGTGACCAAGGTCGTCATGTTGGTGACCAAGGTGGTTTTTTTCGTTACAAAAGTTATGATTTTACTGTATACAGCTTGTGAATTTGCTGGATGTGATGAATTGTGCGATCGCTTATCTTAAATCATCATCGCCAAAGGTGTGTGGTGTATCGGCGCAGGTATCGCATCTGCTGATTTTGATGATGGGGGAATGCGTTCCCCGCAGGGGTTGCCTAAGGCATCAAGATTTTGGTTGCAGAAGATAGCACAATATAAATTATCGCTGTGGTAGGGTACGGCACCGAAGGATTTTCGGTGAGGCAGGATAGATTGTGGATGCCCATTGGTATCAACTTAAGCTAAACGCTGTATAGGGCTGGCGTTGTACAAATACCTCGCGCCCTCATCCCCTAACCCCTTCTCCCCCAGGGAGAAGGGGAATTGAATCTCTTGCTCCCCTCTCCTCGTGGGAGAGGGGCTGGGGGTGAGGGCGAAACCTTGCAACCAAGCGGGTTTCACGTTAATGGGAAAATACCTCGCGCCCTCATCCCCTAACCCCTTCTCCCCCAGGGAGAAGGGGAATTGAATCTCTTGCTCCCCTCTCCTCGTGGGAGAGGGGCTGGGGGTGAGGGCGAAACCTTGCAACCAAGCGGGTTTCACGTTAATGGGAAAATATCTGTAAAACGTTTCCCCTTACCCCTTTTACCCTTCCCCTTTCCCCCCACTATTTGGGCGAAATTGGCAAACTAATTGTAAATATACTGCCTTCGCCTAGGCGCGATCGCACGGTGACGCTACCACCCATACCTTCTATTAAGGTTTTCACTATTGATAAGCCTAAACCAGAACCGCCTGTGGAACGGGCGCGGGTTTCATCTACGCGGTAAAATCGCTCGAAGATGCGGGCTTGGTGTTGCAAAGGTATACCATAACCTTTATCGTCAACTTGAATTATCGCTGCTTTGTCTTGCTGATGTAAGCTGACAATCACGGAAGTATCAGCTTCAGAATACTTGACGGCGTTATCAATTAAGTTCAACAATACCTGCTTGAGGCGATTATAGTCGGCTTTCACCTCAATGGGGTGATTTGGTGATTCTATTAGGATAGTGCGATCGCTATATTTCTGTGCCATACCGACGACTTCAGCAACTAAGTCATTCAGCACACAAGGATTCATGCGAAAATGCAAATGACCGCTATCAGCTCTTGCTAAATCTAGTAAGTCTTGCAGCAGCCTGATAGTATGTTCGGCTTCTAACGCCGCAGTTTCTAAAGCTTCAACTTGGGTGGGTGTTAAATTGCTGGGTCGCCGGAGTACGCTTTGTAAGTAACCATGCACAATGGTTAATGGCGTGCGTAATTCGTGAGAAACGTTGCTGACAAACTGTCGTTCTTGCTCCCAAGATTCCGCCAGCCGGGATAATAGCATATTAAAGGTTTGCGTTAACTCTTTAACTTCGCTGGGTGCTTGCTTCAAGGATAGCTGCGCCTCTGGTAAATCAGCCGCAGAAATCACCGCCGCCATTTGACTCAGTTGACGCAGAGGTTGCAGAGAACGGCGAATATAAACTGCGATCGCTAAGGAAATTACAATAATTATTAACAGACTCGCAATGCCTAAACTACGCACCAGCGCCAAAAACATTGTTTGTTCGCGGGTAATATCCTTAACTACAAATAGCTTACCCAGTTGCTTACTCTGTACTTGCAAAGCCGCACCACATAAAACATAGTAGCGCTGCTGCACTTGAGTAACTTCTGGTTTCACCGACATCTCGGTTAAAGACATTAACTGTGATGTCGTTGGATTTGGTAGCTGATTCCAATTAGTAGATTTGGCAATAATTTGATTTTCCGGGTTTTTAATCCAGATAAAAGTATCGTTATCAATTAAATTATTTATCGACTTATCTAAACCACTGGCTTGTGGCATCATTTGAATATAAAGTTGCACATCCCGCGGTAGGCGATCGGCAATTTTCTCAACATGGCGTTTATGATTATCTATTAAAATATCCTGCATTTTCAAGCTAGTCCACACCGAGAGGCTACCCAACCCCAAAGCCGAAAATGCCGCAATTCCAGCCGTTAACCGTAACCGTAATGAACCTGGATCTACTTTTTGCAAGACGTTGCTGATTTTTTCCACTTTTAATAATACTCATATCCGCATTTTTAATATCAATTTCATGTGATGTTGCACATATTTAGATCCCCCTAAATCCCCCTTAAAAAGGGGGACTTTGAAAGATTTATTCCAGTCCCCCAACTTAAAAAGGGAGAATTTGAAATATTTCTTCTGTTCCCCCACTGAATAAGGATAACTTTGAAAAATTGATTCCAGTCCCCCCCTTATTAAGGGGGGTTAGGGGGGATCTAATTCTATAAAGCTTCATAAGGAATTGGTATAACGCAATTTTTATTATTTCCCTTCCCCCTTCCCCATTCCCCTTTCCCCCAAGTATTTCACTCCCCTACGGCTTTATCGTCCCACAAACCTTATTCACATAATCACATTGATAAATGTATGGTTCTTGCCAACTCAGGGGAATTTGCAGTAAATCTCTTGTACCTGTTAAACCTTGCCCAATAAACAATAATAAAGCCACGCAATTTAAAATTGTATGCACCAGCCGCCAGCGATGGGATTTATCTTGATAAATATCCTGCACAATCGCCAAAGAAAAAATCATCAGCAAGGCTGCGGTAATGCCAATATAATAATGTGACCAATACCATTCTTTAGTCAGGCGATAAACTCCATCTTGACAGCCAAGAATCACTAACCCCGCACCAGTTAAACTGGCAAATACTCCCCGCCATAATTTCTGCTTGGCTTGATAAAGTAAAACTAAAGAAATAATCGTCGCTGCAAACATCAAGATGATAAAAATGAATTTAAAAGTTGCAGTACTCCACAGTTGATGTTTGACGATATCTTTACCAATTGCATAAGCTAAACCGATTAAGGTTAAGCCAACAACAGCACTAGTTAACCACTCGCCTAACTTTTTATGTTCTGAACCAACCACCGGGGGAATTTTGCTTTTACCTCCCACTAAACTTTGTAACCTGCGTTGTCTTGTTTGCCAAGCAAAATTTACCACATTCCCAATTAGAGGGAAGACAAAAATTACTGCGATCGCGGGATGTATTAGGCTAAGAAAATCGGCTATTTCCATCTTAGTAATTCGTAGTTCGTAATTCGTAATTCGTAATTAAAAAGAGTCAGTGTTAGCTATTTGCTAAAGGTGCATAGCCGAAAGTAGCATTGAATTTACGACACCAGACGGCAACAGATTTAAATTCTGCTAGCTTGACATTTTCTGGTAAAGCATAGCGTTGAGTACCGCTAGTTTTTTGTAATGGTGCAATGCTGAGATAATCTTTTTCTTTAATGCCAGATATGGGTGGCTTATCAGTACGATATAAAATTACATATAAATCTGGGCCTTGGTCGGTTTTAAAATCTCCATCAAACTCGAGAAAGCGCTTTCCTTGTTCAGTAACGACTTTCACGTTCCCTTGAGTAGGATGTTCCCCAGCTTTAAATGCACCCAAACCTGCGCCTGAACTTGCTACATTTTCCGTCGCTGCTTTTGGTGTATCTGTCTTATTAGAAGCGCTTTCGTTGGCACAACCTACAGCTATTAGCGCCATCATACCTACAATAGCTAAATGCTTAAACTTCATAGCGTTTATCTCCCTCAAATGCCTTTATACATACAATTTAAGGGTTTTAGCTGTTGAGAAAATTAATAGAAGCTGAGAATTTGTTAAAAATTAAGGTTATTGATGTTTATGTATCGCCATCTATCTGCTTTTGCAATTATTTATAAATTTAATAATCTTATGTAGATGTAGGATGTGTTAGGCGAAGCCGTAACACATCAAAATTCTTAGCGAAGGTGCATTATTATAAAACGCAAATAAATCTAATTTGCAAATTAACGCTGATGTAGGATGTGTTAGGCAAAGCTGTAACACATCAAAATTGTTGCTGGGCGCAGGTGCGTTATTATTAAGCTCAAATAAATCTAATACCAATTCAAATAATCTTGGCGACACATCAATATATTCTAGAGGGCAAGGCATTGCCTTGCCCCTACAATCTGTCGCATTCTTTTTTCAAATTGGTATAATTTGTCAATTCACGCCTCATTCCCCTCATCTTCCTTATCCCCACTCATGTTTACCATCAGAAACCTACAACCAGGTGATGAAATGTTGCTAGAGAGTTTTCTGTTGCAACATATCGATACTTCGATGTTTCTGCGTTCTAATTGGCGAGAGGCGGGGTTGCTGGATCAGAATGAAATTTTTCAGGGGACTTATATTGCGGCGTTATTAGATCACAATATAGTTGCAGTCGCCGCTCATTATTGGAATGGGATGGTAGTTGTACAAGCGCCAGTATATTTACCAGAAGTCGTGCAAACAGCAGTAACCCAGTCTCATCGCGCTATTTCTGGAATTGCTGGCCCGGCTGCACAAGTGGAAGTTACCAAGCAAGTTTTAGGGCTGGCTAATCATCCCACTAATATAGATGAGCGCGAATTATTATTTTCCTTAGCGCTATCAGATTTACAAATTCCACCCGCCTTAACATCTGGTGAAGTAAAGTGTCGATTGCCACATCCAGAGGAATTTGATTTACTCACTGAGTGGTATGTTGCCTACGATTTAGAAACTCTGAAAAAATCGGAAACACCTGATTTATATACAACTGCCCGCCAGGAAATAGCGGCGCATCAAGCTAAATCTACGCATTGGGTGTTAGTAGTAGAAAATACACCAGTCGCATATACTACCTTTAACGCCCACTTACCTGATATTGTCCAAATTGGTGGAGTGTGGACAACGCCGGCTTTACGGGGTAAAGGCTATGCCAGAAGTGTCGTTGCTGGCTCATTATTAGAAGCGCGATCGCATGGTGTAGAACGCGCTATCTTATTTACACAGCAAACTAACTTAGCAGCACAAGCCGCTTATCGCAGTATTGGTTTTCGGACGACTGGTGAGGAATTTGGTTTAGTTTTATTTGACATGAAATAAATCTGGAATCACTTTTGTATTATGTGTAGTGTGAAAAGGTGAATTGATAGCCAGATTTTATTTATGAGCTGCGATCGCTTCCAAAAATCCTTCTCTGCTGATTCTACATTAAGCAGTAAGCTGTTTGACTTAGTTGAAGCCACCTTTCCGGGACTTACTAGCCTAGCCGAACGCGCGCGAGAACTTGGTGCATCATGGGAAGATGCTTCAACTCCCTTCATTCTCTTTGATGATGATGTCGCCATCACCCATATCGGAGTTTTAGAAATTCCGATGTACATCATGGGAGAAAAGGTAATTGTTGGCGGAGTTCATGGCGTATGTACCCGCGAGGGATTTCGCAGAAGAGGCTATTACCGCGAAGTCATGAATGAAGTATTGGAATATTGCGATCAACGTTATGAAACTCTAGTATTGACGACGTTGGAACCAGAGTATTATTTACCTTTTGGCTTTCGCATCGTTCCAGAACACAGCTTCAAACTCAAGTGTAATTCCACAGGTAGCATTAACGGCTTGAGAACACTGGATTTTGCAGATGTCAAAGATATTGCATTGTTGCACAGACTTTTAGAAACCCGTGTACCTGTCTCTAATATCGTTGGGGTAGTCAACGAAAAAGCTGTATTCTGCGTTGATGAAGGTAGCCGTCCCTTACATTATTTCCCAGATTTAGATGCGATCGCTTGCATGGAAATAGAAGATACTACACTTCATCTTTACGATTTAGTGACCACTCAAATGTATCCTTTGCCAAAAATCTTGGATAGGATACCTCAACTGATTGAAGAAGTCGTGATTTACTTCAGTCCCGACCTACTCAATATTGAAGATGTGGAAGCATTTATCTATGAAATTGAAGAAACTAAATTAATGGTACGTGGTAAATTTGCCGCAGAAAAGGAAAAATTTACCCTTCCCCGTTCTGCACGTTGTTGAAATTTGGGCATGGGGCATTGGGCATTTATTCTTTTTATTCTCCCATTACCAATTACCAATTACCAATTACCAATTACCCTCATCCCTAAAGCATAATCAACCCCAGTCTGATACCAACGCTGACAGCCTCGGTGCGGGTAGAGACACCCAGCTTTTGAAAAATCGATGAGATATGAAACTTTACAGTATGCTCAGAAATATGCAACTGTTTAGCGATCGCTCGATTACCTAAACCGGAACCCAGCATTCCTAATACCTCAATTTCTCTGGGTGTCAGGGTTTGTACGGGAGTAGTGGCGACTTTTTCCCGCAGGGGTAGTAATTCTAAAAAATCAGGATGTAGCACGACTAAATTATCTGCGATCGCAATTGTCGCTGCGATAATTTCGGATTCTGTACTGGTACTGGGTAATAAACCCTGAACGCCAGCATGGATGGCGGCTTCTAAATCTATGCTTTCTAGTTCCTCTACAATTACCAAAAATCCTAGAGGATATTGCTGCTGTTGAATTAAAAGCAATTTTTCCCAGATTGTTGGTTGCAGATTCCCACCTAAATCTAGTAGCACTACATCGGGTTCTAATTGTTCTACTTCCCTAGTTAACACATCCAAATCGGATGCACTCCCCACCACAGTTAGCTGGGAATTGCTAGTTACAACCGCCGCTAAACCCGCCCGCACCACAGGGGAAGTTGCAACTACCATCACCCGAATCATCTCGACTCCACTGCAGTTTTCCCACTCTGCAATACTACATAAACTACAAATTGTTGACCTCCACGCCAAATTTGTAGGGGTAAGGCTTCGCCATCTTTGCTTTGTTGCAGATATTTACTTAAATCATCATATCTAGTGAGCGATCGCCCCGATACACCAATCAGCACATCGCCAATTTGTACGCCTGCTGTGGCGGCTGCACTATCAGCAAGTACAGATAAAACTAATAACCCCAGGTTGCGGTTACCTATCAGCACAGGTTGCAAAGTCACTCCTAGTTGCGGACGACTGGCACCCAGCAAAAAGCGATTGACTGCTAAACTGGGGACGGCGACAGCTAAACCGTTGACAACCATTGTATTAATGCCGACAACGCGACCGAGACAATCAGCCAAAGGCCCGCCAGAGTTCCCAGGATACAATCGAATATCTGCCATCACTGCTTGTTGATGCTGTCCGTGAATAATTCCTGTAGTCACAGCACCACTATCAGCAAAGGGATTCCCCACCGCCACCACTAATTCCCCAACTCGCAACGCATCTGAATCACCAATAGTTGCGGTCTGTAAGTTAGTGGCGTTAATTTTCAGTGCAGCTAAATCTTGTTGTGGGTCAAATTTGGTACGTACAGCCTCAAATATCCGTCCGTCTGCTAATTCTACTGTAGCTCTGCGGCTAGTGGCGACATGGGCATTGGTAATAATTAAGCCATCGGCTTGCCAAATCACACCAGAACCAACTCCTTGAGAACCGCTTTTAACTTTAACGGTGCTGTGGCGTAACTTCGCAGCTAAGGCCGCCAATTCATCAGCAATGTTGGAAAAGCTTGTGTTAGTCATAGTTTTGCCATCGTGAATTATGAATTTTGCATTACTCAGCCGGACGTTCGCCAATTGCGATCGCTAACTCGACTAACACGCCACCACGGACAACTTGTAATGGCACAGTTTTACCCACGCGATCGCTACTATTAAGTAAGGCCATGACATCACCTGTATCGCTAACGGTTGTACCATCCAATTTCACCAACACATCTCCCAGCAGTACCCCGGCTGTATCTGCAGGGCCAGCTGGCTCAACATTGACAACTATTACACCAGTAGCACTAAGTAAATTTAAGGCTGTTATTAGGTTATTGGGTAAGCGTACAGGTTGCATTCCCACACCTAAATAACCCCGGGCGATGTGTCCTTTGGCTAACAATTGCTCAACTACACGGTTAACTGTAGCCACAGGGATAGTTAATGCTGTACCACGCCTTCCCGATGTATTCATACCTACTACATTACCAGCTGCATCTACCAACGGGCCGCCAGCAAAGCCTGGATACAGGGTGATATCTGGGCGGATATATTGGTCGATATTCCCACCGTTCATACTCCGCCACGCACCACTCACGACACTCACTGCACCCAAAGCTGCGCGCAATTCTCCTTCGTTACTTCTGGCTATTCCTAATACTAAATTGCCTACTTTAAGTGTTGTAGTATCGCCAATTGTCGCTACAGGTATGGCTGCATCTGAAATTTGAAACACAGCGACATCTGTACTAGAATCATGCCCTAAATGTGTAGCAGCAACAGTACGTCCGTCTGCCAGAGTCACGGTAATTTCCTCATAACGCTGCAGGGATTCATCGGAGGTGACAACGATCCCATTGCGCCAGTGAATTCCACTTGAGGAAACGCGTCTACCAGCGTTCACTGCAACTACAGAACTCCCGGCTTGTTCTACGGTATCAGCTAAACTATTGGACAAAGCTAGTAATGAAGACATCTAATTTCTCCACAAACATTCTGATATACTCAATATCCTGTACTGTTTTACCTTTGGGCGACATCAGACAATTGGGGAGAATTCACCCTAGACAAATGGCTAGTGTTGTTAGCCGTACTTTAGGCAGCAAAAAGCTTATAGGGGTTTGATGTTGAGTTTTGAATTAGCTAATATTTAGGTTTATAGTTGCTCTTTAGCGCTGCGAGGTAACACTCAAAGATATTTTTTCTACTCCCAGTTGTTGATGAGACGTTACCTTTGAAGTAACCAGTAAGTTCATGCATTAAATAGCAACCAGATAACTCATATTTGCTTGGGAAAATAACTTACGAGACATTGATTCCTTCTGCCCTATTCCCTATCCCTAGTTACTTTCTCTCTATGCAAATCATTTTTGCAATTAAACCAGATAGTTATATATAAATTTAATATTTGCTTCCAGTCTACCCAGTAAAAATTTATATTCTGAGACTGAAAGCTAAAGCTAAGACACATAAACTTAAGTAAATATTTTTGTAACAAACAATACCTGTTAGATTTGCTTGACAGAAATACGGGGAGAATTGTAAAGTTAAAATTTAACAAAGGTATTATTTTTATAAAGTCACTTAAATAACTACAAAATGATCCTCAATACATGGCATAATTAGTTACTTACAAGGTTGAAGTCAAAACAATATCAATTTCATCAAAATTTGCTTTGCTTCACAGCAATTATGGTAAACATCGATTTAACCATACATCAGCCTGATATTAACACTATAATAGTGAAAAGATTTCGTGGTATTATTGCCATTCTTTGTTATCAGCATAGGTTTTTATTTAAGGAATTTTCTTTATCTAAAAACCACTAGGTGCATTACTGAGGCAGAGAAAATTCATGTAGCTATTGTACTGAAAACAACAAGGGTTGCCAAATGATGAGTTAGAAAATTTTTTACAATATATTCATGATTTAGCAGCCCCCAGAAATTGTTTGAGCTTTTACCTGTTCCCTATTAATTACTATGTGTTCACCGATATCAAGCTACTTGCTGGGAAATCAGTAACACAGATGAAAGTTAGCTCTAGGAGTAACCATCACCAAGTATCCCGAAAATTGCAATTATGAGATATGGACACTCAAAATTAAAATATGGGAATGGCAGATGGAGCACCTAAAGTAGTTACGAAGAAATGGGTAATAAATATTAGAAACACATATTTTATTATCCCAATGGTGCAAGGGGATTTTCACCTATCTACCACTCAATATCAGGGGTTATATCGTATCTACTTTCTTAGCTATCTTTTCAAGAAGATAAATGAAAATTTATTAGTTTCCAGTCACGATTTTAAAACCTGGCTTGAAGTTCAGTATTAAATATAAAGTATTAATCTGGCTGGATATTGATACTTGCTTATTTTAGGGTATTTTCATTGACTGACAGGTGAAGATTTTTTATGAACAATAGGCTTCATGGCAACAATACTTTGACATCAGAGTATCAGCCATCATCTTTAAACCCACCCGTGAACCTTGAGCAGCAGAGTAATTATTCCCTAGGATTAGGAGCGCCAATTCCCGAACACCAACAAGCACAGCAAGGATTAATTAAGTCTTTATTCCAGCGATTTTATAATCTTTCTATTGGACGCAAACAACTGATTGCTTTAATAGCATCAGAATTAGTATCGATTGTGGGCATTAGTTTAGTTGGTCGATACTTAATTACGAGTAATTTACAGACTCTCTCACTTGAGCAAGCCAAGTCAGAGTTAGCTGTTACAGATATTAATTACAATATCAAAATTAATCAGATGGGCTTTGGTTTCCGGGGTCAATCTGATAATCCAGCAATTATTCAAGCTGCAGTTTTGCATAGTTCAGGGCAAGTATTAACGCCTACATTAAAGCAAGAAGTTAAGCAAATTCTCGCCAACGAACTTCAAGCTAGAAAAATTGAATATGCCACCTTAGTTGGTAAAGATTTCAAAATTATTGTTAATAGCAATGCTAATCGGGAAGGTGAGATTTTTAATCCCGATAACTTGGTGAATGAGGTATTAAATAATCCTCAACAAATCAAAGCTACAAGAATAGTCACTTGGTCAGAAATTAGCAAAGAATCACCTGTTTTACCAGAAGGTTTCAGTAACCAAAATGCTCTGATTCGCTATACTGTCACACCTGTCAAAAACTCCAAAACCCAAGAAGTCGTTGGGGCTTTAATTTCTGGAGACATTGTGAATGGGAAAGAACCCATTGTCAGAGGAACATTAAAAGCTACTGGTGGTGGCTATAGTGCTGTTTACCTACGCCAACCAACAGGCGAATTTTCTTTAGCTACAGCTTTAGATCAAGGCTCATCTAAAGATATCAATCAAGCACAAACAAATGTGCTATTACCCGCAACCGGGAAAAATTTATTGGCAGCAGCAATATCAGCCAATGGCAGTCCAGTTACCGGCAGGCTCAAAGTAGGTAACCAAACTTACACAATGGCAGCTAAAGCAGTGCCAAATAAAATCATTGAAACCAATGATGGCTCAGCTACTGTAGTAGATGAAAACTCGGTAGCAGTGTTAGTGCGAGGAACTCCAGAAACTGCCCTCAATCAATTGCTAGAAAATAGCTTTTGGGTAGAAGTTCTGACCATAGTTTTAGCATTATTGATCATATCGTTTTGGGCGCTCATATTTCGCCGTGGAATTGTCAAACCAATTCAGCATCTAGAAGAAACGGCTCAAAGATTTGCCACAGGCGATCGCACTGCTCGGGCTGAGATTTTTGCCACTGATGAAGTCGGGCAATTGGCTAACACTTTTAATCAAATGGCAGATAAGCTAACAGAACAAGCAATTCGCCAAGAAAATGAAGCCAACCTATCACAAATAGTCAATGAAATTACCGCTCGCTTCCGGGGTACGCTCAACGCTAAAAAAATCCTCAATGTAGCAGTCAGCAGTACTAGGGAAGCGATCAAAGCCGATCGCGTGATTGTCTATCGCTTTAACGAAAATTGGGAAGGCACAATTATTGCGGAATCCGTAGGTGCTGATTGGCCATCCTCTTTAGGAGAACAAATTACCGATCCTTGTTTTGCTAGAGATTATGTTCAAAAATATCAAAGAGGCCGGGTGCAAGGCCTAGCGAATATCTATGCTGCAGGCTTGAGTGATTGTCACCTAGTCCAACTAGAAAGATTTGCAGTTAAAGCCAATTTAGTAGCACCAATTTTAATTGACAACAAACTCTATGGTTTGTTGATCGCTCACCAATGTTCCGGTTTCCGTCAGTGGGAAGATTTAGAAATTAATTTGTTAAAACAGGTAGCGATTCCGATTGGCTATGCACTAGAGCAATCATCGTTGCTAGAACAAATCGACACATCTCGTTCCCGCGCCGAATTAACTGCACTAGAACAACGTCAACATAACGAAGCTTTACAACAGCAAATCCTCACACTCCTCAGCGATATCGAAGGCGCATTCCAAGGCGATTTGACAGTGCGATCGGAAGTCACATACGGAGAATTGGGAACCGTTGCAGACTTTTTCAACTCCATTGTGGAAAGTCTGCGTGTGATTGTGACAAAGGTGAAAGCCTCGGCTATCCAGGTGAATACAGCCTTGGGTAACAACGAAATAGCCATCCGTCAACTTGCTGATAAAGCCCTCAAACAAGCAGACGATATCAGCCTTGGCTTAAATAGCATTCACCAAATGAAAGTTTCTATTGAAGCTGTAGCCGAAAATGCCCGACAAGCTGCCCTAGTGGCTCACAGAGCATCTTCTACGGCTCAACAAAATGGCGAGGCGATGGATCTGGCTGTACAAAACACTTTAAAATTGCGTTCTACAATTGGTGATACAGCCAAAAAAGTGAAGCGTTTAGGTGAATCTTCGCAACAAATTTCCCATGTAGTCGCCTTGATTAACCAAATCGCCATGCAAACCAACTTTTTAGCCATCAATGCTGGTTTAGAAGCCACCAGATCTGGTACAGAAGGCGAAGGGTTTGCAATTATTGCTGAAGAAGTTGCTTCCCTAGCAGCCCGTTGCGCTGATGCTACCCAAGAAATTGAGCAGATAGTCAAGAAAATTCAACGGGAAACCACTGAAGTAGTCAAAGCGATGGAACAGGGAACTCAGCAGGTAGTAGAAGGTACTCACATTGTCGAAAATGCCAAAACCTCCCTGAGTCAAATTCTCAATGTCTCTGCACAAATTGATGATTTAGTGCAGTCAATTTCTGCAGCCACAGCATCTCAGGTAGAAACATCGCAAGCAGTCAGCAAATTGATGCAGGATATTTCCAAAGTATCCGTACTGACTAGCAATGACTCGCGCAGAGTGTGCCAATCTCTACAACAGACTGTGGAAATTTCGCAAGAATTACAAGCGACTGTAGAGATGTTTAAAGTTAATTAATCTACTTCACCCTGATTTTGGCTTGTCAACAGGTCATCTCTATTTAGAGATGACCTTTTACTATTTTGGTATAAAAAATATTCCATTCCTATTTATAAACAAAGGAGCAAGATTCTTTACAAGACGCACCCACAGCAAAAAAGTATCCTCATCAAATCCTCTAAATATATATGGGGATTACCTTCTGCCCTCTGCATCCATCCTCCTGCCTCCTGCACCAATTAAAATTTTCATGAAGCGGTATTACCCAATGCAAACATTTCCCTACATCGCGCAATCAACACTGAGATAGCGGTACTATACTCATGAAATTGCCGTGCAGAGACAGTAGCGGATTATAAAGAATTGGTATTAGCTAATCATTGATATATAGTCATAATTGCTACTCAAATGGTAAAATGTCCCTACAATATCAAGTAATCAAATAAAAAGTTATTCTATTTCCCTATTTTCATGACTTAGCTTAAATATCCGCTCTTTTTTATGAAGCCCCTTGGTAAAGTTCTACAACAGGCTGACCTCATCTCATCGGCACAGATAGAGATCGCTCTTCAAGAGCAGACGCAGTATGCTGGCGTGAGGATCGGTGAAATTCTCGTCTCACATGGATGGCTCAAACAAGAAACGGCTGATTTTTTCTCTGAGCAATGGCCTGCTGTATTGCAACAGCAAGCAAAACAGCCGTTGGGAGTGTATTTAAAAGATGCTGGGTTGTTAGATGAGCAGCAAATTGTCACTATCCTTGCAGAACAACCACATAAAGGATTGCGCTTTGGCGAATTAGCTATATTTAAGGGTTGGCTGAAACCAAATACAATCAAATTTTTTCTGGAGCATCTGGTTTTGGAAGCACAACAACAGGGAGAAGAATCCACAAATAGCTCTTCAGAACAAATAGAGCGATCGCATTTGCCAGGAGAAGAAGCACAAAAGAACCTGAACACCTTAAATTACGTATCTCAATCAGGTTTAGATCCGCATTCAGCAGAGTCGGAATTCACAAAATTAAGACTGTTTAATCGCAGCACAATTAAATTATTCAAATTAGAAGAAAAAGCTAGTTCTCCAGAAGCAGTGCTGACAGAAGTGCTTTATTGGACTGATGGCCAGCCAATTCTTACCCAAAAGCTGTGTCGATTAATTGCCGAGTCCGACGATTTTATTGCTACAGGTCAAGAAGCCGAAAAAGTACAGCAGCTAGTAGAAAACCGCTTGATTAACAATTGGGAAACCCAAGTAGCTGCTGAGCATTTACATACAATTCGCAACAGCATTCTCAAAAATCAGCAATGTAAACCTTCATTGTTGTTGCAACTGTACCAACAAATCTGGCAGCAGGGAGAAGTTGAGGCAAATAACTCTCCAGAACAAATTGAGCTTTTGCATTTGCGATTATTAGTAAAGCAAAATCACAAGCTCAGAGTGGCTAATCGCATTTATCAGTTGGTTTTTG
This sequence comes from Nostoc carneum NIES-2107, assembly GCA_002368155.1. GTDB lineage: Bacteria > Cyanobacteriota > Cyanobacteriia > Cyanobacteriales > Nostocaceae > Aulosira > Aulosira carnea. The sequence goes on from AP018181.1 coordinate 447,738, forward strand.
ATGATAACTGGATTCAGCAAGAATTAGCCAAATTAAAACTATTTAGCCGCAGCACAATCAAATTATTTAAATTAGAAGAAAGGGCTAGCTGTCCTGATATTGTGTTAGCAGAAGTCCTAACTTGGACAGAGGGTCAGCCATTACTCACACAAAAAGTTTGTCAGTTGCTGTCTGATTCCCAGGACTTTATTGCCCAAGGTGCAGAAGCCGAAAAAGTGCAACAGCTAGTACAAGGCCGCTTAATTAATAATTGGGAAACAAAAATAGCTGCGGAACATTTACAGAAAATTCGCGACAGCATCATCAAAAATCAGCAATGTAGCCCCTTAGCACTGCTGGAATTTTACTTACAAATTTGGCAGCAGGGCGAGGTACCCACCAATGACAGCCCAGAACAAACAGAACTCTTAAATTTGGGATTGATTGCGAAACAGCATAGCAAGCTGAAAGTTGCCAACCGCATTTACAAATCGGTGTTTGATGCCTATTGGATTAAACAAGAATCAGCTAAGTTAAGACTGTTTAGCCTCAATACCATTAAATTATTTAATTTAGATGCTAAAGCTAGTTCGCCAACAGATTTGCTATCAGAAGTCCTGTACTGGACAGATGCTCAACCAATTCTGACTGAAAAACTTTGTCGATTACTGGCAGAAACCGAAACTTTTATTCCGGCTGGTGCAGAAGCCGCCAAAGTGCAGCAGTTAGTCCAAACCCACTTGATTAATAATTGGGAAAATCAGATAGCATCTGAGCATTTACAAACAATTCGTGACAGCATTATTGCTAATCAGGAATTCGATCCCTTATCTTTATTGGAGCTATACCAACAAATTTGGCAACAGGGAGAAATCCTTGCTAATAACAGTCCAGAAGAAGCAGAACTCCTGAATTTGGGGTTAATAGTGCAACAGCACGATAAGTTGAGAGTGGCGAATCGAATTTATCAATTAGTATTCGATCGCCAGTGGATAGAACGGGAATTAGAGAACATTCTCCATCCCGCAATGGCAAAAACAGCTCTATCCAATTCCACATCCAATTCCACCGCCGCAGTTACGGCTTTGAGTGGTGCTAAAACTACCATTGCTTCTGAGAATCGGGGAGAGAAAAAATTATGGGCTTTACTAGGAATAGCTGCCTTGATGGTATGTGGTTCCGGCTTAATGTTGTTCGGCTTAAATGTCTTTAAGTGGCTAGAAGTAGAAACGATTTTTAAACGCGGAAATGATTTATTGCACCAAGGAGAGTATCAAGAAGCGATCGCCAAATACAACAAGCTGTTAAAAATTGATAGCAACTACTATCAATCTTGGACTAATCGGGGCTATGCCTTAGCAGGAATGAAAGATTACAAGCAAATGCTAGAATCTTGCACCACAGCCACGATTATTCAACCAAGCGCTGTTTATGCTTGGAATTGCCGTGGTGAAGCCCTATATAATCTCAAGCAATACGAACAAGCGATCGCAGCTTTTGATAAAGCTATTGCCCTTAACCCCAAAGATCCGGTTTTCTGGGTGAATAAAACTGACTCACTCCTCGCACTCAAGCAGCCAGACGCAGCAATTACCGCCATTAGCCAAGCAATTGAGATTTTGAAAAAGCTGCAAGAAGCTGAGGGACAAGAATCCCATGCTAAAGAGTTATCAGTGGCTTTTAGTTATCAAGGCAAGGCTTTTTCTCAAAAACAAGACCACCAAGCAGCGTTGAACGCTTATGACCAAGCATTAAAGTATAATTCCCAATACTTTACAGCTTTGCGGGGTAAAGGCATCGCCCTACAAGGATTAAAACGAGACGATCAAGCGATCGGGCAATTTTATTTAATGCTAGAGCGTCCACAACTGAGCAATTCCCAAAAAGCCGAAACTTGGTATTATCTGGGCTTGAGCCTTTGTGAATTCAACCAACCAACAAAAGCGATCGCGGCTTTTGATGAAGCTTTAAAGCTGCAACCAAATTACGAAGCCGCAGAGCAAGGAAAGAGAAATTGCCGATAGCTTGGTGGTTTGACAAGGAGGATGCAGAACAATACTTGTCGGTTAAGGGCAAAAGGGGAAGGGGAAAAGGGGCAAGAAAAACCTTTAACCCTTATCCTTTAACCTTTTCCCCAAACTAAATTCCGAGTTGAAAATCCTTAACCGAGCAGTATTGGGATGCAGAAGGGTTTCGCCGTATGAACGGTGCTTGCAATTGGGAGGAGTTTGAACTCCTCCCAATGGGCAATTCCAGAAATTAAATTATCTAGTTTTCAGAGCGAAAGCCATACATAGTATTCTTCCTCCTCTGCATCCTCTGCGCCCCCTGCTCTCCCTACTTAAGGGATTGATTATTTTTTATTTGGAAGTTCCCTGTATTGATGGTTGTGCAAACCTGTAAAAACAAAGACTAGTATTATTTTTGACTGCAAGTTATCCAAGCCACAGGGAAATTATTTAAATGGCCACCAAGAAGGTTTGGTATCCGTATAAATACGGCTAATAGTCCGCACATCAGGAGCTTGTACTTGCTTAAAATCATTACCTAAAATGGCGTACAGAGCTTGAGAGGGGTTATCTGTAGGTTGGAAAGTAAATAAAACCTGGGCACTATAGTGATCGCAACCAACACCTCTACGGGCTACGGCACACACGGTAGATTGACCATTGAGCTTGTCAGTTGTCAAATATTGAGAAGTGCCTTTGTCATAAACAGCCTGTAAATTTGTAGCTGCATTCTGACAGGTTTTTAGAGCATCTTCGTCAGAGAAATATTGGGGGAGAAATTTAAAAAGAGTGTGTTCTTTAGTGTTGTTTTCTTGAAGTAAAGTAACAACTACCGTGGGAGTACTAGCATCATTCCGACAGCTAACTTCTACTGTGCTAGTAGCTGTACTGGGTGCAGAGAGCGCCGCTACTGCTCCTAAAGCCCAAAGCGGAACTGTTCCCATTGTCAACCAAGAGTGGTTTTTACCCATTTTTACTGACTTCCTTTCTTGACCGAAAATTACAGTTGCATATAGACTCAATATTATTATTTTTTTAGTTGAATTTACTGAAATTCAACCTAAAAAAAGCTTTAAGTAAATTTTAAGTAAAGTTTACGTGGGGTTTATTCTCCCCTGTAGAAAATGAAACAAGTTCCTCGCCAAATTCTGATTACCTGTAGTGTTTATCTATGCTGTGTATTTGCTGCTTACTCTGCCTCTGCACAAATTTCTTCAGATAGCAGCGTTGGTACCCAGGTGAATATTTCTGGTTCTGCTAGCAACATCTATGAAATTACCGGAGGTTCGCAAGTAGGTAGCAACCTTTTCCATAGTTTTCGAGAATTTTCTGTACCCACGGGCGGCGAGGCTTTTTTCAATAACAACACAAATTTAAATAACATTACTAATATCATTAACCGCGTAACAGGCGGTTCAATTTCTAATATTGATGGTTTAATCAGAGAAAATTATGGTGCAAATTTTATTCTGATTAATCCTAGCGGCATTAATTTTGGTAGCACAGCACGATTGGATATTGGTGGTTCTTTTTTGGCAAGTACGGCGGAAAGTGTCAAATTTGCTGATGGTGCAGAATTTAGTGCGAGAAATATTGCCACTCCTCCGTTACTAACCATTAGCGTACCAGTAGGTTTGCAATTTGGGCAAAATCCCACAGCAATTAGGATTCAAGGTCAAGGAAATAATATTACTCTACCTGGCATCTTCTCACCAGTAAGTCGAGGGATTAGCAACGGCTTGGAAGTCAAACCTGGTAGGACTTTGGCTTTGGTGGGAGGAGGAATTACTTCTGAGGGGGGGACTTTAACAGCCGAGGGTGGACGCATTGATTTAGGTAGCGTTGCAGGCGGTCTAGTCAGTCTCAATCCTAATTCCCAAGGCTGGAGTTTGGGATATGAAGGGGTGAGTAATTTTGGGGATATTTCTTTATCTCAGAAAGCATTAGCTGATACTAGTGGAACAGGTAGTGGCTCGATTCAGCTACAAGGGCGCAACATTGACATCCGGGATGGTTCACTGGCGTTAATTCAAACTCAAGGCGCAGAATCAGCAGGTAACATTAATGTGAAAGCTACCGATACAGTGACATTGGTGGGTACTACACCTGATGGGCAACTTTCTAGCCACTTATTAACAGAAACTTTAGGTGCAGGAAAAAGCGGAGATATCAATGTTGTCGCTCCCCGCGTACTTGTCCAAGATGGAGCTGCGATCGCAGCCTTTACTTATACGGGCGCAGCTGGTGGCAATGTAAATATTAATGCCGCTCAATCTGTGCAGGTAATTGGCTCATCGCCTGTTAACCCCAACTCTTTCACTAATATTACGGCGGCAACTTTTGGGGCTGGTAATGCAGGTAGTCTCAACATATCCACAGCAACGTTGAGCGCATTTTCTGGTGGCACGATCGCATCCCTCACAGCTGGTGGTGATGGTGCTGGTGGTAATGTCAATATCAATGCCACTAAGTTGGTGGAATTAATTGGTGTCGCACCAGCAGTTTTTACTCCCAGCGCCATCTCATCTGCCACTAGTGGCAAGGGCAAAGCTGGCAGCGTTGCCATTAATACTCAGCGTGTAGTTATCAAAGATGGCGGCAGAGTCGATGCTTCCACCCTGGAAAGCGGCCCTGCCGGCAGCATTACTATTAATGCCACAGAGTCAGTAGACGTGAGTGGTACCGTTCCCGGCTCGATCAATCCCAGTTTAATTATCTCCGCTGCGAATATCATCGATCCAGCTTTGCAACAGTTATTAGGGGTACCGGCTGTACCCAGTGGGTCATCGGGGGACGTAACCATTAACACGGGAAGATTCACTGTGACAAATGGGGCGCAAGCGACTGTGAGGAATGATGGCCCGGGGGATGCAGGCACCCTCAGAGTAAATGCTGACTCGATTTTGCTGAATAATCAAGGTGGCATTACGGCGGTAACTACTGGGGGTAAAGGTGGCACCATTGATTTAAAAGTCAAAGATACCTTAGAGGTGTCTGGTAGCAGCCAGATATCTAGCGACAATTTAGGTGCAGGAGCTGCGGGAAACTTAACGATTGATACAGGTAAATTAAAAATGAGCGATCGCTCGTTTTTCTCTGCACTTACCTATGGTGAAGGTAAAGGCGGAGACCTTAATATCCGCGCTGCTGACTCCATCGACATAGTAGGTACTGGATTTGCTGAGTTCCAAGGAACTTTTCAAGTGGGAGCTATATTAGGAACGCTGAAACCCACCGACAGAGGCACTGGCATATTTATTGGCTCTGTGGGTGCAGGTACTTCTGGTAACCTCAATTTGGAAACTCGCTCGCTCAAGATGCAGAATGGCGGCATTATCTTCAGTCCCACATTCACCTCAGGAATAGGAGGAACCGTCAATATCCGCGCCAGCGATATTGTAGATGTGAACGGTTCTGCTATTCAAACTGGAAATGTCCGCGGTAGTACTGGTACAGCCAGCGACATCATCATTGATACCAAGCAGTTAAGATTGCAAGATGGCGGTACAATTGTCAGTCCTACCTTAGGCAATGGTGCAGGTGGGGATGTATTGATCAAAGCCAGTGATTCTGTGCAAATAGAGAGAACGCCACCCGGTGCGGCATTGTTAACAGGTATCTACACTAACACTACCTTTGGTACAGGCCAGGGCGGCGATTTGCGAATTGATACAGGCAAACTATTTGTCCAAGATGGGGTAATTGGGAGTAATACAGGCAGTTCCTTGCCATTTGGCGTGATTCCCTTTGGTGGCACTGGGGGTAATGTTATCGTTAATGCCACTGACTCTGTAGAAATTGCGGGGATTTTACCTGATGCGAGATTTCCTAGCGGTTTGGGGACTACAGGTTTTAGCGCCTCTCGCTCCGGCGACTTAACGATTTCTACCAAGAAACTGATTTTGCGCGATGGGGCAGATGCATCAACCGCTACCTTGGGTGCAGGGACAGGGGGAACCTTAACTGTCAACGCCTCAGAGTCAATTGAACTTAGCGGTACCAAAGTCGGCGATTTAGTGCTTGGGGGTATCTCAGCGGCGGCGGGACGGGCTAACTTGCCCGAACTGCCAGCGACAGGTGCGTCTGGTGATGTCAGGATATCTACCGGAAAACTGATTGTCAGAGATGGTGCCAAAATTGACGTACAAAGTTTAGGGCCAGGAAATGCAGGTAATATGCAGGTTGTCGCTAACTCCATCTTTTTAGATAATCAAGGCACTATATCTGCAACCACTACATCTGGTGAAGGTGGCAACATCAACCTACAAACTAGAACTTTGCTGATGCGCCATAACAGCCAGATATCTGCTACCGCAGGTGGCAGTGGTAACGGCGGTAACATCACCATTACTGGTTTTAGTCCGGCTAACTTCGTGGCGCTATTAGAAGGTAGTAAAATTACCGCCGATGCTTTCCAGGGTAGGGGAGGCAACATCAGCATTAACACCAGAGGGTTATTTACCTGTCCAGAATGCCAGATTAGTGCCAGTTCTGCACTGGGGGTAGCTGGCGAAATCACAATTATTACACCAGAAGCAGAAAGTAACTTTGAAATTGTGGATATTCCCCAAGAAGTAGCGCAACCAGAACAGGTGGTAGCACAAGCTTGTCGAGCCACAGCCAGACAAGCGCGGAGTGAATTTACTATTACCGGACGTGGCGGATTACCACCCCGTCCCAGTGAAGCCCTCAGTAGTGCAGCTTTAGTCAGTTTTGAGCCTGCTGTTCCTAGCGCCGCTACAGAGGTAAATCGTACCGCCCATCTGCCAGAGCCAGCACGCGGTTGGTATGTCAATAATCAAGGCGTATTAGTTCTCGCCAGCCAAGCACCATCTGCTAGTCCCTATAGTTCTGGATTACCTTCATCTAACTGCCATGCGAATTAAAGAAATAGGGGGAAAAGGGAAAGGGAGAAAGGGGAAAGGGATTGAATTACCGATATTGTTTCCATTGATCTCAGGTGGTGCGCCATATGGGGAAGAAATAGGGGGAAAAGGGAAAGGGAGAAAGGGGAAAGGGATTGAATTACCGATATTGTTTCCATTGATCTCAGGTGGTGCGCCATATGGGGAAGAAATAGGGGGAAAAGGGAAAAGGAGAAAAGGGAAAGGGATTGAATTACCGATGTTGTTTCCATTGATCTCAGGTGGTGTGCGATTGAATCCGAGTGTGAGGAGACCGAAATTTTCTTGGTCTCCGTATCTTTCTTTGATGGTGCTGGTGACTTTACTGCATCAGACAACCTCTGTTAAGGGACAAACAATTAATCCTGTAACACCGCAGCCGCCAGAACTACCACCACCTCAACCTCTACCACCAACACCTGCACCGATTCAAATACCACCCACAGCGCCGCCATCACCCGATGAAGTGCGTGATATTCCTGGGAATATCACAGTGAAGCAGTTTGAGTTTGTGGGCAATACAGCATTTAGCCAAGCAGAATTAAATCAGGCGATCGCAGATTTTACCAATAAACCCATCGCCTTTGCCCAACTCCTACAAGCGGCGAATCAAATTACCCAACTATATGTCCAAAAGGGTTACATTACCTCTGGTGCTTACATCCCCAGTCAAGAATTCCGTTCTGGAATCATCAAAATTCAGGTGGTGGAAGGCAGTTTAGAAGATATTCAAGTTAACGTCACTAAAGGACGGTTGAACCCAGATTATATTCGCAGTCGAATTGCTTTAGGCACAAACAAACCGCTGAATATCAATCAGTTACAGGAAGCTTTGCAAATATTGCAACTCAATCCTTTAATTGAGAGTTTAGATGCCGAATTAACTGCTGGTACTAGGCCGGGTGTGAATTCTTTGGCGGTAAATGTCAAGGGTGCCAGAACTTTTAATGCCCAAGTTAACCTCAATAATAATCGCAACCCCAGCGTCGGCAGTTTTGAGCGTGGTATTACTTTATCAGAAGCCAACCTGCTGGGAATAGGAGATAAGTTGAGTGTTTCCTATAGCAATACAGATGGTAGTAATCAATATGAAGGTGGCTATACTGTACCTATCAATGCTCGCAATGGCACGATTGGCTTTAACTACCGCATCACAGACAATCGCATCGTGGAACCGCCATTCAATGATTTGGATATTGAAGTCAATTCGCGGGAATTTGAACTAACTTATCGTCAACCCGTCATCCAAAGGGCGACACCAGAATTTAGTCAAGAACTGACACTTAGTTTCTCAGCCGCCAGACGGGAAAGTGTTTCTTCGATTCAAGGTGTAAAATTTCCCTTATTTCCTGGCGCTAACGATCAAGGAGAAACGCGAATCAGCGAATTGAGTTTTGCTCAAGAATGGTTACAACGCAGCCGTAAAGAAGTATTAGCCGCGCGTTCCGAGTTTAACGTCGGGATTGGGGCTTTTGATGCCACGATTAATAACAATGAACCAGATAGTAGATATTTCCTCTGGCGGGGACAGCTGATATATTTACGCCTCCTCGGTACACCTTCAACCCAAGGTGCGATCGCACCTACATTATTGTTGCGTTCTAATGTGCAATTAGCAACTGAATCGCTGCTTTCCATTGAACAATTTAGCTTAGGTGGACAAGGAACAGTGCGCGGTTATCGCCAAGATACCTTACTCAGCGATAACGGCATTTTCGCATCTGCCGAATTGCGTTTACCCGTCGCCCGTTTCCCAGAAGTCCAAGGAACTTTGCAAGTAGCCCCATTTATCGATGTCGGTACTGTATGGAATACAGGCAGAGAAAACCCCAGCCCCAACACACTCGCAGGCTTAGGATTAGGCTTACTCTGGCAAATGGGCGATCAATTCACAGCCCGCCTCGATTGGGGCATTCCTTTAGTGAGTATTGATACCGACAAGCGCACATGGCAAGACAATGGGTTGTATTTTCAATTGGAGTATAAAGCGTTTTAAAGGGTAATGGGTAATGGGTAATGGGTAATGGGTAATTGGTAATTGGTAATGGAAAAAACATCAAATGACAAATAACAAATAACAAATGACAAATGACAAATGACAAATGACAAATGACAAATGACAAATGACAAATGACAAATAACAAAACTATGCTTTATAAAAAATACCGTCGTTTATTAGTTTTTATACTTTCGGCTTTATTGGGACTTTTATCTAGTTTGAGTATTCCCGCTTTGTCAAATTCTGGTAGTCAACAACTTAGGAACTTACAAGAACTAGAAAAATTACCCGTTACCCAGTCCCCAGTCCCCAGTCCCCAGTCCCCCAATTCCTCCGCCCTAGACCTAGCTCGCGAAGGCCAGCAACGCTACAATGCGGGACAATTAGAAGCAGCAGCGAAGTTATGGCAAAGGGCGGCTGAGGCTTATCAAAAAGCGGGCGATCGCGAGGGGATGAGTAAGAGTCTGATCAATAAATCTCAGGCTTTGCAAGATTTGGGGCTTTATCCCACTGCTTGTAAGACTGTATTGCAAGCTTTAGCGATTAAAAACCCAGATTGTAATCCTAGTCAAATTGAAGAAGTTCAAAAAACCTTTGCTCAACAACAAGGTTCTTTGTCTCTCACTCAAGGAATTGGTTTACATAGCCTGGGTGATATTCTTCGCAAGCAGGGATTATTACAACAGTCGCAAGAAATTTTGCAGTTGAGTTTGTCTGCAATGGGAGAATCACCTGCAAAAAGTGGGGTGCTGCTGAGTTTAGGAAACACTCAACGCCTGTTAGGAAACCAAAGCCGCGATCGCTGGGATTATGACGCAGTTACGGAAATTATCGATCGCAAATCTCTGGCGGATGCACTAGCACCTTACCAGCAAGCTTTTAACTACTATAGCCAAGGGGCAAAATTAGCATCAGCACCAGCAATTCCTAAAATTCAGGCTCAATTAAATCACTTTCAACTATTACTAGATATTCAAAAATGGTGGGGCGAACAAACGCAACGCCGCATCGCTTCTTGGACGAGATTTAATGAAGCTGATTTGATTCAACGGGCGCAAGATTTTCTCTCGCAGTTGCAGTCACAGTTAAATCAAGATGCACAAGCTTTGCAAGGTGAGATTGCATCGCAGTTGGGTAATCTTTCTCCTAGTCGTGCTGCAATTTATGCTCAAATTAACTTTGCCGAATCTTTGATGCAAAGCGAACAATTAGACAAAGTTGAACCGGTATTAAGTACTGCACTACAACAAGCGCGTAATCTCCAGGATAGACAAGCAGAGAGTTATGCTTTAGGCTACTTAGGTAAACTGTATCAAAAGCAAGGAAAACTCAGCCAAGCGACGACACTGACCCAGCAAGCGCTGATGTTAGCCCAAGAACAAAATATTAACGGTGATGCGCGGGAAGTTACTTATCTTTGGCAATCGCAGTTAGGGAGATTATTACGCAGCCAAGGAGATTCCAAAGGTGCGATCGCAGCTTACACCGCCGCTTTTAGTACTTTGCAATCTCTGCGTAGCGATTTAAATGCTAACAACCAAGATGTGCAGTTTGACTTTATCCAAGAAGTCAAACCTGTTTATGTAGAATTAGTAGATTTGCTTTTGCAATCTAATCTCAGCGCTGAAGAATTAAATTCCCTCATCGTCTCCAATGCAGGTCTTAAAGAGCAAAAATCAACCACTAAACAACCCCAAGAACGTTTAGAATTAGCCCGCAGAGTTATAGAATCTTTGCAACTAGCAGAACTCGATAACTTCTTTCAAGACCCTTGTTCCGAAACTACAAATGTTGCTGTCAAAATTGATAATATTGACCCCCACGCAGCTGTTATTTATCCTATAGTTTTGCCAGACCGATTGGAAGTAATCGCTTCGCTGCCGGGTAAATCTTTGCAAGAAGTAAAAATTCCCATCAGCGAACAAAAAGTCAATGAAACTCTTGATAGACTTTACGATAATTTAGATAACGCCAGTATCAATACTTCGGCGCGCAATATTGTCTTTACTTCTAACCCCGACCCCAAAGAATTCCAAGATAATCTGCAGGCATTATTACCGATATTTGGCGAAGTTTATAACTGGCTCATTAAACCTTTTGAAGCAGAATTAGACAGTAACCAAATTCAAACTTTAGTATTTGTCTTAAATGGTAGATTGCAGCGAGTACCAATAGCTGCTCTTTACAACGGACAAAATTATTTAATTGAGAAATACAGTGTAGCGTTGGTTCCTAGTTTGCAATTAATTAACCCGAAACAATTGCAAAGAAGACCACTAAAAGTATTAGCAGCAGGAGTGAGCGAACAACTGAAAGTCCAAGGAGAATATTTTGCTGCATTGGTGAATGTTCCCAAGGAATTAGACCAAATTAAACAAACATTTCCTAGTTCTAAAAAACTGCTAAACCAAGAATTCACCGCCAAAACTATTCAAAAGCAATTGCAAGCAAATTTCCCTGTAGTTCATTTAGCAACTCATGGTTTGTTTAGTTCTAATCCCCAACGAAATTTTATTATTACAGGGGATGCCAAAAGTATCAGTATTAATGAGTTAAGTACCTTGTTGCGGGGACAAGATAGAGCAGTGGAATTACTCGTACTGAGTGCTTGTGAAACTGCAACTGGCGATGAACGAGCAGTTTTAGGTTTAGCGGGAATGGCGGTGCGTTCTGGGGCCCGTAGTACACTAGCAACTCTATGGCCTGTAGGCGATGCTTCCACTACCAAACTCATGGGTCAATTTTACCAAGACCTCAAGCAACCAGGAGTAAAACAAGCAGACGCACTCAGAAACGCCCAGCGATCGCTGTTAGAATCTTTGAAGCAAAATCCACCGTTCCCTCAGTTAAAGAATTTACCACCGCATCCTTATTATTGGGCACCTTACGTTTTGGTGGGGAATTGGCAGTAGGGATTGGGGATTGGGGACTGGGGACTGGGGACTGGGGACTGGGTAAGGGGGAATGGGGGATGAAGGAGATGAGGAAGCAGGGGAAGCAGGGGAGAAATTTCCATTACCAATTACCAATTACCAATTACCAATTACCAATTACCAATAACAAATGACAAATGAAAAATGACAAATGAAAAATGACAAATGAAAAATGACAAATGAAAAATGACAAATGAAAAATGACAAATGAAAAATGACAAAAAATTGCCTTTATATGGCAAAAGAATACTGGTGACAGCGCCGAGAAATTATGCTTCTAGGTTGTCGGAGGTAATCATCAAAAAAGGTGGATTACCTTTTTTGATGCCAACTATCGAAACTACTTTACTCACAGATTACGCTGAGTTAGATGCTGTTTTGAGGCAGATAGATGAATTTGATTGGGTTGCATTTACTAGTAGAAATGGAATTAATGCATTCTTTCAACGCTTGAATGCTTTAGATATTTCTCTATCAGCGCTGCAAAATTGCAAACTTTGCGCGATTGGCAAAGATGCAGAATTATTATTATCTCTTTGTCGCAGAGTTGATTTAATTCCAGCAGAATCTAGCCCAGTAGGGATTGTTAATGAATTAGCGAAAATTGCTGATATTCACCAGAAAAAAATTCTAGCACCAGTTCCAGAAGTAGTGGGAATGCCAGAACCGGATGTTGTGCCTAATTTTATTGCAGGGTTACAAAAGTTAGGTATGCAAGTAACTCGCGTACCTAGTTATATGACTGCTGGTTTAGATAAAAATATTTATGCTGTGGAATTAAACTTACTGCGTCAAGGAATAATCGATGTAATTGCTTTTAGCAGTACGGTAGAAATAGAAAGCTTTTTAACAATGGTTAACTCAAAATCTGATTATCAGCATTCTGTTGTTGCTTGTTTTGGCCCTTATACTGCTGCTAATGCGAAAAAATTAGGTTTAGAAGTTGCCATATTGTCACAAGACTATAGCTCATTTGCAGGTTTCGCAGATGCGATCGCACAATTTTTTCACCAACCCCAATCCCCTCCCTGATGCGTTACGCTACCGCTAACGCATCCTACTGGCGTGGCAAGGCTCAAATGTGGCAATATAATTTTCTTGTGGGGTGGACATCTTGTCCGCCCAGGACGGGCAAGATGCCCATCCCACAAGAGTTTGAATAATGCACTATTTTAGTCTAGACACGCTACTACCGTGAATTTCCCCATTACTCATTACCCATTACTCATTACTCATTACTCATTACCCATTACCCATTACCCATTACCCATTCCCCATTTCCCATTCCCCCTTCCCCCTTCCCCTTAATCATTCCCATCGAGAAATTCAATAATTTGCACAGATGAACTTTTGAGGAAAAGTGGATGAGCTTGTTGTAGTAAGTCCTGAAGCATTAAACCAAATACCTCAATTTATGACATCTACAGTGCAAATTGGCTCAGAACTTTGCCAGACAGTTATTTACGAGAAAATTAATGATGCTAGTTATGATGCACAGCAATTAATCAGGGTTCAGCAGTATGAGCAAGCGCTGAATATATACAATCAAATACTTAGTAAGATTCCCCTCCTCTCCAGCCGTGAACAACGGGAATATGTAATTGTCAGTCTGATTGCGGATGAACAGAATGTTTTTCAACCCTTAACTCAACTCCCGCGTGCAGAACAAGATAAGTGGGTTGAGTGGCTGGGGAAAGTACAGGAATATATGCTGAGTTTAGCTGAAACTGGTAGTTTTGCCATTTCTCAACAGTTATACCAATTGGCGGAAGCTTATTACATTCTAGGGAGAAACGAACAGGTGGCGATCGCAATGCAAAAAGCCACCACCGCAGCGCTGCAAATCTCCGATCCTGGCTTTCGCGCTAATGAATTTATTCAAATAGCCAGATTTTGCCTGCAATTCCAACAACAAGCTGAAGCTCAACAAGCATTATCCCAAGCTTTAGCAGCAGTGGCACAAATGCCGAGCGATAATCCCTACGCTCAAGGGGATTATTTGTACTCAATTGCTACACTATATATTCAATTGAGTGAAGCAAGACGCGCTTTGTCATTAGCTGACAAAATTATTAATGAATATTATCCTAATTCCATTCGCCAAGAAGTTGTACGCGATGCGATTAAACGAGGCGATTTACATTTAGCTCAAGCTGTTACACCAAAAATTCAAGGAGCTGAAAGTCAAGCACTCGCCTTAGTAGATATGGCAGTTTATTGGGCAACTAACAATCAACCTCGATTAGGTAATCGTCTGTTTGCCCAAGCTTTAAAACGAGTTGCTAAAGAAGAATACGCACAAAATATCCAATCAAGACTGATTCAAATTTACAGCAAAACAGGTCAATTAACTATCAGCTTGAATGCGGCTCAAAGACTGACTCAGGATGAAGCAAAGGCGCTGGCTTTGGGTGCAATTATGGTTGCTTATGCAAAAGCTAAACAACCGCAGCAGGTACAAAAAATTCTTGCCCAACTTACCGATTTAATTCAATCGGCAGTCGCAGTTAATAATGTTGGGTACATCAACAATATATTGCAATGGGCTGTAGATGCAGGACAGTATAATTTGGCGATCGCAATTTTAAATGCGGTGAAGAATAACGCCAACTTTGACTCAAAACCTTATTGGTATCGGCAAGTTGTTTCAGCACAGCTAGCATTGCCAGATATAGATAAAGCACTACAATTAGCAAAGCAGATTCCTGGTAAGTTTTGGCCAGAAGAACGCAATGTCAGCTTACAAGAAATTGCCATCGCTTATGTCAATGCTCAACAATGGAATCGCGCTATTGATGTGCTGACACAAATTGAAAATTCCGCTTTTACTCCCTATCAGGTATTAACAGGGGCAGAATTAGCAGTAATTGCACCTTCACCTATACAATTCACCAGCTTGATTCAAAAAGCAATTGCACAAACAAAAGTCTTAAAACAGGTTGAACTAAAAGCCTGGGCGCTAGCTGCGATCGCCCAAGCTTATCTACGTGCAGGGTATACAGAACAGACAGAATCTTTCCTAGAACAAGCGATTCAAACAGCGCAGCAGGTAGAAGATAACGAAATGCGCGGTCGTTTGTTTGACCAAATAATCAATTATTTAATTCAACAAAGACAATACAATGCTGCTTTGACCATAGTGCAAGCTCATCCTGTTGCTTATGGACAAGGGTTAACTTACTATAATATTTTCCAGCAAGCGCTTTCATCGTACGCTTTTGATGTGGCGTTGCAAGTAGTGGAATTAGAAACAGTACCCGATATACTAGCCACACAATTATTAGCGATCGCAAAAACTTATATGCAACTGGGGCGCAATGAAGATGCAATTACATTACTCGATCGCGCTTTTGCAGTAGCTCAAAAAATTGCCGACCCAGAAAGTCGTGTTATTCAGATTACCGAATATATAGAGGTAAATGATGAGAATGATCGCCGTAGTCAATACACCCGCTTGGTGAAGCAATATGTTGCTTTAGCACAACTCGATAAAGCGCAACAAGTAGTAGCAAAAGTTCAGGAAGCATCTCTGCGCGATTACCTGCAAGCTTGGATTGATTGTTAAGTAACGCACCATCTTTGTCGATGCGTTACGCTATCGCTAACGCATCCTACAATTTAAGGTTTACTTTATAAATTATCTCTAAGGGCGATCGCATCCTCACTCAAAATGCGATCGCCATTATTAATTAACTTGTAACTACTGGCTTTCTGCGGCTGGGACGCTTACGATCTGATTTTTTCTTCAATCCCACCGCTTGCGCTTGATCGCTATCCGAGCCATATTGCCCACGTACAGCTTCTTTCATCGCTAAGATTGTATTGTGGAATTCCCATTCTGCTAATCTTGCAGCATCAGCAGCAGCACGGTATAAAGTTAGCTTCTCGTTTTCCGCTTGTTGCTGTGCCAACATAGCTTGATAAGCTTGCTGAATATTTGCAATAGAAGCATCAGCACGGGATGTATCGTAAGTGCCAATGGTTTGCAAACCATGCAAGGAAGTAACATCTTGACTAATGACTTGAGGACGCAAACGGTTTGTTGTATTTTGTACAGCCATAGATAGTTAAGTAATAAACTATATATTTAATGTGCCCATGATAACAAAAAACTTATCAGTAATAAAAAATTTTCGTGAACAGAAGATTCAATAAGCTTGGCTAACGCTTGCAAGCCTCTGTATTGACATAACAGCCTGGCGTTTTAACATAACAGCCTGGCGTTTTAATATAACAGCCCGGGATTTTAACATAACAGCCCGGCGTTTTAATATAACAGCCCGGCGTTTTAATATAACAGCCCGGCGTTTTAATATAACAGCCCGGCATTTTAATATAACAGCCCGGCGTTTTAATATAACAGCCCCTTGCAGGATGTTGTGTCTTAAGTAGCTTCCTGTGATGTAACAAAATGGTTAAATTGTAATCATATTGCGATCGCTCTTTGTGACATTGTGCAACATGGGAGAGAAAGAGCGATCGCTAATTTTGGCTAATGCGTTAATTGCCAGTTTATTACTCAAAATCACAAAATATCATCAACTATAACTGTCCCATCAGCACAGAAATCTATACTAAGATGATAATTTTCTAGTAGTGCAGTTCCAATCAGTGGACGACGACCCATAGCTAGGACTGCTACATTGCGCTCTACACCATTCCACAAAATAGTTGCTAAATAAACGTTAGTTGCTACATTGGAATTATCAGCAAGATTTGCATTGATTCGGGCAACATAAGTCAACCCAAGTTTAGTAATAGCATCAGGTGGCAAAGTCAAAAAACCTTCAAAGCCTGTATCAACTACACATTTAATTTCTATGTTTTGACCTTCATTAAGACAAAGAATTACACCAATTTGAGCTTGAAGCCCAACTACAGTTCCATGTATCACTATGCTGTCCTGAACAATGTACCACCAACTGCGTAGACTGCATTAAATCCGATTCTTTCTGCCCACAACGCCGCATCAGCTTGTTTAGCTCGTAACTTTAGACTCGTTACAACCAAATCATCACCAATCTCATATTCACCTGTCTCAACATTTATTGAGATAATTTTGCCAATATTGTCTGGTGTTTCTACTTGAGCGCGAATACTGTTTTCATAGAGTTCTTTTCCACGTCGGGTAATTTCTTCATCACTAAGTTTAGGGTAGGACATATCAACAATTTCCTGTGTTTCAGTCCGTGGACTTTCATCATTATTGTAAAATACACGGCTTACAACCTTGCTTATCTGGTGCGATCGCTCATAATGACATTGTGCAATAGGCGGTATAAAGTGCGATCGCTAATTTTGTAGACTGCATTAGCTTTGGTGTAATACCAATTCAAATACTGTTTGCAACAGATAAATTCTTTGTAGGGGCACGGCATCCACAATCTTTTGGTATATCCCATTATCTTACTGGTGCCGTGCCCTTTACCCATCGGTCTAAAATTTGAGCTTATACTAATTACTCATACAGCTTAAGCAACAATTTTAGCCCTTGCTCGGTCAACTTCCTGCATGAACGCTGATTTTCAACATTACCTAGAATCAGTCTGCCACACTTACCAACATTGGTGGCAAAAGTACACCATTACAGATGTAGAAGGGCGTAGACAAAACTCACCGTTTGAGGGCTTGATGGTAGCAATAGTGTCGCCAAAGCAAGACAAACGAGATGAAACCCAGGAGAAAACAGAACGCTTACCAGTGCAGGAAGGGTTACGTAAATATGCAGAGAATCATGTATTACTTGTAGGTAAACCAGGTTCAGGCAAATCAACAGCCTTAGCGAGGCTGTTGTTGGAAGAAGCAGAGAAAGCAAAATCTCTAGGCGATTCCGGGTGCATACCCGTGCTGGTAGAGTTGCGGCAATACACAACTTCGGTGCTGGATTTAATTCAAAATTTTTTGCACCGACATGGATTATATATAGATGTAGAAATCAAAACCTTGTTGCGTAACAGGCAATTCTTGCTGCTTGTGGATGGGGTAAACGAGTTACCCAATGAAGAAGCAAGGCGAGAGTTAAAAACTTTTCGGGAAAATCACCCCAAAACGCCAATGATTTTCACAACGCGAGATTTGGGGGTAGGTGGCGATTTGGGGATTGAGCAAAAGCTAGAAATGCAACCCCTAACCGAAGAACAGATGCAGCAGTTTATCCGCGCCTATTTGCCGGAAACAGGTGAGGAAATGCTACGGCGCTTAGGTGAAAGATTGCGTTCCTTTGGGGAAACGCCTTTGCTGCTGTGGATGCTGTGTGAGTTATTTCAACAAACAAGCGATATACCGCCGAATTTAGGTTTAGTGTTTCGACAGTTTACGCAATTTTATGTGGGCAAAATTAAAGATGATGTTCGAGTAGTTGAAGAGTTGCGCGGCTGGTGGAAGCAGTCATTGGAAGCATTGGCTTTCACCATGATGCAAGGAGAAACGCCAACAGAATTGCGAGTCATTATTGATAGGCTTGAGGCGGAAGAAATTTTGACAAAGTTTCTGGAAGGAAAAGTTGATTATCCTGCTAGTCAAGCCAAAAAACTACTGGAAGATTTACTCAAGCATCATTTAATCCAAATTAGTAGCAATGAAAAAATAGAGTTTCGCCACCAGCTGATTCAGGAATACTACGCTGCGGAATGCCTACTTCAGAAGCTTCCCTATATTAGTAATGAAAAGTTGCAACGGGATTATCTGAATTATTTAAAGTGGACAGAACCTTTAGCGCTGATGTTGGCTTTAGTAGAGAAAGAAGCGCCAGCAGTAGGCGTGGTGAAGTTAGCGCTAGAGGTGGATTTGGAGTTAGGAGCAAGGTTAGCAGGGGAAGTAAAGCCGGAGTTTCACAAGAAAACTGTTGATTTAATTTTAGAGTTAGAAGTTTCTGAATCGCTCAAGATAGAGTTTTTAGCAATCGCCCGCTCTAAGCATGGGGTTAAATTTTTAACTCATCGACTACAACATCAAGATTCTCATGTGCGTAGTTCTGCCGCAATAGCATTAGGAGAAATCAAAGATAGCCAAGCAGTAGCTGCATTGATTCATGTTTTAAATGATCAAGATGATTGGGTGCGTATAATTGCCGCATATGCATTAGGAGAAATTAAAGATAGCCAGGCGGTAGTTGCATTGATTCATGCTTTGAATGATCAAGATTCTTGGGTGCGTTATTATGCTGCAGAAGCATTAGGAAAAATCAAAGATAGCCAGGCGGTAGCTGCATTGATTCATGCTTTGAATGATCAAGATTCTGATGTGCGTAGTTCTACCGCAAGAGCATTAGGAGAAATTAAAGATAGCCAGGCGGTAGCTGCATTGATTCATGCTTTGAATCATCAAGATGATTGGGTGCGTTATTATGCTGCAGAAGCATTAGGAGAAATTAAAGATAGCCAGGCGGTAGCTGCATTGATTCATGCTTTGAATCATCAAGATGATTGGGTGCGTAGAGATGCTGCAGAAGCATTAGGAAAAATCAAAGATAGCCAGGCGGTAGCTGCATTGATTCATGCTTTGAATGATCAAGATTCTGATGTGCGTTATTATGCTGCAGAAGCATTAGGAGAAATTAAAGATAGCCAGGCGGTAGCTGCATTGATTCATGCTTTGAATCATCAAGATGATTGGGTGCGTAGAGATGCCGCAAGAGCATTAGTAAAAATTAAAGATAGCCAGGCGGTAGCTGCATTGATTCATGCTTTGAATGATCAAGATTCTTGGGTGCGTTATTATGCTGCAGAAGCATTAGGAAAAATCAAAGATAGCCAGGCGGTAGCTGCATTGATTCATCAAGATGATTCGGTGCGTAGTTCTGCCGCATATGCATTAGGAGAAAACAAAGATAGCCAGGCGGTAGCTGCATTGATTGCTGCTTTGAATGATCAAGATAATTCGGTGCGTAGTTCTGCCGCATATGCATTAGGAGAAAACAAAGATAGCCAGGCGGTAGCAGCATTGGTTCATGCTTTAAATGATCAATATAATTCGGTGCGTTATTATGCTGCAGAAGCATTAGGAAAAATCAAAGATAGCCAGGCGGTAGCTGCATTGATTCATGCTTTGAATGATCAAGATAATTCGGTGCGTATAATTGCCGCATATGCATTAGGAGAAATTAAAGATAGCCAGGCGGTAGCTGCATTGATTCATGCTTTGAATGATCAAGATTATTGGGTGCGTAGTTCTGCCGCAAGAGCATTAGGAGAAATTAAAGATAGTCAGGCGGTAGCACCATTGATTCATGCTTTGAATGATCAAGATTATTCTGTGAGTAGTTCTGCCGCAAGAGCATTAGAAAAAATCTCTAGTTCCGAAATACTTCCTGAATTATGGAAATTACGATTAACTAGAGTAAACAGTGCAAAGGATATTATTTCAAAAATTCAAGAGCGTTACAAATTTTATAACCATGAAATTTTTCATTCTGCCTCGATTGAAAACACGACTCAAACAGAATCAAAAACTATGCAATACCAAGATTTTCAAATATTAGTTGATAAAAATCACCAAATTCGCGCCTCTTCAGAACAAGGTGATGTTTCAAGTGAATTCCGCTTAGACATGAACGAAATTGAACTAGCCTTAGAACTGATTGAGTTGAACAAAACAAATGATAAATTACTCAAAAGATTAGGCAACCAACTTTACCAAGCACTGTTTCCCAACCAAATTAACGCTCGCTTCCATGCCACAATAGCAGGGGCGCAAGCAAATAAAGAAAACGTTCGTTTGCGCTTAATATTTCAATCTCCCCAATTAGCCGCACTCCCCTGGGAATTCCTCTATGACGCAGAAACCAATACTTTTTTAGGAAACAACATCGAAACAGTGCTTTCTCGCTATATTGATGTTCCCCTGCTAAAACGCGATATCATAACCGCTAAGTTACCCCTAAAAGTGCTACTCGTCATTTCATCTCCGAATGACTTAGCTACATTAGACGCAACTGGCGAAGCAACGCTGATTAACTCGGCGCTGGAAACACACATCAAAGCAGGTCAAATAGAATTAGATATTATCAAAGAAGCTACCACCCGCAACATTAATCAAAAGCTGCGCGAAAAACCCTATAATATATTCCACTTCATCGGGCATGGTGTTTTTAAAGACAACAAAGGCTACATTGCCCTAGAAGATAACAATAAGCAAGCTAAATTGATGGATGAAGAAAGTTTCGCCAACTTCTTCTTAGGCTACCGCAGCTTGGGGTTAGCTGTACTCAATTCCTGTCAAGGCGCAGAGGTGTCAGAACAGCAAATCTTTACCGGAATCGCACCCAATCTCGTACAACGGGGAATCCCTGCGGTAGTGGCGATGCAATATTCTATCCGTGACACCACCGCCAAGATTTTTGCTGATGAATTTTACCGCACCCTGGCTCTCGGCTATCCTGTAGACGCTGCTATCCAAACAACCCGCAACGCCATCTCTCAAGAAATCGGATTAAATCAACGCGACTTTGCTACACCAGTACTGTATATGCGTGCAAAAGATGGCATCATCTTGGATTTTCACGCATAATATTTCGTCGGTAACGCACTCAATTTATCTAACGTTCGCCGTATTCCATGCCATTGGCTTCAGCATAGCGGTGCATAAAACGCATAAATCTTTCCCAATGGTCATCTTGCTCAATTTCAAATTTACATTCCACTCGCTGTAATTCATCACCTTCATCACCACCAAAAATAAAGCGAGTAGAAGAAGGAGTTACATTAATTTCTCCTTCTTCATCAGTTAAACGTAATGAATTTAAAGATGGTTTAGTAAAGCTATTAAACCCTTCTATAGCTTGTAATTTTTCAAAAAACATGACTACTATACGTTTACCAGTGCGAACTTCACGCCGCAAGCTGACATTACTCAGTTCTTCAAAAAGTCCTGAAAAAAATTGGATAGAAGGTGTTGTTGATTCCATATTTAAATGAAGAATTAAAAACTATGAAGGATAAAGGATGAAGATTAGAAATCATCAGCTTTCACACTTCATCCTTTTGATGAGTATTCTTCATTTATTTTCAGTCTTCAGAGGTGTTCAGTAATTCGTAATTTGTAATTCGTAATTAAGAACTCTAGGTTTTATCCGGGTTTGCAGGTTTAAATATTCTACCGCGTTCACAATAATTAGTATAAAAACCTACAAACACCAAATGCTAAACCAAAACCTTTGTCACTGCTCCCCAATATCATATGCGTCTAAAAATAAACGATAATTCCTAATATTCGCCCAAAAAACAGAATTTTTTTCTCTCCCTGCCCCCTGCCCCTTGCCTTATCTTGGTGGGTAATATTGGGGATTCATGACTGGATATGGATAACCAGTATTCGGCATAGGATTTACCATACCATTTGGGTAAGGAGCCATAACTGGGGCAGGATAACCATTCATGGGTAATGCATTACCCCCATTGTTAGGCATCATGGGTACATTGTTAACCCCATTATTGGGCATTACTGGTACAGTATTAACACCACTGTTGGGTGCAGAGGGTGACATAACTGGAGTCTGATAACCAGTGGTTGGTATAGGGCTACTTGTCACATTGGGGATGGCACCATTTTGGCTAAATTGTTGGTAAGCTGCACGCGAAATGCCGCTAATCAGTTTTTCGGCGCGCGCATCGTTGTTGGGACGCTGTACCATGACTGCGGCTATGTAGCGCTTACCAGTAGGAATATCAACTAAACCTGCATCTGCCAGCATTGTACCAATATCGCCTGTTTTATGGGCAATAGTAGCGCCTGTGCCTAAACCGGATGGGAGCAAATTATCTCTTTCAGTTTGGCGCATAATATCGAGTAGGCGATCGCGCGATCGCATATTCACCAAGTTCCCCTGATTTACCATCGCCATTAATGTGGCTAATTCTTTGGGACTGGTGGTATTGGTTCCTTGTAAATCGGGGAGTTGATTACGAATGGCTGTAGTTGTTAAACCCCAACTGCGGAACCTTTGGTTAAGTGCTTCTATTCCTCCCAAGCGCGCAATCAGCATATTTGTAGCTGTATTGTCGCTGATCGTAATCATTTTTGTGGCGACTTCTAAAGCCGAATACTGGGTTCCCGCCGGCTTGTATTGCATATTTCCAGAACCACCAGCAATCATACTTTGCTGCATGGTCAGCATTTCATCTAGCCGGATTTTCCCTGCATCTAAATCTTGGAAAAAGGCTACTAAGATAGGAATTTTAATTGTACTAGCTGCGGGGAAACTGGCGGCACTATTAATATCTACATAAGAACCTGTATCTAAATCAACTAATAAAACCCCTGGTGTCAGACTAGGGTTTGCAGCCGCCAGGTTTTGCACGGCAGTTTTTAATGAGGGAATTTCTTGTGATAAAGATAGTCCCGAGGGTGTTGCAGCATTGGGGGTAGGTTGGGTTTGTCCGGCGTTGGTATTAGATGAGGATGAAGATGTGGGAGTCATCCGCGAAGCTGGATCTAATATAGATAACACCGTACCCATAATGGCACCAATCCCAACACCTACGATTAACAACCGTAAGGTATATAGCAGGGTTCTAGCCATTGGCTTTAAACGCGTCTTGCGCGATCGCACCACAGTTTTTGCCACCCCATGCTGATTTACCCGCACTGTTTTTAACTTCACAGTGTTGGATTGCACTTGTGGAGTAGCTACCTTGTTTCTAGGTATGGGTTTGACTGCTGCTGGCATGACTAATCCTGCCTTGGATCTAGAGCCGCCAACCACCATTGGTGTATAACTGTTACTATTTGTTACACGCGTCAGTGGCGCTTCTTTTGCACCAGCACGTTTCTGCGCGGGTACTTTCGTCTTTTTTTGTTCCACCTTTTGGACTTTGCGTGGACGCTGGCGGCGGTTTTTGGGTTCACGCCGCGAGAAAGGTATTTGTTTGTCAATCGATTCTGACACGGCTACTCCTTGCGACCCAATGCACTTGTTTATGCCAACTCCCAAACCAAAAATTTCTTCTCAAGCACTGAAATACAGACATCACTTTTTGCCACTAAGTAGCATTTTTGTGTTTAGTTTAGGCCATATTATCTATTTTGGGGGGAGTAATGGGTATATGTTAATCTACGAATCGCAGTTTTCGCGATCGCGAGCATTTTTCAGTGCCCATTCTACCTGCCGCAAAATTCCCCGTAACATAGCTACTTCTGTAGTTTGCAGCTGTGTACGATTATATAACTGGCGGAATTTCTCCATCCGACTGGCGGCGGTATGGGGGTAAAGATAACCAATTTGCAGCAATAAAGATTCTAATTCTTGGTAATATGCTTCCCGCATCTCCCAAGGAGCAATTTCTGTGGCTAATGTGGGTTCAGCTTCTGGTTGCTCGATAAATTGAGCCATTTCATAACAACAAATTGCTACCGCTGTTGCCAAGTTCAAGGATTGATAATTTTTATTGCTGGGAATCGTGACGAACCTTTGAGCATAATTTAATTCTTCGTTACTTAATCCCCTGTCTTCCCGACCAAAAACCAGCGCCACTGGTTTTTCTGGTTCTGCGAGTAACCAAGGAAGTGCAGTGCGGGGATTTTCTAAAGGGATGTCCCAACTGCTAACTCTTCCCGTCGTAGCCATAACTCGAACACATCCCTGTAAAGCGGCTGGTAAAGTTTCCACCACCACAGCAGATTCTAAAATTTCTTTGGCATGAACTGCCATTTTCATAGCTTCCATCGACAGGCGATCGCATTGAGGATTGACGATTACCAGCTGATGCAAGCCAAAATTTTTCATTACCCTGGCGATTGAACCGACATTCATGGGGCCAGCTGGTTCTACCAACACAATTCTCACCCCAGCTAATCCCATTTTTTACCTCCCGCTATCCCAGCTATATCAAGTAATTCTCGCTATTTTACCTTTTGTGGAAGATTCTCCTAGAAATTTTTTTCGCGATTTTGGCGGATACAGTAATTTTTGTAGTGAATATCTAATATCAGTCTAATATCATGTTCTATAGGCTACCGATCAAAAGTTAGGGCCAGCGTCACGCAGTTACGCTTAGACGCAAAGTAGGGAGAAAGTCGCAGTATATTCTCGGAGGCGCGACATATAGCGAGTTTCCCTCTTTGGCATTCGTGACGTTAAGAAAGTTACATCTAAACAGGGAGGTGTTTTATGAGGATAGCGATCGCATCATCTTAGTAAGATTAGTATTTTTTTTGACCAAAAATACTCTATGACTGATCAATACTTTTGCTCAAGCATGAGCACGGACACACACAGGTTGAAATTTAGTATGAAATTTAACTATTTTCCACTCAGAGTTTCAACAAGTATCTGGGTAAATATTTGGTTAAGTTCAAAGAAATATTACAGCAACAATAAGATGTTTATTCTTTATAACTATATATAGCTATATGTTTATAAAATATGTTGAATAGCTCACTGTTAGTCAAGGGTATAAGCTTCAGGAGGGTTATGGTCATGATTTATCCTTTACTGACAATGAAGTTGTATTGCGCTAGATATCAGATAAATTTTTGTAAGAGGTTTTTTTATGTTTATGAAGTTAGAAATATTACATAAAATTATTCTGTTTTTAGAGTAAAAAATTGTGAAATCCTGGTAGCAATATCAACCAGGGTTTACGAGCGATAGACTAGCTTCTACAATTTTTTTTGTCCAGTCGTTGAATAGTTGAATTTTCAGTATTTTCACTGAAAAGTAATCTTGAATATATATTGTTGGTTTCTCTTCGTCACGCTAGCATGATTATTTACAATCACAGCCAAAATAAATAGTTAGGTACTATGAGGGCAAATAAAATGTATCTTGCTACCATAAAAGTTTTTATGACCCCAGACATTAGGAGCTGCTAAAGATGAAAAAAAATATACCATCTAGTCTGGTTAAAGATACTGCCAAAGAGTGTGCTCGCTCTCATAGACAGGAGGAAATAGAAAGAAAACGTGCTGCCAATAAAGCGAAAAAACTATTACAGCAAAAGAAAAAACTGCATCAGCCAAATTATTTAGAACAAAGATTGAGTGATGTTGATGAGATTAATGCAGAAATAGCAGATTGGATAAATGAGTTACAGACTCTCCTAGAGCATACTCTAGCAGTAGAAGATATAGTTTCATTTGATAACTTGCGGATTCGCGATACATTCCCCGCAATGGAAACTCCTAAGCAATTATCAATTGCATTACCAAAACCAAAATTTCACAAACCGCTTTCGTTACCTCATTGGTTAATGCAAAGGCTACCTTTTTTAGAAAAAAAATATCAGCAATCTTTGCAAAATGCAGAATTAAATTATCAACTTGCCAAGCAGAAATATGAAGAGAAAGAAACTAGTCGCCAATTATCAATAGAGCGCTTAAAAGCCAATTATGAATGGCATAAACATAGTGCAATCTTAGAAACTAAAAAGCGCAATGCTGAGGTAGATGAATTAGAGGAAGCTTACTACGCCAGAGTTGAATCTACTGTAGTTCTTTACAATGAAATGGTATTAGAACGTTCAGAATATCCAACCTTAGAAGATTTGCAATACATATCCTATACGGATGAAAACAAGGTGGCGTTTCCACAGCAATTTCAAGTAGCTTATATCTCGGAAGCCAAACAATTAGTAATTGATTATCAACTCCCTGTGTGGAAAATTATTCCCACAATTGCAGAGTTGCGGTACGATGGCGGCAAAGATGAAATTTACGGAATTCCCAGAACGCTACGAGAAATTGAGGAATTATATGAAAATATCATAGCCTCTATCACTTTAAGAACAATTAGTGAAGTTTTTGCAGCAGATCTAGGTCAACACCTAGACTTAGTTGTATTTAATGGCTTCGTCCAAAAATTAGACTCCAACATCAAAAAATCTATCCCTCTCAACTTAATTTCTGTGCGAGCCGCTAAAGAGATTTTCAGCAATCTCAATTTCACTACAATGGATAAACTTACTTGTTTGCGTAAATTAGGAGCACAGATATCATCACATCTCACTACTATCCAACCAGTACAATCAATTGCTGATCTCAACATAGCGAATGCCAAGGTGAGATTACAAGAAGATATCGGTTAATGATAGAAGTTATATTTTGCTACTCATCGACTCCAACTTATAGGCATCTCATAAAAAGCTAAAAATTGTCTGGTAAGGAAGATATCGCCAGAAATTATCAGTCGAGGTGAGCAAATCAGGATTGAGTTTCGGGATTGCGTTTTCAGGGTGCAAGAATCGGTGACAGATGCAAAAGGGATGAGATAGAAAAATCTGCTGTAAAATACTCGCTTTTGAGCGATTAAATCTAAATCTTGTGTCGAGAGAATAAATAGCGCGCTCTAAGCAGTACAATGTCCGATGGTTTCATAAAATATGCCACGGCCCGCGCAATGAGAAGAGCCAAGAAGATTTGGTTGCAAAAGTTACTCAAAAAGACAATTATCTTACTATTATTATTGGGTTTATTAATAGTAGGATTTGCCACTTATACTGTAAGGCAATCCTTTCCCAAAGAAAATGGAGCGATCGCACTTGCGGGGCTGAAGGCTGAGGTGACAGTCCAACGTGATCAATGGGGCGTACCGCATATTTATGCTACCAACTCCCATGATTTATTTATGGCGCAAGGGTATATCCACGCTCAAGACCGCTTTTGGCAAATGGACTTTTGGCGACACATTGGTTCTGGGCGACTAGCAGAGATGTTTGGTTCTTCTCAAATAGCTACTGACAAATATCTGCGGACAATGGGTTGGGCGAGGATAGCGCAGCAAGAAATCCAACAAGTGAATGCAGAGATGAAGGCATATCTGGAAGCTTATGCTCAAGGGGTAAACGCTTATTTAGCAGAGCATCAAGGCAGTGCCATTAGTTTAGAATATGCCATGTTGAAATTGCTGAATCCTGGGTATAAGCCGGAACCTTGGCAACTGCTCCACTCCCTCACCTGGGGTAAAGTCATGGCTTACGACTTGGGGAGAAACTTTGAGCGCGAAATTGAACGTACCATTCTGCTGAAAACCTTAAATTTGGCTCAGGTTGAAGAACTATTTCCCCCATACCCCCAAGATTTACCAGTCATCTTACCTGATTCGCAAAAACGCAAAACAGGCGAACAGGATGATTTTGACGAAACACAACTAATTGCTGCTCATATTACAGACTCTCAATTACCCATTACCCAAGCCTTAGCCACAATTAACCAACCCATGAAGGCTTTAGAAGAGTTAATTGGCTCCAGAGCAATAGGTATAGGTTCTAATAATTGGGTAATATCTGGTTCTCGCACCACCACAGGCAAGCCCATATTAGCAAATGACCCCCATTTAGCAGTACAAATGCCTTCTATTTGGTACGAAGTTGGTTTGCACTGTACGCCTAAAAATAGCGAATGTCCCTACAACGTCACAGGTTTTTCCTTTGCGGGGATGCTAGGAGTAATTATCGGTCATAGCGATCGCATTGCTTGGGGTGTAACTAACGTTGAACCAGATGTGATGGATTTGTACATTGAGAAAATCAACCCTGCAAACCCCAACCAATATGAGGTAAATGGCAAATGGGTAGATATGCAACTCGTACAGGAGACAATTCAAGTTGCGGGAAGTAAGCCAATTGTTCAAACAGTACGCTACACCAGACATGGCCCCATTCTTTCGGATGTCTCCGCTAAACTCCAGCAGTTTCCCGCAAAAAGCGGCGTAGAAGTTCCGCCAAAATATGCTGTAGCCTTACGCTGGACAGCTTTAGAACCTTCCACTTTAGGATACGCCATTCCCCTAATTAATCGCGCTCAAAATTGGCAAGAATTTCGCCAAGCCGTAGAGAACTTTGATGTTCCAGCCCAGAACTTTGTTTATGCTGATGTTGATGGCAACATTGGCTACCAAATGCCTGGTAAATTCCCTATCCGGGCTAAAGGTAAGGGGCGTTATCCGGTTCCTGGCTGGACAGATGACTACGAATGGCAAGGGTATATTGACTTTGAGCAACTACCCACAAGTTTTAATCCATCTCAAGGTTATATTGCTACCGCCAATAACTTAGTACAAAATAATTATCCTTATTTAATTACCACAGATTGGGTTTACGGCTATCGCGCCCAGCGCATTGTGGAGATGATTGCCAAATCACAGCAAATTCTCTCCTTACTAGAAGTAGAGTTGATTCAGGGTGACAACCAGAATTTAAATGCCCAAACCCTAGTACCTTTATTCAATAATATTTCCCTAAATAACCCACGACACGAAGCCGCCAAACAGCTGCTACTAGATTGGAACTTACAGCTAGAAATGCGATCGCCCGCAGCAGCTTTATTTGAAGTATTCTGGAAACACCTACTAGCCGACACCTTCCACGATCAATTACCCCCAGAATATTATCCTGATGGAGGCGATCGCTGGTATGCTGTGGTAAAAAATCTCGTTAAAAAGCCCAATAGTAGCTGGTGGGACAACCGCAACACAGCAAAAGTGGAAAACCGCGACGAAATTCTCCGCCAGTCCTTCACCAAAGCTGTAGATGAACTCGAACGCCTTCAAGGTAAAGACCCCAAATCATGGAACTGGGGTGATTTACATACCGTGACTTTTCGGAATGCTACCTTAGGCAAATCAGGTTTAGCACCCATTGAAGCTTTATTTAATCGTGGTGCATTCCCCACTGCGGGGAACGGGGAAAGCGTGAATGCTAATCGCTGGAAAGCAAATAAATCTTTCGAGGTAACTGATATTCCCTCCCTCCGCATGGTCGTAGACTTAAAAAATCTCGACAACTCTGTAGCCATTCACACCCCCGGTCAATCAGGTCACGCCTTCCATACCCACTACACAGACATGATTGACCCCTGGCGCAAAACTGAATATCACCCTATGTTGTGGGAAAAGCAAAAAGTCGATGCTAACACGACTGCAACATTGAAATTGCGGGTGAAGTAGGGATTGGGGACTGGGGACTGGGGACTGGGGATTGGGGATTGGGGAT